>NZ_JAGPOT010000006.1 GCF_018224015.1 Pseudarthrobacter albicanus
CCGGGTAGTCAAACGCAAGGTCATCAAATGGGCCGCCAAACGCGCGCACCATGCCCAGCATCCGCAACCCACCCAAAATCCTCAAGTACACATCCTAATTATTAACTGAACGGTATTGCCTTTAGCCCGAGCATCTGCGTGGGCTCGGACCAGCCCTGGATCCCGGTCCCCTGAACCGGTCCGTGGATGGCGGCTGTGCCGGGGGCGCCCAGAACCACGCTGTTTCCCTGCGAAAACCTGAGCCTGCCGAAAAGGGGAAAATTGACTTGGTAGGCGCTTTCGAGTTCCCCGGTCGTGATCCTTACCGGGGTGCCGTATTCGAGGAGGCCTATGGTCACGCCCCCCAGATTTATGGCCTTGAGACGCATCTGAAAATCGGCAGCTGAGCGGCCGATGTCCAGCCGGTGGGGATAGTAGACGCGTCCGCCTGCTTCCGAGGCCTCTTCGGGGGTGCTGCTGCGCACGGCAAAGCGGACCGGAGCCCCGTCGGCGGCGTCGTCAGCTATGGAAACGGTCCTGTCCCGCATTCTTCAACTACAGCACGTGGAAGGAATTCCGGGCAATAAGCCTTTCCATCCGGTTCCGGCCGTGTAGATTCCCATGTGTGAATCGTACAGATCTGACCACTACCGCGCGGAGACCAGGAAGACCATGATTCCCGGCACCAACGGCATCCTGATCGGCGACGACGGGCTGGCGCGGCCCGCGTGGGCCGCGGCCGACCCGATGCTGCGCGAGTACTACGACACCGAATGGGGCCTGCCCGTCCGCGACGAGCAGGGCCTGTACGAGCGCATCAGCCTCGAGGCCTTCCAGGCCGGACTCTCCTGGGCCACCATCCTCCGGAAGCGGCAGGCCTTCCGCGCGGCATTCCACGACTTCCAGCCCGACATCGTCGCCGCGTACACCGACGCGGATGTCCAGCGGCTGCTGCTGGATGCCGGGATCGTGCGGAACCGGCTCAAGATCCGGGCCGCCATCACCAACGCCCAGGCCACCATCGCGCTCCGGCCCGACGGCGGCCTGGTGGATTTCGTGTGGCATTTCAAGCCGGACACCACTCCCGAGCCCAGGGCCCCCGACCACATCCCGACCACCTCGGCCGAGTCCATCGCACTGTCGAAGGCACTGCGGAAGCGCGGGTTCGCGTTTGTCGGCCCCACCACCATGTATGCCCTCATGGAAGCCATCGGCATGGTGGACACGCACCTGCTCGACAGCCACCGGCGCGGGAGTTCCGGCGTCTGGCCGTGCTGAGGAACCGGGCTTCCCCGGCGAAACTTCTCGGCACAGCTGTGGGCAACGTTATCCCCAATGTTGATAACTTCCGTGCAGAATCAAGGGCGCACAAGGCCGGCGCGCCGCCCCATGGCCCCGGGAGCGTAGAAAGCCTTCCCGCCGCGCGCACGAAATACACGAGCGCAAGTTATTAACACTGTGGATTTCCTGTGGATAAACAGCACGAAAGCCCTGACCGGACCGACATCGCGCCGGACTGCCCCGGCGGTCGGCTCCCGCGTTGCAGCGGCAACAACTTGCCCTGAGGCGAGCGAAGTTATCCACACAGCAACAGGGCTCTACCCACAACTTATCCACAGCTGGGGATAACCCGGAACCGCAGCCCCCTCAGACCCCGCCAAGGTGCGGGAAAGAGCGGATTTCTGCCCGGGCTCTCGAAGGATCGAGTTATTAACACTGTGAATAACGCTGTTGAAAACAGGCATCCAGGGGGCGGAGGGAAGGCGTCCGGCCCGCTATCCCCAGCGGAGCCCGGGAATTCCGGGCGGGGCAGCCAGCGGCGGCACTGGCTCGGGCTCAAGTTGTCCACTTAACCACAGGACAACCCACAGGAGTTATCCACAATTGTGGAGAAGGGAGCCGCGCGTTTAAAAAATCACCAGCTGGCGCGGTGGGATCGGGCGCCGCCCCTAAACTACAACCGTGTAAGTTACCAACAGTGTGGATAACTCCTGTGGATAACTTTCGGGGCCATTACCGGCGGACCGCACGCTGAATCCCTGCTGCGGACGGTCCGGGGCTACTCTGGACCCCGAAACCGGCGATTCCGCGGCAGAATGCGGCGAGTCCGCGTCAAAGTCCCCCCGCTGGGCTGCCCGGGCAGCGCACTGGCAGCGCGAGCACCAAGTCCCGTGCCCTTCTCAGGGGGACTTACGCGGTGGCCATCCGGAAGGCCGAGGCGGCGATCAGCAGGGCGAGGACCAGGACCAGTCCACCGACCTGCAGCAGGCCTTGCCGGCGGCCGCGGGGCGAGTAGGCGATGATGGCGGCGCACAGGGCTCCCGTGACCGCGCCGCCCAGGTGGGCCTGCCAGGCAATCTGGGGGACCATGAAGCCGACGACGCCGTTGATGGCGATCAGCACCCAGAGCTGCCTCGTGTCACCGCCGCGGTGGCGTTGCACCACCAGCATGGCGCCGAAGAGGCCGAAGATCGCGCCGGAGGCTCCCACCACGCCCACCGGACCGCCCACGGGATAAACCGGCGTCAGCAGCAGGAAGCCGACCGAGCCGCCGATGGCGGACAACAGATAGACCGCAAGGAAACGGATCCGGCCCAGCAGCGGTTCCAGCGCCTGGCCGAAGATCCACAGCGTGTACATGTTCAGGACAATGTGCAGGATGAAGCCCTGCGAATGCAGGAAGGCCGAGGTGAGCATCCGCCAGGGCTCGGTGTCCGTGAAAGCGGGGGCGTAGGCGAGCTCCTGGTAGATCCCGTCGTTGGGGACCAGCCATTGCAGCACATAGACCAGGGCGCACAGCCCGATGATAAGGAACGTGACGAGGGGCCTGCCGGTGGCCACGGCCCCGCCGTAGACGGTCTTGACGGCCGGCGTCGTACGTTTTGTTTCGTTGACGCAGTCAACGCACTGGAATCCGACGGCGGCCGCCCGCTGGCAGTCGGGGCACGCAGGGCGCCCGCAACGCTGGCAGCGCACATAGGCGGGACGGTCCGGGTGCCGGGGGCACACCGGGATCTGCGCGGACGGCTCGGCCGCCGGAATTCCGTAGCTCATGGGCTGGACTAGAGCTTTTCTACATCAATGCTGTTGATGACGACGTCCTCGACCGGACGGTCGCCCATGCCGGTGCGGACACCCTCGATGGCGTCGACCACCTTCTTGGATTCCTCGTCAGCGACCTCGCCGAAGATGCTGTGCTTGCCCTGCAGCCAGCCGGTGGGGATGGTGGTGATGAAGAACTGGGATCCGTTGGTGCCGCGGCCCATCTGTACGCCCGCGTTTGCCATGGCCAGCTTGTAGGGCTCGTTGAAGGTCAGTTCCGGGTGGATTTCGTCGTCGAACTTGTAGCCCGGGCCGCCCACGCCACGGCCCAGCGGGTCGCCGGCCTGGACCATGAAGTCCTTGATGATGCGGTGGAAGATGGTGCCGTTGTACAGCGGCGTCCCCGTCTTGTCCTCGCCCGATTCGGGGTGCGTCCAGGCCTTCTCGCCGGTGGCCAGCCCGACGAAGTTCTCCACGGTCTTGGGAGCGTGGTTGCCGAAGAGGTTGACGACGATGTCGCCGAGGCTCGTGTGGATGGTTGCTTTTGCAGTTGCGATGGCAGTCATGGGCCCATTCTTCCATGACGGGCCCAAGTGCACCGGGCTGACCAGCCAGTTCCGCGCTGGGTGAAATCGCCCTGAAATCGGCCCGGATAATAGCCGGTGCGGTCCCGGACACGTAGGCTGACTCCAGAACCGTCACATTAATCGGGAGGTAGTTGTGAAGAAAACGGATCGTATTGCCCGTGAGCTGGAGCAGTCAGTCAGCACCGGAGTAGAGACCGCCATGGACTGGGCGGCCCCGCGGGTCGAGGCAGCCGTCAACTGGGCCGTTCCGCGCCTGCAGCAGGGCATCGATAACGCTTCCCCCAAGATCCAGGAGGGGCTCAAATCGGCAGCCCACAACCTGGCCGACGGCGTCGCCACCGTCACGCCGCGCCTCCAGGACGGCCTGGCCCAGCTTGCACCGAAGATCCACGACGCCGTCGAAGTCGCCACCCCACGGCTGCACGAGGCCCTGGACAAGGCGGCGCCGGTGATCGCCCAGGCCCGCGACAGGGTCGTCGTCGACTACCTGCCCAGGCTTTCGGACCAGATCGGTGCCGCCTCCGGGGCCGTGCACCGCACGCTGGAAGGCGCGCCGGCCCACGTCGACGCCGTCGCCCGGAAGCTCGGCGATGCGGGGATCATCCACGCCGTCCAGGAGCAGGCACAGACCGCGGGCCGGCAGCTCAAGCCTGCCCAGCTTAAGGCTGTGGCCAAGCAGGCCAGCAAGGCCGCGAACGGGAAACTGTCCAGGCCGACGAAGCCCAAGCACCGCGGGCTGCTGATCCTCGGCGTCATCGCCGCTGCCGCCGCCGCGGGTGTCGCCGCCTGGAAGGCGTCCAAGCCGGTCGAGGATCCGTGGAAGACCCCGACGCCGGTGACGCCCGCACCCGTCCCGGCCGTACCGGTCCCCACGGTCAGCGAGGTCCCGGCCGCCACGGTCCAGGGCGGGGAAAACGCTGACAAGGCCGGTTCCCCCGCTGTTGGCGCAGCCGGCACCGCCGCCGACACTTCCGCAGGCACCTCCGCTGACACTGCCGGTTCCGTGGCCGGGTCCGCAGCCGGGTCCACGGACGAGGACACCGCGGGGACCGCAGCCGGTGCGGCAGAAGGAGCCACGGGCGCCGCCGAGGAAGGCACGGAGTCCACCGCCAAGGCCGCGAGCCTGAACGGTAAAGAGGACGGCACGTCCAAGTAGCCTCCGTGTAGCTTCAAGACGCAGGCTGCCGCTGGCAGCCGGCAGAAAGGGAGGGATTCCGTCTTGGACGGGATCCCTCCCTTTCTTGTTGCCCGGTCCTTGATTGTTCCCCGGTCCTTTGTTTGTCTATTCACTCGCCGGGCAGCGCACGGCGCCCGCTTGAAACGGCGGCGTTGATGCTAGATTTGAGGAGATGCCACCCGATAAATCCTTCGAGGATGACTTGAACGTTGCCGTGACGCCGCCGGACGTGTCTGTTGTGATCCCGGCCTACAACGAGGAAAGTGTCATCCGGCAGTGCCTCATCGCTGCCGTGTACCAGTCCGTCCCCGCCCACGAGATCATCGTGGTGGACAACATGTCCAAGGACCGCACAGCCGACATCGTCCGGCAGATGCAGCTGGAGTACCCGGAAAGCCGCATCATCCTGCTCAGCCAGGACCAGACCCAGGGGCTCATCCCGACCCGGAACTTCGGCCTGGACCACGCCACCGGCGACATCCTTGGCCGCATCGACGCCGATTCGGTGCTGGAACCCGACTGGGTCGAACAAGTCCAGAAAGCCTTCGCGGACGAGTCCGTCCACGCCGCCACGGGACCGGTGGTCTACTACGACATGCCGATGCGCCGCTTCGGCCTCAAGGCCGACGACAAGATGCGCCAGCTGATGCTCAAACTCGCCAAACATCAGTACCACTTCCTTTTCGGGTCCAATATGGCCCTGCGCCGGTCCGCCTGGGAGATCATCCGCACCGAAACGTGCCTGGATGAAAAGGACGAGATGCATGAAGACATCGATCTTTCCCTGCATCTGGCCGACCATGAGCTGCGGATCCAGTACTGGCCGAAGATGGTTTCGGGAATGTCCGCCAGAAGGCTGGAAGACTCGCCCCGCGACTACCGCTACTATGTGACGCGCTTTGACCGCACGTACAAGGCACACAACGTCAAGAAAATGGCGCTCAAGGCACCCATGGTCGTCTTCTTCTCCGTGTACTTCCCGGCGAAGCTGCTGCGTGCCATCCACACGGTCAACACCGCCCAGCCGGCCCGCCGCGGCGGCCAATAGCCACCACGGCCGATAGCCACCACGCTGCGCGGGGCGCCAGCCGGCGTCAGTCGGTGCCCAGTTCCGCCAGCACCGCGGCCTTGCCCCGGACCGACCGCGAGCCGCGCTGCCCCAGGACCACGACGGCGAGCCCCACCAGGATCATCCCCAGTCCCGCATACATCCCGGCAGGCAGTGTTTCCGCCAGGAACGCGGCAGCGAGCAGCGCAGCCCCCGGGATCTCCAGCAGGATGATCATGGATACCAGCAGCGGGCTCATCGTGGCCAGCAGGTGGTTGAAGGCGGTATGGCCCACCAGTTGCGCGCACACGGTGATGGCCAGGATGCCCAGCCAGCCGGCGGCGTCGAATCCGGCAAGCGGCTGGCGGGAGGCCAGGGCCAGGACGGCGACCACGGCGGCGCACATGCCGTAGCAGAGGGTGGTGTAAACGCCGGTGCCCATCGTTTGCCGGGCCTTGCCGCCGGCGAGGGTGTAGACGCCGGCCAGGGCGCCTCCGGCCAGGGCGAGAAGGTCTCCGAGCAAGGCATCCGGCGAGGTGCCCAGCTCGAATCCCGTGATGGCCACGACGCCGCCGAAGGCGAGGCCGAGGCCGGCCAGCACGGGCCAAGGGTGCCTGACTCCCCGGAACAGCTGGAAGATGGCGATCCAGCCGGACTGCAGGCAGACCAGCGCCGTGGCTGCGGCTACGGAGGTCAGCTGCAGGGAGCTGATGAAGCAGGCGAAGTGCAGCGCCAGCGCAACGGCGGCTGCCAGTGACCAGCGGAACTCCCGGGCTGTGACGCGCGCGAACTGGCGGGGCTCCCTGACCAGGACGGGCCCGGCCATGACGGCAGCTGCGATCGCATTGCGCCAGAACGCGATGGCCAGGGCACTGACGGATGTTGCCCCCAGGGTGGCGGCGATGAGCGGGCCGGAGGAAGCCACGCCCAGGACCCCCAGGGCGGCAAGGAAGAAATTCACGCTCCTACAGTAGTGGGGGGCGGTGCTGCCGGTGCCGCTCCGGGAATCCTTGACCCCGGCGTGGGCCGGTGCCAGTCTTGAATTCCGGTTTCACATCATCCAAGAAGGTGACGATCATGTCTTCAATCATCCGCAGGAGCTTTGAAAGTCCGGAGGAATCACGTCCTGTGAAAGACGGGATGGGCCAGGTGGACCTCGTCAATCTCGATGCCGGCGCGGTGGGGCGCGCCACATTCCTGCCGGGGTGGAAGTGGTCCCAGCACGTCAAGCCCATCGCGGGAACTGACAGCTGCATGGCGAGCCACGTCGGCTACACGATCTCGGGGCGCCTGAAGGTCGTCATGGACGACGGCGAGGAAACCGAATTCGGTCCCGGCGACTTCGGAATCATCCCGCCCGGGCACGACGCCTGGGTGCTGGGCGACGAGCCTTACGTGTTTATCGACTGGCAGGGCATGGCGGACTACGCAAAGCCCAAGGGCTGAGACTGCCAGAGTAAGTGTCCGAGACAGCAGGCCAGCCGCGGGAATCAGCTGCGCAGGACATGCAAAAGGCCCCGGACCGCGTTTCCGCGGTCCGGGGCCTTTCTTACGGTGGAGGCACGGGGACTCGAACCCCGAACCCCCTGCTTGCAAAGCAGGTGCGCTACCAATTGCGCCATGCCCCCGTAAGAAGCAACCCGACAATCATACCCTGGTTCCGGAAACAGATTTCCTGCTTCCGTACCGGGACTCCGGGCTAATCGACCGTATCGGTCGACTCGCTCCAGATGGTTTTCCGGGCCTCAGACTCCTGTACTTTCCTGTAGAGCAGGACGCCCGCGATCGTAGCTGCAACAACCAGCAACTTCTTCACCTGCACCCCGTTCCGGTCCAAATAACTCCGGACCATCACCAACCTCTACTAGAACCTGCACAGGTTCCGTGGGCGTACCAGGACTTGAACCTGGGACCTCTTCGTTATCAGCGAAGCGCTCTAACCGCCTGAGCTATACGCCCCGATGCCTCATCGGGCCGAGATATGACTGTACAGCACATCCCGGCCCGATCTCAAATCGAGGCATTTCGCCGGAGAATTTCCGGGAAAAATACGGGTCTAATCGTCCGTGAGGGTGACGCCGATGCCGCCCACCAGCGTTGCGGAGATGTTGTACAGCACCGCCGACAGCATGGAGAGCGCGGTCAGCAGCACGACATTGATCACGGCAATGATGGTGGCGAAGGACGCCACCTGGCCGAGCGAGGCGACCTTCTTGAGCTCGAAGCCGCCGCCTTCCGAGCCGGCGAGGGTTCCGAGCAGGCTGTCCACCTGGTCAAAGATCCCGGTCAGGTCCAGCACCGTCCAGAGCACGATCGCTGCCACGACTGTGACGATGCCCAGGGCCACCGAGAGCAGGAAAGCCATCTTCAGGACGGACCATGGCTCCACCTTGCTGACCAGCAGGCGGGCACGGCGGACCTTCGCCTTGGGAGCCGGCTTGATCAGGCCCGCCGTGTTCTGGCCGGAATGCTGCCCGTAGGCGTCCGGACGCTGGCCCGGCGCGGCAGGACGCTGGCCCTGCATGGGCCGCTGTCCGGGGACCGGCGGACGCTGGTCTGAACCGGCGGCTGCCCCGGGTACGCCCGGGCGCTGCTGCGGACGGGTCGGGGCGCTCACGCGCGGCGCGGCTGCGGGCGGCCGCGTTCCGCTGGGAACGCCGGTGCTCGGCTTGGGATATGAGTCGGAATTACTCACTCGTTACCTCCGGTGTTGTCTTCGTCCAGCTCGGCGTGGCCTGATGACTCATCTGACTCCGGGGCCGGTACTGATTCTGCCTCTGCGGACCCCTCATGTGATCCGGTTTCTTCAGCCAACGTTACGTCATCGGCCGATTCATCGCCGTCCAGCCCGCGTTCGCTGTTGCGTGCAACCTCGATGATGCGGTCATTCTTGTCCGGCTTGGCGAAGATGACGCCCATGGTGTCGCGGCCCTTGGCGGGAACGCCGGCCACCGAGGAACGGACCACCTTGCCGCCCTCCATGACCACCAGGACTTCGTCCTCTTCCTGGACGATCAGGGCGCCCACGAGGTGTCCGCGCTCCTCCTGGTACTTGCCGACCTTGATGCCGAGTCCGCCGCGGCCCTGGAGCCGGTATTCCTCCACCGCGGTCCGCTTGGCGTAGCCGCCCTCCGTGACGATGAAGACGAACGAACCGTCCTTGACGACGTCGGCCGCCAGCAGTTCGTCGTCCTCGCGGAACTTCATCCCGGTAACGCCGGAGGTCGCCCGGCCCATGGGACGCAGGGCGTCGTCGGTGGCGGTGAACCGGATGGACTGGCCCATCCGGGACACCAGCATCAGGTCATCGGTTTCCGAGACCAGCTGGGCGGACACGAGCTCATCCCCGTCCCGCAGGTTGATCGCGATGACGCCAGCGGAGCGGTTGGTGTCGTAGTCCTCCAGCCGGGTCTTCTTGACCAGGCCGCGCTTGGTGGCCAGCACCAGATACGGCGAGTGCTGGTAGTCCCGCAGGTCCAGCACCTGGGCGATGGTCTCATCCGGCTGGAATGCCAGCAGGTTGGCCACGTGCTGGCCTTTGGCATCACGTCCCGCTTCCGCGAGTTCGTAGGCCTTGGCCCGGTACACGCGTCCCAGGTTGGTGAAGAACAGCAGCCAGTGGTGCGTCGTGGTGACGAAGAAGTGCTCCACGACGTCGTCCCCGCGCAGCTGGGCGCCCTTGATGCCCTTGCCGCCGCGCTGCTGCGAGCGGTAGTTGTCGCTGCGGGTGCGCTTGACGTAGCCGCCGCGGGTGATGGTGACGACCATTTCCTCTTCGGGGATCAGGTCTTCCATGGACATGTCGCCGTCGAAGCCCAGCAGGACCTTGGTGCGGCGGTCGTCGCCGTGCTTGGCAACGATTTCGGCGAGCTCGGTGCTGATGATCTCCCGCTGGCGCACCTCGGAAGCCAGGATCGCGCTGTATTCGGCGATCAGGGCTTCGAGTTCGGCGTGCCGGGCCTGGATCTTCTGGCGTTCCAGGGCTGCGAGGCGGCGGAGCTGCATGTCCAGGATGGCGCGGGCCTGGAGTTCGTCAATGTCCAGCAGTTCCATCAGGCCGTCGCGGGCGGCCTCGGTGGTGTTGGAGGCACGAATCAGGGCGATGACCTCATCGAGCATGTCCAGCGCCTTGAGCAGGGCGCGCAGGATGTGCGCTTCCTCCTCGGCCTTGCGGAGCCGGTAGCGCGTCCGGCGGGCGATGACGTCCAGCTGGTGCGTGACCCAGTGGCGGATGAACGCATCAAGGCTCAGGGTGCGGGGCACCCCGTCCACAATCGCGAGCATGTTGGCGGCGAAGTTGTCCTGCAGCTGGGTGTGCTTGTAGAGGTTGTTCAGCACCACCTTGGCGACGGCGTCGCGCTTGAGCACGATCACGAGGCGCTGGCCGGTGCGGCCGGAGGTTTCATCGCGGAGGTCGGCGATGCCCGAAATCTTGCCGTCCTTGACGAGTTCGGCGATCCTGATCGCCAGGTTGTCCGGGTTGGCCTGATAGGGCAGTTCGGTCACCACAAGGCAGGTGCGGCCCTGGAGCTCCTCGACGTTGACCACGGCACGCATGGTGATCGAGCCGCGGCCCGTGCGGTAGGCGTCCTCGATCCCCTTGTGGCCCAGGATCGTGGCGCCGGTCGGGAAATCGGGTCCCTTGATGCGCAGCATCAGCTCTTCGAGCAGTTCCTCGCGGGTGGCCGTCGGGTTCGCCAGGTACCACTGGACGCCGTCGGCAACCTCGCGGAGGTTGTGCGGCGGGATGTTCGTGGCCATGCCCACGGCGATGCCCGAGGAGCCGTTGACCAGCAGGTTCGGGAACCGCGCCGGCAGGATCGTGGGTTCCTGGTTCTTGCCGTCGTAGTTGTCCTGGAAGTCGACGGTTTCCTCGTCGATGTCGCGGACCATCTCCATGGCCAGCGGCGCCATCTTGGTTTCGGTGTACCGGGGGGCGGCCGCGCCGTCGTTGCCGGGCGAACCGAAGTTGCCCTGGCCCAGCGCCAGCGGGTAACGCATGGTCCAGTCCTGGATCAGGCGGACCAGCGCATCGTAGATGGCGGTGTCGCCGTGCGGGTGGTACTGGCCCATGACCTCACCGACGACGCGGGCGCACTTGTTGAAGGATCTCTCCGGGCGGTAGCCGCCGTCGAACATCGCGTACAGCACACGGCGGTGGACGGGCTTGAGACCGTCGCGGACGTCCGGCAGGGCACGCCCGACGATCACGGCCATGGCGTAGTCGAGATAGGAGCGCTGCATTTCGGTCTGCAGGTCCACCTGCTCGATCCGGTCGGTCAGGACATCGCCCACCAGGACGGCCTCGGCGTCACCGGCGGATTCAGCCGGAACCTCGGGTGTTTCGTCACTCATAATCTATATTTTCCGTTTCAGGTATATATCGGTCCAGGAATATTCGAGGTGGTGATGGCCTCTAGATATCGAGGAACCGAACGTCCTTGGCGTTCTGCTGAATGAAGTTCCGGCGGGATTCCACGTCCTCGCCCATCAGTACGGAGAAGGTCTGGTCCGCCGCCAGGGCATCATCCATGGTGACCTGCAGCAGCGTGCGGTGGTCAGGATCCATGGTGGTGTCCCAGAGCTCGGTGTAGTCCATTTCGCCGAGGCCCTTGTAACGCTGGATACCGTTGTCCTTGGGGATCCGGCGGCCGGCGGCCTGGCCGGACACCAGCTTGGCGTCGCGTTCGCGGTCGCTGTAGACGTAGTCGTGCGGGGCGTTGGACCACTTGATCCGGTACAGCGGCGGCTGGGCGAGGTAGACGTAGCCGTTTTCGATCAGCGGGCGCATGTACCGGAACAGCAGCGTCATCAGCAGTGTGGTGATGTGCTGGCCGTCGACGTCGGCATCGGCCATGAGGACGATCTTGTGATAGCGCAGCTTGGTCAGCTCGAAGTCCTCGCCGATGCCCGTGCCGAAGGCCGTGATCATGGACTGGACCTCGGCGTTGCCCAGGGCCTTGTCCAGCCGGGCCCGCTCCACATTCAGGATCTTGCCGCGCAGCGGCAGGATGGCCTGGGTTTCCGGGTTGCGGCCGCGCTTGGCGGAACCGCCGGCGGAATCGCCCTCCACGATGTAGACCTCGCACTTCGAGGGATCCTTGGAGGAGCAGTCGGAGAGCTTGCCGGGCATGCCGAAGGACTCCAGCGGGCTCTTGCGGCGCGCGTTGTCGCGGGCCTTGCGGGCGGCCATCCGGGCTTGGGCTGCGGAAATCGCCTTGCGGATGACGTCCCGGGCCGGACCGGGATTGCGCTCCAGCCAGTCGCCAAGCCCGTCGGTTACGACCCGCTGGACGAAGCCCTTGACCTCGGAGTTGCCAAGCTTGGTCTTGGTCTGCCCCTCAAACTGGGGCTCGGCCAGCTTGACGGAGATGACGGCGGTCAGGCCCTCACGGATGTCGTCCCCCGTGAGGTTGTCGTCCTTTTCCTTAATGATGCTTTTCTCCCGCGCGTAACGGTTGATCAGCGACGTCATCGCGGCGCGGAAACCCTCCTCGTGGGTGCCGCCCTCATGGGTGTTGATGGTGTTGGCGTACGTGTGCACGCTCTCGGAATACGCGGTGGTCCACTGCATCGCCATTTCCAGGGCGATGTGGCGTTCCGTGTCCTCGGTTTCGAAGGAGATGACGTCCTCGTGGACCACATCGACTTTCTTTCCGGAGTTCAGGTGCTTGACGTAGTCCAGCAGGCCGTCGTCGTACTGGTAGACCACGGTGTGGTGCTCGGCGGGTACTTCGCCTTCGAGGGGGACGGTGTCGAGGTCCAGGTCGTCATCCTCGGAGGGTTCCGCCGCGAGGCTGCGTTCGTCGGTCAACGTGATGCGCAGGCCCTTGTTCAGGAAGGCCATCTGCTGGAACCGGGCGCGCAGCGTCTCGAAGTCGAATTCCGTGCTCTCAAAGATGCCGGCATCCGGGTAGAACGTCTGCGTCGTGCCGGTTTCGGTGGTTTCCCCGCCCTTGACCAGTCCGCCCTGCGGCTTGCCGCCGTCGACGAAGGTCATCCGCCAGACGTGGCCCTGCCGCCGGACCTCCGTGTCCACGCGGCTGGACAGGGCGTTGACCACCGAAATGCCGACGCCATGCAGTCCGCCGGAAACGGCATAACCCCCGCCGCCGAACTTGCCGCCCGCGTGCAGGATGGTCATGACGACTTCAACCGTGGGCTTGTGCTCCGTCGGGTGCATGTCGACGGGGATGCCGCGGCCGTCGTCAACCACCTTGACCCCGCCGTCCGCCTGGAGAACGATTTCGATGTGGGTGCAGTAGCCGGCCAGCGCTTCGTCAACCGAGTTGTCCACCACTTCGTAGACCAGGTGGTGCAGCCCGCGCGGACCGGTGGACCCGATGTACATGCCCGGACGTTTCCGGACGGCTTCCAAACCCTCCAGCACGGTAATGTCGCTGGCACCGTACCCGTGTCGCGTATCGGCCTCCGGCGGCGCGTCAGCCGTGAAGGCGTCCTCCGCTGCTGTTTCCACTGTCGGGATATCTGCATTGTGGTTAGCCACAGGCGCTTTCGACTCCTCTGTATTCGTTGAAGGCCGGCGTTGCCGCTTCCCGGGGGAAAGGCTTCTGCCAACAGGCACGTCGCTGATGGCGCCGGCTGGTCCGCTGGCCCGAGGAACCGTCTGCCGCACACTGACAGCGCGCCGGAAACGGACTCAGTCAACGTTTCACCGGCGCCCAGTTATCTACCATGATTCTACCGTGCGAGGGAGCGCAAACCCGCATTCCAGGGCCTCAAACGCGCCGGAAGATGCCGCTGGGAGGCCAGTGGCTCCCCCTGCAAGGCTTTAGGGGTCCCGCCCTAGGGTGCCTATACGACTCCGGGGCGTTAAAGCGCCCCACACGCCGTTTCCTGAATTTTCAAGGATTCTTGCAAGGACTGCTTCACACCCGCGGGCCCCGGTGCGGCGGACCTACCCGTAGGTGTCCCGGGGGCCGCGGCCGTTGACCGTCCGGATGCCCTTCCGCCAGCTCGGCGCGGCGGGTCCGAGGACCTGGATGCTGGTCACGACGCCGTCGCCGAGTTCGGTGCGGAACTTCTCCAGCAGGCTCATGCTCAGCAGGCGAAGCTGGGTGGCCCAGGCCGTGGAATCACAGCGCACATGCAGGGTCGTGTTCTCGAAACTCTCGGGGGTGCAGTGGGCCGAAATCTCCGGTCCCACCAAGGTTCCCCACTGGGCCATCACCGATCCGACCGCCACCGGGGAGCTCCAGCCGCGTTCCGCGACGAGGCGTCCCACGACTTTTCCCAGCCCCAGCGGGTCCCGGCCGGTGCCGTGGAACTGCTTGAAGCCCCGCGTCCCGCCGGTGCTGCGGGCGGGTTTCTGTGGACCCGAGCCCGGCCGCGGCGGGGCCTTGCGCCGGATTTCCCCCCGGGACGCGGCCGCGTCACGCATCCGGTTCAGGGCCGCCTGGGCAGCATCGATGTCATCAGGGTCGCGGCCCGGTTGCAGGCCGCCGTCGGTATCCTTATTCATCGACAGTCCCGCTCATCAATTCCTCCCGGGATGACCTTCACCCGGCGTCCGGCCAGTTCCGCCGGGATGTCGTCCTCGACGGCGGCGGTCACCAACACCTGCTCGGCACCGGATACTATTGCCGCCAGTTTACGCCGCCGCTGGACATCCAGCTCGGCAAAAACATCATCGAGGATCAGGATCGGCGCGGAACCGCCGGTCCTGGCGTCGTCCATCATCACGTAGTACGAGGCCAGGCGCAGCGACAAGCACATGGACCAGGTTTCCCCGTGGGAGGCATAGCCCTTGGCCGGCGCCATGCCCAGGGCAAGGTCGAGTTCATCGCGGTGCGGGCCGACCAGGGAGATGCCCCGCTCCAGTTCCCGGCGGCGGGAAGCGGCGAAGGCCTGGACATAGCGGTCCGTGAGTTCGTCGACGGTGAGCAGGCGGAGATCCTCGGCCTGCCCGGTTGGCTCAACGGCTGTCTCACCGGCCGCCGCGCGGGACGGCGGCGCGGCGCCGTCGTCCTCGCTCACATGCTGCAGCGTGGAGCGGTAGCTGGCACCGGCTTCCTTGGATCCGTCGGTGAGCTGCGCGTAGGCGCTGTTCAGGTGCGGACGGAGCCGCTCCACCAGGTCGAGCCGCGCGTGCAGCAGTTCGGCTCCGGCTCTGGCCATGTGCTGGTCCCAGACATCGAGCGTGGCCTCATGGGCGGAGGTGAATTTGCCGGCCCGGCCCGATTTGAGCAGCGCGTTGCGCTGCTTGAGCACCCGGTCGTAGTCGCTGCGGGTGGCTGCATGGCGCGGAATCAGGCTGACCAGCAGCTCGTCGAGGAAGCGCCGGCGGTTGGACGGGTCCCCCTTGACCAGCGCCAGGTCTTCCGGGGCAAAGAGCACGGTCTGGCAGATTCCGAGGATGTCCCGGGCCCGGACCGGGTTGCTGCGGTTGATGCGTGCACGGTTGGCGCGGCCGGCGTTGATTTCGAGTTCCAGGACCGTGGACTGCCCGCCGCGGACCAGTTTGGCCCGCACCATGGCCCGGTCCGTGCCGAAACGCAGCAGCGGCGCATCGGAGCTGACCCGGTGCGAGCTGAGCGTGGCCAGGTAGCCGATCGCTTCCATGAGGTTGGTTTTGCCGATCCCGTTGGCCCCCACGAGGACCGTGACGCCTGGTTCCAGGCTCAGGTCCACCTGGGCGTAACTGCGGAAATCAGTCAGGGAGAGTTTTTCAAGGTACACGCCGGGTTCAGGATTCCAGGGCGGAGCTATTTGGCCGGGCGGGTGGCGTGCCCGCCGAACTGGTGACGCAGCGCGGACACCATCTTCATGGCCGGCGAGTTGTCCTCGCGGGAGGAGAAGCGGGCAAAGAGCGCGGCCGTGATCGCCGGTGCCGGCACCGCATTGGCGATGGCTTCCTCCACGGTCCAGCGGCCCTCGCCGGAATCCTCGACATAGTCGTCAATGGATTCCAGGCCCGGGTCCTCATCCAGTGCCTTGACCATGAGGTCCAGCAGCCAGGACCGGACGACGGTGCCTTTCTGCCAGGCGCGGAAGGTGCCGGGAAGATCGGCGACGATGTCCTTCGCGGCCAGGAGTTCGTAGCCTTCCGCGTAGGCCTGCATCAGGCCGTATTCGATTCCGTTGTGGACCATCTTGGCGTAATGGCCGGCGCCGACGGCTCCCACGTGGACGAAGCTGTCGGCCCGTTCACCGTCCGGACGAAGGGCGTCGAAAACCGGCAGGGCGCGTTCGATGTCCGCGGCATCCCCGCCGGCCATCAGTCCGTAGCCGTTCGCCAGGCCCCAGACACCGCCGGATACGCCGCAGTCGGCGAAGCGGATGCCTTTTTCGGCCAGCGCCGCGCCGTGCTTCTGGTCCTCGGTGAACCGGGAGTTGCCGCCGTCGATCACGAGGTCGCCGGCATCGAGTTTGCTGCCGAGTTCGGTGATGACGGCATCGGTGATGTCCCCGGACGGAACCATCACCCAGATCAGGCGCGGCGCCGGAACGGCGGCGATGAGCTCCTCGACGCTGGCGACGTCGGCGACGTCCGGGTTGCGGTCAAAGCCGGTGACCTCGATTCCCCCCTTGCGCAGCCGTTCGCGCATGTTGAAACCCATTTTTCCAAGGCCGATCAGTCCGATGTGCACGGTGTGAACTCTTTTCTGCGCTGGGGTACTTCGGGTGGAAACCCCACCCAACTGACTCGCATTAGTTGTCGTTCTGGCGGCCCGGAACGGCAACAATTGCGAGCTAGTTGGGCAGGCGGACCGGCATGACCAGGTAGCGGTAATCGCCCTGGTCCTCGCCGTCGGCGTCCTGTTGTGCCGTGATCATGGCCGGCTTGGGGGCTGTCGTGAAGGAGAAGCGCACGAACTTGGTCTCGATGACGCTCAGGCCCTCGACCAGGTAGTGCGGGTTGAAGGCCACCGTGATGTCATCGCCGGTCAGCTGTGCCTCGAGCTCTTCGGAGGCCTGCGCATCTTCACCGGTGCCGGCGTCCAGGTGCAGCTGCCCCTGCGTGAAAGCCAGCCGGACGGGGGTGTTGCGTTCGGCCACGAGGGACACGCGGCGCACCGCCTCGACCAGTGCCTGGGTCTGGACCGTGGCGTGGATCGGGGTGGATTCCGGGAAGAGCGAGCGGATCTTGGGGTAGTCGCCGTCGACCAGGAGCGACGTCGTGGTGCGGCCGCCGCTCTCGAAGCCGATAAGCCGGCTGTCGTCGTCGGCGAGGGCAAGGTTGATGTCGCCGCTGTTTCCGAGGGTTTTCGCCACTTCGTTGAGCGTCTTGGCTTTGACCAGGGCACTGGTGGAAATCCCCGGCGTGACGGGCTTCCAGGGCAGTTCGCGCATGGCCAGCCGGTAGCGGTCGGTGGCCAGGAGGGTGATGAGGTCGTCCTCGATCTCCATCCGGACGCCGGTGAGGATGGGCAGGGTGTCGTCCTTGCTGGCCGCGATGATCACCTGGGAGACGGCCTGGGCGAAGGTATCGCCGGGCACGGTGCCGCTGATCGGGGGCAGGGCGGGCAGCGGCGGGTATTCGGCTTCCGGCATGGTGGCCAGGTGGAAGCTGCTCCGGCGGCAGGTGAGGGTGACCTTGTTGCCGTCGGTCTCGACCTCGACGGGTGCTGACGGCAGGCTGCGGCAGATGTCGGCGAGCAGGCGTCCGGACACCAGAATGGTGCCTTCGGTGCTGATGTCAGCCGGGATTTCGAGCCTGGCGGAGGTCTCGTAGTCGAAGCTCGAGAGGCTGACAGTGCCGGCCTCGGCCTTGAGCAGCAGGCCGGAAAGCACTGGTACCGGCGGCCGCGGAGACAACGACCGGGCGGTCCAGGTCACGGCTTCTGCCAGGACGTCCCGCTCGACTCTGAACTTCACGGAAGGGTGCCGCCTTTCATTGCTGCTGTCATCGCTAAAACACGCCGAACTACGTGGACCGGCAGGGGTGCCGGCGCACGTCACCGAGGGGATGTGCCGCCGGCCGGGGCGTCATGGCAGTTGTGAACTACAAATTATTCCGGAACGGACACACTGCAGACAGCTTAGCCCCACGAGGTGGGTTCTCCCATCCCCGGGGTTACACCGCTGTCGTTCCGCCGGGCCGGTTGTTCCGTCCGGCCGACCGTTTTGCCCTGCCGGTGCGTGGCGGCTGTGAGGGGGCGGAACGAGACTGTTATTTGAGGGAATTTCATTTTCTTGGGATTAGTAGTGTTAATAACTGCTGTGGAAACTGTGGATAACTCCGTTTCGCGGTGCGATTCCGCGGTTAAGCCCTGTTCATGGACTGTGGGTCCAGCAGGTTTTAAACAGGGTGTGGATGGGGATAACGTTTTTGCCCGGATCGCTGATCCACAGGCGCCTTAAGGGTTTTAAGCCCATTAACCGCGGTTGTCCCCTTAACTATCCACAGGGTTGTCCACAGGTGCCTGTTAATAAGGTAGGGAGTGCGCGGCCGGACGGCTCAGGAATTGCGCTGCTGCTGCTTGATCCTGTTGGTCAGCTCGGTCACCTGGTTGTAGATCACGCGGCGTTCGGCCATCAGTTCGCGGATCTTGCGGTCCGCGTGGATCACCGTGGTGTGGTCGCGGCCGCCCAGCTCCTGCCCGATCTTGGGCAGCGACATGTCGGTGAGCTCGCGGCACAGGTACATGGCGATCTGCCGGGCGGTCACCAGGGTGCGGGTACGGGATTTGCTGCAGAGCTCCTCCATGCTGAGCTTGAAGTAGTCCGCGGTCTGCGTCAGGATCAGCCCGGAGGTGATCTCCTGGGCCCCGTCATCGGTGATGAGGTCCTTGAGGACCATTTCGGCCAGGGCCACGTCGACGGGCTGGCGGTTCAGGCTCGCGAAGGCGGTGACACGGATCAGGGCGCCCTCGAGTTCGCGGATATTGCTCGAAATCTTGGAGGCGATGTATTCCAGCGCGTCATCGGGGGCGGAGAGAGAGTCGCTCAGCGCCTTCTTCCGCAGAATCGCGATCCGGGTTTCCAGCTCCGGCGGCTGGATATCGGTCAGCAGGCCCCACTCGAAGCGCGACTTCATCCGGTCCTCGAAACCGGCAAGCAGCTTGGGCGGCTGGTCGGAGGTGATGACGACCTGCTTGTTGTTGTTGTGCAAGGCATTGAAGGTGTGGAAGAACTCCTCCACCGTCCGGTCCTTGCCGGCCAGGAACTGGATGTCATCGATGAGCAGGACGTCCACGTTGCGGTACGTGGTCTTGAAGCTGGTGCCTTCGTCGTCGCGGATGGAGTTGATGAAGTCATTGGTGAATTCCTCGGAGTTCACGTACCTGACCCGGATACCGCTGTAGAGCCGCCGGGCGTAGTGCCCGATCGCGTGCAGCAGGTGGGTCTTGCCCAGTCCGGAGTCACCGTAGATGAACAGCGGGTTGTATGCCTTCGCCGGCGCCTCGGCCACCGCGACGGCCGCCGCATGGGCGAAACGGTTGGAAGAGCCGATCACGAAGGTGTCGAAGACGTACTTCGGATTGAGGCGGCCGAATTCATGGGACGTGCTCGGCAGCATGGGCTGCGGCTTGAGTTCCGCCGCGGGGTCCGCCACGAGGGAGAGTTCGACGGCGGGGTCCGGCTCGGTGTGCAGCGGCACCAGATCGGTGTCGACGTCGATCGCGCAGCGGATTTCATCGGAGAAGACATTCCGGAGTGCCTCGTCGAGGGCTTCCTTGACCTGGGTCTGCAGAACTTCCCGGGTGAGTTCGTTCGGTACTGCCACGAGAAGGGTGGAGCCGATCAGTCCCTGCGCCTGGGCGAGGATGACAAAGCCGCGCTGCCGGGGTGAGACACGGTGGTCGTTCTCCAGCAGGCTCACTACCCGCCGCCAGGAACTTCCGACAGTGTTGGCTTGGTCGGCTTCGTCTACTGTCATCAATCGGTTTCCTCAAACTTGCTTGCCTGCATTAACTGCAGCCACAAGTCCCGAACCAGTGCCCTGGCCCCGGATTAATCCACAGGGTTATGCACAGCCCGTGGATAATCGGCTACTGAGCCACTCTAGGGGATCAAAAGCCTAGAAGATAGCTGGCCGGCTCCTGTGGATAATTACACTCGTGTAGTTCGGAATCGGTGTCTTTGACCCGCTTCATCCACAGGCCCGGACGGAAGTTAGCCACAGCTGGGGATAGCGCGCCAAGCGACCCCCGGTTTGACTCCGGGTGCGATTTTGACCTAACGTTGTGAAGTCCTTTGTGTCCGCTTTCCGACTTCATTTTGAATCTCTCCCCGACGCCCCGCGTCTTGCGAGTCAAGGGCAGCGGCACATACAAAACTTAGCGTCGGCCAGTTCTTCCCCTTGATCGGGTGGGCGCACCTTTGATCCACTGGAGTAACTAACGTGAGCAAGCGGACTTTTCAGCCGAATAACCGCCGTCGAGCCAAGAAGCACGGCTTCCGCCTTCGTATGCGTACCCGTGCCGGCCGTGCCATCCTGGCAGCCCGTCGTGGCAAGGGCCGCATCGAACTGTCGGCCTAAATACTGACTCGTCGGTCCACCTCCCTGTGCGAGTTTAACGGTGCTGGCCACCCGCAACCGTCTGAGGACATCAACCGATTTTTCAACAACTGTACGTTCCGGTGTCCGCAATGGACGCCGGAACGTAGTGTTATATACGGCAGCCCTCGCTGCCGATGAACCAAGCCGGATCGGATTCATCGTTTCCAAGAGTGTCGGGAACGCTGTCGTCAGGAACCTCGTTAAGAGGAGACTAAGGGAAGCCGGCGCTTTGTCGTTGCAGAAATACGGCAGCGGGTTCGCCATCGTGGTCCGGGCCCTGCCCGCCGCGGCGGAGGCCAGCTGGGACCAGCTGCTTGTCGACTATGACGCCGCTTTGGAGACGACCATGAAACGGCTGGGCAGCCGCCTTCCCCGGGCTGCTTCCTCAGTTTCTGACGAGACAACACAGGAAGGGACCCCGCGTGCGTAACCCAGCTGCCGCCGTCGTCCCTCATGTGAAACCAGCAGCACTGGTATCGGCACTGTGCTGGCTGGGCACCGCCCTCTGGCAGCTGCCTCGCAATATCCTCATCGTGCTGCTGATGGCCTACCGCAAGGTGATCTCACCGCTGTACGGCCAGGTATGCCGCTTCTTCCCCAGCTGCTCGGCCTACGCCCTTGAGGCGATCACGGTCCACGGCGCGGTCAAGGGAAGCTGGCTCGCTGCCAGGCGCCTGTCGCGCTGCCATCCTTGGAATGCCGGTGGAGTGGACCATGTCCCCGCCGGGCACCGGGAGTGGCCCGAAGACCGCACCCCCACAATTGTTGTGATGAACAACCCGGACAAGTACCTGGCTGCTCAGTCTGATGGAGAAGGCCGTTTTGCGGCCTGACGAATAGGGATATCGTATGGATTTCTTTGGAACAATCATGTTTCCGTTCAAGTGGCTGGTCTCGGCCATCATGGTCGGATTCCATGACGGACTGAGCACCATCGGCCTGCCGGCGGCCAACGGCTGGACCTGGACGCTGTCCATCATCGGGCTGGTGCTGGTCATCCGTGCCGCCCTGATTCCGGTCTTCGTCAAGCAGATCAAGGCCCAGCGCGGCATGCAGCTGCTGCAGCCTGACCTGAAGAAGATGCAGGACAAGTACAAGGGCAAGACCGACCAGCTCTCCCGCCAGGCCATGGCGCAGGAGCAGATGGCCCTGTACAAGAAGCACGGCACCAACCCGTTCTCGGCCTGCCTGCCGATGCTGATCCAGATGCCGTTCTTCTTCGCCCTCTTCCAGGTCCTCTCCGGCATCAGCACCGCCAAGGCGGGCGGCCAGGGCATCGGCGCCATGAGCCTTGAGCAGGTCAAGCAGTTCGACGAGTCCAGCATCTTCGGCGCCCCGCTGTCGGCATCGCTGCTTCATGGCAGCACCGCAGGCGGCGAGGTTGCCGTGTGGATCCTGTCGATCGTGATGATCCTGGCCATGACGGCCTCGCAGTTCATCACGCAGAAGCAGATCATGGCCAAGAACATGTCCGAAGAGGCCATGGCCAGCCCGTTCATGAAGCAGCAGAAGATGATGCTGTATATCCTGCCGATCGTCTTCGGCGTGGGCGGCATCAACTTCCCCATCGGCGTCCTGATCTACTGGACCACCACCAACCTCTGGACCATGGCGCAGCAGTTCTTCGTGATCCGCCGCATGCCGACGCCGGGATCCCCGGCCGCCAAGGCCCTCGCCGAGCGCCGGGCCGCCAAGGGCCTGCCGGCCCTTCCCCTGCTGGGTGCGAAAAAAGCCGACGCCGAGGCAGCGGCTTCCGCTTCCGCTTCCGCGGCCGCCGCCGTCGAGGCCAGGAGCCAGCGCGTCCAGCCGCAACGTAAAAACAGGAAGAGGAAGTAATGTCCGCCGAGAGCACCGAACAGACTTTTTCCACCGAGGTCATCGACGACCAGGACGGGACCCCGAACGGGTCAGGGGACGAAGCGCAGACCGCGACGCAGAACACAGGCCCGGAGTCCGGGGACGGCCTCGACAAGGGCGTGACCGCCAGCCGCCTGGAAGAGGAAGGCGACGTTGCGGCCGACTATCTCGAGGAACTCCTGGACATCGCCGACATCGACGGGGACATTGACATCGAGGTCCGCAACGGCCGCACCTACATCTCGATCGTTGCCGAGGAAGAGTCGGCCGGTCTCGAAAACCTGGTGGGCCGCGACGGCGAAGTCCTCGAAGCCCTCCAGGAATTGACGCGCCTTGCCGTCCTGTCCGCGACGGAGAACCGGTCCCGCCTCGTGCTGGACATCAACGGCTACCGCGCCGAACGTGCGGGCGACCTGCAGAAGATCGCCGAGGACGCCGTCGCCGCCGTCAAGGAGTCCGGCGACGCCGTGGCCCTGGCGCCGATGAGCGCCTATGAGCGGAAGATCGTGCACGACGCAGTCGCCGAGCTGGGGTTCGTCAGTGAGTCCGAAGGCGAAGGTGCCGACCGGCACATCGTCGTCTCCACAGACTGAATCCGTTGAGTAGCTTGATGGTTGAAATCACCGCGGCCGAACTGCAGGCGGCACAATCGATTTTCGGTGACCGGCTGGGCCTCGCGCAGCGCTATGTGGAGCACCTGGCCACCTCGGGGACCGAACGGGGCCTGATCGGCCCGCGGGAGGTTCCCCGGCTGTGGAGCCGCCATGTGCTGAACTGCGCGGTCATCGAGAGCCAGATTGCCCACGGCAGCCACGTGGCCGACGTCGGCAGCGGAGCCGGATTGCCGGGTCTGTGCCTTGCCATTGCGCGGCCGGACCTGGAGCTGACGCTCATCGAACCCCTGGAACGGCGTGTCATCTGGCTGCAGGAAGTAGTGGATGATCTGGGCCTGGAAAATGTCACGATCATGCGCAGCCGGGCTGAACTCGCCGTCGGCATGGTCGACGCCGATGTGGTCACGGCGCGCGCCGTGTCTGCGCTGTCGAACCTTGCCGGGCTGACCATTCCGCTGCTTTCCGGCAAAGGTGAGGTCATCGCCATCAAAGGGCGCAGTGCCGGCGAGGAAATAGAAAAAGCAGCCAAGGTGATCCGGAAGCTGGGCGGGATCGAGACATCCGTGGTGGTGGTGGGCGAGGGTCTGCTTGAAGAACCCACGACCGTGGTCCGGATCGTCGTGAAGAAGCCTCAAAAGATTACCTAGCACCAGCCCGGTGCCCGCGGAGTCCAAGGGGTAGAGGTTAGGCTAGTAACCGGCAGAAACAGCCGGACGAGAGTGAGTGTGTCACAGTGACCAGTAGCGAAGCCTCCACACAGCGGATCCCCCCGTTTGTGTCCCTGGGGTCAGCAAGGGCGTTCGCCGCGCCCGCAGTCGCTCATGATTACTCCGGAAATCACACGGCTTCGGTTGCCAGAGGTGCCGGCATGGCGATTGTTTCACGTGAAACATCGGTTGTCGCAAGCCGCAACGTCCTGGACTCGATCGACGATTCCAGTCCCATTGCCCGGGAACTCGCGCACGAGAACAAGCGCCGGGAACGATTGCTGGGCCGGAATCTGCCCAAGCCGGAGAAGACCCGGATCTTCACCGTCTCCAACCAGAAGGGCGGTGTAGGCAAGACCACCACGACGGTCAACATCGCCGCCGCCCTTGCCGCCGCAGGCCTCAATGTCCTCGTGATTGATATTGACCCGCAGGGGAACGCCTCGACGGCGCTGGGGATCGAACACCACGCCGACGTCGACAGCATCTACGATGTCCTGATCAACGACATGCCGCTGAAGGACGTCGTGGCTCCGTGCCCGGACATCGGCAAGCTGATCTGTGCACCGGCGACCATTCACCTGGCCGGCGCAGAGATCGAGCTCGTCAGCCTCGTGGCCCGCGAACAGCGGCTGCGGCGGGCGATCGAGGTCTACTCCAAGGAACGCGCCGCGAACGGTGAAGAGCGGCTGGACTACATCTTCATCGATTGCCCTCCCAGCCTGGGACTGCTGACGGTCAACGCCTTCTGTGCCGCCAACGAGGTGCTCATCCCGATTCAGTGCGAGTACTACGCGCTGGAGGGGCTGAGCCAGCTGCTGAAGAACATCGAAATGATCCAGAAGCATCTGAATGCTGATCTGGTTGTTTCCACCATCCTGCTGACAATGTACGACGGCCGCACCAACCTTGCCGCCCAGGTGGCAGCAGAGGTCCGCGAACATTTCCCGAAACAAGTCCTCGGCGCTGTGGTTCCCCGCTCCGTGCGTATTTCCGAAGCTCCCAGCTACCAGCAGACCGTCATGACCTATGACCCCTCGTCCAGCGGCGCCCTGTCCTATCTGGAAGCCGCAGCGGAAATCGCTGAACGTTAGAATCTTTTCAAAAACTGCACTAGCCAGAGCCAAGGTCATGCCCGGCTCTTCCACTGGAGGGATTTATCCATGAGCGATAAGCGACGCGGCCTCGGCCGCGGACTTGGCGCACTCATTCCAAGTTCCGCCGCGGCTAACGCCTCCGGAAACGGTGCTGCCCCTTCCCGACCGGTGGATCTCTTCTTTCCCGAGTCCCGGAAAACGACTCTCGTCGACAATGCTCCGGTGCCCGGGCACACGGCCCCGGCCGGAACGAAGCAGGACTCAGCGGCGCCGCAGCTGTTTTCCCTGAAGGCCGCCACCGCTGAGACTCCGGATGAGGGAGACGCTCCGGATGCCGCTCCGGCTGGAACTCCTGCACCCAGGAAAGCCCCCGCCCGGAGGCCGGCCGCCTCCAAGTCAGCGGCCTCGAAGGCCGGCGATCAGGCGGTGGATCAGGCAGCCGGCCAGGCGGTCCGGGATTCGGGCCCTGAGCCTGACGACGGCAGGGGCGTGGAACTGATCGAAGTTCCCGGGGTGCGTTTCGCCGAAATTCCCGTCACGGACATCCACCCCAACCGCAAACAGCCGCGTTCGGTCTTCGATGAGGACGACATGGCGGAACTGGTCCACTCGGTCAGGGAAATCGGCGTCCTCCAGCCAATTGTCGTCCGTACCTCAACGGAAACAGGTGGCGAACCTTATGAACTCGTCATGGGTGAGCGCCGCTGGCGGGCTGTACAGGCGGCAGGGCTGGAAACGATCCCGGCAATTATCCGTGACACGACCGATGATGACCTCCTGCGTGATGCCTTGCTGGAGAACCTGCACCGCAGCCAGCTGAATCCGCTCGAGGAGGCCGCCGCCTACCAGCAGCTGCTGGAGGACTTCGGAACCACCCACGAGCAGCTGGCCGACCGCATCGGCCGCTCGCGCCCCCAGGTGTCCAACACGCTCCGCCTGCTGAAACTCCCGCCGCTGGTCCAGCGCCGGGTTGCCGCCGGCATCATTTCCGCCGGCCACGCCCGGACGCTCCTTGCCCTGCCCGACGCGGCGGCCATGGAACGCCTGGCGCAGAAAATTGTTGCCGAGGGCATGTCCGTCCGTGCCACCGAAGAGGCCGTGACGTTGTATCAGAGTCCGGCTTCCCCCACCAAGAACAACATTCCGCGTCCCGGTGCGCGCCATGAGCGGCTTGATTACCTGGCGTCGTCGTTATCCGATCGGCTGGATACCAACGTCAAGATCTCGCTGGGTGCGAGAAAAGGCCGCGTCAGCATTGAATTTGCCAGTGTCGAGGATCTCAACCGGATCATGGACGTGCTGACCCCTGGGCCGTCGGACTAGCACCCGAGTTCCTGCTAAGGCCTGTTTTACGTTTCACGTGAAACAGGCCTTCGGCGTAGCTGGGATCGGTCGCGTCCGGAACCCGTTGTCGGCACGGGTCCGGCTGTGCTGCGGCGGCCTCTCCTCCGGCTGCTGCACTCGAGAGCGGATCACTGCCGCGTAATCCGGACAAGGCCCTTCCGCGTCCCGGTCTGCTTTCTAGGACCTTTTGCTTTCGATTGCCTGGCCGAGGATGCGGGCGCCTTCCGGGAACGCGCCGGGGTTCGGTCCCGCGTAGTTGAGCCGGATGAACGGGCCCGCTGGTTCGGCCGGGAACCATTCACTGCCGGCGGCGATGAAGACCCCGGCGGCCTCGCAGTCGCGGCTCAGCTGTTCGACGTCGGTCCCATCGGGCAGGCGCGCCCAGAGGTTCAGCCCTCCCTTTGGAACGCGCTCGATGTGGGCCTGCGGGGCATGCTCGCGCATGCTGGTGACCAGCAGGTCGCGGCGCGAGTGGAGCTGGTGGCGGAGGCTGCGCAGATGCGTCTGCCAGGCAGGCTGTGTGACGACATCGAGTGCTGCGGCCTGGAGGAGGCCGCTGACATACATCGACTCGGCTCCCCGGTCCGCGAGGATGCGTTCACGTGCGGGGCCGCGGGCGATGACGGCGGCGATGCGAATGGCTGGAGAGACGCTCTTAGTCAGAGATCGCAGGTATATAACATGGCCGGAGTCGTCCCGGGCGGCAACGGGCACGGGGTCAGTGGTGATGCCGAAGTCGTGCGCCCAGTCGTCCTCAACGAGGAACGCGCCTTTCTCGCGCACGATACCCAGGACCTTTTCGCCCCGTCCGGGGGCCCATTGCGCACCTGTGGGGTTCGCGTAGTTAGGTTGTGCATAGAAAAGGCGGGCGCCGGTTTCCTCAAATGCCCGGGCCAGCTCCTCCGGGTCGGGACCCTCGGGTCCGCTGGGCACCGGGACGACGTGGACACCGGCCTGCGCGGCAGCCAGGATGGCACCCCAGTAGGTCGGCGACTCCATGAGCAATGGCTGCCCGGGGCCGACCAGTGCCGTGAAGATGGAGCTGAGTCCGCTCTGGCTTCCCGGCAGCACGATGACATCGCTCGGTGTTGGCGGGGTGATCCCAACCGGGGTCGAGGCGCCGAGTTCGTGCGCGAACCAGGACTGCAATTCGGGAAGCCCCGCTACCGGTGGACGGGACAGGGCCGCATCGCCCCGGGCCGCACGGGTCAGTGCCGCGCGCACCAGGCGCTCCGGCAGGAGTTCCCGGTCCGGGTAGCCGGAGTGGAAGGCAATGGCATCGTTGGATGCGCTGCGCATCGTGGTGGAGGCTTTGGGAAGAGGACTCTGAGGTGAACGCAGGGCCGCACTCTGCCAGCCGTAGTCCGACGGGCGGGCGGTCCGTACGGACCGCACGAAGGTCCCGACGCCGGGCCGGCTCTCGATCAGCCCCTGCGCCGTGAGGGTCTGCAGGGCCTTCTGCACCGTCACGGGGCTGGCCTGGTACTCGGCAACGAGCGACCGTGTGGACGGCAGCCGGGATCCCGGCGAAGCCCCGGCGATCCATTCCCTTAGTCGCGCCGCAATCCGGGAACTGCTATCGTTGTTCATGAGAGACAATAGTAGCGCTACTACGCTTATTCGCCCAGTGATACCGCCAAGACAGCCCCACGGCCTCTGGTGGGGCCTCCTTGGAATAGCGGCTTTCTCGTTCACCGTTCCGTTCACCCGGGTTGCTGTTGCTGGACTCGCCCCGTTGTTCATCGGGTCAGCCCGTGCGGTCGTAGCCGCGGTTCTGGCCGCCTTCGCCCTCGCTCTGACCCGGCAGTGCCTTCCCCGCGGTGTGCAGTGGGTCCGGCTCGCGGTGGTCGCCGGCGGGATCGTTGTCGGCTTCCCGCTGCTCGCCTCGTTCGCGCTCACCACGTCTCCCGCCAGTCACGGTGCCGTCGTCATCGCCCTGCTCCCGGCCGCGACGGCAACGGCAGCAGTTCTCCGGGGGCGCGAGCGTCCGCCGGCAGCCTTCTGGGTGGTCACGGCCGTGGGGTCCATGGCGGCCATAGTGTTCGGCTTCGCGCAGTCCGGTGGCTTCGGACAGCCGCACTGGGCGGACCTGCTGCTCCTCGGCGCTGTCGTGGCCGCGGCCATCGGATACGCCGAAGGTGGCCTGCTCGCACGCGAACTCGGCGCGTGGCAGACGGTATCCTGGGCACTCGTCCTCGCATCTCCCCTCATGGTGTTCCTGACAGCGCTCTCGATGACCCAGCAGCCGCCGTCGGGCACGCCGGTCCAGTGGGCCGCTTTTGCCTACCTTGGCGTCGTGAGCATGTTCCTCGGCTTCTTCGCCTGGTACCGTGGCCTCGCCATTGGCCCCATGGCCCAGGTCAGTCAGGTTCAACTCATCCAGCCCGTGCTGAGCATCTGCTGGGCCGGACTCCTGCTGGGCGAGAACCTGAGCTGGACCACCATCCTCGGCGGCCTGGCCGTCATCCTCTGCGCCGGTATCGCGGTCCGCGTCCGGCGCGTCCCGCTGCCCGCGACCCCGAGTCCCTGACGGGTTACAGTCCTCGAAAATCCTTCAACCAAAGGACGCCCCATGTACATCCCAGCGCACTTCGCAGCCGGCCCCGGCGCAGTCCACGACCTCCTCACCCGGCCAGCCGCAGCCAATCTGGTAACTATGACCCCGCGGGGCCTGCTCGCCACCCTGCTGCCCTTCATCTACGAACCTTCGACAGGTGAGCACGGCGCGCTGCACGGTCATCTTGCCCGCAACAACACCCAGTGGTCTGAACCCACGCTCGGCGAATCGCTTGTCATCATCCAGGGTGCGGATGCCTACATTTCTCCGTCCTGGTACGCAGCGAAAGCTGAACACGGACGCGTCGTCCCGACCTGGAACTACTCCACCGCCCACGTCTACGGCAAGCTCGTCATCCACGAGGACCCGGCCTGGCTCGGCAGCCATGTCAGGCGGCTGACCGACCTCCACGAAGCCGGATCAGATCACCCCTGGACCGTGGACGATGCCCCCGGGCACTATATCGCCGGCCAGTTACGCGCCATCGTCGGCATCGAACTGCTCATCACCAGGATAGAAGCGAAGACCAAACTGAGCCAGAACCGACCCGACACCGACGTCGACGGCGTCGTGGCAGGACTGACTGCCCGAGGGCAAGCTGAGAGTGCCGCCGACGTCGCTCGGGCAAGACGGGGACATATGGATCTGAAATCCGGCCGCGCGTAGGGCGCCGGCTCGGCACCGTGATGCTTTTGGAACTGGCGAAGCAGGCCCGTGGACGCCAGATCAACTGACCGGAACAATCAGGTGTTGTGAAGATTCCGGGATCGCACGCGCGTGCCCGCCCTGCCGTGTTTCACGTGAAACCGCCTGCACCCCGGGATGCAGGCTCCGAGAATCATCGTCCTGGTGAGCATGGGAGCCGGGAAGCCGGGAGGCCCTACGCAGATCCCGGCTCTGGCGCTCCCCCGCGAGTGTCCTTCCAGGCAATGACCGTCGCCGGGGCGCGTTCGGCGACCATCGCGCTGATGCCGAGCGGTGCGGCGCAACACGGGCAGCCCCGTACGGGACGATAATTATCGGGCCGAGCACGTTGGTGTCGATCTGCGGCCGGAAGTCCGCCGGCCGTCCTGGGTTCCGGACTGGAGCCCACGGGTCCGGTCCGGTACCCCTGCGGCTCCGAATCAGTTTCAGAGACCAAGAGCAGAAGGTGACCATGAGTGTTCAGCAGGAAGCCGCGCCCGCGGGAGCGGCCTCGCTGCGGCGGCAGATCGTTCCCACGGAGCTGGGTCCCTGCACGGTGCGTGTGCAGCAGGGCAGCGGCGGCCGGTGTCCGGCGTCGGGCACGCCGGTTGTCTACCTTCACGGTGCCGCGGGATCCTGGACCACCTTCCGGCCGTTGCTTTCCGGGGCGCCGGCCCATGCCCGGGTGCTGATTGACCTGCCGGGCTGGGGCGAATCCACGAAGGGTGCCCGGCTGGAACATTTCAGCATAGAGGCGATGGCACGCGCTGTCACCGGGGTACTGGATGCGCTGGGCTACCGGCGGTGGAACCTGGTGGGCCACTCCATGGGAGGCTTCCTGGCATTGCACATTGCCGCGGCATGGCCGGAGCGGACCGCCAGCGTAGCCACCATTTCGGCCACCACCTTCGGCGTGGCCGAGGCGGCCCGGGGGCCACTGCGTGGACTGTCCGGGTTCCCGGCGTTTGCCGGCATGCTGCTGGCCATGCGCTCCATGGCGGCGCTCGGTCCGGCGGGGCCGGCACTGGTCCGTGCCATCGGTGCCACACCTGTGATGGGGACACTGATGTCCCCGTTCTTCGCAGATCCCGCAGCCATTTCCACGGGCGTCATCCGAGGGCTCGCCGATGACGCCCGGCCGGCCTCCTTCTGCGCGGCTGCGCGGGCCGCGGCGCGCTACGATTTTGGCCAGTGGCGTAGTATCCGCTGCCCTGTGCTGGCCACCCGCGGGGACCACGATGTGTTCACGCCTCCGTCTGACCTGGTCCGGTTGGCCGGGATGGTCCCGCACGTCCAGATGGTGACGATGCCGCATTGCGGCCACTTCGCCAACATCGAGCGGCCGGAACAAGTGCAACGGCTGCTCGATGACCTGCGGTCCCCGTGCGGTGTCCGCCGGCGGTGAGTAACCTGAGCCTGCACCTGCAGGACGGCGCTCCGACGCACGTCGCCAAGGGTCGTTCATGAACCAACACCGCCGATCTGGCGACCGGTGCCGACCACCGTACTTCTCAGACACTCGGGCCTTCTGCTTTCATGCGGGCGAAGTCGGCAATTCAAAGTGCACTTCAAGTGCAGTATGATGCACTTATGGATCAGAGTACAACTATATTGGCGATGGCGATCGGTGGGCGGGTGCGGCAGGAGCGGCAGTCACGGGGATGGACCCTTGATCAGCTGTCGGAGGCTGCCGGGGTGAGCCGACGGATGGTGGTCAACGTCGAGCAGGGCGCTGCGAATCCGAGCGTGGGGACCCTGTTAAGGATCAGCGACGCGCTCGGCGTCGGGCTGCCGGCATTGGTCGAGTCGCCTCAGCCCAAGCCGGTGAAGGTCACCCGGCGTGGTGAGGGTGCGGCCTTGTGGAACGGGGAGTCCGGTGGCCGCGGGGTGCTGGTGGCCGGTACGGAATCACCGGATGTGGTTGAACTCTGGGACTGGACCCTGGGTCCTGGGGACCATCACGTGAGCGAGGCCCACTCGCCGGGCACGAAGGAACTCTTGCAGGTCCAGCAGGGAACGATCACGGTTGTGGTCGCGGACCAATCTGTCATCCTTGATGCCGGCGACGCGCTCACTTTCCCGGGCGACGTGGCACACTCTTACGCCAATCCGGGCACGGAACCGGCAAGGTTCTCCCTTGCGGTCTTCGAGCCGGGCGTCGGGTCAGGACACCGTCCGGCGGTGACCGATGCGTGATCCGGGTATGCTTCAGGAATTCCTCGACGGCGGCCGGGTAGACGCAGAGGTCTTCTCGCTGCGGCCCGACTACCGCGCAGTCCTGCTGGCCGTCGACGGGCTCGTCCCGGGCCCAAGCGATCATGCCAGTGACATGCTGCTGCAGGCGGCGGAGGCCTCAGCCCGCGAAGCACTGAACGGCCGGCCGGTGGAGGACCTGCCCCACGTGGCTGCGTGGCGCGAGGCTTACACGTCGTTCGGAGCCAAACCGCAGCGCTCACGCAACAGCCTGGAGGCGCTGCTGCGCCGTACGGCGTCCAGCCTGCCCCGGGTAAACCGGCTCACCGACATCTACAACGCCATCTCGGTGCTGCACCAGGTTCCGCTGGGTGGAGAGGACCTGTCCAGCTACGCCGGAGCGCCGCGACTGGTCCGCGCCACCGGCACGGAGCCCTTTGACACCGCCGCCGGTGGCGCCGCCGTGATCGAACACCCCGATCCTGGCGAGGTGGTCTGGTGCGACGATGCCGGCGTGACCTGCCGGCGCTGGAACTGGCGCCAGGGACGCCGCACGCAACTCCGCGAAGACACCACCGCAGCGTTGTTCATCCTCGACGCGCTCGAACCTATGACGGACGAGGCACTCAGCGCTGCCGCTGAGAACCTGTCCGCTCACCTGGCCCGGCTCGGCCCCGATGTCAGGGTTGTCCGCCGTCTGATGGCCGCCGAAACGACGTTCGAAGAAGGAGACTGAGATGTTTTTACACCCGTTCGATGCTGTGATCGGTGACTGCCCTGGGGACCGGCCATGACAAGTCGCGCCTCCTACAAAGTCCCGGTGCCGCCGTGGGGTCTGGCCGTGGCGGCGATGCTGTCGGTTCAGCTGGGCTCCGCCTTGTCGGTGGATCTGATTGAGGCCGTGGGTCCGGCCGGAACCGCATGGCTCAGGCTCAGCCTGGGGGCCCTCATCCTTTTGGCGTTGGCCCGCCCCCCGCTGCGCGCTGTCCGCCGTCGGGACGTTCCGACGCTGCTCGCTCTGGGCATCGCGACCGGTCTGATGTCCGTCGCGTTCCTGGCTGCGATCGAGCACATCCCTCTCGGGACCGCCGTCGCGATCGAGTTCCTCGGCCCGTTGACCGTTGCCGCCGTGCGCAGTCACAGTGCCCGGGCGCTCATCTGTCCCGCCGTGGCGCTGCTCGGGGTCGTTCTGCTCACCCAGCCATGGCAGAGCGGGTTCGATCCGGCCGGCGTGGGGTTCGCCGGGCTTGCGGCCGTCGCGTGGGCCGCCTACGTCATGCTCACCCAACGGATCGGCGACCGCTTCACCGGCATCGGAACACTCTCTCTCACCGTGCCAATCGCTGCCGTTACGGCAGCGATAATCGGCATACCGCAGGCCGCCGGCCACCTCACGCTCGGGGTCCTGGCCGCCGCGGCCGGGCTGGCCGTCCTGCTGCCGGTCCTGCCGTTCGCGTTCGAGATGCTCGCCTTGCGCAGGATGACGCCGACCGCGTTCGGGACCCTGATGGCCCTTGAACCCGCCCTCGGTGTTCTCCTGGGACTGCTCGTGCTGCACCAGCAACCCTCGGCCACCCAGCTTGTCGGCATCCTGCTCGTTGTTCTCGCCGGCGCCGCCGCACAATGCGGTGGCCGACGCCGCCCACGGTCCCCCGAGCAGACCGGCAGCCACGCGGATCTCGACCTCATCCGCTAAGGTCGCAGCAGCCGACAGGCATCCATCCCGGCCACGTCCTGCTGCACCCGCAGCTCAGTGGGCTTCGCCGCATGTGCTGCAGCGGCAAACTCCACATTCTTCTCTGCATCCACCCTGCCCCTGCCCCTGCCCGGGCAATGGCACGTGCGCACACTTTGCTTCCACCATGATTCAAACAAAGGAGTCAGAACGATGTTCACCGGTTTGAGTGCTTTCCCCCTGACCCCGCTGGCCAATGATGGGGTTGACGAGACTGCTTTCGTTCGCCTGATAGAACGGCTCGCGGAGGCGAAGGTTGACTCCATTACCGCGCTCGGATCCACCGGCTCCTACGCCTACCTGGGCAGCGAGGAGCGAAGCCGCGTCGCCCGCCTGGCAGTCGGGCGCGCCGGCGAAACACCCGTGTTCATTGGCATCGGGGCGCTGCGGACCTCCCACGTCCTCGCGAACGCTGAGAACGCAGAGCAGGCAGGAGCTTCGGGTGTTCTGCTCGCTCCGATGACGTATCAGCCCCTCACTGACGATGATGTGTTCGAACTTTTCCGAACCGTCACTGTGAACTCATCGCTGCCCGTCATCGTCTACGACAACCCCGGCACCACCCACTTCACCTTCACGACCGAGCTCTACGGACGCATCGCGGAACTGCCCGGTATCGCTTCCATCAAGATTCCCGGCGTACCGGCCGATCCGGAACAGGCACAAGCGCGGGTTCAGGAAATCCGGGCGGCTGTCCCCGCGCACGTGACCATCGGAGTTTCCGGTGACGCCAGGGCCGTCGCTGGACTGGCCGCCGGATGTGATGCCTGGTACTCAGTCATCGGCGGCACTTTACCCGCCCTTGCGATGCGGATCACCCGGGCCGCCCTGGAAGGACGGGTCTCCGAGGCGATGGCCGAGTCCGAACGGCTTGCACCGTTGTGGCAGTTGTTTGTCGAGTTTGGCGGGAGTATCCGGGTCGTTGCGGCAATAGCAGAACAGTTGGGACTCGCTTCAAAATCGAGCCTGCCGCTTCCCCTCCAAGGATTGACCGAGAACCAGCGTGCCCATGTTGGCAGGATTGTCGATGAGCTCGGGCTCAACCCATAGCGCTGGCCTCGGCGTTCCACGCAGGAAGGAACGTCGGGTCGGGGCGCTGGCGCGCTACGTCTTCGCCGCGAAATTGGTTCGTAGCGCAGACGGGGGCGCAGTGGTCGCCAACGGAGAGCACAAAGCTGGGACGTCGCAAGCTACGGGCTCAGCGGCACCCTCGGCCCCGCAGCAGTCGCATGGATCGCGGCAGCATCCGACGAACTCACCGCGACACTCGTTCTGGCCGGAGCCGCCGTGGTTGGTGCGGGAGCCGTCCTCGCACTCCCCAGGCAAGAGCCACCCGATAAGGCAGTTGACGTGCCATCGCCCGGTCGAACGCTGAGCCTCATATGGGAACATGGGCCGCTTCGCCGCACACTCGGGCTCACCATGGCCGTCGCATTCTCTGTCGCCGCGTTACCGATCTACGCCGTTGCAACAGCTCCTGCGTTCGGCGGCGCCGCAGCCGCCGGAACACTGGTCGCGGCCTACGGGATAGGGAATCTTCTCGGATCGGCAGGACTCATGGTCCGGCCGCTTCGCCGCGACGCAGACCCTCTCATGAGCTCCCTCGCCGCACTCGTCGCGGCGACGCTGCTACTGGTGATGCTTACCCCGACACTCCCCACCTCCCTCATTGCCTTCTGCCTGGCAGGAGTCGTCCTCCAGCTACTGTCCGCAGCGTAGTTCACGGGGTTGGAGGCTCTGATTGCTTCGTTGTGGATGGGTGAGCGTCTTGTCCGTCCACGAGGGCAGGTGACGGGAGCGGCGATGCGAGTAACGAGTCGTCTTCCCCGCGAATGACGGATCCAAATTTGCGCATGAGATTGTTGCCGGCTTCCAACGCCGTTGGCGACACAGTATCGAGACTGAGGAATCCGTGAACGAGTCCCGGATGACGGATGTGATGGACCTCTGTTCCTGCAGCATTCAGCTTTTGGGCCAGAGCCGCGCCCTCATCACGAAGCGGGTCGTGTTCCGCCGTTGCTATTACAGTCGGTGGCAGTCCGCTGAACATGGCGTGCAGTGGGCTCCATGTCACGAGTCTTTCAGCGTCGAGGTCCGGTACCCACTGCTGCAGCGACCACGCCAAGGCCTCTGCGTCCAGGCCCCATCCCGACCCTTTTTGCTGCACGCTTGGCTGCGACAGCGTCAGATCGGCGTTGGGACAAACCAGTAGGAGTGCACTGAGGCCGACACCCGCCGCAACCAGCTGCTGAGCCGCCAGGAGGGCGATCAGGCCGCCGGCGCTGTCTCCAGCCAGGGCTGGAGAGCCAACGATTGGTCCAAGGATTGCCGCCGGCCTGACAGCCCATTTCAGTGCGGCGACGACGTCTTCGATCGCCGCCGGTGCCGGATTCTCCGGCGCACGTCGATAGTGGACCGCCAGTACCGCAGCGTTGGCTTCCACGGCCAAACGGCGACACGTCCGGTCATGGGAATCGAGGTCCCCGAAAATGAAAGCTCCGCCATGAACGTAGACGATGAGCGGCAGCGGCTGTCCGGCAGGCCGATACAAACGAATCCCAATCGGATTGTCGGCGGGCACCGAAAGGTCCAGGACCACGGGCAAGCTTGGCCCTTTCGGCCGCACGCGTGCGGCGCGCAGCCGGTTCACGTCCAGGGGCGGGGCTTCCGCTGACTGCGACCGGATGTCAGACATCCACCGCGCCAGCTCGTCATCGGCGAGAATCTCATTCACTTGTCAATGATCTCCTGGTGAATGCCCATCGCCTACACAGTGACCCTGGTCGGCTGCGCGGCCCCATCGATCCCCGAATCATGCCGCGAGTGATTCACGATCGCCCGGCAAACTGAACGCCACCGCCCCAGATCTCACGGTCAGTGACGTGCGGCTGTCTGTAAGCTTTGTGGGTGCTTCCCAACGAGACTGCTCGACTCCGATTGCGTCAGATGACTTCAGCGGACCTCGACTACATGAGCGCGCTACTCGGTGATCCGGGCGTCATGTCCTATTACGCCGCTCCCAAGTCCAGGGACGAAGCTGCACAGTGGATAGCGTGGAATGAAGCCAACTACTCCGAGCACGGATACGGGCTGTGGATTGTGGAGACGCACGACGGCGAGTTTCTGGGTGACTGCGGCCTTACCTGGCAGGAAGTCAACGGCCGCTCCGAGCTGGAGGTTGGCTACCACATCCGCGGCGAATTCCAGGGCCGCGGATACGCCACCGAAGCCGCTGCAGCCTGCAGGAACTTTGCACGGGATGAACTGCACGCACAGCAGCTCATCGCAATCATCCACCCGGACAACGCTTCTTCGCGTCGGGTGGCAGAAAAGATCGGCATGCAGCCCCTCGAGGACCACCACGGCGGCGCGATCGCCGTCCGCACTGTGCTCGGAATGCAGCTAGGCGCCACACAGGACTTCCGCCTTCCGGAGCCCGAACCGCCAACTTATCCTGCGAATTAACCGCCATCGTCAGCTAACAATCACGCGGTGGGCAGCGCACAACGTCCGCCAGCACTTCACCGGCGATGCGAGCCGCGGCGGTCCGCCGGGGCTCGGACGGCAGGGCGACCTGCCGCCGCGCAAGACCCTCCCCGTGCTTCCCTGTTGCCCGTCGTAGTGCTGAGCCTGTGCCGACCGAGGGCCAGCGTCACCGCACCGGTATCTCTGCGCCCGGACCCCAATGGTCCCTGGCCAGGGTGCGCCTTCCCAGGTGGGGCAGAACATGGAGGGCCTACTGGCGGCCCTCACCTATATCGCGTCGTCCCTGGAACACGTCGGCGTCGGCGGCATGGTGGGCGGGGCCATCACCGTCGTGGGCCTCCGCCTGGATCGGGGCGGCGGGCACGTACCTTTGTGTGAACTGTGCGGCGCCGTTGGCAGTCCCGGTGGTTGAGTGACGCTACGACTCCCCCGGGCACCGGCTTCGCCACTCCTTCTCAGGACCACGACACAACGCGGTGGGACCGGCAGGAGCAGCAGTCAACGAACGGGACGTGGCCTGTTTAATCCGGTCCACATTGCCGGCTCCTGCATCTCGGCGGCTGTTCCGTATCCAGACAGCGAGTCACCATTCAGGACCCGTGACGACTTTGAGGGTGCCAGGTGGGAATCACCCTTGCCCGGCCACACCCGTCGGACGTTTTGCTCCTGGCGTCGCACCGGATGGCGGCTCCGATTCCCATCCGGTTTGGATGGGAGGGTATCGGCGCCACCCTCTATCGCCGTCACCCAGACGAAGCGGAACTTTCCCAGGCCATGGGGTGCCCTGCCATGACCGCGTACTTGCGGGGGCGAATATTCTCGCCGATTGCCTGTGGATAACCGTGTGGATTAATTCGTCACGCCGCGATCGCCGCCGCGGCATGCGACGGGGCAGATATGTGGACGGAGACCTTTCCCCTTCGGGGCCGTTCTGCGTTTCACGTGAAACATTGGCTGGGCCGGGAGGGGGATGATGGTTTGACAAACCCGGTAGTCGTATCTTCCGGACCTCTGTCACCCGGCATTTTTCGCCTACATCTCGGGGTTTTCTGCCCGGGCAGCCGTTCCCCCGAATCACGCAGGGGATCCACGGAAGACCCAATTCGTGCGCCCGCAAATTCTGGATCCTACCGGTCTGCCAGGCTGGGGAGGACTGTGGGGAGCCGTGGCTGGGTGACAGCGTGAGCTGTGAGCAACAACTCAGCGGATGTGGATAACGATGTGAATAACTTTTGTGGAGAACTCATGGGAGGGCATCGGCGTGGCGGCAGGTGGACCGCGCGGGAGGAGCGGTGGAAGAGCCCGGTGCTGGTGTATCCGTGGACAGGAAGCTGTGCTTTGGCGGTCATGCGTGCAGTCGGCCAATGTCGTTGCAAGCTCAGATTCCACAGGAGGGACCGGCCCGGACGGGGCAGCCATGCCAATTCTGCGCACTGAACCTGGGCTCCCCGGGGGCCGAACGTTTCACGTGAAACAGTGCGGCCCGGGCAGGCGGAGAAATTACGCTCCGGGGTGACCTCGATACCACCGGCTCCCGCACATCGCCCGGATCTCTTCCGGGGGTGTGAGGGCGCTCCCAGGCCGGTCGGGATATCCTGTGGGCCCTACCGGTCCCCCGCTGCAGGGCGCCTAATATCCCTGCACCCCTATGTGATAGCTAAGTATGAATTCGTCATTGTTGATCTCATCCCCGGAAGCCCAGTCGAGTGGGCAGCTGCGCAGTGCGTGGTTCCGGAATCTTCCCGCAGCGTTTCACGTGAAACCGTCATCGGGACCGCGGCGTGGGGCGGATGTGCATACGAAGGGTCAAGCTCTTGCGGCCTATTTTCGCCATGCCGCCAGTTGGACTCCGCGCGTCCAGGGCGGCAATGGACAAGGGCTGCCGCCCGTCAGAACTCCGATGCAGACTTCCGCTGTCACGTATTTTCAGTTGCCCTGCCGGCGGCATGCCGAAGATGTTCGGGACCCTGACATGCCTCAAGGGACCATGAATGCCACAACTGGATGACCCGAAGAGTGCCGAGGTCCCGGATCCGGTTCTCATGTTTCACGTGAAACACGACCGCCGGCCCGGGATCCATGATGCGGGCCGTTGAGCTCACCAGGCGGCCCGGCGCACCGTCCGGATGACCCGTTCCCCGGATGTTTCACGTGAAACATCCGGAGAACGACTGGCCTCCCCCGGTGGAGGAGCATCTCTCCCCTACCCCGGGCAAGGCCGGAAACTCCTGAATAAGCCAGGTCCGCCAAGGCAAAACCAACAAGATACACAACCGGCGAAGGCTTCATTCGACCAAAAAAGTCTCCCACCCCGGCCGGCGACTTGGCCGGTGACGTGTCCAGCCGACGTCGGACGTCACCGGCTTCGTCGGGACTTTGTCTATCCCGGGGTTGGACCCGCTGGCCGGCAGATGGGAGGACCCATGAGGGAACCGCCCAAAAGCCGATGGCCCCCACTTCCGCGAAGTGGGGGCCACGATACCCGGCCCGTGGTGTCCACGGACCGGAAAGAATCAGGACAGGACGTCCGCGAATTCCTTCTCGAAGAACTGCTTGGGCCTGGCGCCGATGACGGTGCTCTTCACCTCGCCGCCCTGGAACAGGTAAACCGCCGGGATGGAAGTGATGCCGTACTGGGCGGCGATCGCCGGGTTGTCGTCCACGTTGACCTTGACGACGTCCACCTTTTCGCTGTACTCCACCGAGATTTCGTCGAGGATGGGACCGAGCTTGCGGCACGGGCCGCACCATTCGGCCCAGAAATCCACGATGACCGGCTTGTCGGAAGCCAGCACATCGGTGCTGAAGCTTGCGTCTGTTACGTCTTTTGCGTTGCTCATAACGTTGTCTCTCTCTTCGGTTGGTGCTGCGCGCCGGTTAGGCGTGGAAGTCTGCGAGGTAGTGTTCCACGTCGAGGGCGGCCACGCAGCCGGAACCGGAAGCCGTGATCGCCTGGCGGTAGGTCGGGTCAATGACGTCGCCCGCCGCGAAGACGCCCTTGATGCTGGTCTTGGAAGTCCTTCCCTCGACGGCGATGGTTCCTGCCGGGGTGAGGTCGAGTTTGCCCTTGACCAGTTCGGTGCGGGGATCGTTGCCGATCGCCACGAACACGCCGGTGACGGGCAGTTCAGACTCGGTGCCGTCCACCAGGTTTTTCAGCCGCAGGCCGGTGACCTTGTCCTGGCCGATGACGTCCTCGACGCCGGTGTTCCAGACGAAGTTGATCTTCTCGTGGTCCCGGGCGCGGTCGGCCATGATCTTGGACGCCCTGAGGGAGTCACGGCGGTGCACCACGGTGACGGACTTCGCGAACTTGGTCAGGAACAGCGCTTCCTCCATGGCGGAGTCTCCGCCGCCGATAACGGCGATGTCCTGGTCCTTGAAGAAGAAACCGTCGCAGGTTGCACACCAGCTGACGCCGTGGCCCGAGAGGCGCTTTTCGTTCGGCAGGCCAAGCTCGCGGTAGGCCGAACCGGTGGACAGAATGATGGAGCGGGCCCGGAACGTCTCCCCCGTGGCGATGGTCACGGTCTTGATGTCGCCGTCGAGGTCCAGTTCGGTGACGTCCTCAAACTGGATGTCAGTGCCGAAACGGGCAGCCTGCTTCTCGAAGTTCTCCATCAGGTCCGGCCCCATGATCCCGTCCGGGAACCCGGGGTAATTCTCGACGTCGGTGGTATTCATCAGTTCGCCGCCGGCGGTAACGGATCCTGCCAGGAGCAGCGGCTTCAGGTTGGCGCGTGCCGTGTACACCGCGGCGGTATAGCCCGCCGGGCCGGAGCCGACGATGATGACATCACGTACTTCGGACGCGGTGTTTTCTGCGTTGCTCACTGAACGGTGAACCTCTTCCCTTGTTGATGCGCCCGCCTGCGTGGGCCAGCCACATGGCACAACTAATACTTCGTGCTGAATATTCCGGTGGGGCTTGGCGTCGCCGGAGGACACCACCATTCAGGGTACCGGGTTCCCGCCGAAGACCAGCGGGAACCCGGCCGGGTTACGGACGCGCTACTGCACCTTGACTTCGGCCAGGCGGAGCCCGTACCCGAAGCGGGTCTTGGGTGCTGCCAGCTTGGGGAGGGACTTGATGGAGACGATCACGTACTGGGCCGTAACAGGTTCCGGCAACGGCATGGTGAGATCCGGGGAGGTGAAGCTGTTGACGCCCACCTGCTTGGCCCCGTCCAGGGCGGGACGGTCGTTGGTGAACACGCTGATGCTTCCGCCCGAGCCGCCCAGCTGGCTCAGCGTCACCGAGGAAACCTTCGAAGGGCTCTTCAGCTTGATGACAAGGGGAACTTCGGTGGCGAAGCCGCCCCAGTTGTCCGAGGCGAACTCCATGTCCGACCAGTAGCTGGCACCATTTCCATCAAAAGTCTTCCCCAGGTCGACGTCATACGTGGCCGCGAAATCGAAGTTGCCGAGCCGGGTGACGCCTTCGATCGCCGGCGGCCCCGCCACGGGTGCAGGGCTGGCGGTGCCCGACGGCGGCGCCGAGGACTGGCCCGGGGCGCTGGAAGAGGAAGTTCCGCCCGCGGCGGGCGGCGGGCTGCTCTTGAAGAGGCTGCCCAGATTGGTGACGGCGAAGATCATGCCAACCACGAGTACCGCGGCCAGCAGGCCACCGACAAGCCAACGCGCGGACCGCGGCTCGCGGCGGGGCTCGTCGTCCTTCCCGTAGTAGTCGTCGTCAGCCGCGGAGTCATGGTCGCGGGCGGAAGCGGGGAAGTTGCCCGGGGCGCGGTCCAGGGAGTTGCGCCCGGCACCGGCTGTCGCCGGAGGCCCGGCAACATACGGTCCGGCAACATATTCCTCCTGGGCCGGGTGCGCCGGCTGACCGGCGGCGTCGTAGTCGTAGTCGTCGCCGGACCACAGGGAGACCTTGGGCTCCTCGGCCGGAGGCGACGAAACCGGAGCGGCTGCCGCCCCGGCGGGACGGTAGGCGGCGCCGTCCTGGAGCGGGTGCGGCGCCGTCGGCTGCGGTGCGGTCTCCTGGGGTGCGGTATCGGGGGAAGCCGAGGCGGCGGCACCCGCACCGAGACCCGCCGCGCCAGCGGCTGCAGCGCCGACTGCAGCGCCGCCACCCGCAGCGGGCACCGATGGCCCGGCCACAGCCGCCGGCGGAACGCGGGAGGGAGGAACCGGCGGGACGGCGGCCTGCTGCCCCGGCTGCTGCGGCCGGTTTTGTCCGTAATTGATGTACCCGGCGTCGACTTCCTCGTCATCGTAGAGGCCGTCGTAGGTTTCGGGTTCCTGCGACCTGGCCTGCCCGAAGATTTCACTGCCCAGGGTGTCCGTGAAAAACGGCTCCACGTAGGGCGGGTTGGAGGACACCACGAGGTCCAGCAGGTCAGCTGCCGAAGCGTGGTTGGTGATCAGGTAGGTGGTGGATTCGCTGACGCCAAGGTCCAGGATCTGCATCTGGCCGGGCCGCTCGCCGGTGGCCACCTCGCGCGCGCTCTGGGCCACCTGATCGGCGTTTTCCGGGCCGGCGACGAGGATGCTCACGTCACGGTTCAGTACCTGGTCCACACCGTCCAGCACCAGATCCTGGTCATGCGAGGTCAGTACGGTGGCAGTGACCTTGTAGCGGCCGCCAAGTACTGATCCGACATCGATCGGATGGGACACGGGCTCCTCCTAGACTGTCCGGGAGTTTTCGACCGCGACCACCTCAACAGTGTCCGCAGGTCCCCCGGTAAGCCGGTTGACCCTTGGTCTGCAACTCCCCTTGTTAGTCTTCGATCCTAGCCGATGCAGGGTCCGGGCCACGTGAGCACGGCGGGGGGACGCCGGCAGGACACTATTTTTTCTTTTTCCGTTCAGACGGGAAATGCGGATTGTGCCCGGCCGGCCCCTGGTAGGTCCTGCGTCCCGGCAGCGGGATGTCTGCGCGCCCCAGGCTGCCCTGCGCGGTGGCCGGCAGGTCCTCCGTCGGCAGATAGCCGCCTTCCCGCCTGCCGGCACGCCCGCCTTCACGCCCGTCGGCACGCCCGTCAGGGAAATCGTCCCGGCCTCGAAGATCCGGACCGGCGCGGAAGGACGCGGCGTCGAACTCGCCGGAGATCCTCGGGATCAGGCCGGTATCAACCGACACGGTGGCACGGCCCGGCGTCGGGCGTTCCGCAGCGTCCCCGTCCGCGGGGGTGCCGGGACCCGGCCCAGCGGCCGGCCCGCGGCGGAGCCTGCCCAGGAGCGGCTGCAGCAGGTCCCGCAGTTCGGTCACATGGAAGATCTTGAGCAGGAACAGGTAGACGGCAAGCATGGCGGGTCCGACGACGACGATCGTCACCAGGGCGGCGATCCGGTCGCTCCAGGCGTAGCCGTCCGGGTTGTAGCTGCCCAGCAGCCACAAGGCCACGGCCCCGACCAGGGCGGAACCGAGGGCCGCGTACCCCATGCGGATGTAGGAACTGGCGATGCGGGGCCCGTCCAGGTGGCCCAGGAGCCGGCGCAGGAAGATCGCGCTGACGATCACGGAGAGGATGTTGCCGCCGGTGTAGAGGATGGCGATGGCGAAGATGATCTGATCGAACGGCAGGAACTGGATCACGAACGCGGCCGCCAGGTTGACCAACGCCAGTACCAGCTGGATGAAGAACGGTGTCCGGGCGTCCTCATTGGCGTAGAACACCCGCGACATCATGAAGTTGGCGCTCATGAAGGGGGTGCTGAGGGCCAGGATGGTGACGGTCTGGGCCAGCATGACTCCGTCCTGGCGCACGTTGCCGGAGAAGAACATGCCCAGTGGTCCGGCCAGCGCGAAGAGCGCCAGCGCGCCGAAGACGGTTGCCACGGCCATGGTCCGCAGCCCGTGGGAGAGCGCGCTGCGCAGCGCGGCCCGGTCGCCGTCCTGTGACGCCCGGGTCATCCGGTTGAACAGCACGGTGGCCAGTGACAGGGCAATGATGGAGTGTGGCAGCAGGTACAGCTGGCTGGCCACTTCCAGCACTGCGTTGCCCGGAATGGTGGCCGCCGCAGGGTCCCCTGCTTGTTGAAGGCGGAGCCGTTCCGCGCCCGGGATCGTGGCGATGCGCATGACGTAAAGGAAGGCCAGCTGTCCCACGGCGGCGGTAGCCAGGGTCCAGACGCTCAGCTTTGCGGCATGGCCCAGCCCGACGCCGCGCCAGCCGAAGCGCGGGCGCAGCCCCAGCCGGAGTCTGAACACGGGTATGAGCAGGACGGCGGTCTGGGTGACGACGCCGATGGTGGAGAATCCGGCCACGAGGATGGTCTGGAAGGACCCCCAGTTGTCGATCGTGTGGGGATTGGCGGCATTGGCGCCCATGATGCCGATGAACATGCCCAGGCCGGCGATCGCAACGATGTTGTTGATGATCGGCGCCCACATCGCGGGCCCGAAGGCTCCGTGGGCGTTGAGGACCTGGGTCAGCAGGGCGTACAGGCCGTAGAAGAAAATCTGCGGAAGGCACCAGAACGCGAACGAGACCGCGAGGGCCTTCTGCTGCGGCGAGTAGCCCTGGGTAGTCAGTTGGATAACCGAAGGCGCCAGCACCGTGACCAGCAGCGTGAGCACCAGCAGCACCAGCACCGCCAGCGTCAGGAGCCGGCTGATGTAGTCCGCGCCCTTGTCCGGCGCCTTGCTGGCCTTGATGATCTGCGGCACCAGAACAGCGTTGAACACCCCGCCCGCCACCAGCAGGAAGATCAGGTTGGGGAGGTTGTTGGCGTTGATGAAAGTGTCGTTGACCGTGGAGCCCAGGCCCAGGGCGGCGGCCAGCATCCAGGTCTTGGCGAAGCCCAGGAAACGCGAAACCAGGGTCCCTGCTGCCATGACGGCGCTGGACCGGGTTTCTCCGGGGTGGGCCGCGGGGGAACTGGCGGCGCCGGAGGATGAGGGGGTGGATTTGGCTGGTGACATCGTCTTCATCGTCTCACCCGGGCGCCGTTTTGTGCGCTACCGCGTTTGTGCCCTACCGCGGGCGGTAGCGGCTTCGGTGCGCTCAGCGGCGTCCCGGAAGCACTTCTTTGGCGAGATCCGCGATGCGGCGCTCGTTCGGGAAGGAGAGCTTGCGTGCCAGTTCGTGGATGGGGACCCAGGCGACATCCACGGCTTCCTTGTCCGGATCGTTCTCGATCGTGAGTTCCCCGCCCGTGGCCTGCAGCAGGTAATGGTGGACAGTTTTGTGGACCCGGTGCCCGCTGACGGTGAACCAGTAGTCGATGCTCCCCAGCGGCGCGAGGATTTTGCCCTCAATGCCGGTTTCCTCCGCGATTTCCCGCACGGCCGCTTCCTCGTTGCTTTCCTTGCCCTCCGGATGGCCCTTCGGCAGGCACCATTCCAGGCGCCCCCCGCGGTTGAGGCGGGCGATGATCGCAACCCGGAGTTCGGCGTCGGACGTGTCCACGACGACGCCGCCGGCGGAGATTTCCTCCACGGTGGGCAGCGGGGCCTGTCCCAGGTGCTGGACAGGCGCGACGTTGGCACCGATTGCCGACGGCAACGGTGGGTTCGTCCTCCTGCCGGGAGCGCTCGGTACGGGATGGGCCATGAAGTCCACTCTAACTACTCTTGCCCGCAGTTGATGACCTAAACATGGCCGGAACATGGACTGCCGGGAAAGTGGATTGCCGCCCCCGGCGGGCTTTCCGGGCCAGCAGGCGGCCGGCACCCGGATTCCCCAAAGGTTCCGGTGTGGTGCTCGCGCGGTTTTCTGACAAGCTTAAGAGACTATGGCGCACGCACATCACAAGATTGACTCCCACACCGTCGACTTCCAGGTGGACCCGGTGGTTCTGGAGCTTGGGCAGCGGTTCGTCGACGCCGGCCATGAACTGTCCCTCGTGGGCGGGCCCGTCCGCGACCTCTTCCTGGGCCGCGCAGCCCTCGACCTGGACTTCACCACGGATGCCACGCCGGACCAGACGGTGGCGCTGATCAAGAAGTGGGCGGACAACTACTGGGAGATCGGCCGCGCCTTCGGCACCATCGGGATGCGCAAGGCCGGATTCCAGATCGAGATCACCACCTACCGGGCCGACGCCTACGATCCGGAGTCCCGCAAACCCGTGGTGGCGTTCGGACATTCACTGACGGATGACCTGCTGCGGCGGGATTTCACGATCAACGCCATGGCCCTGCGCCTGCCGACGCTGGAACTCGTGGACCCCTTCGGCGGCGTCCGCGATCTGCATGCCGCCATCCTCGCCACGCCGGGAGCACCGGAAATTTCCTTCTCCGATGACCCGCTGCGCATGATGCGCGCCGCCCGCTTCGCGGCCCAGCTGGGCGTGAGCGTCCGCGCGGACGTCCGCGAGGCCATGATCCGGATGGCCGAGCGGATCACCATTATTTCCGCGGAACGGGTGCGCGATGAACTCGTCAAGCTCATCTGCTCGGCCCATCCCCGGCCGGGCGTGGACCTGCTGGTGGATACCGGGCTCGCCGAGTTTGTGCTGCCCGAAGTGTCCGCCCTGCGCCTCGAGTCCGACGAGCACCACCGCCACAAGGATGTCTACCAGCACTCGCTCCAGGTCCTGGAGCAGGCGGCCGCCCTGGAAACGGGGGCGGACGGGCCGGTTCCCGGCCCCGACTTTGTGCTGCGGTTCGCCGCCCTGATGCACGACGTCGGCAAGCCGGCCACGCGCCGCTTCGAACCCGGCGGCGCGGTGAGCTTCCGGCACCACGACATGGTGGGCTCCAAGCTGAGCGCGAAGCGGATGAAGGCCCTCCGCTTCGACAACGACACCATCAAGGCCGTGGCCCGGCTCGTGGAGCTGCACATGCGGTTCTACGGCTACGGCGAGGCAGGCTGGAGTGATTCTGCCGTCCGCCGCTACGTCACCGACGCCGGGCCCCTCCTGGAACGGCTGCACCGGCTCACCCGCTCCGACGTGACCACCCGCAACCAGCGCAAGGCCGAGCGGCTCTCCTTCGCCTATGACGATCTCGAGTCACGGATCGCTGCACTGAGGGAACAGGAATCCCTCGAGGCGGTCCGTCCCGACCTGGACGGCGGGCAGATCATGGCTCTGCTCGGGCTCAGGCCGGGCCCCGTCGTGGGCCGCGCCTACAAGTTCCTGCTGGAGGAACGGATGGAGCACGGCCCGCTCGATCCCGCCGTGGCCGGGGCCAGGCTGCGTGAGTGGTGGGCGGCGCAGCCCGAGGCCGCGCCGCCGGCGGACTCTCCGCCCGCCGGCACGCCAGAGGGGCCCGCCGCCGTGGCCGCCGCCGTCGAACCTTCCACCATCGAGGAGCCCTAAGTGATCACACCGTCCAACAGCCCCCGTCCACAACTGTGGATCCTGCGGCACGGCGAAACCGAATGGTCCAAGAGCGGGCAGTACACCGGGCTGACCGATCTTCCCCTCACCGTGGAGGGCGAGCAGCAGGCCGTCGAAGCGCGCAAGGTACTGGAAACCGTCGACTTTGACCTCGTGCTGACCTCTCCCCTGCGCCGGGCGCGGCGGACGGCGGAGCTGGCCGGCTATCCCGACGCGCAGCTGGAACCGCTCGCGGTGGAATGGGACTACGGCGACTACGAGGGCATCAGCTCGGACCTCATCCGCAAGGACAATCCCGACTACCTGATCTGGACGTACGGCGTACCGAACGGCGAGTCCCTCGATGACGTGGCCGCGCGGGCGGACAAGATTGTGGCCCGGGTGCTCGAATCCGGCCTGGACAACATCCTCATTGTGGCGCACGGCCATTTCTCCCGGATCCTGACCGCCAGGTGGCTGGGACTCGATCCCCGCGAGGGCCGCCATTTTGTCCTTGGCACCGCGAAAGTCTGCACCCTGGGCTGGGACAAGAAAACGCCGGCCGTGGTCCGCTGGGGGCTGTGAATCCGGTTCAGTCCGGACGCGGTGTCCACCGCCGGCAGCCCCGGTCTCACCGGTAAGCTCAAGGTCATGCAGGAGACAACGCCGGCGGAGCAGCGCAAACGGGCCCGACTGGTCATCCCGAGCCGCAGCGATCTGCTGCTGGGGAATTTCACCGAACTCATCGGCGGTCCGATGGGCAGCCGTTCGGCACCTGGCATCGTCTCGCCCGGCTTCTTCACCGTGGAACGGGTCCTCATCCTGCTCACCGTCCTGGCGGCACTGGCGGGAATCCTTATCAAGAACTACTGCCGGAGCAACGGCTGGGAAACCCCCGGCCAGTTCTACGCCACGTGCTACTCGGACTTCCCGGAGCTCTTCCGGAACCGGGGACTTGGCGGAGGCACCTTCCCGTTCATCACGCAGGGAAGCTTCTTCGAATACCCCGTGCTGATGGGTTTCATCGCCGGCGCCACCGCACTGCTGGTGCCCGGCGGCGGCCCCGGCGCCCCCCGCGTCCTGGCCTACTTTGACGTCAACGCCACCCTGATCGCTGCCGTCTGGATCGTCACCGTGCTGGCCACGGCCCGGATGACCCGCCGCCGGCCCTGGGACGCCGCCATGGTGGCCCTCGCCCCCGGCATTGTCCTGGCCGGAACCATCAACTGGGACATGTGGGCCGTCGGGCTGCTGGCCGTCGGCATGTACTTCTTCGCCCGGAACAAACTGGTCCTTGCAGGCATCTGCATCGGCCTGGGAACGGCAACCAAGCTGTACCCGCTGCTGATCCTGGGCGCCATCCTGCTGCTGGCCCTGCGCACCGGCCGGCTCCGGGCCATCCTGGTCACCGCCGGCGCCGCAGCGGCGGCCTGGCTCGCCGTCAACCTCCCGGTCGCCGCGCTCAACCCGGACGGCTGGAAATACTTCTACCAGTTCACGGAGGAACGGCCGGCCGGCTACAGCTCGCCCTGGTTCGCATACAACCTGGTGGCCGGGCGCACCGGCTGGGCACCGCTGCAGGCCGACACCATCAACGCCCTGGCCCTGAATCTGTTCCTCCTGGCCTGCGTCCTGATCGCGGTGCTGGCCCTCACGGCTCCGCGGCGGCCCAGGCTCGCGCAGCTGGCCTTCCTGATCGTCGCCGCGTTCATCCTCACCAACAAGGTGTATTCGCCCCAGTTCGTCCTGTGGCTGATCCCGCTGCTTGCCCTCGCCCGGCCCAAATGGCGGGACTTCCTCATCTGGCAGGCCATTGAAGGCCTGCACTGGGCTGCCGTCTGGATGTACCTCGGACAGGTGACCAGCGGCGGCTCCTCCCAGCACAATATAGACATGCCCTATTACGTCCTGGCCGTGGTCTTCCACATGCTCGCCATCGCCTACCTGATGGTGCGGGTGGCGTGGGACGCCTGGGAGCCGCAGTACGACGTCATCCGCCGCCACGGCATGGATGATCCCCACGGCGGTCCGTTCGACCGCGCCGCGGACCGGCTGCGGCTGGACCCGGTGCGGCCCTCCGCCTCGCTGCTGCCCTGGCGGAAGGCCCCGGCCGATGCCTGACGTCGCCGTCGTCGGCTCCGGACCCAACGGACTGGCCGCGGCCGTGACGATGGCCCGGGCCGGGCTTAAGGTGCACGTCTACGAGGCGGCCCCGACGCCCGGCGGCGGCCTGCGCACGTCCGAGCTGATGGAGCCCGGGCACCTCCACGACGTCTGCTCCGCGGTGCATCCGATGGCCATCGCGTCGCCCTTCTTCCGGCAGTTCGAACTGTCCCGGCGGATCCGCCTGAGCGTCCCCGACGTCTCCTACGGTTCCCCCCTGGACGGCGGCCGGGCGGCCCTCGCCTACCGCTCGCTCGATCGGACCGCGGCCGGGATGGGGCGCGACGGCGGCGCGTACCGCCGGCTGATGGCCCCGCTGGTGCGGCACGTGGACGGCATCACCGGGCTGACCCTGAACCAGTTGCTGCGGGTGCCCCGGGACCCCGCAGCGGCCGCGGTGTTCGGCCTCAGGACGCTCGAACAAGGCACGAGGCTGTGGAACGCGAGGTTCCGGGAGGACCTGGCACCGGCCCTGCTGACCGGGGCAGCGGCGCATGCCACCGCGGCGCTGCCGGGGCTCGCGGCCGCCGGAGCGGGCCTCATGCTGGGCACGCTCGCGCACGCGGGCGGCTGGCCGATCCCGCAGGGCGGATCCGCGGCGATCTCCCGTGCCCTGGTCGCGGACCTCGAAGCACACGGCGGCGTCGTCGAAACGGGGGTGCGGATCGGCTCCCTGGCGGAATTGCCTCCGGTCCGGGCCGCCCTGCTGGATGTGGCCCCGCCCGCGCTGCTGCGGCTGGCGCGCGGCAGGTTCCCGGCGCGCTACCGGCGGGCGCTTGAAGCGTTCCGGTTCGGCAATGCCGCCTGCAAGGTCGATTTCATTCTCTCCGGGCCGGTGCCGTGGGCCGCGCCTGGACTGGCCGACGCCGGAACCGTCCACGTGGGCGGGACCCGGGACGAGATGGCCGAGGCGGAAAACCTCGTGGCCGCGGGGCGGCATCCGGAGCGGCCGTACGTCCTGCTCTCCCAGCCCTCACGGTTCGACGCCGGACGCGCCCCGGACGGCAGGCACATCCTCTGGAGCTACTGCCATGTTCCGTCCGGCTCGGACGTGGACATGGCCGAAGCCGTCACGGCGCAACTGGAGCGGTTCGCCCCGGGATTCCGGGATCTCGTGGTCCGGTATCAGGTGACGACGGCGGCGGGGCTGGCGGAGTACAACGAAAACTACGTGGGCGGCGACTACGGCGCCGGCCTGATGGACCTCCGGGGCCTGCTGCGCCGGCCCGTCCTGAGCCCCGTGCCGTGGCGGACCCCGCTGCCGGGCGTGTACCTGTGCTCGTCCTCGACGCCCCCCGGCCCCGGGGTGACCGGCATGCCCGGCTTCCACGCCGCAACATATGCCCTCAAGGACATATTCGGCCTGCCCGTTCCTGGGCTGGGGATTTAGGGCCTGGTTCACCATGTGACACGTAAATTGTCCGCGACTCGGGCATAATGGCGCGGTGGGGAACTCATCGAAACTTTCACTTGTCCTGATCGGTCTCATTCTTGGCGCCTCGCTGGTGGCGTGCGACGACGGCCGGGCCGGCGCCCAGGATGCCGTCAAGCAGCTCGCCTCCGCGGTTTCGGCGCTCGACGTCGGCGCCGTCGCCTTCGAGGGCAAGGACTCCGGCGCTGCCAACGACCAGCTCAAAGAGGTGTTCAAGGCCCTGGCGCCGGCGAAGCCGTCGGTGCAGGCAGGAGAACTGAAGCTGGACTCCGGAACGGCCACCGTCCCGCTGGACTACAGCTGGAACATCGGCACGGAACAGTGGAAATACACGGTTTCGGCCCAGCTGAAGAAGTCCGGCGACAAATGGCTGACCGTGTGGAACCCCGCCGTCCTGGTGCCCGGGCTGGCGGACGGCGAAGTACTCAGCAGCTCTAACGAGACTCCACAGCGGGCAGCCATCCTCGGCGCCGGCGACGTCCCCCTGGTCACCTACCGCCCGGTGGTCAACGTCGGGATCGACAAACCCCAGCTCGGCGGTGCCGACGCCGCGGACTCCGCCACGAAGCTCGCCCGGTTGGTGGGGGTGGACCCCGCCGCGTACGCCACGCAGGTCGCGGCGGCCGGTCCCGAGGCGTTCGTTGCGGCCATCACCCTGCGCGAAGACGGCACCCGGACCATCACGGACGGGCAGATTTCAGCGATTCCGGGCGGCCGGGCCATCAAGGACATGCTTCCGCTCGCTCCCACCCGCACGTTCGCGCGGGCTCTGCTGGGCGCAGCCGCGGAGGTCAGTGCGGAACAGATCGAAAAGTCGGGCGGGGTCCTCAAAGCCGGCGACACCACGGGCACCGGCGGCCTCCAGCAGCAATACGACGCGCAGCTGCGCGGCACCGACGGCATCGTGGTCCGGGCGCAGAAGGCCGGCCTCACGGCCGAGGAAATCAAGGCGGCCTCCCCCGACCCCCGCCGGGTCCTGTTCCGGGTTGAGATCAAGGCCGGGACCCCGCTGAAAACCACCCTTGATCCGAAGCTCCAGCAGTTGGCCGAGGACGTGCTGGGCAAGGTCGGCCCGGCGTCGGCCATCGTGGCACTGCGCCCCTCAAGCGGTGCTGTCCTCGCGGCCGCCTCAGGGCCCGGCAGCAACGGCTACGACACCGCCATGCTGGGCCAGTACGCCCCCGGCTCCATCTTCAAGATGGTCGATTCGCTGGCCATGTTCCGCAACGGGATGACGCCGGACTCGACGGTCGATTGCCCGGCCACCCTGACGGTGGACGGCCGGACCTTCAAGAACGCCGAAGGCTACCCCGCCTCCTCGCTGGGCTCCGTGACCCTGCGCGACGCCTTCGCCCATTCCTGCAACACGGCCTTCATCAACGCCCGGGACAAGGTCAGCCAGGCCCAGTTGGAGAGCGCCGCCACCTCGCTGGGCGTCGCCGTCGAAGCGCCTTCGCTGGGGGCCGCGGCGTTCCTGGGCTCCGTCCCCGGCGCGGCCGAGGGCACCGAGCACGCCGCCTCCATGATCGGCCAGGGCAAGGTGCTGTTGTCCCCGCTGTCGGCCGCCGTCATGGCCGGTTCGGTCGCGAAGGGAGCCCCGGTCTCGGCCCAGCTCGTGCTGAATCCGAACGCCGGCACGACGCCCGGCACCCCTTCCGCAGCTCCGACGACGGCGGCCTCCACAACGGCGGGCTCCACGCCGCCGGGCGACGCGCCGGCGTCATCCGCCCCCGCCCCGGCGAAGACCGCCGGCACGCCGGTGACCGCGGCGGAAGCCGCCTCGCTGGCCGACATGATGCGCGCCGTGGTGACCTCCGGGCACGCCGGCTTCCTCGCCTCCGTCCCGGGGGCGCCCGTGGGTGCCAAAACCGGCACGGCGGAATTCGGCAAGGACAACCCGCCCAAAACCCACGCCTGGATCGTGGCCGTCCATGGCGACCTCGCCGTGGCAGTGTTCGTCGAGGAGGGCGGGCTCGGCGCCACCGTGTCCGGGCCGCTGCTCAAGGAGTTCCTCACCGCCGCCGGCTGAGTGGACCGGCTTCTCTCACGGGCGCGGCGCACGTCCGTGGGAAGATTGCTGTGTGGCTCATATTGACGTTTCCGGCATCGACTATTTCCTCTCCGACGGCACCCAGCTCCTCAACCAGGTGACCTTCAAGGTCCCGGACGGCACCAAGACGGCGCTGATCGGTCCCAACGGAACCGGCAAGACGACGCTGTTCCGGATCATCTCCGGGGATCTCGTCCCGGACGAAGGCGTGATCGGGCGCTCCGGCAGCATGGGCATCATGCGGCAGTTCGTCGGCCAGGTCAGGGACGATTCGACCGTCCGCGACCTCCTGGTCTCCGCCGCCCCGCCCGCGCTGGCCGCCGCCGCCCGGGCCGTCGACGAGGCCGAACTGGCCATGATGGAGTTCGACGATGAACCCACCCAGATGCAGTACGCCCAGGCGATCGTCGACTGGGGGGATGCCGGCGGTTACGACGTCGAGACCGTCTGGGACGAGGTCTGCATGGCCGCGCTGGGCCTGCCCTTCGACCGCGCCCAGCACCGCCCGGCGTCGAGCCTCTCCGGCGGCGAGCAGAAGCGCCTGGTGCTCGAGGCGCTTTTCGCCGGCCCGGACGAGCTGTTGCTCCTGGACGAGCCGGACAACTACCTTGACGTCCCGGGCAAGCGCTGGCTGGAGGCCAAACTCAACCAGTCGAAGAAGACCGTGTTCTTCATCAGCCACGACCGCGAGCTGCTCGACAACGCCGCGGGCCGGATCGTCACGCTGGAACCAGGCATCAACGGCGCCGGGGCGTGGGTCCACGGCGGCGGCTTCGGCTCCTATGTGGAGGCCCGCGCGGACCGGAACGCCCGCTTCGAGGAGCTGCGCAAGCGCTGGGACGAGGAGCACGTGAAGCTCAAGGAACTCGTCAACATGTACAAGAACAAGGCGGCGTTCCGCTCCGACATGGCCAACCGGTACCACGCCGCGCAGACCCGGCTGGCGAAGTTCCTGGAGGCGGGTCCGCCCGAGGCCCTGCCCATCGAGCAGAACGTGAAGATGCGGCTCAAGGGCGGCCGCACCGCCAAACGGGCCATCGTGGCCGAGAGGCTGGAACTGACCGGGCTGATGAAGCCGTTCTCCACCGAGGTCTGGTTCGGGGACAGGGTCGGCGTCCTGGGGTCCAACGGCTCCGGCAAGAGCCACTTCCTGCGGCTCCTCGCCACCGGCGGCACCGATCCGGAGCGCGAGCACCTGCCGGTGTCCGACGTCGACATCGCCGAGGTCCCGCATGAGGGCACCGTGAAACTCGGCGCCCGCATCCGTCCCGGGTTCTTCGCCCAGACACATGCCCGGCCCGACCTGCTGGACAAGACCCTGCTCGAGATCCTGCACCGGGGCGACGAACACCGGTCCGGCCTGGGCCGCGAAGCCGCGGCCGGCGCCCTGGACGGCTACGGCCTGGCCGGACAGTCGGAACAGAAATACGAGTCGCTCTCCGGCGGGCAGCAGGCACGCTTCCAGATCCTCCTCCTCCAGCTCTCCGGCGCCACGCTCCTGCTGCTGGACGAGCCCACCGACAACCTGGACCTGCACTCGGCCGAGGCGCTGGAACGCGCCATCGACCACTTCGAGGGTACCGTCCTGGCCGTGACCCACGACCGCTGGTTCGCGCGCACCTTCGACCGGTTCCTGGTCTTCGGCTCCGACGGCAAGGTCTACGAGTCGGAAGAGCCCGTGTGGGACGAGAAGCGGGTGGAGCGCGCCCGGTAGCAGCGACGCTCCCTCACGTCCCGCGGGGTTTCGGGGCACGCTCCCTCACGTCCCGCGGGGTTTCGGGGCACGCTCCCTCACGTCCCGCGGGGTTCCGGGGCACGCTCCCTCACGTCCCGCGGGGTTCCTGCTGTGGAGTCTCATGACTTCATGGACACTTCTGTCTCCTGGCCTCGTAGACACCCTGTCTCAGGTGGACACCTGGGGGCAGTGTTTGCTGCTGCGCAGGAGCAATCCCAACCCGGATATCAGGATCCGTCATGCCGTGGCCATCTGGCCCGGGCCTTCCGCGCGGCGCCTCGTGCCTGGCGATGCGCAAATGCCCTGCCGCTGACAGAGAGGGGATTCTGGTAGACACAGGTCATTTGCGCGTCGTGGGGCGGTTTGCGCGTCATCAGCCGCACCGGCCCACGCAAGGATTACCCTGCGTCGGCGATGGAAAGTCGCCAGCCCCGCCGGAGACCGCAAATGGACGTGACCCGCAAAAAACAAACACACCACCTGCGGAAAACCTGCGCCACTCCACCACCCGCAGACGAACCAAAAGACAAACCCTCCACCACACGCCCTGAGACATGACACCGCGGAGTTTCTGCAGGACGTGAGGGAGGGTTGGGGGTTTCCCTGCAGGATATGAGGGAGGGGCGCCTGTTTGGAGGTCCTGCGCTTCGCCCCGGTTCCGTCGGGGGCGCAGCTGACGCCCATGACCAAGCCGCCCTTGAACAGCTCTTCAGCCGTGGGGCAAGCGTGACCGGTCGCGGCGGACGTACTCCGCAGAAGGCTCTCCGGGACGCCGCTAGAGTTGGGGGCATGACAGCGCTCCCCCCGGCGGCCCGCACGGCACAGCTCAACGCCGCGGCCGCGGCCACGTTCCTTGTTTTCGGCATCAATGGCCTCGTGTTCGCCAGCTGGGCGGCACGCATTCCGGCGGTCGCCGACCTGCTGCATGTCACGTCCGGGCAGCTGGGCACCCTTCTGCTCTGCTTGGCCCTCGGCTCCCTTATTGCGCTGCCCACCGCCGGGCTCGTGGTCGGCCGGATCGGGACGGCCAACACCGTGCGCGCTGCAGGCCTCACCGCCGCTGCCGCCGGCGTCGCGGTGGCGTTGGCGCTGCTGGCGGAATCCGTTCCGGGCACGGCAATCGCGCTGTTTGTCTTCGGCATCGGCATCGGTTTGTGGGACGTCTCGCAGAACATTGAAGGGGCCGACGTCGAGCACCGGCTCGGGCGCACCATCATGCCGCAGTTCCACGCAGCCTTCAGCGGCGGCGCCTTCCTGGGGGCCCTGATCGGCGCGGGCCTGTCCAACCTCGGCGTCGGACTTCCTGCGCACCTGCTCGTCATCGCCGCCGTCGTGGCCGTGCTGACCATGCTGGCCCCGCGGTATTTCCTTCCACACCTCCCGGCGGCCGCCCCGCTGGCCGGGGACGGGAAAGAGGCCAAGGGCGGTGCGGCGTGGACTGACGGACGCACCCTGCTGATCGGTGCCGTTGTCCTCGGCGCCACGCTCACAGAGGGCGCCGGGAATGACTGGATTGCGAAGGCCGCCGTCGACGGCCTCGGGGCCTCCCAATCATCCGGTGCCCTGCTGTTCGCGGCGTTCGTCCTGGCGATGACTGCCATGCGCTTTTTCGGCGGCCGGGCCATCGACGCCTACGGCCGGGTGGCGGTGCTTCGTGCCAGCATGGCCGCGGCCGCTGCCGGGCTGGGGCTCTTTGTGCTGGCGGGGAACATCTGGCTGGCCACGGCCGGTGCCGCCCTCTGGGGCCTGGGGGCTGCCCTCGCATTCCCGGTGGGCATGTCCGCCGCCGCGGACGATCCCAGGCGCGCTGCCGCCCGCGTGTCCGTCGTGTCCACGATCGGGTACGTCGCGTTCCTCGCAGGACCGCCGCTGCTCGGCTACCTCGGCGACGTGACCGGAATCAGGCCGGCGCTGCTGGTTATCGGGGTTCCGATTCTGGGTGCACTGCTGCTGGCCGGCGCCGCGAAACCCTTGCGCGCCGGCTGAGGCCCAACAGCACCGCAGCGGCGGTACCGGCACCGGCGCTGCGGCCCCGGCAGTAAGGTGATCGGATGCGAAGCATGCTGAGAAAGGCGCCGGGGCGCCTGTCCCGGTTGGACCGGAAACTGGTGCGGGCGGTGTCGGCACTCCCCGCGGGAAGGCACGACGACTTCTTCCGCCGACTGTCGGCGGCGGCCAACAACGGCAGGCTGTGGCTGGGGATCGCGGGTGTGTTGGCACTCTTTCCGGGCAAGACCCGGCGCGCGGCCCTGCATGGCCTCCTGGCCCAGGGGGTGGCCTCCGGGGTCACCAACCTGGGGTTCAAGACCCTCCTGCCCCGGGCGCGTCCCCGTCCCGAGCATCTGCCCGTTTTCCGCTTCGTCCATCCGCAGCCCACGAGTTCGTCCATGCCCTCCGGCCATTCCGCCTCGGCGGTCGCCTTCACGCTGGGGGTCGGAATAATCCGCCCCTGGCTGGGTGCAGCGCTGGCTCCCGTGGCGGCAGGCGTCGCCTATTCCCGGGTCCACACCGGCGCCCACTGGCCCTCCGATGTAGTGTTCGGCTCCGCCATCGGGGCCGGCGCAGCCTTGGTGACGCGGAAGTGGTGGCCCGTCCGGCCGCCGTTCCCGGCAAGCAGCTGCACCCGCGCGCGTGCCCCGGAACTTCCCGAGGGGGAGGGGTTGGGCATCGCGATTAACACCCTCGGTGGCTCTTATGCCGACGAGACCGCGGCCGCCCTCCAAAAAGTATTCCCAAGGGCGTACATAAAGAAAATCGGCCCGGCGGAGGACGTCGCCGCCGGGATCGCCGCCGTCGCTGCCCGCCCCGGCATCGTGGCCCTGGGCGTCTGGGGCGGCGACGGGACCGTCGGCACCGCCGCCGCCACCGCCGTCGAACACTCGCTCCCGCTGCTCGTGCTGCCCGGCGGGACCCTCAACCACTTCGCCCGCGACGCCGGGACGCCCACCTTGACGGCGGCCGCCGAAGCGGCCTCCCGGGGCCAGGCCGCCCTGGCCGACGTCGGTCACGTGGCAGTGGAACGCGGCCGGCCGGACAGTCCCGAAACACTGGAGCTGACCATGCTCAACACGGCCGGCATCGGCCTCTACCCGAACCTGGTACGACGGCGGGAACGGCTCCAGCCTGCGCTGGGCAAGCCGCTGGCCGGGGTCGTGGCCATGTTCCGGACCTTCGCCGCCGGGACCCCGACCACGCTGATCGTGGACGGCGTCCGGCATAAGCTCTGGATCATGTATGTGGGCCGCGGCCGCTACTACCCCCGCGACCACGCCCCCCTGATGCGTCCGGTGCTGGACGACGGTGTCCTGGACCTGCGGATGATCACCGCCGACGAACCGTTTGCCCGGCTGCGGCTGCTCTGGTCAGTGCTGACAGGCACGATCGCCACCTCCGGAATCACGCATCTCAGCGAAACCAGCCGGATCCGGGTGGAAACCGCCGGATCGCCCATGGTGCTGGCCGTGGATGGCGAAGCCATGCCCGGGGTCCGCGCCGCCGAATTTTCGGTGAAGCGTGGCGCGCTTCGGTACTACTCGCCCTGGCCGGAGCGCTGACGTCCCGCGGATTTCCCCGGCGGGAGGACGGCAGGGAGGACGGGCAGGGAGGACGCGGCCGAAGACTCCGGCCCGCCGTCGGGGACGTGCCGACCCGGCAATTCTCCGTGGGGATTACCCTGATTCGACCCTGAATCATCCCTGAGACCGGTGGAATCCGCCGCGGCCCTCTGTACCGTGGGGTGTGCACACGGACTCGTGTCCACGACGGTCCGCACACCCCGCTACGCAAAGGAACGCTTCCATGATCGAAGCAAGAGGCCTGACCAAGGTCTACGGCGACAAGACCGCCGTCGCCGGAGTCAACTTCACCGTCGAAGCCGGCCGGGTCACCGGCTTCCTGGGCCCCAACGGAGCCGGCAAGTCCACCACCATGCGCATGATCATGGGACTGGACCGGCCGACGTCGGGCTCCGTCACCGTCAACGGCGCCGCGTTCGCCAGCCATGCCGCCCCGCTGCGCGACGTCGGTGCCCTGCTCGATGCCAAGGCCGTCCACACGAGCCGCTCGGCCTACAACCACCTCCTGGCGATGGCAGCGACGCACAGCATTCCGAGGAAGCGCGTGCACGAAGTCATCGAAATGACAGGCCTGGCCGAGGTGGCCAGGAAGAAAGTCAAGGGCTTCTCGCTCGGCATGGGCCAGCGGCTGGGAATAGCCGCGGCGTTGCTGGGCGACCCGCAGACGGTCATCCTGGACGAGCCCGTCAACGGCCTCGATCCGGAGGGCGTCGTCTGGGTCCGCAACCTGGCCAAGTATCTGGCCTCCGAGGGGCGCACCGTGTTCCTTTCCAGCCATCTCATGAGCGAAATGGCCGTCACGGCGGACCACCTGATCGTGATCGGCCGCGGCCGGATCATCGCCGACGGCCCGATCCAGGAGATCATCAACGGCAATGGCCAAAGCCGCACGCGCGTCCGCACCGACCAGCCGGACCAGCTCATGCACGCGCTGGCCGGAACGGGCGTCTCGGTGGAGGTGCAGGACAACGAACTGCTGGAGGTCAGGGGCCTTGATCCGCGGCAGATTGCCCGCGCCGCCCTCGAGCGCCAGGTCATGATCTACGAACTCACCCCGCTTCAGGCCAGCCTCGAGGAGGCCTACATGGAACTGACCAAGGATGAGGTCGAATACCACTCGCTGATCACCGCGGGCGCTGCCGCTCCCGCCCAGTCCGGAGGCAACCAAGCATGAGCTCCACCACCCTCGACCCCACACCCTCACGCCGCGGCGCCCACGCCGGGCCCGACGTCCGCCGCGCGCTGTCCGGCAACGGCACCAGCACCGGCCCGGGGCCGCGCTTCCTGCGCGTGCTCCATTCCGAATTCATCAAGTTCCGGACCCTGCTGTCCACCCTGATCCTGCTCGGCGCCACCGTCGCCGTCATTGTGGGCGTCGGCGCCCTCGCGGCGTGGGGAATCGGCCAGGCGCTGCAGGCCTCGGGAGCGAATCCGCAGCGGGCCGCCGCCCTGGCCGCCCAAGGCGACATCGCCGCCTCGGCGCCCAGCGCCGGGATCTCCTTCGCGCAGCTGATCCTCGGATCGCTGGCCGTGCTGATCGTCAGTTCCGAGTTCACCACGGGCATGGCGCGTTCAACGTTCACCGCCGTGCCGAAGCGGATCCCGGCCTTCCTGGCCAAGCTCCTCGTCGTGGTGGTCTCCGCCTTCCTGGTCACCGGTCTTTCGCTCTGGCTGGCCGGCCTCGTGGCAGTGCCCATCTTCGACCAGTATGGGCACACCTTGGACATCTCCAGCGGCCACTACATCAGGACGTTGCTGATCAACAGCGTCTACGTTGCCGCCGTTGCCGCCATCGGCATGGCCCTTGGTGCCCTGATCCGTAACTCCGCGGGCGGCATCATGAGCCTCGTCGGGATCTTCTTTGTCCTGCCGATTGCCCTGCAGATTATCCAGGGCGACTTCGTCAAGGAACTCCGCAAGTTCATCCCGGACAACACCCTGGCGCCCATGACCGCCGCCGAACATGTCACCGACACCCTGGAGGCCTGGCAGGCCGCGCTCGTCCTGGGCGGCTGGGTTCTCATCCCGGTCCTGCTCGCCGCGGTCCTGCTGAAGAAGCGCGACGTCTAGGCGGGGGCGCCGGTTCCCATTGTCTAGGCTCAGAGCATGATCGATGCTGTACCCGTGAAGGACGCGCCAGCCCGCCAAGCTGACGCGTCCTTCGCTGGAATCACCGCCCGACGGCGGGGTCGAGTCGGTACGCCCACGAGGCCGGCTCGGGCGCACGAGCAACTCGGATTACCGACCGCCCACTACTGATCGGTAGCCCTCCGGCCTGACCGCCGAGTCTTGAAGCAGTGGTTTCAGGCACATTTCAGAAGTGCCCCTCAGGCAACTTCTCCTGCCTTGTGTGCCACTTTTTGGAGCACCGCCCTGCTCGGCGCCGGGTTATTTGTGTAACTGCACAGGACGCGCTGTCGCCGGCCCGGGCTAGGGTGAAACGACCATGTGGCCCGCAGCACATCCCCTGTAGCCGGGCCCGCACAATTCACGAAGGACGGCGCTTCCGTGCACGCTGACCAACAGCTTTCAAAGTCCCTGAAACCCAGGCATCTTTCCATGATCGCCATCGCCGGCGTGATCGGCGCCGGACTGTTTGTCGGATCCGGCGTCGCCATCCAGCAGGCCGGTCCCGGCATCCTGATCGCCTATCTGGCGGCGGGGCTCGTGGTCATTCTGGTCATGCGCATGCTGGGCGAAATGGCTGCAGCCAACCCGGAAACCGGCTCCTTCTCCACGTACGCGGACAAGGCCCTGGGCCGCTGGGCCGGGTTCAGCATCGGCTGGCTCTACGCCTGGTTCTGGATCATCGTCCTCGGTATCGAGGCCACGGCAGGAGCCGCCATCATGCACCGCTGGGTGCCGGGCATCGATCAGTGGGTCTGGGCGCTCCTCCTGATGGTCATGCTGACCCTCACCAACCTCGGCTCCGTGAAGTCTTTCGGCGAGTTTGAATTCTGGTTCGCCTCCATCAAGGTGACCGCGATCGCGCTGTTCCTGCTCTTCGGCGTCGCGGCGATCCTGGGCCTCATTCCCGGAGTTCCCGCCCCGGGGCTGAGCAATCTGATCGACAACGGCGGTTTCATGCCCAACGGCCCCGGCGCGGTTTTGGCGGGCATCCTGGTGGTCGTCTTCTCCTTCTTCGGCGCCGAAATCGCCACGATCGCCGCCGGCGAGTCCGAGAACCCGGTCGATGCCGTCAAGAAGGCAGTGAAGTCCACAGTCTGGCGCATCCTGGTCTTCTACATTGGCTCCATCGCCGTTGTGGTCACCCTGCTGCCATGGAACTCGGCCTCCGTGGCCAAGAGCCCGTATGTCGCCGTGATCGAGCTCTTCGGCATCCCGGGTGCCGGCACCATCATGGACATCGTCGTGCTGACCTCCGTGCTGTCCTGCCTCAACTCCGGACTCTACACCGCCAGCCGGATGCTGTTCTCGCTCGCCCGCCGCGGCGACGCCCCGCGCTCCTGGATGCGCATCTCCAAGCGCGGCGTCCCGGCCGCCGCCGTGCTGGCCTCGACCGTGGTCGGCTTCATCACCGTCGGCCTGAACTACATCGCGCCTGACACGGTCTTCCTGTTCCTGGTCAACACCTCGGGAGCCATCGCCCTGTTCGTGTGGCTTGTCATCGCCGGCTCGCAGCTGGTCCTGCGCCGCCGGATGGGAGCGGCCGCCAAGGACCTTCAGCTGAAAATGTGGCTGTTCCCGTACCTGACCTGGGCGGCCATCGTCAGCATCGTCGCGCTGCTGATCGGCATGGTGATTCTGGAAACGACGCGGGAGTCGCTCATGCTCTCGCTGGCCCTCGCCGCCGTCGTGGCCGGCATCGGCCTCTGGCGCTACCGCAAGGACGGCGGAAAGTCCCGGCTGCAGCCCGGTGAAGCCGCAGCCGAAATGCCCGCCGAGGACGCGACAGTAGGCGCCCACCCGGCGTCGTAGTCCCCGACACCACCGGATAGGCCCAGCGCAGACGCCCGGGCGTGGGCATAGTGCCACTATGTCCACGCCTGGCCACCACAGGAGGGCATGCCCGGGAAGGGCGTGCGACATGTCGGATCCGGCCGCGCAGGGGAGGGCATGTCCCGCGGGAGGCTCCTTGTGACCATCAGCCTCCTCCGCCGTAAGACACAGGGCGCTCACAGGAGCGCCCTAGTCACGCCATAGCCCTCCGGGGTTCCATGGAAACATGACCATTTCACCGCAGCCCCCGCACGAGCCCCTTCCCGACCACGACCGCGGCCTGGAATTCGACCTCTCCACCCTGATGAGCCGCCGCTCCCTGGGCATGTTCTTCGGGGCGGGCACGGCGGCCGCGGCTCTCGCGGCCTGCACGCCGGGCGGATCCTCCACTTCCGGAAGCACAGCACCGACCGCCAGTTCGACGGCGGGGTCCACCGGAGACGCCGTAGCCGCGGCACCATCCACCTCATCGGTCCCCACCGCCGCTCCGACACTGACCCGCGCGATCGCCGAGTGCGGCGTCGAGATCCCGAAGGAGACGGCCGGGCCCTATCCCGGTGACGGCTCCAACGGGCCCAACGCGCTGGCCGCCTCCGGGGTCATCCGTCAGGACATCACGTCCAGCTTCGGGACCTCCACCACCACGGCCGGCGGCGTGCCGCTGACGGTCACGCTGACCCTGCTCGACAACGCCAACGGCTGCACGCCCCTGGCCGGCGCCGCCGTCTATGCCTGGCACTGCGACTGGGACGGCAGGTACTCCATGTACGACTCCGGGCTGAAGAACGAGAATTTCCTCCGCGGAGTCCAGGAGGCCGACGCCAACGGGCAGGTCACCTTCAAGACCATCTTCCCCGGCGCGTACAGCGGACGCTGGCCGCACATCCACTTCGAAGTCTTCGAGTCCATGTCCAACGCCACCGCGGCCGGCCAGGTCCTGGCCGTCTCCCAGATCGCGCTGACCGAGGCGGCCTGCAAGGAGGTCTACGCCTCGGCCGGCTACGAATCCAGCGCCCGGAACTTTCCCCGGACCACCCTGAAATCGGACAACGTCTTCGGCAACGACGGCGGGATCTACCAGCTGGCCACGATGGCCGGCTCGGCATCCGGCGGCTACGCGGCGGGGCTCAACGTCACGGTGTAGGTCTTGGTGCAAGAAACCCCGGCTGCGGGCGCCGCTAGACTCGGAGCCATGCCCACACCGACCAATGCCGCAGACCACATCAGGGACCTCGGCGCGTATGTCACCGCGTCGCCCTCGAGCTTCCACGCCGTCCACGAGGCCGCCCGCCGGCTGGACGAGGCGGGCTTCACCGGCCTGGACGAACTGCGGCCCTGGGGCGGCGGGCGCCCGGACGACGGCGCCGGCAAATACTATGTGATCCGCGACGGCGCCCTGATCGCCTGGGTGACGCCCGGGAGCGCCGGTCCCACTACCGGGTTCAACATCCTGGGCGCGCACACCGATTCGCCCTCGTTCAAACTCAAGCCGAAACCCACCACCGGCAAGTTCGGCTGGCTCCAGGCCGGCGTCGAGGTCTACGGCGGACCGCTGCTGAACTCGTGGCTGGACCGCGAACTCCAGCTCGCCGGCCGCCTTGTGATGCTGGACGGCACGCAACACCTCACGGCCACGGGCCCGCTGCTGCGCTTCCCGCAGCTGGCCATTCATCTGGACCGCGCGGTGAACGAAGGCCTGGCGCTGGACAAGCAGCAGCATATGAATCCGGTCTTCGGACTCGGGGATCCGGCGGGCGAGGACCTGCTGGGGCTGCTGGCGGCACGGGTTGCGGGTAAGAACGTCGATCCGGCGAAGATCGGCGGGTACGACGTCGTCGTCGCGGACACGCAGGCACCGGCGGTTTTCGGGGCCAAGGGCGAGTTCTTCGCCTCCGGCCGCCTGGACAACCTCTCGGCCACCCACGCCGGACTCACCGCCCTGATCGGGCACGCGTCCACTCCGCTGCCCGACGGCGCCCCGGTCGCCGTGCTGGCCGCCTTCGACCACGAGGAAATCGGCTCGGCCTCCCGTTCCGGCGCCAGCGGGCCCCTCCTCGAGGACGTCCTGGCGCGTATCTCCGACGGCCTGGGCGCCTCGGCGAGCCAGCGGCGGCAGGCGTTCGCGGCGTCGTTCTGCGTCTCCGCCGACGCCGGCCACGCCGTGCACCCCAACTACGCCGAACGGCACGACCCCGCCAACCGGCCCGCCATGAACGGCGGCCCGCTGCTGAAGATCAACGCCAACCAGCGCTACGCCACGGACGCCCCCGGCGCCGCCTTCTGGGCCCGGCTCTGCATCGCGGCCGGGATCCCGTACCAGGAATTCGTTTCCCACAACGCGATGCCCTGCGGCTCCACGATCGGCCCGCTCACCGCCACCCGGCTCGGGATCAGGACGGTCGACGTTGGCGTTCCCCTGCTCTCGATGCACTCCGCGCGCGAACTCTGCGGCGTCGAGGACCCCTACCGGCTGGCGAAGGTGACCGGGCTGTTCTTCCGCACGGCGGCGTAGGGCCTCTTGCAGGTGGGTTGATGCCGCACGGCAGTCCGCATCAACCCACGGCCCCCAGAAATGCCATCCGGACATCCCATGGAGCTCCTTCTGCAGCTTCTGTGTGGTTCACGCGAATGCCCCGTTGAAGCCTTCGCAGTCGACGGCACGCGCCGGGACGCCCACCCAGGTTTCACCCTCCGGGACGTCGCTCAGGACGGCAGCACCCATGCCGACCGTGGCGTAAGAGCCGATCGACGTCCGTTCCCGCACACTGGAATTCATGCCAAGGTAGGCGCCACGGCCTATCCGCACACCGCCGCCAAGTGAGGTCCCGGCGGCGAGCGTCGCGAAGTCCGCCACGACGTCGTCGTGCGTGAACGTGACCCCGGGCAACGCCACCACATGCGAACCCAGGGTGACCGAGGCCGTCAGCGTCACGTTCTGAAACAGGATGCTGCCCCGGCCGATCCGGCACCCCTCCGGCATCCGCACCGCCGGGTCGATCACCGTCGCGTACCGCATCGGCGCAACACCCAGGGCAGCCAGGCGGTCGACCACGGTCTTCCGGGCCCGGCCGGACTCCAGGCAGACCAGCACGAACGCGTGCAGGTACTCAGTCGCGTCATCGACGGGTCCCAGAACAGGCGCGCCGTCGACGTCGATCCCGCGCAGTTCCTCATCGTCGTCCAGGAATCCGGCCACGTCGTACTGCCCGCTGCTGCGCACTGTGGCAAGGACTTCGCGGGCCAGGCCGCTCGCGCCGATCAGCAAAAGCTCACTCATCTTCCCACCCGCCTGCTGCTGTTGTCGGTCCGGGGAGCGGTCCAGCCCGCCAGGGGAGCTATGGGAAAGACAGGCCGGATCCTGTCCCGTACTTCGTTAACCCTTCTGGCAAAGCTAGCCCACGCGGACGGCCAAAAACGGGAATGGAAGTCCCGATGTGGTCGACCCGCGGGAAGTGTGCGGGATCTGCGGGATTTCACATCCGGGGACGGCCTGCAGCCCGTCCCTCAGACGGCCACCGGGGAGGCCTCACGCGGGGACGTCTCGCGGACCGGTTCGGGGGCCGGGAGCGGCTCCCGGGCCGATGTCAGGGACGTCAGTTGGGACCGTGACTGGACCCCCAACTTTCGATATATCCCCGTCAGGCGCACTTCGACTGTCCGAACGGATACGAACAGCGATGCCGCGATTTCCTTGTTCCGCCGGCCCCTGGCCACCAACTGCACCAGTTCGCGTTCGTGGTCCGACAGCAGCAGCAGGGCCGGGTTCTGGATCTCCGGAACGGCTTCGACGCGGTCGCCGACAAGCAGCGTGTCCACTTGCCGCGTCCACGCTGCGGCGCCCAGTTCTTCGAAGAGCGCTTTTGCCCTCAGCAGCGCGTTCTTTGCGTCCTTCGGCCTGCCGGAACCCTTCAGCCTCTCCGCATAGCAGAGAAGGGTCCGGGCCCGCTCGAAGACGGAATCGTCCTTCTGGCAGGTCTCCAATGCCTGGACGAAGAGTTCAAGAGACGCTCCGCCCTCCGCCACCAGGGCTCGTGAACGGGACACGGCCATGCTAAGCCACCGGGATTTCAGGCCGGCTGACCGGTATTCCAGCCTTGTCAGCGTCCGGGCGGCTTCGCGCCGATGGCCCGACCTGACGAGTGCTTCGACCAGATCGGACTCACAGCGCAGCAGGGCGGGATTGGCGAAGTCCATGCCGATCTCGGCAGCCCGGGCGAGCATGGCACCTGCCTCCTGAAGGTCGCCGCGCATCAGCGCAGACTGCCCTTGGCACGCCAGGAGCCGCGCCGCGGCTTGCGGCGGAGTGTCAGCGCTGGCGACCCGTTGGGCTTCCGCGAGGCGGGACCGGGCCTCCACCTCGTCTCCCACTGCATAGGCGCGCCAAAGGAGCAGATTGTTGCGCATTCCGCGGTGGTATTGCTGGCTCGCTACTGAACCGGAGATTTCGTCTATCAGCGCGATCGCAGAGCGAAAATTCCCGGCGCGGATTTCATTCTCGGCCGCGAAGTAGCGGGCGGTCTCGCTCCAGTTCGCATCACTGACCGCGCTCAGATTCCGGACGAGGGCGAAGAGGTCACGTGCTCCCTCATAGTTCTCGGCATAGCTGAGGGCGCGCCCCTTCAGAAGCAGGGACGCCACCGAGCTGTTGCCGCCGCCGTCAGCCGCCCGCGAAATCCGCTCGATGCTCCCCTTCACGGCGTCCGTCAGCAGCCTGGCACGCTGGTTCACTGCCCTGGCCTCGCCGGATGCCGAGCCCCGGAATTGCTCCGCGCGCTTAAGCAGACGTTCGGCGTCCTCGATCTGCCAGCGTTCCGCCAGGTGGATCGCGCCGATGGACAAAAGGCAGGCGGAGAAGGACGGATCATGATGCCCGAATTCCGTGATCAGGCGCAGCAGCATGCTCGGCCTGACGGAATGGCCCTGCATCAGCTCGATTTGGAAATCGAGTCCCGTGAGGCGAAGGGTCAGGGCCCGGTTTTTCGTGATGCGTTGTGCCCAGTCCAGGTAGCGTTTCGCGTGGACGAACTCGCCCCTGCTGAACAGGACCTCGGCGATCGTACCGAGACGGGCGGCTGTTTCCGCTTCCCAGGGATTGATCATGAGGGCCCGTTCGACATACTCCACCGCGGATTGCCTTTCCCCGGCCCTCACCAGTTCAACGGCAAAACGGAGCAGGCTGAACGACGTGTCCCGCCGCGCCTCGGGCGTATAGCTCACGTGCCAGGGCCAGGCCAGGGGATCCGCAGTGTCCGCAATGGCGGCCAACGCCTGATGATTGGCGGACCGTTGCTCGGGTGACATTGCCGAGAAAACGTGGGCCCGCAGCATCTGGTTCTGGATTCTCAGGTAGGGGCCGGAACGGACCGCGATCCCGGCGGACAGGATTTCGTCCACCCCGGGCCAGAGGTCGCCTGCCATCCCTTCCAGGACGCCGACGCTGCTGCGGTATGAAAGGGACAGGATCTCAAGAACCCGTCGTGCACGGGGCGAAAGCCCCGAAATCATTCCGGCAAGACCGATTTCGAAACTGCCCGTCCAATGTAAGGGGACGGGCAGCGCATCCTGGCCTTGCAATTGGCGCTGCGCCAGCGCATTCAACAATTCAATCGATGCCAGCGGATTCCCCTCGGTGGCGGTAGCGACAGCGTGCAGGGCTGCAGTGCCGGTTTGTCCCGCCGACATCGATTCGAGCATTCTCACGGTGTCGCGGTGGCTCAGATCCGGCAAATGAAGCGAAGCAAGCCGGGCAAAGGGGCTCTCAGGAGCCTCGCGGCGGATGCTGACAATAAGCACGATTCCGGTACCCGCCAGGCGCCGGGCCAGGAAGCCGATAACCGTCTGGCTCGCGGAGTCCAGTTCGTCGGCGTCGTCCACCACCACCACGGTCCTCGCCGCGGATTGATGCCGGAGCGCGGCGAGCAGCATCGATGACAAGGCCGAAAGGTCCGTCTCTCCGGCCGGTGTACCGGTCACATATTCGATGGCCGGCCCGAGCGTGGCGTCGTCAATTCCGTTGAGCAGCGCGGTCACGCCGGAAAAGGGCCAGGAGGATTCTGAAGGATTGGCGCGGAAAGCCACCGTGCGGTGGCCGTGCAACTTCGGGATTTCCGCAAGCAGAGAAGACTTTCCGCTCCCGTGCTTTCCGGTGACTGCCATGGCGGATTCCCGGGAGCTCCGGATCAGCGCCAGGACACGTGCGAGTTCCTTGTCTCGGCCGAACAAAACCATGGGCCCCCCAATTTCATCCCCAAGAGACCGGTCAGCCAGGACTTCATGCTTTTGGTTGAATTAATGGAGCCCGGCTGACCTGTTTATCTTCCACAGGCCAAATTTTTTCTGCAAAACACAAGGTCCGGGATAACGCTCCGGGTTGGAGCGGAAGCCCTGACCAGATGGCTGTGCTGATGCCAATATAGCTTGGGGCCTGCCGGGGCATGATGGCGCACGGATAGTCGAGTAGCGGGTTCGTAAAAGACGAGTAGTGCGTTCCCAAAACACTTGGGTGGCAATACGGAATTGTCCGCGCGGCCTGTCCGCGCGGCGAAGCAAAAGGAGGGTGGACCGCCAGGCGCCGGGCAAAGCACCCGGCCGATGCAGCCGCCCTATGCAGCCAGCCCGATCACGAGATTGATCGTGGCGGCCAGGATGATCGTGCCGAACAGATAGGACAGCAGGCTGTGCTTGAGCGCTTCGGCGCGGATGCCATGGTTCTGCAGGGCAGTGTCGGAAACCTGGTAGGTCATGCCCAGGCTCGTTGCCAGGCTCGTTGCCAGATGCGCGAAGTCGGTGTACTGCGGCGGCCGGCTCTGGTTGAAGTCGATGCCGCCGACCGCGGACCCGGCCTTCCTGCCGGTGCCGTAGTACAGCTCTGCGTAGCGGAGCGTGAAGAGTGTCTGGACCAGCATCCAGGACAGTACCACCGAGGTCAGCGCGAGCAGGCCGCCGCCGAGCCGGGACGCGCCGTCGGCGTTGCCGTGGGAGTCGACGACGACCGCCGCCACCGCCGCCAGGCTGGCGGCGTTCGCGGCCAGGATCAGCAGATCCGTGGTGCCGCGGGCCGGGCCCTCGGCAGTGGCGTGGGCCCGGGTCTCCGCGGGTTCCAGCAGCCCCGCCAGCAGCATGACGGCGAAACGCAGGCGGCTCCGCCGGGTGCGGACGGCGTTGCGGAACGGCGATCCGGTGTTCATGCCCTGATCATGGCACAGCCACCATCCCCCGCCCGTGCACCGGACTTCCGCCCGTGCACCGGTTGGCCCGGCCGTTATCCACATGGATGGCTGCGCTGCTTCCCGCCGCGCCGCTGCTGCGCCTACAGTAGGCAAGGAATCGCCGAAACCGGCCCGAATGCACTAAGATGTTGAAGTCTGTGCTGCGCCACGCCACCGTTCCGGTGACCGTGCAACGCACGGCACCGCAAATGAACCTCCTGTTACGGAAATGCCGTAACCGCTTAGCCCAAAGGAGGTGGGTTCACATATGCGTCCTTACGAATTGATGGTAATCATCGACCCCGAGGTCGAAGAGCGTACCGTTGAGCCAACGCTTCAGAAGTTCCTGAATGTCATCACCAACGATGGTGGAACCATCGAAAGGGTTGACATCTGGGGCCGCCGTCGCCTGGCTTACGAAATCCAGAAGAAGACTGAAGGTATCTACGCCGTGGTGAATTTCACCGCCGAGCCGGCTACCGCCAAGGAACTTGACCGCCAGCTGAGCCTCAATGAGACCATCATGCGCACCAAGGTCACCCGCCCCGAAGTGCAGAAGGTCGTCGCTGAGTAATTTCAGCTCCCGATTTTCAAGCTTTACCCCCGCAGGAACGAACAAGGAGGCAGTAGATGGCAGGCGAAACCACGATTACGGTCATCGGTAATCTCACCAGTGACCCGGAACTGAGGTTCACGCCGTCAGGTTCGGCAGTAGCGAACTTCACCATCGCTTCCACCCCGCGCACCTTCGACCGCCAGTCCAATGAGTGGAAGGACGGGGAAACCCTGTTCCTCCGCGCATCGGTATGGCGCGAAGCAGCCGAGAACGTCGCCGAATCCCTGACCAAGGGCATGCGCGTGATCGTTTCCGGCCGCCTGAAGAGCCGTTCCTACGAAACAAAAGAAGGCGAGAAGCGCACCGTTATCGAGCTCGAGGTCGACGAAATCGGCCCGAGCCTGCGCTACGCCAACGCCAAGGTCAACCGTACCCAGCGCTCAAGCGGTGGGGGTGCCGGAAACGGCTCCCAGGGTGGCTTCGGCGGCGGCAACAGCGGCGGTTTCGGTGGCGGCCAGGGTGCAAACCAGGGCGGCAACACCGGCGGAACATGGGGCGGCAACCAGCCCGCCGCGCAGGAAGACCCCTGGGCCACGCCCGGGGTCAGCAATGCGGGCGGCGGCTGGGGCAACGGCCCGGATTCCGAACCTCCCTTCTAAAAAACATCTAAGGTCCGACGCCGGAAACCGCCGGGACGCCGCCAGGCTTCCGGGCGCAGACGACGCCGGACCACCACCATCCCGTGGATCAATATCCACGGGCTCCATCGAATAGGAGCTCCACGATGGCTAAGGCTGAACTCCGTAAGCCCAAACCAAAGTCCAACCCCTTGAAGGCCGCTGACATCACTGTCATCGACTACAAGGACGTAGCATTGCTGCGCAAGTTCATCTCCGACCGCGGAAAGATCCGCGCCCGTCGCGTCACAGGCGTCACGGTGCAGGAACAGCGCAAGATCGCCCAGGCAATCAAGAACGCCCGCGAAGTTGCTCTGCTGCCTTACTCCGGCGCTGGCCGCGGCTAAGGAAGGGATTAACTAACATGGCAAAGCTCATTCTGACCCACGAAGTAACCGGTCTCGGTGCTGCTGGCGATGTTGTCGAGGTGAAGGACGGTTACGCACGTAACTTCCTGCTGCCCCGCGGCTTCGCTCTGACCTGGTCCAAGGGTGGCGAGAAGCAGGTTGAGTCCATCAAGACTGCCCGCGTTGCCCGCGAGCACGCTTCCCTGGAAGATGCCCAGAAGCAGGCCGCTGCACTCTCCGCCAAGCCGGTCAAGCTCATCGTCAAGGCCGGCGAGACCGGACGCCTGTTCGGCACCGTCAAGCAGGGCGACGTCGCCGACGCCGTTGAGGCCGCTGGCCTTGGCCGCATCGACAAGCGCAAGGTTGAACTGCCGGCACACATCAAGTCGGTCGGTTCCTACCAGGCTCACGTCCGTCTCCACGATGACGTTGCCGCTGTGATCGAACTCGACGTGGTCCCGGGCAAGTAGTCCTTCGACTACCGCCTGGCCAGGCAGTCCTGGACTGCCGGAAGGCCCCTGCCTTCGGATTCCCCTTGGGAACCGATGGTGGGGGCCTTCTGCTTTTTAACCCAACGCGGGGTCATATCGCGCCCATTGCGGGGCCCCGTATGGGCCGTAAGTGACCCCGCGTTGCAGTAATCTCGCGGGGCTCAGCCGTCGTGCAGGACAGTGGTCATGTGCCGGTAGCCGGCCCGGACCAGCTCCGCCAGCACCGCTTCGTCCACATCCCCGAGCCGGTTGATGTAGAGGCAGCCCGCGCCGGTCCTGTGCTTCCCGAGCCTGCCGAGCAGCCCGGCCGATTCCGGCGCTGCCGTCAGGCCGTACAGCGAGAGGGCGCCCTTCCGGGGGGAGAATCCGACAGAGGCGGCGTCCCCCTCCCGCCCGCTCCCGTACCGGTAGTGGTAGCGGCCGAACCCCACGATCGTTGGTCCCCACATCTGCGCTTCCTGCCCGGTGATCACGGACATCAGCGCCAGGAGGCGGGAACCGTCGCTGCGGCGGACCGGATGCTCGACGACGGCAAGGAACTCGTCCACGGAGGCGCCCGTCGCCTGGGTTTTGTTTTCAGCCATGAGGGCAGTGTTGCAGACGGCGGCGCCACTGTCAGCCGCCGCAGTCAGAGTGGGAATAAAATCCCCCGCCCGCTGCTTGTGTAGATAGATGCAAACGCATGTATTATGGTTTTGATTCGTCTACACCAGGAGCACTTCATGGAAACCCGCCGCATCACCGTCCTCTCCGCCGGCCTCGGCGTCCCGTCGTCGAGCCGCCTGCTGGCCGATCAGCTGGCCGCCTCGGCGCAACGCCAGCTCTCGGCGTCCGGCTACGCGGTCACCGTCGATGTCGTGGAGCTGCGGGACCTCGCCGTGGATATCGCGAACAACTTCGTGACAGGCTACGCCGCCCCGCGCCTGGCAGAGGCGATCGCCGGCGTCGAAGCCTCGGACGGCATCATCGCGGTCAGCCCGGTCTTCAGCGCCTCCTACAGCGGCCTGTTCAAGTCGTTCATCGATGTCCTGGACCCCAAGTCCCTGGCCGGCAAGGCCGTGCTGCTCGGCGCCACGGCGGGCACGGACCGGCACCAGATGGTGCTGGACTTCGCCATGCGGCCCTTGTTCACCTACCTGCGCACCCGGATCGCGGCGACGGCGGTTTTCGCCGGCCCGCAGGACTGGGGAAATACCGACGACGGCGGCTCGCCGCTCTCGGTGCGGATCGACCGGGCGTCAGGCGAGTTTGCACGCCTGCTGGAGGGTGCGCAGCCGCAGCAGAAGCCGGCAGCGCTGGAATCGCTTCCCTTCGAGCAGTTGCTCGCCGGGATCTCCGGCGGGCACTAGCGGCAGGGGCCGATCGGGAATCTCCTCAATCGTCGAGCAGTGCGATGAATTCCCTGGCCTGCTTCATGGAAATGTCCGAGTGGCGTGTCAGGGCTGTCGCGGCCGCCTCGGTATCGCCGCTCTTGGCCAGGGTGCGGATCCTGCCGTAGATCTCATCATTGAGCATGTTGCTGCTGACCTCGCGCGTGACGTCGCCCTTGCTGGCGATCGCGCGGTAGCGGTACGGGAAACGCTGGGGGGTGTCGTCCTCATCCCCGGGGGAGGCTTGCTGCGGAGCTGAGGTGGGGAGGGGCTGCGGATGGGCGGCCAGTGCGCCGACCGCGTCGCGGGAGGCGCGGAGGCCCTCTCCCGTGGCCTCGAAGTAGAGCTTGATGGCGGCCATGGCCTGTCCCTGCGCAATTAGTGCGTACAGGCGGCGGTGCTGCTCCTCGTTGAGCCTGGCGGCGGCTGCCCGGGCGAGCTCCGCCGGGTCGCGGTTGGGCTGCGGGGAGGCCTCCGGCCGTGGCCGGCTGCCGCGGCGGCTCAGGGCCCGGGCTGCCAGCAGCACGCCGGCGCCGACGAGCGCCAGGATCAGGACGGGAATGAGCAGGGATTCCATGTACTACAGCCGATCTACATAATTCTGGGCGGTCAGGAGATCTGAATGGGTTGCGTGGCGCAGCAGCCTGACGGCCTGGATCCTCTTGCCGTTGCGGGCCAGCGACTGGAGCTGCAGGGCGAACTGGGGGTTGAGCTGGCCGCCGGGCAGGACGGGGCCCTGATACCCGGGTTGCCCCGCGGCCGGGGCGGTGCCCGTCCGGGCACGCAGGGAGGTGCGGGCGTGCTCCGCTTGCTGCGACTGCTGTTGCTCGTTCTGGCTGGGGCGGGTGGCCGCATCCACCCGGGCCCGCGCCGCCGTTGCGGCCCGGACCTGGGCCGCGTAATGGGCCTGTGAGCGCACGGCCAGTTCCAGCTGATAGCGCTCCGCGTCGGAAATGCCGGAATCCCTTGGCTTGAGCGCCGTGACGACGGCCCAGAGCACTGCCGCGAGAACGAGGGCAGGCAGTATGACCAGCAGTACATCGCCCATGCCTAGAGCTTATGCCAGAAAGCAGTTATCCACAGCACCTTGAGGCAGAACGCCTACAGGGCGGCATGGCAGCCGTCAATTCCGCCCGGGCCCGTGACGCCGGCCACAAAATGCATGCAATTGGCGCTGTTTGTGGTCCGGAATCCGCCGTTGATTCCCGCCACCGGGATGCAAGCTGTGGATGAAGCCGTGCGAAACTATTTTTGTGTCCACAAGGTAGGCCTGGTGTTTCCGCAGGTCAGCGTCGGATTGAGTGCTGAAGTATTTTTCTATCCACAGCTCTTTGCACAGGCTGTGCACAAGCAGGAGGCACTAGTACACAGCTTTTCCACAGGGGCGGACACTGGCCGGGTTGGTGCCGGCCGGATCCGGGGATAACGTAGCGGGGTATCGGGCTGTGCATGCGGAAATCCTGGTTGCGCCGCACCGCGGGGCCGCGCAACGGACCGTCCTGCCCGGACACGGGGTCCGGGCTGTGGATAAAGCGGTGGCCGGGGCCGGCATGGCAGCGCGCCATCCCTGACGGGGCCGCGTCGACCGCCTGGCCGGCATCCGGCGAGGGAATCGCGACAATCGACAATACTGTCGGAGCCGCCTGATAGGAGTTAACCGGGCGGGGTACACCGGGTTACACGCCACTTTGCACCACAGCACATACCAAGGCACATGGTTTACACGCCGGCGGCGAACTGATATCCGCCACGGCACACAATGAAGGACGGCAGCTTTGTCAGTTACGCATCTGGACTCGGTCGAGGGCACGCGGGGATCTGACGTCAGCCGCAAACCTCCGCAGGACATTCCCGCGGAGCAGTCCGTGCTGGGCGGCATGATGCTGTCCAAGGACGCCATTGCCGACGTCGTCGAGATCCTGCGTGGACAGGACTTCTACCGCCCCGCGCACGAAACCATCTACGAGGCCATCATCGACCTCTACGGCCGGGGCGAGCCCGCCGACGCCGTGACAGTCTCGGATGAGCTGACCAAACGCGGTGAGATCAACCGGATCGGCGGCCCCGCCTACCTGCACGAGCTCATCCAGACCGTCCCCACCGCGGCCAACGCCGGCTACTACGCGGAAATCGTCGGCGAACGCGCTGTGCTGCGGCGCCTGGTCAACGCCGGCACCAAGATCGTGCAGCTGGGCTACGGCGCGGACGGTGAGGTCGAGGACCTGGTCAACCAGGCGCAGGCCGAGATCTATGCCGTGGCCGAGCGCCGCACGGCCGAGGACTACGTTGTCCTCAAGGACGTAATGGAAGCCACCGTGGACGAGATCGAGGCCTCCGGCCACCGCGGCGAAGGGCTGACGGGGGTGCCCACCGGATTCTATGAACTGGATGAGCTGACCCACGGCCTGCATCCGGGCCAGATGATCGTCATCGCGGCCCGCCCGGCCGTCGGCAAGTCCACCTTCGCCCTGGACTTCGCCCGCTCCGCGGCCATCAAGAACAACCTGGCCACGGTGATGTTCTCCCTGGAAATGGGCCGGAACGAGATCGCCATGCGGCTGCTGTCAGCCGAGGCCACCATCGGCCTCCAGGACCTCCGCAAGGGCACCATCAAGGACGAACAATGGTCCAAGATCGCCACCACCATGGGCCGGATGAACGACGCCCCGCTGTTCATCGACGACAGCCCCAACATGTCGCTGATGGAAATCCGGGCCAAGTGCCGCCGGCTGAAGCAGCAGCACGACCTCAAACTCGTGATCCTCGACTACCTCCAGCTCATGAGCTCGGGCAAGAAAGTCGAGTCCCGCCAGCAGGAGGTCTCCGAGTTCTCCCGTGCCCTGAAGCTGCTGGCCAAGGAACTCCAGGTGCCGGTGATCGCCCTCTCGCAGCTGAACCGTGGTTCCGAGCAGCGCCAGGACAAGCGGCCCATGGTCTCGGACCTCCGCGAATCCGGTTCCATCGAGCAGGACGCGGACATGGTCATCCTGCTGCACCGCGAAGACGTCTACGACAAGGAATCGCCCCGGGCCGGCGAGGCGGACATCCTGATCGCCAAGCACCGGAACGGCCCCACCAAGGACATCGTGGTGGCGTTCCAGGGGCACTACTCGCGCTTTGCCAACATGGCCGCCGACGCCGGCGGCGGCTTCTAGCCGCCCGGGGGCTGCGGCAGCCTGCAGCGCGCCGGGCACTGCCGGCGGATTGTCAGCCCGCCGGCTCCTGGGCTGCGGCCAGCAGGTGGTTGGGCAGCCGGTTTCCGGGGGCCCTGCCGCGGATTTCCAGCAACTCCCGGGCATGGGCGTGCAGCCGCTTGTCCTCCCCGGACACCGGCACCCACCGCGGGATCGGGACGGAGGTGCCGTGTTCATCGCGGGCGACCATGACAGTCAGGCAGTAGGTCGTGAGGTTCAGTTCCCGGCCCTTGGGATCCCCGGACCGGACATGGACGGCGATGTGCATGCCCTTGGTCCCCGTGTAGACCAGCCGCGCCTCGACTTCCACCACATCGCCGATCAGGAGCGGACGGTAGAACCGAACGCCGCCGGAGAACACGGCCACCGTGTCCTTCCCGCAGTACCGCGAGGCGCAGACGTAGGCGGCTTCGTCGATCCATTTCATGACGATTCCGCCATGAACCTTGCCGCCCCAGTTCACATCGGTGGGGGCGGCCATGAACCGCAGGACCACGCGCTCGGCGGTGCCGGCGTCGGTGTATTCCTGGGCGCTCATGGCCTGGACGATCTCCTCACGGACCTTGATCCGCGCCAGCGCATGGTCACGCTGCTCGATCTCCCCGGCCGTGGCGGGCTCAAACTGCGGCACCGGGATGGGTTTGCCGTCCTCACCCACCGCCACGAAGATCACCATGCACTGGCTGCGCATCGTGGCCGGACCGCCCTTCGGATCGCCGGACGAGACCACGGTGCGGATGTGCATCGAGGAACGGCCTGTGTAGACGATGGCGGCCGTGACTTCGACCATGTCGCCGCTGTTGACCGGATCGGCAAAGTGGATGTTGCCGACGTAGGCCGTCACGCAATAGGACTTTGACCAGCCGACGGCGGCCGCATAGGCCGCCTTGTCCACCCACTCCAGCACCGTCCCGGCGTCGACGGAACCGCTGTGGCCGACGTCGGTGGGGGCCGCAAGGAAACGCAGGGTCACGGAACTGGCGGCTGTTTCACTCATGCTGCGAGTTTACTGACAGGCCCGGCATCCCGCCGCGGGGAAAGGACATAAACGCCGCGCGTGCGCCACACACGGGCCGGCCCTCAGTCCAGGATGCGGCTGTCAGTCCAGGATGCGGCTGTCAGTCCAGAATCCGTCCCCTCGGCCGCTCCGGGGTCGGGAAAATCTCTTCCATGAGCTCCAGCACCGCTTGCGTGGCCCGGCTGACATGGTGTTTGGGCCACACGACGACGGCCGCCAGGTAGGTGGGGGAGCCCTGCAGTTCCCGATAGGTGAGCCCCGGGTGGCTGATGTGGCTCACCGAGGAAAGCGTCAGGGTGACGCCGACGCCGGCGGCGACCAGGCCGAGAATGGCATAAGAGTCCGGGGTCTCCTGCATCACGCGGGGCGAAAAGCCCGCTTCCAGGGCCAGCCGCATGGAAGCGTCGCGCAACGTCGCGCCCTGCGTGGCCGGGAAGCTGACGAAGGGTTCGTCGGCCAGGTCGTTGAGGTCCACGGTCTCCTGCGCGGCCAGGGCATGGTCCTCAGGCAGTGCTGCCAGCAACCGCTCGTAGGCAAATATGCGGGTGTTGACTTCCGTGCTGCGCACCGGCATCCGGGAGAAGCCGATGTCCAGCACCCCCCGCCGCGACCTGTGCCGGCGCGGACCCGGCTTACACCATCGACACGAGCTTGAGCTCGATGCCGGGCTCGGCCTTGCGGAGCGCCCTGGCCAGCGGCGGCAGCACCGCCCGGCGAGCTCATGCGCCGCTATCTGCCGGACCCCTTCGTTTTCGCCATCGTCCTGACGTTCCTCACCGTCATCCTGGCGATCGTCGTCGAGCAGCAGAGCTTCATTGACGTGACGGCGGCCTGGGGCAAGGGCTTCTGGTCGCTGCTGGCCTTCACGACGCAGATGGCGGTCATCCTGGCCATGGGCTACGACCTCGCCAAGGCTCCTGTCGTGGACCGGCTGATGGATGCGATCGTCAGCCGGGTCGAAACCCCGCGGACGGCCGTCATCGTGGCCACCCTGGTGGGGGCGGTCGGGTCCTACCTGAACTGGGGGTTCGGCCTCGTGATCGGCGGCATCATCGCGAAAAAGCTGGCCCTGCATGTCAGGAACGTGCACTATCCGCTGATCATCGCCGCTGCCTACAGCGGCTTCACCATGTACGGTCTGGGCCTCTCCGCCACCATCCCCATGGTCATCTCCACCCCGGGCCACCCGATGGAGAAGCAGATGGGCCTCATCACGCTGGCCGAGACCATCTTCTCGGCTCCGATGCTGATCACGGCCGCCGTCGTCCTCATCACGCTTCCGCTGCTCAACGGCATGCTGCACCCGAAGCCGGGGCAGACGGTCACCGAGATTGACCGCGCCCTGCACGCCGCGGCCCCGGCCAAGTCCGAGGCAGCGGACCTCGATGCGAACACCATCGCCTCGAAGCTGAACAACAGCCGCATCCTGGCGGCCGGCATCGGCGCGCTGGGCATGGCGTACGTGGTCATCAATTTCATCCGCGGCGGCGGCGTGGACCTGAACCTGATCAACTTCTTCATCCTGTTCCTGGGCATCCTGCTGCTGGGCACCCCCAATGCCTACCTGCGCCAGCTGAACGAGGGCATCAAGACCATCTCCGGCATCATCCTCCAGTTCCCCTTCTACGCCGGCATCATGGCGATCATGGGCGCCTCGGGACTCGTTCGACCATCTCGGGCATCTTCACCAGCATCTCCACGCCCGAGACCCTGCCGTTCTGGGGCCTGGTCAGCTCGTTCCTGATCAACTTCTTTGCCCCCTCAGGCGGCGGACACTGGGTCATCCAGGGTCCGTTCATGATGGACGCCGCCAACGCGATCGGCGCCTCGCCTGCCCAGACCGCCATGTCGGTAATGCTCGGCAACGCCTGGAACGACCTGGTCCAGCCGTTCTGGATCCTCCCGGCCCTGGCCCTGTCCCGGCTCAAGCTCAAGGACATTATGGGCTACACCGTGATCATGATGTTCTGGGTAGGCATCATCTACATTGCCGCCGTCCTGCTCTGGGGTTTCCTGGGCTAGGCAGGCCAAGCAAGGCAGGGAAGGCCTCCGGCCGGTCCGCACGGCAGTCCCGCACGAATGAACCCGAACGAACCCGAACGAAAGAGAGAACCCATGTTGTTCCTGGTCCGCATGGACGTCCACATTCCCGTAGACATGCCCGCCGAGAGGGCGGCCGAGATCAAGGCTGTGGAAAAGGCCTACTCGCAGAACCTTCAGCGCGAAGGAAAATGGCGCCACATCTGGCGGGTAGTGGGCGAATACTCCAACTACTCGGTCTTCGACGCGGAAAGCAATGACGAGCTGCACGACATGCTCTCCGGCCTGCCGCTCTTCCCCTACATGGACATCGAGGTCACGCCGCTGGCGAAGCATCCCTCCGACATCCACTAAGCAGGTCCAGAACCTGACAGCGCACGACGGCGGGCAGCCACCCTGGGGTGACTGCCCGCCGTCGTGCGCTGGGTTGTTTGGGGGAGGGGCTACGCGAGGATGCTGAGCTTCGAGTTGGCGCGGCCGAAGAGGGCGCGGTCCGCGGAGAGCTTTCCTGCGCCGACCAGGGCGACGGCCACGGCGGCGCCGGCCAGCAGGAGCACCAGCTCATAGCCGCCGGTGGCGGCAAAGACGCCGGCCGAAACATGTACCAGGAAGAAGGCGCCCAGCATGTCCAGGGCAAGGAGGGCGGCGAAGACGCGGGTGAGCACGCCAACGATCAGGGCAACGCCGCCGACGAGCTCAAGAGTGGCGATGACCGGGGCTGCCAGCCCGGCGGCCGGAACGCCCATCTGCGTAAACGCAGCTTGGGTGCCGGCAATGGTCCATTCGTTGAATTTCTGCAGGCCGTGGGCGGCGAAGAGGAATCCGGTGATGACGCGCAGGATGGTGCGGGCCGTGGTGGTGAGTGCTGGCTGGTTCATGTGAGGTGCCTTTTCTGGAATTGGGGGAGGGGCGCTGCCCTGGGCGTCGGTGTACAGCCTTAAGGTTGCAGCTTCAACTCCTAGTCTTCCGATATTTTGTTGAAATGTCAACTAATCGGGGTGGGATGTGGCGCATTTCCCGTTAGGGTGGATCCGTGCATCCCTCTCCGCCGCCGCCCGCAGCGCCGCCGCCAGCAACGCCCGCAGCGGCCGCAAAGCCGCCGGCCGCCGGGCACCGGCGGGACATCCTGAGCCTCGCCGTGCCGGCCTTCGGCGCCCTGATCGCCGAGCCGCTGTTCCTGCTCGCGGACTCGGCCATCGTGGGCCATCTTGGCGTGGCCGAGCTGGCCGGCGTCGGGCTGGCGTCCGCTGTACTGCACACGGGGGTCGGGCTCATGGTCTTCCTGGCCTACGCGACCACCCCGGCCGTGGCGCGGGCGGTCGGCCACGGCCAGCTCCCCAGGGCCCTCGCGGCCGGGCGCGACGGCGTCTGGCTGGCGCTCGTGCTGGGCACCGTCCTGGCCGTGGCGGGGTTCCTCGCCGCGGAACCGCTCCTGGACCTGATGGGCGCGCGCGGCGAGGTGCGGACATTCGCGGTGGACTACCTGCGCTGGTCCATGCCAGGCCTCGTGGCGATGCTGCTCATCTTCGCCGGGACCGGCGTGCTGCGGGGGCTCCAGGACACCCGGACCCCGCTGGCCGTGGCCGGCGCCGGCTTCACCCTGAACATCCTGCTGAACCTGGTCCTCGTCTACGGGCTGCACTGGTCCGTCACCGGCTCCGCCGTCGGCACCAGCATCGCCCAGTGGGCCATGGCGGGCGTGTACGTGCTGATGGTCCGGAGCCATGCCCGCCACCACGGGGTCTCCCTGCTCCCCGACTGGCGCGGCATCCGGGCCATGACCAGGGTCGGCTCCTGGCTCATGCTGCGCACGCTCAGCCTGCGCATCGCGATCCTCGCCACGGTCCTCATGGCCACCGCCCAGGGCCCCGTCAACCTGGCCGCCCACCAGCTTGCGATGACCATCTTCACCTTCCTCGCGTTCGCCCTGGACGCCCTCGCGATTGCGGCCCAGGCGCTGATCGGCAAGGAGCTCGGCGCCGCGCACGCCGGCGCGGCCCGCGAACTGACGCGCACCATGACCCGCTGGGGCCTCGGGTTCGGTGCCGTGACCGGCGTCCTGCTCGCCGCGGTGGCGCCGTGGGCCGGGTTGCTCTTCACCTCCGACGCCGACGTCCGGGCCGCCCTGACGCTCGCCCTGTGGGTGCTTGCCGCCGGCCAGCCGATCGCCGGCTACGTCTTCGTCCTCGACGGGGTCCTGATCGGCGCCGGTGACGCGCGGTACCTGGCGATCGCCGGCGTCGTCAATCTCGCCGCCTACCTGCCGCTGCTGCTGGCCGTCCGGCTGTCCGGGGCCGGCGGCGGCGCGGCGCTGCTCTGGCTGTGGGCCGCGTTCTCGCTCGGCTACATGCTCGCCCGGGCCCTCACGCTCGGGCTCCGCGCGCGGACGGACCGCTGGATGGTGCTCGGTTCGCACTGAGTTGTTCCCCTTGAGGTTCCCATTGAGGCGTTCCCGCTGGCGCGCCGGCTCATCCGGCGCGGAGTGGATCCGCTTCGCACTAAACTGGACGGGTGACTCTCCCCGCAGCCCCTGACGCGTCCACCGCATTGCCCGCCGCCGTGGACCTCTGGAAGCCGGTGCTCGTCCGGGCCGCCGTCGCGCTCGTGTTTGGCGCGCTGACCGTGTTCTGGGGTGCGCCGTCCGTGGCCGGAATGGGCTGGGCCGGCGGGGCCTACCTGTTGGCGACCGGTGTGGTGCTGATCTGGAGCGTGCAGAAGGCCGGATTCCGGACAGGGGCGCCCGCCGGCAAGATCGTTTCCGCGGCCGGTGCCGTTCTGGCCGGAACCGGCGCGGCAGTCGCCCTGATTTCCGGCGGGCTCGTTTTCGGGACCATCGCGGCCCTGGGCCTGAGCCTCGCGGGGGTCGCGGAGCTGTACCTCGGCATCACCGGCCGCGGCCGCTCCGTGCTGGCACGCGACTGGATCGCCTCCGGCGTGATCGGGCTCGGCACGGCCGCCGCATTGCCGTTCTTCACCGGCCTGGGCCCCCACGCGCTGCTCGGTGTTGCCGGCGGCGGGGCCATCATCAGCGGAGTGCTGTGGGGACTGGCAGGCCTGACGCTGCGGCACGATGCACAGGGCAATTCGGCGGAGGCCGTAAACTAGTACCGACAGGTTCTACCTTGCGTAGAACGATTGCGGTAACAGACCCGCCACGCCTGCCGGGCGTTGGCGGCAGGAGGACAGTACCCTGGCACAGCAGAAATCCGGAGAACCGCGCGGCCTGCGGACCTCGGTCAAGGGACCGCTCATGTTCTCCGCGTTCTGGGGCGTGGTGGCTTTCGTCGGCGTCCTGATCTTCGCCTCGGGCGGGAGTGCCCGCTCGCCCCGTTTTGACCTGGCCTTCATCGGCGGAGGCATCGCCTTCATCGTGATCCTCGTGGTACTCGCCATGCTCTCGATGAGCCACAAGGACAACCCCGAGCACCTCGGCAAGGGCTCCGGCGTCAACCTGAGCTCGAAAAAGCCCTCAACGGGCCACGGCGGCTCCACCCGGCCCGGGCCCGGCGCTTCCGGGGCTCCGGACGCGCCCCGCGACGACCTCGGCTAGGAACGCCGGGACGGCGTCCGCTCCTTAGGACGCGGCCTTCCGCGCCCGGTACGCGGCCACGTGTGCCCGGTTGGCGCAGTTTCCCGTGTCGCAATAGCGTTTGGAACGGTTCCGGCTCAGATCCAGTACGACGGCGTCGCAGTCCTCGGCGGCGCACACCAGCAGCCGGTCCATCTCCTTGCTGCGGATCACGTCAACCAGGGCCATGGCGGCCTCGGTGCTCATCCGGTCCGCCAGGGGCGCGTCCGGCGTGGTTGCGTGCAGATGCCAGTCCCATTGATCGTGTTTGACCAGTTGGGGGAGCGCCCGCGCCTCGCTGAGCAGCCGGTTGACGGTCTCCACGGCGGTGTCCTCATCGGCGAGCCAGAGCGCGGCGAGCCGGCTGCGGAGCCGGTGGACGCTGGCCAGCTCGGCCGCGTCCCGGGTCCGGGAACCGGTGAATCCCTCGGCCGCCAGGAAGCGGTCCAGATCCCCGGGGGTAGACAGTTGCTCCTCACCGTTGGCCGCGCTGTTGATGAGGTTGACCACCGAACGCAGGGCAATTTCCGTGTCAGGGGCAAAAACCATCTTGACTCCTTACCTGTACCCGGCGTACTGTCATGACCATAACCCCACTTTACTCCTGACAGGAGACAGCCCGTGTCTGCCGCACGCCGCCCCGCCGACGCACCGGTCACTGCCCCCGCCGGGCAGGGTCCTGGAACAACCGGCCTGGCTTCAGGCTTCATGGCCTCGGGCCTGGGTGTGGCCCTCTTCTCCTCGGCGGTGTTCGGCCTTTCCGGCTCGTTCGCCAAAGCGCTGCTGGAGACAGGCTGGACGCCCGGTGCCGCGGTCACGGCCCGGCTCACCGGAGCCGCGCTGATCCTGGCGATCCCGGCCATCCCGGCGCTGCGCGGACGCTGGCACCAGCTCAGGGACAACTGGCTCACCGTCCTGCTCTTCGGCCTCATCGGGGTCGCCGCCTGCCAGCTGTTCTACTTCAACGCCGTGTCCCGCCTGTCTGTCGGTGTCGCCCTCCTGCTCGAGTACCTGGCACCCGTCATCATCGTGCTCTGGCTCTGGGCGGCCAGCCGGAAACGGCCGCGGCCGCTGACCATCGCCGGCACGCTGCTGTCCCTCGGCGGGCTGGTCCTGGTCCTGGACCTCACGGGGGCCGTGAAGATCGACCTCATCGGCGTCCTGTGGGGGATCGCGGCCGCCGTCTGCCTGGCCATTTATTTCTTCATCACCGCCAAGGAGAACGACACCCTCCCGCCGATCGTCCTGGCCTCCGGCGGGCTGATGGTGGGCGCGGTCGTGATGTGGCTGGCCGCGGCGACGGGCCTGCTGCCGATGGCGTTCAGCACCTCCGACACGAAGCTTGGGCCCTGGATCACTCCGTGGTGGATGCCCCTGGCGGGGCTGGTGGTCATGGCGACCGTCCTGGCCTATGTCTCCGGCATTGTCGCCGCGCGGGCCCTCGGCTCGAAGGTGGCGTCTTTCGTCTCGCTGACCGAGGTGCTGTTTGCCGTAATCTGGGCCTGGCTGCTGCTGGGGGAGCTTCCCGGCCCCATCCAGCTCCTCGGCGGGCTCCTTATCGTGGGCGGGGTGGTGCTGGTCCGCGTGGACGAGCTCCGCGCGGCATCCCGGCCCGGCGCAGTCCCCCGGCCCGACGGGGTTCTGCCGCCGGCGGCGCTGGCCCGCGCGAACGACGTCGAACCCGTTCCCTAAGCTGCGGTGCCCTCTGCCGGCGGTTCCAGCGACCGCGGCCGCCGGCCTCGATCCCAGGCCTTCCGGAGATTAACATGGTGATATGTGCCGCAACATCCGGACCCTGCATAACTTTGAGCCCCACGCGACCACGGCTGAGGTGGAGGCCGCCGCGCTGCAGTACGTGCGCAAGATCAGCGGCAGCACGAAGCCGTCCAAAGCCAACGAGGAAGCCTTCAACCGGGCCGTCCACGAGATCGCGCACGCCACCGCGCACCTGCTGGATTCGCTGGAAGCGCATGCCCCGGCCAAGGACCGGGCGGAAGAGGCGGCCAAGGCGCGTGCCAAGGCCGCCGTCCGCTTTGGTACCGCCTGAACCGCCCATCCACGCACCGCCTGGGGTCTGGGGCCGGGTGCCCCGTCACGGTAGCCACTATTTGCCGAAGCCGCGCAGCCGCAGTGAATTGGCCACCACGAGCACGGAGCTCGCGGCCATCGCCGCTCCCGCGATCATCGGATTGAGCAGGCCCAGGGCCGCCACCGGAATGCCGACCGCGTTGTAGAAGAAAGCCCAGAACAGGTTGGTCTTGATCGTGGCGAGGGTCCGGCGGGACAGTTCAATGGCCTGCGCCACCTGCCCGAGGTCGTTGCCCATGACGGTCAGGTCGGCCGCCTCGATGGCCACATCCGTGCCCGAGCCCATGGCGATGCCCAGGTCCGCCTGCGCCAGCGCCGCAGCATCGTTCACGCCGTCCCCGGCCATGGCCACGGTGGCACCCCCGGCCTGCAGCTTCCGCACGGCCTCGACCTTGCCCTCCGGCAGCACGCCCGCGTACACATCCTCGGGGCTGATCCCGACGGCGGCGGCCACCCGGGCGGCCAAGGCGGCGTTGTCGCCGGTCAGCAGGATCGGACGGAGCCCGAGCTGCCGGAGCCGGGCGACCGCGGCGGCCGAGCCGGGCTTGACGGTGTCCCGCAGGCTGATGAGGCCCGCGGCCTGGCCGTCCACGGCGACCCAGATGGCGCTGGCCCCTGATTCCTCCGCCGTGCGGAGGGCGAGCTGCTGCGCCGCCGTGAAGGCGACGCTGTTCTCCCGCAGCCAGCCGGTGCGGCCCGCCGTGACGACCCGCCCTTCGACGGTTCCGGTGACGCCGCCGCCGGGGGCGGAACGGAAGAACTCGACGGCGGGAAGCCTTCCGGCGCCGCTGTTCCGGCTTTCAGCAGAACGTGCAGCGGCGGCGATTGCGCGGGCAATGGGGTGCTCGGAGGCGGCCTCCACCGCCCCGGCGAGGCGCAGGACCCCGGTCCCGTTGAAGCCGGCGAAGGCCTGGGTGCCGTCGACCGCGAGGTGGCCGGTGGTGACCGTACCGGTCTTGTCCAGCAGGATGGTGTCCACCGTCCGGGTGTCCTCCAGGACCTGCGGGCCCTTGATCAGGATGCCCAGCTGCGCGCCCCGGCCGGTTCCGGTGAGGAGTCCGACGGGAGTGGCCAGTCCCAGGGCGCAGGGGCAGGCAATGACCAGCACGGCGACGGCGGCCGTGAAGGCGGCGCGGAGTCCGGCGTCGCTGATCACCGGTCCGGACAGGAGGAGCCAGGCGGCGAAGGTGAGGGCGGCGATGAGCAGGACGACCGGCACGAACACGGCGCTGATGCGGTCCGCGAGGCGGGCGATCGGAGCCTTCCCGGTCTGGGCCTGGGAGACGAGCCGGCCCATCTGGGCCAGGGTGGTCTCGGAGCCCACGCGCGTGGCGCGGACCAGGAGGCGGCCGGAGGTGTTGATGGTGGCGCCTGTGACAGGGCTGTCCGGACCGACGTCCACCGGCACCGATTCGCCGGTCACGAGGGAGGCATCGACGGCGGAGGAGCCGTCAATGACGACGCCGTCGGCCGCGATCTTCTCGCCGGGGCGGACCACGATGACATCGCCCACGCCCAGCTGGTCGGCGCGGATCTGGTGTTCGTGGCCGTCCCGCAGGATGGTGGCATCCTTGGCGCCGAGGTTCAGCAGGGCCTTGAGGGCATCGCCGGCCGCCCGTTTGGCGCGGGCCTCGAGGTAGCGGCCCAGCAGCAGGAACGTGCTCACGACAGCGGCGGTTTCGAAGTAGAGCCCTTCGGAGCGCGTTTCCATGTCGGGCGAAGCCGTCAGCAACGGGTCTGCCAGCAGCTGCCAGGCCGAAAAAACGTACGCCGCAGTCACGCCGATGGATACCAGCGTGTCCATGGTGGAGGCGAAATGCCGGGCATTCAGGGCCGCCGCCCGGTGGAACGGCCATGCCGACCACGTGACGACCGGCAGCGCCAGGGCCCCCGCAACCCAGCCCCAGTTGGCGAACTGGAACGCCGGGAACATCGAGATCAGCAGCACCGGAACGCTCAGGACGGCCGCGAGGACCAGCCGCGGGCGCAAGCGGCTGGCTGGGTGCGCCGCCGGTCCGCCATGCTCTGCATGCTCGCTCGTTCCTCCCCACCGGCCCCCTAGCCTCGCAAGCTCGGCCAGGGAACCCTGCCGGCGTGGCCCCAGCTTAGACGCATGCTGCCGCATGCCGGCACCGTCGACGCTGTGGTCAAGCGCGGTAGGGCTCGTGTACACCGGAGCCCGGCGGACTGTTGCCTGGTAGCCTGCGGCGGCCACCGTCGCGGTGATCTGCTCGTCGGTGACGCCCGCGGGGACGGTGACCTGGGCGGATTCCAGCGGGAGGTTGACCGAGGCTGCCACGCCGTCGAGCTTTCCGAGCTTGCGTTCGACGCGGCTGACGCACGAGGCGCAGGTCATGCCCTGGATGTCGAGTTCGATCACCCGGGTTCCCGGCTGGTCCAGCAGCTGATCTCTATCCACGGTGCTGCTCACGGTGCCTTCCTGTCCTTTTCTGCTCTGTCCCGGCGGCGTGCGGGCTGATGACGGGGCGCCGGTGCTCATGCTTCGTTGGCGACCACCAGGTAGCCCGCCTCGGCGATCGCCTCGCCGATTTCGGACGAGGACAGTGCCGTGTCCGAGGTGATCGTGACCGTGGAGATGCCGCCGGCGTTGAGGTCGACGTCGATCTTTTCGACGCCGGCGAGGGCCTCGAGTTCCTCGCTCACCGAGGACACGCAGTGGCCGCAGGTCATGCCGGAAACGTTGACGGTGGTGGAAACTGTGCTCATGGCTTGCTCCTTGTGGGGGACTGATGGTGGTTTATCAGCCCGATGGCGGGTGGGTGGTGTTGCCGCTACCGCAGCAGGCGGCCGATGGCATCGGTGGCCTCTTTGACCTTGAAGTCAATCGCTTCAGCCCGAAGATCCGGGTCCGGCTCGGAGGCAGCACCGAGCACGCAGTGGCCGATGTGTTCTTCCACGAGTCCCAGGCTGACGGCGTGCAGGGCCTTGGTGACGGCGGCGACCTGGGTGAGGATGTCGATGCAGTACTTGTCCTCATCGACCATCCGGGCAATGCCGCGCACCTGGCCTTCAATCCGCTTGAGCCGGCGAAGGTAGGCCTCCTTGTTGGCGGAATAGCCGTGCTGCTGCGTTTCTGTATCCTCAGCAGCGATGAGGGGAAATTCGGGCTCGTCCATGAGAACAGCATATACCCCCTAGGGGTATCCAGCAACTGCCTCCGCGGCTATCACACGTTCCCCACGGTCCGGACATTAAAAAACTCCGGAGTGCGTTATTGGGGGATACGCACTCCGGAGCAACTATGGGGTGGGCGTCCTTGCCCACAGAAACAAGCTTACTGGTCGGTGCCGGAAGAAAGCCAGCACCCCGGGTAAGTACTTTCACTTTATTTTCCTGTGCCGTTCGCCGCCGGTTCACGCGCCGCCTCACCCGCCCCGCGCCGGGCCGTCCGGAGTCCGGTCCGGAGACCGTGCCGGAACGATCAGGACCGGATGGTCCTGATGATGGCTCAGCCAGGCGGCCACGGAGCCGTTGAGCGCCGCGGAGATGCGGTGGCCCAGCCCGCGTTCGGGTGTCCCGACGATGATCATTGCCGCCCCGGATTCGGCAGCGAGCCTGCCGATCGCCCGGGCGGGATCCCCGGCGAGGGTACGCAGGGACCAGTCGACCCCCTGGCCGGCGAGGGCCGCCTCGATCGTGGACCGCAGCCCCTGGGCCGCCGCCCGGATCTCGTCGTCGTCGGTGTCCGGGTGCAGGGAAAGCCGGTGGGCGGAGCGTGCCGGATCCCACTCCACGAGGTAGCTTGCCTCGTCGACGTAGGCACAAATAACCGGGACGGCGAGGCTCCTGGCCAGCGACGCCGCGGTTTCGAGGACCTCGGGGTGCTGGCCGGGATGCACGCCCACTACCAGGGGAGCCGGGCCGCTGCTGCGCGCTGAAGACATACTCAATTCTTTCCCCTGGGCGCCGGCCTGAACAGGGATTACTCCCCGGACTTCCGGACTTGCCACGCAAAGGTGGCTATTGAACACCCCCGGCGCGGGGCATAACGTTGAAGAACGAGGAAAGGGTGACCGCCGTGGAAATCTTCATGTGGTGGCTGGATCTGGATCTGGCGTGCAAGGAGTGGCTGCGGGAAAACCTGCGTGCCACCGAGTTGCCAGTGGAGGTGGTGCAGAGCATCGCGGCGGCCGGTGGACCCGGCCAGGACGATGTGGCGGGGGTGCTGACCGAGGCGGACTGGGACTTCATCGAGACGCAGTCCGAATTCGTCGACTGACTCCCCGCCCCGTCCGGGGCGCTGCCTCCGCTCGGCGGAAACAAGCAGCCCAAAATGCATTGCGGCCATCCTTCGGTGGTGGTTGCATGGAGGGCATGGCTACCGCAGAGAGTTATGTCCTGGCGATCGGAACCAAAAAGGGGCTCTGGCTGGCAACAAGTCCGGACCGCAAGGACTGGTCCCTTTCCGGCCCGCATTTCCTGATGAGCGAAATCCCCAGCATCGGCATTGACAGCCGCGACGGACGCACCCGGATCCTGGTGGGAGTCCGCTCCGAGCACTGGGGACCCACGGTCTTCCACTCCGATGACCTGGGCGCAACGTGGGACGAGCCCGAGCAGGGCGCCATCCGGTTCCCCGAAGACGCCGAGGCGGCGCTGGAGCGTGTCTGGCAGATCCATCCCGACTCGGAAGCCCGGCCGGGAGTCGTCTGGGCCGGCTGCGAGCCGATCTCGGTCTGGAAATCAACCGACGGCGGTGAGCACTTCGAGCTCAACCGGGGGCTCTGGGACCATCCGCACCGCAAGGAATGGGGCGCCGGCTACGGCGGTGCCGCCGCCCACTCGATCGTCATCGACCCGAGCGGTGAGAAGGTGCACGTCGCCATGAGCACCGGCGGGGTTTACCGCTCGCTCGACGGCGGGGCCTCCTGGGAGCCGCGCAATAAGGGGATTTCCGCCTACTTCATGCCCGATCCCAACCCCGAATTCGGCCAGTGCGTCCACAAGATCGCCGCGGACGCCGCCGTCGACGGCCGTCTGTACGCCCAGAACCATCACGGCGTCTACCGCAGCGATGACGACGCCGAGAACTGGCAGTCGATCGCCGAGGGGCTGCCCGCGGACTTCGGCTTTGTCATGCTGACGCACCCGCGCCGGGCGGGCACCGCCTGGGTGATCCCGTTGAAAGCCGACAGCGAACGGATCCCGCCGGACGGCAAGCTGGCCGTCCACCGGACCGACGACGCCGGCGGGAACTGGAAGCGGCTCCACACCGGGCTCCCGGAAGCCGAGTACAACGCGGTGCTCCGCGATGCCGCCTGTGTCGACTCCGCCGAGCCCGCCGGCGTCTACTTCGGAACGCGCGGCGGCAGCGTCTACGCCAGCGACGACGAGGGCGAACACTTCACGGAGCTGGCCTCGCACCTGCCCGACGTGCTGTGCGTGCGGGCAGCGTCCGTCCCCGCAGACCTGCTCGCCGGCGTCCCATCGAGGCCGTGAGCTGCCGTGGCGTCGGAGATAAGCGTGCTGCTGCCCAGCGTCCTCCAGCCGCTCGCCGGCGGGCAGTCGAGCCTGACTGCACCCGCGGACGGGACGGTGACGGTTCAATGGCTGCTGGACTCGCTGGCCGGGGACTACCCGGCGCTCTCGAGGCGATTGCGGGACGAGACCGGCACGATCCGCCGCTACGTGAATATATACGTCAGCGGGAATGAGATCCGGCGGCTCCAGGGCCTGGCGACTGAGGTGGCACCCGGCCAGGAGGTCCTGATCCTCCAGTCCGTGGCCGGCGGCTGACGCTTCAGGCGACCCGCCAGAGCGTGCACTCGTCCGCGTTGATCGCCTTCCGCGAGCCCGACTGGCGGTCCATGATCCAGATGACGCCGATTCCCGGGGCGGTCTCCTGGACGCAGCCGCGGCGGATCACGACGTCGTCGTAGTCCGGTCCTACCTTCAGGCGGGCCTCGATCTCGTCGCCGCGGTGCAGCTGGTCGAGGGCCCGGACACGGGTTACATGGGCTTTGGCTTCCTTCAACATGGCGGGGCCTCCTGGACTGGAGCTTGTGCCTGCTGTTTGCCGGCACCTCCAGTGTGGCGCGCCGATGTTGCCGCCGCGTTTCGGCCCGGTAAGCGGTGGGTTAGTTCTGCGCGCCGGCACTGTTACCGGGCGGGGGGTTGGCGGAAGGCGGGCGTGGGGCAAGAATGGGCACTATGCGACTGCCGCTGATGCCCCCGATTGCGCCGATGCTCGCGAAGGCCGTGGATGCGTTGCCCGAAGGGCCGGTGAGTTTCGAACCGAAGTGGGACGGCTTCCGGTCCATCATCTTCCGCGACGGCGAGGAAGTGGAGATCGGCAGCCGCAACGGCAAGCCGCTGACCCGGTACTTCCCCGAGCTGGTCGCGGCGCTGAAGGCGAATCTGCCGCCGCGCTGCGTGGTCGACGGCGAGATCATCCTGGTCGGGGCATCCGGGGACCGGCTGGACTTCGATGCGCTCCAGCAACGGATCCACCCCGCCGCGAGCAGGGTCAGGCTGCTGGCCGAACAGACTCCGGCACGGTTCGTCGCGTTCGACCTGCTGGCGCTGGATGAGGAGGACTTCACCGCACGGCCGTTCACCGAGCGGCGGGCGGCGCTGGAACGGGTGCTCGCTGACAGCACGGCGCCAATCCATCTGACGGCCGCGACCCGTGACCGGGAGACCGCCGGGCAGTGGTTCCGCCGGTTCGAAGGCGCGGGCCTGGACGGGATCGTGGCCAAGCCGCTGGACGGCGGGTACCAGCCGGACAAACGTGCGATGTTCAAGATCAAGCATGAACGCACCGCCGATTGTGTCCTCGCCGGCTACCGGGTGCACACGAGCGGGCCGGACCGGATCGGCTCGCTCCTGCTGGGCCTCTACGACGGCGACGGATCGCTCACCAACGTGGGGGTCGTGGGCGCTTTTCCGATGCAGCGCCGCAAGGAACTTTTTGAGGAACTCCGGCCGCTCGCCACCGGCTTCGAGGATCATCCGTGGGCGTCGGCCCGGCAGGAGGAAGGGACCAGGACACCGCGCAATGCCGAGGGCAGCCGGTGGAGCGGCGGCAAGGACCTGTCCTTCACGCCGCTCCGCCCCGAGCGCGTGGTCGAGGTGAAATATGACCATATGGAAGGCGAACGGTTCCGGCACACGGCACAGTTCGTCCGCTGGCGCCCGGACCGCGATCCGCGGACGTGCACCTATGAACAGCTCGAAGAGCCGGTCAGCTACGATCTCGCCGAGGTCCTGGAAGCCGGCCGCCGGTAACCGCCCGCCTACGCCGACGGCGGCCCGCCCCGGGAAGGGACGGACCGCCGTCGTACGTCGTGCCACGGAACCTCAGCGCAGGCCGAGTTCCTTGGTGGGAACCTTGTACGTTTCCCTGGCGGTCAGCGCCGAGATGGCAGCGATGACGCAGATGACCGCGGTGAAGATGCTGATCTGGACCCAGCCGCCGGGCTTGATGCCGCCCATGGCCGCCACGATGGCAGGTGCGAACCCGGCCATCAGGAAGCCGAGCTGGGTGCCTATCGCCAGGCCGGAAAAGCGGACCTTGGTGCTGAACATCTCGGCGTAGAAGGAAGGCCAGACGGCGTTGGAAGCGGCGTAGCCGAAGGAGAAGAAGCCGATGGCGGCGAGGAACATCAGCGGGACGCTGCCGGACTCCAGGCTCAGCAGGAACACAGGCGTCAGGATCGCGCTGGACAGCGCCCCGTAGATGAAGACCGGCTTGCGGCCGATCCTGTCCGCGAGCTTGCCGAAGAGCGGCTGGGTGCCGAGTGCGACGAGGTTGGCTCCGACGACGAGCCACAGCGTGGTGGTGCCGTCCACGCCGGCGACGGTCTTTGCGTAGCTGATGGCCAGCGTTCCGAACACGGTGGAGACGGCGGCGATGAAGGCACAGGCGATCACGCGGAGGACATCGCGCCAGTGGTGCTTGAGGAGCTCCGCGACGGGGAGCTTGGCGATCTGTGCGGTCTTCTGGGCTTCCTCGAAAGCCGGCGGCTCGTGCAGGGTGCGGCGGATGAAGAACGCCACCAGGACCACGACGGCGCTGAGCCAGAACGGGATGCGCCAGCCGATGCCGTACTTGATCTCATCCGGCAGGGCCAGGACGGGGATGAAGACGAGGGCGGCGAGGATCTGGCCGCCCTGCGTGCCCGTCAGGGTCCAGGAGGTGAAGAAGGAACGGCGGTTGTCCGGGGCATGCTCGAGGGTCATCGAGGAGGCGCCGGCCTGCTCGCCGGCCGCGGAGAGACCCTGGCACAGGCGCGCCAGCACCAGCAGGACGGGGGCCCACCAGCCGACGGTCTTGAAGTCAGGCAGGCAGCCGATGATGAAGGTCGAGGCGCCCATCAGCAGCAGCGTGAACATGAGGACCTTCCGCCGGCCGACGCGGTCGCCGAAGTGGCCCAGGATGACGGCACCGACGGGGCGGGCCACATAGGCGAAGCCGAAGGTTGCGAAGGACATGATGGCGGCGTTGGCGTCGGCGTCGGGGAAGAAGACCTTGGGGAAGATCAGGGCGGCTGCGGAGCCGAAAATGAAGAAGTCGTAATATTCGACGGCGCTGCCCAGGAAGCTGGCGAGGGCTGCCTTCTTCGGCGTCCCGGCCGGTGCAGCGGTGCCCGGGCTCGCGGACGGAAGTGTCTGGCTCATGGTGTTCCTTTGCTGTGACGACGGTGTCGCGGATGGATCAGGAGTTACCCAGCTGCCGTTCCTCTAAGTCTGCGGCGGCCGGAGGCCCGTTGAAAAGACCCGGACCAGTAGCCACATGGTGGAAGCTACTTGTGCGATATAGCAATAATGACTGTGAGTGTTGTCACTTGTCAAGAAAAATAATCACCATCTAGAAATAGCTCTCACGATGTGGCAATATAGGGGCATGAGTGTGAATCAAGACACAGACCTCGACGGCGCCGCCCCGCCCCCCGCGGGCCCCGCCCGCGAGGCAAATGCCGGCACGACAGCCATGGCAGCCAAGGGGGTCAAGGAAGACTCCCGGACGGACATGGTGGGGAAGGCCCTGGGCCTGCTGGTCCTGCTGGGGGATGAGCCGCGCGGCGCCAGCGCGGCCGAGCTCTCCCGCCGCGCCGAGCTGCCGTTCAGTACCACCTACCGCCTGCTCGGCTCCCTGACGCGGGACGGCTTCGTGGACTACGAGCCGGACGGCCGCCGCTACCGCCTGGGCCTGCGCGTGTTCCAGCTGGGCCAGCGTGTCTCCAACCATCATGGTTTCGCCGGCACCGCCCTGCCCGTCCTGCGGCGTGTCACGGACGAGACCGGTGAGGCCACCATCCTGTCCGTGCGCGACGGCGACCACCATCTGACCGTGAACAAGGTCGATGGCCCCCAGACCTTCCGGGTCACGAGCGACCCCGGGCATCTGGGCGCGCTGCACACCACATCGGTGGGCAAGGCGCTCGTGGCCTTCGCTGACGACGCCGCCCGCACCCGGCTTGTCGACGGGCTGGAGCTGGAGCCGCTGACCGAGTTCTCCATCACGGACCGGGACGCCTTCCGGGCCGAGATCGAGCTGGTCCGGCGCCGCGGCTACGCCACGATGGACGAGGAAAACGAGCTGGGCATGCGCGCCGTCGCCGTCCCGGTCTTCGACTCCCAGGGCCACGCCTTCGCGTCGCTGGCCACTGCCGTTCCGGTCTTCCGGATGGGCATGGAGGCCCTCGTGGCCCTCGTTCCGCTGCTTCAATCCGCCGCGGCCGAGCTGTCGGCCAGGCTTCCCCAGCGATGAAAACCGCCCCGGCCGCGGCCGGCGTCCGGGAGCCGGAGGCCCCCATCCGGGAGCCGAAGGGCCGCGGCCGCCGTCGTTCTGAATTGTTCGCCATAAGAACAACAGTGCAACATGTGAACATTTGCGGTACTGTAATCCCCATCACCCGGCCCGCCGGCGACGCCGAGCGCGTCCCCGCCCGCCGCGTGCCATTGTCAAAGGAGCTACACGGATGAGCAATCGAGCAGAGTCCTTCCTCGTGGGACTGGTGGGTGACGGTGTCATGCCGTCGCTTACGCCCTACATGCACGAACGCGAAGGCGATGTGCAGGGCCTGCGGTACCTCTACCGCCCCATCGACCTCCTTGAACTCGGGCTGCCCGGCCGGTCCGTCGGGGAGCTCCTGACCGCGGCACGGCGGCTCGGCTTCAACGGCCTGAACATCACCCACCCCTGCAAGCAACTGGTCCTGGAACACCTGGACGAGGTCTCGTCCGACGCCCGGCGGCTCGGAGCGGTCAATACCGTGATCATCCGGGACGGCCGCTTTGTCGGCCACAACACGGACTTCTCCGGGTTCGCCGCCGCCCTGGCCTCGGGCCTGCCCGGCGCGAGGCTGGACCGGGTGGTCCAGCTCGGAGCCGGGGGTGCCGGTTCCGCCGTCGCCTACGCCCTGCTCACCGCCGGCGTCCGCGAACTGGACCTGGTGGACACCGACGCCGCACGCTGCGCGGCGCGCGCGGCCGAACTTGCCGGATTCTTCCCGGCCAGCACGGTCACGGCGCGGACGACGGCGGAGCTGCCGCGGCTGATGCCGCTGGCTGACGGCCTCGTGCACTGCACCCCGGTGGGCATGGCCGCCCATCCCGGCGTCCCTCTGGACATGTCCCTCGTGGAGTCCCGGCACTGGGTGGCGGACATCGTGTACCGGCCGATCGAAACCGAGCTCGTCCGCGAAGCCCGGGCCAAGGGGTGTGCCGTGCTGGACGGCGGCCGCATGGCGGTGGGCCAGGCAGCCGACGCCTTCCGGATCTTCACGGGGCTCGAGGCCGACGCGGACCGCATGCGCGCGCACTTCCTGGAACTCGTGGCCGCGGAAGAGGTGGCCGCCTGATGCGTACCGGAATCGCCACCGTCTGCCTCTCCGGCACCCTGCGGGAAAAGATGCAGGCCTGCGCCATCGCCGGCTTCGACGGGATCGAAATCTTCGAGCAGGACCTCGTCACGTCCCCCCTGAGCCCGGAAGACGTCCGGAAGATGGCCGCCGACCTGGGCCTCACCCTGGACCTCTACCAGCCGTTCCGCGACTTCGACAGCGTTCCCGAGGACCTCCTCGCCGCCAACCTGCGCCGGGCCGGGGCCAAGTTCAAGCTGATGTCCCGCCTGGGCCTGGATACCATCCTCGTCTGCTCCAACGTGGCCACCGCAGCCATCGACGACGACGAGCTCCGCGCCTCCCAGCTCGCCCGGCTCGCCGCCCTCGCCGGGGACCACGGCATGAAGGTGGCGTACGAGGCCCTCGCCTGGGGCAAGTACGTCAACGACTACGGGCACGCCCACCGCCTGGTGGACATGGTGGACCACCCGAGCCTGGGCACCTGCCTGGACTCGTTCCACATCCTTTCCCGGGACGCGGACACCGCCCCGATCGAGGGCTTCGACCCTAAGAAGATCTTCTTCGTCCAGGTTGCCGACGCCCCCAAACTCTCCCTGGACGTGCTCTCCTGGAGCAGGCACTACCGGGTCTTCCCGGGCGAAGGGCAGTTCGACCTCGCCAAGTTCATGGGCCACGTCGTCCGGGCCGGCTACACCGGTCCGGTGTCGCTGGAAGTCTTCAACGACGTCTTCCGGCAGTCCGATGTCGAGCGCACCGCCGTGGACGCGATGCGCTCCCTGATCTGGCTTGAAGAGCAAACCGCCAAGTGGCTCGACGCAAACCCCGTCCCGGCCGCTGAAGGTGCCGGACGAGGCGGAAGCGACGGATCCGGCGGGGCCACCAGGGCCGCCGGCCGCCGTCGCTACCCGATGGAACTGGCCACCCTGCCGCAGGTGGCAGAACCCGCCGGCTTCAACTTCGCAGAGGTCAGGGCGGCGGACACCGCCAGCCTGGAAACCCTGCTGGGCCAGCTGGGGTTCGCGTTCAACGGCCGCCACCGGACCAAGAATGTGCAATTGTGGACCATGGGCCACGCGCGCGTGATCATCAACGAACAGCCCCCGGCTGCCGATGGCACTGCCGAGGGGGCCTCCGCCTCCGGAACCGGCACCGTAAACCCTGGCACCGCCATCGCGCCGGCCATTTCCGCCCTGGGCTTCGACGTCGATTCCCCGGTGATTGCCGCCGCGCGGGCCCAGCAGCTCAAGGCTCCGGCCGTGCCGCGCAAGAGCCAGGCCGACGAGGAAATCTTCCAGGGCTTCGCCGCCCCGGACTCCACCGAGATCTTCCTGTGCCAGGGCAGCCCCGACGGCACCGCCGCGTGGACCCGCGAATTCGGTGAAGGACTGGAAGTCGCGCCCGCCGCAGGCGCCACCCCGGGCCATGGCGCCGTGATCGACCACGTGAACCTGGCCCAGCCCTGGCAGCACTTTGACGAGGCCGTGCTCTTCTACACGAGCGCCCTGGCCCTGGAGCCGCAGCCGTACGCGGAGGTCGCCAGCCCCACCGGGCTGGTCCGGTCCCAGGTGATGCTCACCGAGGACCGGGGCGTCCGCCTCGTCCTGAACCTGGCCCCGCTCCTCCAGCACAGCGCGGGCCCCGCAGACGGAACCGGCCAGCGCAGGACGTACCAGGAACATATTGCCTTCGCGGTGGACGACCTCGTGGCCACGGCCCGCGCCGCGCGGGACCGCGGCCTGGACTTCCTCCGGATCCCGGCCAACTACTACGAGGACCTGGACGCGAGGTTCGGGCTGGATCCGGACTTCCTGGCCACCCTCCGCGAGCTCAACCTGCTCTATGACCGCGACGCCGACGGCGAGTTCCTGCACTTCTATACCGCCACCGTGGGCAGCGTGTTCTTCGAAATGGTTGAACGCCGCGGGGCCTACGACGGCTACGGCGCACCCAACGCCCCGGTGCGCCACGCCGTCCAGTACGACCACCTGCACCAGCTCAAACTCACCATCTGACCCAAGCCGAACCACCACCGAAATGAAAGGAGGCTGCTGTGCCTGAAGAAGTCACCATCGACATTTTCAACGCCGACCCGATCACCGAAGACGTCTCGGACGACGCCACGGAAGCCGCACCCACGACCCACGCCAGTGCTGTCCCTGCCCTGGATGCCGCCGCGGAGTCGCAGGCGGACCTCAGCGCCGAGATGAAGGCCATCGGCGAGGCCTACGCCCAGGCGCTCAGGAACGGCGCCGCGGCGGAAACCCAGCCCCGGCTGGACTACGCCCCCTACCGCAGCAGCGTCCTGCGCCACCCGACCAAGGACCTGCACCACGCCGACCCGGAGACCATCGAAATGTACTCGCCGGCGTTCGGGCACATGGACGTCCACGCCCTCGAATCGGACCTCACCATCGCGCACAACGGCGAACCGCTCGGCGAACGCATCATCGTCTCCGGCCGCGTGCTCGACGGCGACGGCCGCCCCGTCGCCGGCCAACTCGTCGAGATCTGGCAGGCCAACTCCTCCGGGCGCTACATCCACAAGCGCGACCAGCACCCGGCACCGATCGACCCCAACTTCACCGGCGTCGGCCGCTGCATCACGGGCGCCGACGGCTCCTACAGCTTCACCACCATCAAGCCCGGCGCCTACCCGTGGAAGAACCACCTCAACGCCTGGCGCCCGGCCCACATCCACTTCTCGCTGTTCGGGCAGGAATTCACGCAGCGGATCATCACCCAGATGTACTTCCCCGGTGACCAGCTCTTCCCGCTGGACCCGATCTACCAGTCGATCCTGGACCAGGACGCGCGGGACCGGCTCGTGGCCACCTACAACCACGAGCAGACCACGCCCGAATGGGCCCTGGCATACAACTGGAACATCGTCCTGACCGGCTCCAAGCGGACCTGGACCGAAAACGAGGCTCTGGGAGCAGACGGAGATGACCATGAGTAACCCCACCCCCACCAGACTGACGCCAACCCCCGGCCAGACCGTAGGACCCTTCTACGGCTACGCCCTGCCCTACAACAAGGACCGCGAGCTGCTGGCCCCCGGCACCCCGGACTCCATCCGGCTCCAGGGCACCGTGTACGACGGCGCCGGCCACCCCATCCCGGACGCGATCCTGGAAATCTGGCAGGCGGACGCCGAGGGCAATGTCCCCCACCGCACGGGATCCCTTGTGCGGGACGGCTACACCTTCACCGGCTTCGGCCGCAGCGCCGTCGGCCACACCGGCGTGTACACCTTCACCACGGTGAACCCCGGGCCCACCAAGGCCGGTGCGGCGCCCTTCATCTCGGTGGTGGTTTTCGCCCGCGGCCTGATGAACCGGCTCTTCACCCGGGTCTACCTGCCGGAAAACGAGGACGCCCTGGCCGCCGACCCGCTGCTGCGCTCCCTCGAGCCGGAACGCCGCCGGACCCTGATCGCGCGCCGGGACGCCGACGGCGGCCTCACCTGGGACATCCGGCTCCAGGGCGAGGGCGAAACCGTCTTCCTGGATTTTGAAGGATCGGATGCCGGGGGCGCCGCGCAGTGACTGATCCGCACCGCTCCGGCGGCGACGCCGGCCTGCACCGCGATATTGGACTGCACGGCGACGTTGGCCTGCTCAGCCCCGTGTCGGCGTCGCCCCTCGTGGCGGCGCTGACCGGGGACGGGGCGGTGCTCGGGGCGATCCTCGCCGTCGAGGCCGCCTGGGCCGCCGTCCTGGAAAACGCCGGACTGGCCCCGGCCGGCTCCGCCGCGGTGGTGGCAGCCGCCGCGCAGGTGGACCGCTACGACGCCGCCGGCATCGCCGTCCGCGCGCAGGGCGGCGCCAACCCGGTGATCCCGCTGCTGGCCGACCTCCGCGCCCAGGTCAAAGCCCTGGACACGGACGACGTGGGGGCGGTGAAAGCGGTGCACACCTCGCTGACCAGCCAGGACGTGCTCGACACCGCGCTCATGCTGCTGGCCCGCAACGCCCTCCCGGCGCTCCTGGGCGACCTGAAGCGGACGACGGCGGCGCTGGCAGCCCTCGCCGAACAGCACTCCGGCACGCTGTGCGTGGGCCGTAGCCTGACCCAGCACTCGCTGCCCTTCACCTTCGGGCTCAAGGCAGCCCAGTGGTTCCACGGCGTCGCCGCCGCGGCGCGCCGGCTTGAAGCACTGGAGCTGCCGGTCCAGACCGGCGGTGCGGCCGGAACGCTGGCAGCTGGCACCGCGCTGACCGACGGCTCAGCCGTGACCCCCTTCGACCTTGCGGACCGCCTCGCCGCCGCACTGGGGCTGGCTGCCACGCCGGGGCCGTGGCACACCAACCGGCTGGCCGTCACCGCCCTGGGTGACGCCCTGGCCGCGGTGACGGATGCGCTGGGCAAAATCGCCGGCGACGTCCTGTTCCTGAGCCGTCCGGAAGTGGCGGAGCTTGCGGAGCCACGCGCCGCGGGACGGGGCGTTTCCTCGGCCATGCCGCAGAAACAGAACCCGGTCCTCTCCGTGCTGGTCCGCAGCGCAGCGCTCCAGGCACCCGCCCTGGCCGCCCAGCTGCACCTTGCCGCCGCCAATTTCAACGACGAACGCCCCGACGGTGCCTGGCACACCGAGTGGCCGGCCCTCCGCCAGCTGCTCCGGCTGGCCCTCGGCGCCGCCGGGCAGCTTACGGAGCTCGCCGAGGGGCTGCAGCTCTTCCCGGCGGCCATGCGCCGCAACCTGGACCTGTCCGGGCCCTTGCTGCTCAGCGAGGGAGTGTCCGCCGCAGTGGCGCCGCTGCTCGCCGCGGACAGCGCGGGCCTGACCGGCAAGCAGCAGCTGCAGGCCATCGTGGAGCAGACACTCCAGGCCCCCGCCGCCGGGCAGGCAGCCACCTACCGGCGGCTGCTCCGTGCGGCCGTGCCCGCGGAGCAGCTCCCCGATACCCGCCTCGAGGAGCTGCTGGACCCGGCCGGCTACCTGGGCCAGGCCGCCGAAATCTCCCGCCGCATCCTCGCGGCCTACCCGGACTATGCCCGCGGCCCAGCTGCCCGCGCCGACGCCGGACCCTCACTGAATCCCGACCTGAACGGAGCCTCCCGTGGCTAGACCAACGATCAAGGCACTACTGCTTTCGCCCGAGCGCCCTCTCGGCGACAAGCCCCTCCTGGTGGTGGGACCGTCCCTCGGGACGTCCTCACTGCTGTGGGCCCGGGCCGGCGCCCTGCTCGGCGGCGACTTCGACGTCGTCGCCTGGGACCTGCCCGGCCACGGCATCTCGCCGGCCGCGACGGAAACCTTTGACGTCCCGGAGCTGGCCGACGCCGTGATCGGGCTCGTCGATTCGATCGCGCCCGGCGCGCGGTTCCACTACGCCGGTGTTTCCCTCGGCGGGGCCACCGGGCTGCAGCTGGGCATCAAACACGGCGAACGGCTCAAGAGCCTGTCCGTGCAGTGCACCGGAGCGAATCTCGGCACGCCGGAGGGCTGGCTGGAACGCGCCGAAACCGTGCGCACCCAGGGCACCCCGGTGATGATCCAGGGCTCGGCGGAGCGCTGGTTCGGCCCCGGCTTCATGGAACGCGAACCCGAACTCAGCAGCCGGCTCCTGCACTCCCTGCGCGATGCCGACCGCTTCAGCTACGCCTACTGCTGCGAAGCCCTCGCCGGCTACGACGTCCGGGACGAACTCGGCAGCATCCGCGTCCCCGTGCTGGCCGTGGCGGGCGTCGAGGACACCGTCGCGCCGCCGCCGTTCGCCGAAGAGATCGCCGCCGGCATCACCGCCGGCGGCGGCACCGCCACCGCGGTAGCACTGGAAGGCGTGGCCCACCTGGCACCCTTCGAGGCGCCGGGCGTCGTGGCGGACCTCCTCCGGACGTTCATCGGGGGAAACGAAAAGTGAGCCCCGTCATCCCCGGTCCCGGACTCTCCGGCCCGGAAAGAAACGGTGTGGTCCAGCCGGACGCCACCAGCCAGGAAATCTACGACGGCGGCATGGCGGTGCGCCGCGAGGTGCTCGGCGCCGCCCACGTGGACCGCGCCAACGCCAACAAGGACGCCTTCACCGGGGACTTCCAGGACATGATCACCCGGATCGCCTGGGGCGGCATCTGGACCCGCCCCGGGCTGACCCGGCAGATGCGCTCCGCCGTCACCATCACCGCCATGGTGGCCAACGGGCACTGGGAAGAACTGGCAATGCACATCCGCGCGGCCATCACCAACGGCCTGAGCAGGGACGACATCAAGGAGATCCTGCTCCAGACCGCCATCTATTGCGGAGTCCCCTCCGCCAACACCGCCTTCAAGACCGCCCAGCAGGTCTTCGCCCAGATCGACGAACCCGCCGCCCACCCAACTAGGTAGCAGTAGATGTCGTTTTGGGCCCTCAAAACGACATTCACTGCGAGCTAGTTGGGACACACAGAATCAGAGGAGCAGAATGAACCAGGCCTACATCTATGACGCAGTCAGGACCCCTTTCGGCAAGTTCGGCGCGGGACTGGCCGCCGTCCGCCCGGATGACCTCGCCGCCCACGTGATCCGTGAATCCGTCAAGCGCGCCCCGAAGCTCGACGTCGAGCGGATCGACGAGGTCGTGTTCGGCAACGCCAACGGCGCCGGCGAGGAAAACCGCAACATCGCCCGGATGGGCACCCTGCTGGCAGGCCTGCCGGTCTCCATCCCCGGCACCACGGTCAACCGGCTCTGCGGCTCCTCCCTGGACGCCGCCATCATCGCGTCCCGCCAGATCAACACCGGCGACGCGGAGCTCATGCTGGTCGGCGGAGCCGAATCCATGTCCCGCGCCCCCTGGGTCCTGCCCAAGACCGAGAAGCCCTACCCCGCCGGGGACCTGAACCTCGCCTCCACCACCCTGGGCTGGCGGCTGGTCAACAAGGCCATGCCCCAGGACTGGACCATTTCCCTCGGCGAGGCCACCGAACGGCTCCGGGAGAAGTACGGCGTGACCCGCGAGGCGCAGGACGAATTCTCCGCGAACTCGCACAACCTCGCCGCGGCCGCCTGGGACGAGGGCTTCTACGACACCCTCGTCACGCCGGTCCCCGGCACGGACCTGGTCCGGGACGAAGGCATCCGCGCCGGCTCCTCGGCCGAAAAGCTCGCCGGGCTCAAGACTGTGTTCCGCACCGGGAACGGCACCGTCACCGCCGGCAACGCCTCCCCGCTCTCCGACGGCGCCTCCGCCGCCTGGATCGGGAGCGAAAACGCCGCGGGGCTGCTCGGGATGGAGCCGCTGGCCCGCATCGCCGGCCGCGGCGCGCACGCCAACGATCCGCAGTTCTTCGGCTACGCCCCGGTGGAGGCCGCGAACAAGGCCCTCGCCAAGGCCGGCATCGGCTGGGATGAGGTCGGCGCCGTCGAACTCAACGAAGCGTTCGCGGCGCAGTCCCTGGCGTGCATCACCGCGTGGGGCATCGACCCGGGAATCGTGAACCGGCACGGCGGCGCCATCGCCATGGGCCACCCGCTCGGCGCCTCCGGCGGCCGCATCCTCGGCACCCTGGCCCGCAGCCTGCAGGCCTCCGGCCAGCGCTGGGGCGTCGCGGCCATCTGCATCGGCGTCGGCCAGGGCCTGGCCGTCGTGCTCGAAAACGTTGCTGCCGCCCCGACGGCAAAGACTGCCGCGCTGTCGGCAAAGACAGAGAAGGGCTAAAGCATGTTGAATTTCGTAGACACCGTCGGCGAGGCCGTCGCCGGCATCAAGGACGGCTCCACCGTCATGATCGGCGGGTTCGGCAACGCGGGCCAGCCGTTCGAACTCATCGACGCCCTGATGGACTGCGGCGCCACGGACCTCACCGTGGTTAACAACAACGCCGGCCAGGGCGACCAGGGCCTCGCGCTGCTCATCAAGGAGGGCCGGGTCAGGAAGATGATCTGCTCCTTCCCCCGGCAGTCCGATTCCTGGCACTTCGACACAAAGTACCGGGCCGGCGAGATTGAACTGGAACTCGTCCCGCAGGGCAACCTGGCCGAGCGCATCCGCGCCGCCGGCGCCGGAATCGGCGGCTTCTTCACCCCCACCGGCTACGGCACCATGCTCGCCGAGGGCAAGGAGACCCGGGTCATCGACGGCCGCGGCCAGGTCTTCGAGACCCCCATCCACGCCGATGTCGCCCTGATCAAGGCGCTCAAGGCCGACGGCAGGGGCAACCTTGTCTACCGCAAGACGGCCCGCAACTTCGGCCCGATCATGGCCGCCGCCGCCAAGCACACCGTGGTCCAGGTCGCCGAGATCGTCCCCACGGGCGGCCTCGACCCGGAGATCATCGTGACCCCCGGAATCTACGTCAACAGCATTGTGAAGGTGGCCTGAAATGAGCAGCACCCAGACGTCCATCCAGACCTCCGAGAAGCCGCTGGGCCGCGATGACCTGGCCCGCCTGGTCGCGCGGGACATCAAGCCGGGCTCCTTCGTGAACCTGGGCATCGGCCAGCCCACCCTGGTCTCCAACTACCTGGAGCCGGAGCAGAACATCACGCTCCACACCGAGAACGGCATGCTGGGCATGGGCCCGGAAGCCACCGGGGACCAGATCGACGGGGACCTCATCAACGCCGGCAAGATCCCGGTGACCGAACTGCCCGGCGCGTCCTACTTCCACCACGCGGACTCCTTCGCGATCATGCGCGGCGGGCACCTGGACATCTGCGTGCTCGGGGCGTTCCAGGTCTCCGCCACCGGCGACCTGGCCAACTGGCACACCGGCGCCCCGGACGCGATCCCGGCGGTCGGCGGGGCCATGGACCTCGCCACCGGTGCCAAGGACGTCTTCGTGATGATGACGCTCCTGACCCGTGAAGGCGTGTCCAAGCTCGTGGAGACCTGCACGTACCCGCTGACCGGGATCGGCTGTGTGACGCGCGTGTACACGGACAAGGCAGTGTTCCTGACCGGCCCGGACGGCGTCGAGGTGCGGGAAACCTTCGGCTGCACGTTGGCGGAGCTGCAGGCGATGGTGCCGGTGCCGCTCAAGGCCGCGTCCGCCGTCGGAAGCTGACAGGCCGGCCTCTTCCGCCCCGCTGCGCGAACGTACACTTCAGGCCCGCAAAACGGCGGTTTCAGGGCCTGACGTGTACGTTCGCGCGGATAAAGTGGTGCGAGACCATGAGGTGGGATATGATTGAGGCAGTAAAGGGCGGCGCGCCCGCCGCCAGCGACCAGTACGTGCAGTCGCTGGCGCGCGGACTGGCCGTGATCCGGGCGTTCGACACGGACCATCCGAAGATGACGCTTACGGAGGTGGCGGCCCGGACCGACCTCACCCGCGCCACCGCACGCCGGTTCCTGTACACCCTCGTGGAGCTCGGCTATGTCCGCACCGACGGAAAGATCTTCGCGCTGACCGCCAAGGTGCTGCAGCTCGGCTACGCCTACCTGTCCGGGCTGTCCCTGCCGCAGCTCGCGCAGCCACACCTGGAGGAGCTGGCGCTGCGGCTGGGGGAATCGACGTCGGCGGCCGTCCTCGACGGCACCGACATCGCGTACATCGCGCGGGTGTCGACCAAGCGGATCATGACCGTCGGCATCACCGTCGGCACGCGGTTCCCGGCGTACGCCACGTCGATGGGGCGGGTACTGCTCGCCGCCCTCCCGCCGGCCCAGCTCCAGGACTACCTCGCGGCCGCCGAGATCCGGCCGCTCACCCCGCGGGCCCTCGGGACGGGGGAGGCGCTGCTGGCGGAGCTGGACACCGTCCGCGCGCAGGGCTGGTGCCTGCTGAACCAGGAACTCGAACTCGGGCTGATGTCCGTCGCGGCCCCGGTCCATGACGGGCCGAAGGTCGTGGCCGCCATCAACGTCTCCCTGCAGGCCCAAACCGTCGGCGCGCAGCCTGATCCGGAAAGCTACCTGGCGGGAGTGCGGGCGGCGACGGTTGCCACCGCGGAGCTCATCTCGGCGGACCTGTCCTCGGGACGGTAGCGGCGGCGGCCCTGCCGGCAGGTGTCAGGAGCCCGCGATGGGCCCGGTCGAAATGGTGATCTTGACCCCGGCGGGGTCGTCGCTGATCAGCAGGCGCAGGTCCCTGCCCACGAGCGAGGCATGGGCGTCCTCGCTGTCCCCGGGTGCCAGTTGGGAGGCGAGCCGGGTGACCGCCAAGGCCATGGCCCGCCCCCAGTCATGGGGATCCATGCTGGATGCCTCGGCCTCGGCCGAGTAGTTCTCTGGTTCGGTCATGATTCCCCCGCGTTCCGCGCCTGGAGCGTGGCCCGTCAGCTGGTCCGGACGGGCAGTGAGATTGTGCCCGCGTGCTCCACAGTACATAAGAATGGCCAGTCTAATGACCCCGCGGACGGAACGTCCACGATTCGCGCCCCCGCGGTGCTGAGGTTACGGCCGGAGTCCGGCTAGGCTTTCAGTTCGGGACACACCCGCCTCCCCGCCCCCGAAGGACGCCATGCCAGAGAACAACCCCGCGCTTGATGGCAAAACACAGCCCAGGCGCGCCGCCGTGATCATCAATCCGATGAAATCCTCCGGTGCGGCGCTGCAGGGGGCCATCTACCGGCTCTGCGAGACGCAGGGCTGGACCGAGCCGCTCTGGCTGGAGACAACCGTCGAAGACCCGGGCGCCGGGCAGGCCCGCCAGGCGCTGGATGAAGGGGTCGACGTCGTCATCGCCGCCGGCGGCGACGGTACGGTCCGCTGCGTCGCAGAGGTCCTCGCGGGTACCGGAACTCCCCTGGGCCTGGTTCCCCTGGGCACCGGCAACCTGCTGGCCCGCAACCTCGGCATCAACGTCAGCGACCCGGTAGCGGCCTGCCTCGACGTCCTGAACGGCAGCGAAAAGTCCCTGGACGTGGTCAAGGCAACCCTGGACCGGGAAGACGAACTGGTGTTCCTCGTGATGGCGGGACTCGGGTATGACGCCGCCATCATGGCCGACACCGTGGACGTGCTGAAAGACCGCATGGGCTGGCTCGCCTACGTTGAGGCCGGCATCCGCAAACTGCCGGGCAAGCCCGTGAGGGCGAGGATCAGCGTCGACGGCGGGGAGCCGGTCCGCCGCCGGATCCGCAGCGTCATGGTCGGCAACTGCGGCCGCCTCATGGGGGGCGTCGAAATCTTCCCCGAGGCAAAAACCGACGACGGCGTGCTTGACCTGCTGATCCTGGCACCGCGCGGCCGGCTCGGCTGGCTCGGCGTGATCGCCGGCATTTTCGGCCGCAGCAAAGGCGAGACGGAATCCGTCGAGTATTTCCAGGGAAAATCGGCCGAGATCACCCTGGAGCACGAACAGGAGTTCCAAGTGGACGGCGACCATGTGGGCGCCGGAACGCACCTGACCATGACGGTGGAGCCGGCCGCGCTCAAGATCAGAATGGCCGTCTAGGCCGACTCGCCTGACTCCCGGTCGGGCCGCAGCGCCCGGTGGATGCCCGTGTCCGACGACGCCGGCGGAGTTCCGGCCGCTCAGGAAGCGGATGACGGCCGGGAGCCCTGCTCTCCCCCAGGGGCCGGGCGGTGGGCCAGGATCTCGGCGAGCTCCGCCAGCCGGTGGGCGCGTGCTGATTCCGCCGGGGTGAACGGCTCGCCGGGCCGGACAAAGGTGATGGGGCCGTGCCAGGCCGTCGGGATGCGCAGCATCGTGCCGCCGGCGGTGGAGGCCTCCTGCCGGGTGTCCGAACCCTCCGAGGGAACGATCCCGGCGTGCAGCAGTTCCGCCACCGCCAGCGGCAGCTCATCCGGATTGGCGGCGATCCGGGCGGCCAGGCTCAGCGCGCCGGTCTGCCCGTCCGCCATGGCCAGCGCCGTGGTGGGCCAGACGTGCGGATCCTTCCCGCCGCCGTCGCGCAGCGCGCGGAGCAGCTCGCCTTCGCGGAGCTCCCCCTGCGCGGACAGCACGAACTCGTCCAGCACCCCGCCGGCTACCGGGTGGACATGGATGCTCAGGATGTTGGTGTCCAGCCGTGCCAGCGACTGCGTGATCTTCTGCAGCGAACCGGGCCTGTCCTTCAGTACGGTCCGGGCCCGCCAGAGGGCAGGCGCCGCCACCAGCCGGCTGCGGTGCCGCAGGGCCGGGGCGTGCAGCCAGCGGCGCAGCATCCTCGCAGCCGAGGGTTCCGCCACCCAGATCACCAGAATCGTGGCGGTCAGCGTGAGGACCAGGACCTTGGCGACATACGGCAGGTGCGTTTCCACCACAGCGGCGTGCACCAGCAGTTCGATCGGCAGCATCACGGCGATATTGGCGAGGGTGAGCCTGGCCTTGGTCGGTTCGGGCATCTGGCCGCAGACTTCGCAGCTCAATTCGGAGGGCGCGGGGGACGATGTTCTGCCAGGGGCTTTAGGCTTCATGCTCCCATGATGGCGGCCCGCTGTTTCAGGCGGATTGCGGCCGGGTGACGGATTCGGACCCGGCGCTGCCGGCCAAGGCAAGCTGCCGGTGAGGAAGCACCGGCCTGGCCCGGTCAGCGGCGGTGCGAACCGGTCAGCTCGGCCGCCTCTTCGCCGGACGGCCCGCCCGCCGTCGCGCCCGCCGTCGCGCCGGTCAGTCCGGCCGGCCGCTCCGGGGCGGCGAGCTGCGCCAGCAGGTCGCGGATCTCGGCGAGCAGCGCGGTGTCCGCCGGCAGCGGCTTCTCCTCGGGTTCCGCCGTGGCCAGACGTTTTTTGACCATGCTGTTGATCCTGTTCATGGGTGCCACGAAGAGGAAATACACCACCGCCGCCGTGATTAGGAAGGTGAGGAAAGCGGTGATCACCGCGCCGAAGTTGACGAAGGTTTTCGCATTCCCGGGCCAGATGTGGAAGCCCAGGCCGTCGGTTTCCACACCGCCGGCCGCCGCAATGACCGGGTTCACGATGTTGGAGGTAAATGCGCCGACCAGTGCCGTGAACGCCGTGCCGACGACGACGGCGATGGACAGTTCAATCACGTTGCCGCGCAGGATGAAATCCTTGAATCCTTTGAGCATGGGGACCTCCGGTATGTCTTTGCTGGATGAATTGGTTGCAGGAACCAACCGAAAGACGCTACCACTTCGTGCAGGCGGGTCCGATTCCAATGAACGGCGGGCAATGCTGCCCCGTTGCCGTTGCGGCGTAGAATCCAGCGTGGATGCCACCGCCGCCGTCGTACCATTGTGACCTCAACGAAAGGCGCCCCCAGCCGTGAAGATGCTCTCCGAGATGTTCACCATGGGACCCGGCAAGAACGACCATCAGGTGGCGCTCCGCTGCGCCGTCGGCGTCTTTGTTCCCCTGGTCACCCTCCTGCTGCTGGACCGCCTGGACCTGGCCGTCTTCGCCTCCTTCGGGGCCTTCACCGGGATCTACGGCCGGAACGAGCCGCACGCGAAGCGGTTCGTCCTCCAGTTGCGTGCCGGCCTGCTCATGATGCTCGTGATGCTCCTTGCCGTCCTGACGGCCCGTACCGGCGAGGCCTTCGCGCTGACCGCCCCGGGCACCACATGGATCCAGGTCCTGGCCACCACCGTGGTGGCCGGCGGCTGTTCGTTGATCGTCGCGCGGTGGCGCCTGCGCCCGGCAGGCTCGCTCTTCCACATCTTCGCCTTCGCGGCCATCGCGTCCATCCCCAACCAGCCGCCGCTGTGGCAAGGCATGCTGGTGGCGGTGCTGACCGTCGCGCTCTCGCTGCTGATCGGAATATCCGCCCGCGTGGTCCGAAGCCACCGGATGCCGTGGGTGCGGCCGAAGCGCCCGCGGCTGACGCCGGGCGAAACGCGGGCTGCCCGGCTTGAGGCCGTGGGGTACGTCGTGGCGGCCGGCGTGGCCGGAACCCTGGGGACCGTTGCCGGCGAGTGGCTCGGCTTCGGCCACAATTACTGGGCCATGGTGGCGGCGGTGGTCCCGCTAGTCGGGCACTCCACCCGCCACCGTGTGAGCCGGGGTTTGCAGCGCATCGTGGGCACGGCCGTGGGGCTCGTGCTGCTGGCCGGGATCCTGTTGCTGCGGCCGGCGCCCTGGCAGACCGTGCTGGTGATCGCGGCCTGCCAGTTCGGGGCCGAAATGTTCATCGCACGCCAATACGTCCTGGCCCAGATTTTCGTCACGCCCCTGGCCCTGATCTCGACGCTGCTGGTGGCGCCCTCGTCGCCCGCACTCCTGCTGCGGGACCGGATCGTGGAGACCGTCATCGGTGCCGCCGTCGGCGTCGCCGTCGTGCTGGCCCCGACGGCCTGGCGCCGCCTGCGCGCCCGGCAGCCGGCGCCCTAGCGGCTGCCTGCTAGCGGCCTACGGCGGCCTCCGCGCCGGCCGGCGCGGTGATGGTGTGCGGTACGAATGCCAGGGCCGCGACAGCCAGTACGGCGGCGGCGGCGAAAACGTAGAAACCCCAGGGGTATGCAATTCCGGCGGCAACCAGGGTGCCGGTCACGGCGGGGCCCAGGATGGCGCCGAAGCGGCCGACGCCGGCGGCGAAGCCCAGTGCCGTGCCGCGCAGCCGGGCCGGGAACAGCTGGCTGACCCACGCATACACCAGGACCTGGGAGCTGAAGACGAACACACCGGTCACAAAAACCGCAACGTTGATCAGGAGTTCGTTCTGGATCTTGACGCTGAGCACCGCGAGGAACACGGCGGAGAGGCCGAACCAGAGAAGCACGATCTTCTTCGTGCCGTGCCGGTCTGCCAGGATGCCGGCAATCACGAGGCCGGCGACGGCGCCGACATTGAGCACCAGCAGCAGCGACAGCCCGGCGCTGAGGCTGTAGCCGGCCGATGACATGAGCTGCGGCAGCCACGTGTTGAGCCCGTAGACCAGGAGCAGCCCCATGAAGGATGCCACGGCCACTCCTGCAGCCACCAAGGGGTAGGGCTTCCTGCCGAGGTGCCGGAATCCGGCCCTCTCGGGCTGGGCCGCTCCCGGCTGGGACGTCGGGACGGGCGCTGCCGCCGCGGTGCCGGCGGCAGCCTCGGGGACCTGATACACCGCCGGCAGTGTTTCGGGAAGCTTGAACCAGAGGAACGGCACCAGGGCGAGGCCCGCAGCGCCGCCCACCACGAACATGGTCCGCCAGTCCGGGATGACCATCAGGGCAAGGAAGGCCGTGGCCACGGCACCGGCGTGGTACCCGGTCATGGTCCGCGTGGTGGACTTCCCGGCAGAACCGGCCGGCGCATAGTCATTCATGTAGGCCAGCGCGGCGGGCAGGCACGCCCCCAGGCCGAGCCCGGCGAGGAGCCGGAAGGTGCTGAAGAGTGCCACATTGGGGGCGAAGACGACGGCGATGGTGAAGATGGAGAACCAGGTCACGCAGGCCACCAGCAGCTTCCGCCGGCCCAGGCGGTCCGAGAGCGGGGCGATGAACAGCGCACCCAGCCCTACGCCCACCAGCGAGATGGTGGCCGCAAACGTGGCGCCCACGGCGTCGAACCCGAGATCGTGCGTCTTGATCAGGGTCGGGATGACCGTGCCGAGGACCACCAGGTCAAAACCATCCAGGACCATGGCCAGCCAACAGAGCCAGATGGGCCACCGGGATCTGTTCTTCAATGGAGACGTGGACATGGCTACCTCGGAGATTCTGGACCTGGACCTGGACGTGGCCTCGACCGGGTTCTTCCCGCATTCTACGCTTGTGGGGCCTTTACCATATCGGAAGGCTGCAGGGAAGGGTCCCTGTCCGCACGGAATCCGGCGCTTTCTCCCGCCGCAATGGGTAGGGTGGAAGGCCAGATACCATTCAACGGAAGAGGCGCCCATGGCGAATTCTGTGTCCGGGGATTCCGTGGTGGACCGCGTCGTCCGGGTGATCGGGGCCTTTCCCGAGGGCGTCACCGAACTGCAGCTCTCCGAGCTGGCCGGCCGCGCCGCCCTGCCCCTCGCCACGGCCCACCGGCTGGTCCGGCAGCTCGCGGGGCACGGGCTCCTGGAGCTGGGAAGCGGCGGCTCGGTCCGGCTGGGCCTGCGGCTCTGGGAGCTGGTCAACCGCAACTCGCCCACCCTCGCCCTGCGCCAGGCGGCCATGCCGTTCATGGAGGACATCCAGCAGGTCCTGAACCAGAACGTGAACCTGGCGGTGCTGGACGGCTGGGAGGCGCTCTTCGTGGAACGGCTCTCACGCCGCGGATCCGTAGCGAACAGGGCAAAGATTGCGGGCCGGATGCCGGTGCACGTATCCTCGGCCGGCCTTGCCCTGATGGCTAACCAGCCACCCGCCGTGCAGGCTGAGTATCTGCGCGAGTTCAAGGATCCCGCGGGCAAGCTGCGCGCGGAGGATGTCCGCGCCCTCCTTCATGAGACTGCCGCCCACGGCTACGTCGAGCTCGCCGGCGTCGTGGACCCGGACACCTGGGGCATTGCCGTGCCCGTGCGGAACGCGCGCAACCGTACGGTGGCCGCGCTCGGCGTCGTGGTTCCGCTGCGCGAGATGCGGCTGCAGGCGCTGGTCCCGGCGCTGCAGACGGCGGCGCGCGGCATCGGGCGGCAACTGCATGACTCGCCGGCCATCATCTCACCGCGGCCGGCTCAATTCCATTCAATGGAACCGTTGTAACGCCCATCACGTGTCCCGGGGCACACTGTAGCCAGGGAATCCAACCGGCCCCGATGCGCTGGATGCACCGCTTGCAGGGTACGCAAAGTACCCCAGGGCACGCAGCGGTCAGGGCTCCGCAACGAAGCGAGGAACACATGGCAAACCGTACAATCGTCACCACCCAGGTCGCCATCATGGGTGCCGGTCCGGCGGGGTTGATGCTCTCCCACCTGCTGGCCAGGCAGGGAATCGAATCCACCGTCATCGAGGTCCGCAGCCACAACGAAATCTCGGAAACCGTGCGCGCCGGCATCCTGGAACACGGCTCAGTGAACCTGCTCGTTGACAGCGGCGTCTCCGACCGCGTGCTCCGCGACGGTGACCGGCACGACGGGATCGAACTGCGCTTCAACGGCGAAAGCCACCGGATCGACTTCCAGGACCTCGTCGGGGAATCGGTCTGGCTCTACCCCCAGACCGACGTCTTCCTCGACCTCGCCGCACGGCGCAAGGAAGACGGCGGCGACGTCCGCTACAGCGTCACGGACACCACCATCCATGACCTTGAAGGCAAGCCGAAGGTCTGGTTCACGGACGCCGACGGCGTGGAATACGAGCTCCAGGCGGACTTCATCGCCGGCGCCGACGGCTCCCGCAGCCACAGCCGTTTCCAGATTCCGGAGGCGCAGCGCAAGTGGTACTTCCATGAATACCCCTTCGCCTGGTTCGGCATCCTCGCCGAGACGCCCCGCAGCGCCGACGAACTGATCTACGCCAACTCCGAAAACGGCTTCGCTCTCATCAGCCAGCGGACCGAAACGGTCCAGCGCCTGTACTTCCAGTGCGACCCGAACGAGGACGTCACCAACTGGAGTGATGACCGGATCTGGGACGCCTTCCGCAGCCGCGTCAACGGCAACGGTTTCGAGCTCAAGGAGGGACCGGTGATCGACAAGACGGTCCTGAAATTCCGCAGCTTCGTGCACGCCCCGATGCGCCACGGAAACCTCTTCCTGGCCGGGGACGCCGCCCACACCGTTCCGCCGACCGGCGCCAAGGGCCTGAACCTGGCGCTCCATGACGTCAAGGTGCTCTTCGAGGGATTCGACAGCTTCTACAAGACCGGCTCCACCGCCCTGCTGGACGGCTACAGCGGCCGCGCCCTGGACCGCGTCTGGAAGGCCCAGCAGTTCTCCTACTGGATGACGTCGATGCTGCACACACCGGCGGATGTGGACGATTTCACCCGCGCCCGCCAGCTCGGCGAGCTCAACTCGGTAGTGTCCTCCCGCCACGGCCGCGCATACCTGGCCGAGGCGTACACCGGCTGGCCGAGCGCGAAGTAGAGGGCCCGGGCAGGCGACCGCGGCTGGCCCGCCGGCCCGCTGCAGGGCCGCACGTCCGCGGCAATGATTTCCCATCGACAGTCACCCCGGTCAGGAATACCCTTAAGCCGTCCCGGAATGACCCGACAAGGATGACGGAGAGGTGTCCGACATGGGAGCTGCAGAAAATGCTGAACTGGTCCGGCGGGGGTACGAGGCCTTCAACGCAGGGGATATGGCGGCGCTCCGCGAATTATTCGTGGAGGACGCAGTCTGGTACGTCACGGGAAGCGGCGTGCTGTCGGGGACGAAGCAAGGGCGCGAAGCCGTTCTGGCCTACTTCGGCGAATTGGGATCGCGTTCCCAAGGCACCTTCCAGGCTGCCGTCCAGGACATCGTCGGCGGGGAAAACCACACAGTGGGGCTCCAGCAAAGCCGCGCCGAAGCCAACGGAAAATCCTTGGACGTGGCCACAGCCATCGCGTTCGTGCTCCGCGACGGTAAGGTCACCGAGGGCCGGGAGTTCTTCGAGGACACGGCCAAGTGGGACGAGTTCTGGGCCTAGCAGGGCCGGTGCTTGGCGCGCAGGCCAAAAATGATCCCGACGGGCTCAGGCCATGGCGGTGTGCGCGGCGCTGTGCGAATCGATCGCCTTGGCGTAGCAGTACGAGTGCTCCACCCCCACATAGGGTCCGAAGTTCGGCACGGCTCCGAAGCCGGAACTCTCGTAGAAATGCCGGCCATCGGGCTGGGCGGAACCCGCCTCCGCGGTGATGGAGGTGATGCCGAGGGAGTGGGCGTGGGCTTCCAGCGCCGCCAGGATGGAGGTCGCCACGCCGGAGCCTCGGGTGTAGGGCAGGACGTAGAGCCGCTTGATCTCGGCGGTGTGCCCGTCCAGGATCCGCAGCCCGCCGCAGCCGACGGGCTGGCCGGAGGCCTTGTCGTGTGCGACGAGGAAGATGGCGGTGTCGGCTTCCGACGGCGGCGGTCCGGGTTCGTGGTCGCTGGTGCCGAAGCGGGCGTCCAGTTCCGCCTGCTGGGCGGCGCGCAGGGCCGCACCCACGGGGTTGGCCCACGTGACGTGCCTGATGTTGAGCCGGGGGTTGGTCTGCATGGCTGCCTCGCTTCGCCGAAGGGTTATGCAAATCAAGCCTAAGAGCCAGCGGTTACCGCGGTGTTTCCTGCGCGTAAGGGTCCGGAGAACTGTGGGTTCAGCTTCGGACCAGCGTTCTGAGCAGTTTGAGTGCCACGGAGATGGAGGCGATGTCCACCTGCCCCGGCCTGGTGACCTCCGCGAACGTGTCTTTGATCCGCGCCAGCTGCTCCTGGTGTCCGCGCTCCCACGCCACAATGCGTTCCATACTGTCGGCGCCCGCGAAGTCACCGCCTTGGGTGGTCTGCAAGACGTACAACGTCATGTCGGCCACGGCGGAGTAGACGTCATCACGCAGGGCCGCCCGGGCCAGGGCCTCCCAGCGGCTGTGCCGGGGCAGGTCGGTGATGCGCAGCAGCAGGCCCACCGCACCGATCCGCTGAAGAACCGCCCAATAAAGATCGGCGATCGTGGTGATGGGTTCCTTTACCTGCTCCGACACCAGCGAAATGTCCAGAAGCCCGAAGCTTTCGAGCAGGTCTGAGGCGCGCTTCCCCAAATCCCGCGGCAGGCCGACGTCGTCCCAGTGCGCCAGCCGGCCATGGACGAGGTCGCGATCGGAGCCGCGCAGAAAGTCCACGGTCCTGGTCCTCAGCAGGTCCAAAGTGGGCATGACCCGGCCCAGGGCCTCGGCGACGGGCTGGTCCCGGTGGTCATGCGTCACATACCACCGGGTCGCCCGGTCCAGGAGCCTGCGCATGTGCAGGGCCACCTGGGCGGCGTGTTCGCTGGGAAACCCGGGGGGAAGGGCGGCCAACCTGCCTGTTATCCAGGGCAGGCCGTAGGCCTCGCGTACCACCACGAAGGCCCTGGCCACTGCGGCGGCGGTTGCGGTGGTTTCCTCGATGGCACGGAAGGCGAAGGTGATTCCTCCCAGGTTGATCATGTCGTTGGCCACCACCGTGCACACGATCTGACGGCGCAGGGGGTGCGCGTCCAGTTCGGCGTCGAAGCGCTCGGACAGCTGGCGGGGGAAGTAGCCGCGGAGTACCCGCTTGAACCAGGGGTCATCGGCAAGATCGCCGGCGCTGAGCTCCCTGGCCAGCTCGATCTTCGCATAGGCGGCGAGCACGGCGAGTTCGGGAGCCGTGAGTCCATGGCCGGACCGCAGCCGGTCCTGGAGTTCCTCCGTGCCCGGCAGCGCCTCCAGCCGGCGGTCCAGGTCGGTGGCGTTCTCCAGCCAGTCCATGATCCGCTCAAACCCGGGGCTCCACTCCAGCACCAGGTGCCGGTCGTTGAGCAGGAGGACGTTCTGGTCCGCGTTGTTTGCCAGGACCAGGCGGGCCACCTCATCGGTGAGGGAGTGCAGGAAACCGGCGCGTTCCGACGCCGGCATCTTCCCCGCCGCGATCATCCTGTCAACGAAAATCTTGATGTTGACCTCGTGGTCCGAACAATCCACGCCGGCCGAGTTGTCGATCGCATCCGTGTTGAGCAGGACGCCGTTCAGGGCCGCTTCGATCCGTCCGCGCTGGGTGATGCCCAGGTTGCCGCCCTCGGCAACGATCCTGGCCCTCAGTTCGTTGCCGTTGACCCGGATGGCGTCGTTCGCCTTGTCGCCCACCTCTGTGTGGCTCTCGGTGGAGGCCTTGACATAGGTTCCGATGCCGCCGTTGTAGGCCAGGTCCACGGGTGCCCGGAGGATGGCCTGAAGGAGGGCATGAGGCGGAAGCGTTGCCGTTCCCGGTTCCAGGCCGAGGGACATCCGGACCTGCTCCGTGATCGCGATGGTCTTGGCCCTGCGGGAATGGACGCCGCCGCCCTCGCTGATCAGCGAGGGATCATAGTCGGCCCAGGACGAACGGGGGAGGCCGAACAGACGCTTGCGTTCCTCGAAGGATGCCGTGGCATCCGGGGCAGGGTCGAGGAAGATGTGCCGGTGGTCGAACGCCGCCACCAGCCGGATGTGGGGCGAGAGCAGCATCCCGTTCCCGAAGACGTCGCCGCTCATGTCGCCGATGCCCACCACAGTGAAGTCTTCGCTCTGCGGGTCCATGCCCAGCTCGCGGAAATGGTGCTTCACGGATTCCCACGCCCCGCGGGCCGTGATTCCCATCTGCTTGTGGTCGTAGCCCACGGATCCGCCGGACGCGAAGGCGTCTCCCAGCCAGAAGCCGTACTCCTGCGCCACGGCGTTCGCGGCATCGGAAAAGGACGCTGTTCCCTTGTCGGCCGCCACCACCAGGTAGTAGTCGTCGCCGTCGTGGCGCACCACGCGCTCCGGCGGGACCACCTCTTCGCCGCGGGCCGTGGTGACCAGGTTGTCCGTCAGGTCCAGCAGCCCGCTGATGAAAATCCGGTAGCATTCCAGGCCTTCGGCCAGCCAGGCCTCCCGGTCCGCGGCCGGGTCCGGCAGCTGCTTGGGGTAGAACCCTCCCTTGGCCCCCGTCGGTACAATGACGGAGTTCTTCACGTTCTGCGCCTTGACCAGTCCCAGGACCTCGGTCCGGAAATCCTCGCTTCGGTCAGACCAGCGCAGCCCGCCGCGGGCCAAGGCCCCGAACCGGAGGTGGACGCCTTCAACGCGGGGTGAGTAGACCCAGATCTCGTACTTGGGCCGGGGAAACGGGGCATTGGCGATCGCCGCCGGATTCAGCTTGAAACTCAGATGGGGCTTGTCCTGGAAGAAGTTGGTCCGCAGCGTTGCTTCCACCAGATTCATGAACGTGCGAAGGAGCCGGTCGGCATCGAGCACGGGGATTTCGTCGATCGCGGCCAGCAGCTCTGTCCGTGCTGCGGCGGTCTCCCGGAACCGGCCGGGCACGTCGAGCCCGGGATCGAACTTCGCCTGGAACAGGGCCAGGAGTGCGTGTGTTGCCCGGACATTGGTCATCAGCGTATCCGCGATGAACCCGTACGAGGTGGTTGTCCCCAGCTGCTGGAGGTACTTCGCATAGCTTCGCAGGATTGCCGCCTGCCGCCAGCCCACCCGCTCGCGGATGACGAGTGCGTCGATCCGGTCGGATTCGACGTCGCCCCGCATGGCAGCGCGGAACGCATCGGCGAGCAGTCCGCTGCTTGCCTCGGGATCAACTCCGGCGGGATACTTCACGCCGAGGTCGTACAGAAACACGTTCTGCCCGGTGCCGCGCCGGAGCTCGAAGGGCCGCTGGTCCAGCACCTCGAGCCCGAGGTTGTGCAGGAAGGGCAGGATCTGCGTGAGGCTCCGGGGCCTGGTCAGGTAGAGGCGGATCCGGGCGTCCTCGGCCAGGGTGGGCGGGGCGCCCCGCCTGACGTAGACCGTGAGCAGCGGATCCCCGTGCGGGCGCCCGCCGGTGCCGTCCAGATCGAACGTCTCGAAGTTGATGATGTCCCCGATCGCGGCTTCCGCCTCGTGGTCCGCGCGATAACTCGGGGGAAACGCGTCCGACCACAATCCGGAGAGCCTGGCGGCCTCCGCCGCCGGGAAGCGCTCACGGATCACCTCGTCGAGTCCGTCCGTCCAGGAGCGGGTGGCTGAGATCAGGCGCCGCTCCAGTTGGGCGGGGTCGACGCCGGCGGTGCCGGACGCCGGGGCATCGGGTGCGGCCCCAGCCAGGTGGATCCGGAAGAACACCCGGGCCATGGGGGATTCGGTCAGCCGGGCCTCGAACTCGATGGATTTCGCCTTGAAGGCCTGCCTGAGCTCCTGTTCCATCAGCAGCCGGACAGCCGTGCTGTAGCGGCGGCGCGGGAAAAAGACCAGCGCGGAGATGAACCGGCCAAAGCTGTCAGGCCGCAGGAACACGCGGGTCCGCCGGAGTACCTCGGCACGGAGGATTTCGCCCGCCAGCCGGGCGAGGTCATCCACCTCGATGTGGAAGAGCTCATCGCGCGGAAAGGTCTCCAGAACAGCCAGCAGATCCTTGCCCTGGTGTGATCGGGGCGTAAATCCCAGGCGTTCGCTGACGGCCTGGACCTTTTCACGGATCACCGGAATCCGCCGGACGGACTGGTGCGCGGCGCCGGGAGTGAACAACCCCACGAACCGTCGCTCCCCGGTGGCTTTGCCGGCCTCGTCGAACACCTGCAGGCGCACCTCGTCCAGGTAGGACCGCCGCAGGACTGTGGACCGCACCTCCGAGGTGGCAAGCGTGAGCGCCTGGGGCCCATGGATCCCCGACTGCCCGGGACCCGGCCTTCCAGCGGCGTCCCCCTGTCGCCGCCGCAGCAGGCCCAGCGCGGCACCCGGCCGCTCGGTGAGCAGTTCCTGGCCGCCCGCCGTCGTGAGTTCATATTCGCCGTAGCCGAGGAACAGGAAGTTGCCGTCGTCCAGCCAGAGGAGCAGTTCACGAAGCTGTTCCAGCGGCGGAACGAGGCCCGGCGGCAATCCGTCCACCGAGGCGACCGCCTCGGATACCTTGCTGTGGATGGCGTCAGCGTCCCCGGCGGAAACCCGCACATCATCCAGTACCCTGTGCAGGTTTTCTGTGAGCTCCCTTGCCGCCGTGTCGTCTGCCAGCCTGCCGATTTCCGCGGCAATCCAGGTCTCGGTGCTCCCTGATTCCGGGGCGGGGCTTCCCGAAGGGCTTTCCGGGGAAGGGCCGCGCCGGATGTCCAACAACTCGTGGGACACCGGATCACGCAGCACCTGGAAGCTCGGATGCACGAGCACCCGGATCGAGGCGTCGTCGCGTGTGAGCTCCGCCGAGATGGAGTGGACCAGGTACGGGATGTCCTCGGCCACCACTGCAACGATGCTGGCGTCCAGTTCGTTCAGGATCCCGACGGCGGCCTGGCCGGGGGCCCGCGACGACGCCACTTTCAGGTGGTGCGCCGCCCGCGTCCGGAGTGTCTCCGGGCTGTAGCTCCGCAGGTCCTCCGCGGGTACCTGCGCGTAGTAGTCGGCCAGAAAAGGTCCGCTGGGCTCCAGGGGACCCGCGGTCCGGGCGTGCTCCGCGGGCACCGATTTGCCTGACATGTCACAGCGCCTCCACCGCGGGGGTGCCATCGCAAACTGCGGCTGACGATCCAGCCCCCGCCTCCTTTTATCATGGCTGGCTGCGCGGAAGCCGTCCAGTGCCGGCCGCTCCACGCTCGCGTGCGGTGGGCCTACACCGGGCGGCCGGTGGGGTCCTCCGCCGTCGGATCCGCGAGGGCCAGGCCTCCCACCGGGCTGCCGTCCCAGTGGATCAGCCGCCAGCCGGCGTCGGGGTCGCCGTCCAGCGCGACGATGCCGGTGTTGGCGAGCACGTGCCGGGCGGCGAATCCGGGTTCGATGTTGCCGGCCCGCAGCCCGGCCCAGACCCGGATCGCGGCACCGTGGCTGACGACGGCCGCCGTCCCCGTGGTGGAGTCGCCGGCCGCGGCGGCTATCCGGGCGATCGAGTCATCGTAGCGTTCGAAGAAATCGTGGCCGCTGGGCCCGGCGGGCATCCGGCCGTCCAGCTCCCCGGCCGCCCACGCAAAGACGGTGCCCAGGTACCGCAGGTGCGATGCGTGGTCGGTGAGTTTCTCCAGCGCCCCGGCTTCGATCTCCCGCAGCCCCGCCAGCACCTCGACGTCGAGCCCCCGCCTCGTGGCCAGCGGCCTGGCCGTGAGCTGGGTGCGGGTCAGGGTGGAGGCGTAGAGGCGGCCGATCTGCTCGTTTTCCAGTGCCCGGGCGAGGGCGGCGGCCTGCCGGGTCCCGAGCTCGGTCAGCCCGGGACCCGGGTGGGCGGTGTCCAGCTGGCCCAGCACGTTCCCGGGAGTCTGGCCGTGGCGGATGAGCAGGAGCCTCATTTCAGGTGGTCCACCAGCTGTTCCGCGATGCCGGTGTACTTGCCCGGGGTGAGCGCCAGCAGGCGCGCTTCGGCGTCCGCGGAGAGGCCCAGGCCCTGGACGAATTCGCGCATCCGGGCGGCGTCGACGCGCTGCCCGCGGGTCAGGTCCTTGAGCCGCTCGTACGGGTTTTCCATGCCGTCGACGCCGGCGATGGCCTCGGCGCGCATGACCATCTGGATGGCCTCGCCCAGGACTTCCCAGTTGGTGTCCAGATCGGCGGCGAGCACGTCGTCGGCGACGTTGAGCCGTTCCAGTCCCTTGGCCACATTGGAGATGGCCAGCAGCGAGTGGCCGAAGGCCACGCCGATGTTGCGCTGCGAGGAGGAGTCGGTGAGGTCGCGCTGCCAGCGGGAGGTGACCAGGGTCGAGCCCAGCACATCGAACAGCCCGGAGGAGATCTCCAGGTTGGCCTCGGCATTTTCGAAGCGGATCGGGTTGACCTTGTGCGGCATCGTCGAGGAGCCCGTGGCGCCAGCAACCGGGATCTGCACGAAGTAGCCGATGGAGATGTAGCTCCAGATGTCCGTGCAGATGTTGTGCAGGATCCGGTTGAAGCGCGCGACGTCGGCGTACAGCTCCGCCTGCCAGTCGTGGCTCTCGATCTGGGTGGTCAGCGGGTTCCAGGTCAGGCCGAGGCCTTCGATGAAGGTTTTGGCGACGTGCTGCCAGTCGGCGCCCGGCACGGAGGCCACGTGGGCGGCATAGGTGCCGGTGGCGCCGTTGATCTTGCCGAGGTATTCGGTCCGGGCGATGCGGTCCAGCTGGCGGTTGAGCCGGTGGGCGTAGACGGCCAGTTCCTTGCCCAGGGTGGTGGGGGTGGCCGGCTGGCCGTGGGTGCGGGAGAGCATCGGCACGGCGCGGCTGTCCTCGGCCATCCTGCCGATCTGGGCTGCGAGGCCGCGGGCGGCCGGCAGCCACACGTCCTCCACGGCGCCCTTGACGCCCAGGGCGTAGGAGAGGTTGTTGATGTCCTCGGAGGTGCAGCCGAAGTGCACCATGGCCGTGAGCCGCTCGATGCCGATGCCGGGCAGCCGGCGGCCGATGTAGTATTCCACCGCCTTGACGTCGTGCACCGTGACGGCCTCGATGTCAGCCAGCTCGGTGACGGACCCGGCGTCGAATCCGGTGACGATGGCGCGCAGCTTCTCCTGCTGCTCCGCTGTCAGCGGCCCGGCCCCCGGCAGGACGTTGTTGCTGGTCAGGTGGATCAGCCATTCGACTTCCACGGCCACCCGGTCGCGGTTCAGGGCGGCTTCGGAAAGGTAGTCAACCAGCGGCGCGACCGCGGACTGGTAGCGGCCGTCCAGCGGGCCGAGCGCGATCTTGTCTGAGGACGCGGCGAGGGCCAGGCGTCCGGAAGGCGTACGGGTAGCGGCGGTGGCGGCAGTTTCAGGCATGCCCCGATTCTTTCACGAACTCGCGCCGGGCCTTAAGCGCAGCTGTCCGTGTGACTTCCGCCGGCCGCACGCGGCCGCGATTCCTTCCGGGCTTGTCCACATAGCCCGGGACGGAGCTTCAGCACGGCCGCCGGGGTCCCTAGCGTCGAAGTCATCCGGTGATGCAGAAGCCATCCGGTGGTACCTAAACCATCCGGTGATGCCGGGAACCTGAGAGTGGGCGACTACATGGCCAGCGCGATGACCAGCACGATGGCAAGTGCCAGGGGCGGCACCACGGCGGTGCCCGCCGGTCCTCCCGCCCCGGTGACGGCCGCCGACGCCGCGGCCTGTGCCTCACGCAGTTACGAGGTCCAGCAGCTGGCTGCCCGGGTGGCGGTCTGTGCCGACCGGGCCGACGCCGCGCTCGCGCAGCTGGCCCGGCTGGAGCTCCAAAGCTGGCAGTCGCAGGCGGGGCGGGCCTACCGGACGGCGTTGTCGCTGCAGGCGGCCTCGCTGCGCAGGAGCCGGAATGCGCTGCAGGACGCGGCGGCCATTGTGCTCCGGCATGCCCAGAATGTAGTGCTTTCCTCCGGCCGGCCGGGCTACTGATGGCGGACGTAACACCGGCGGGCACCGGAGGAGCTCCGCGCCCGTCCGCGCCTCCGGATGACGGCATGCTCCGGATCCGCGGCGGGGTGGGCGGCATCAGCTTCGCGTTTGAGGAGCTGCTTGCCGGCGCAGCGGCCCTGGACGGGGTGGTGCGGCAGCTGCAGGACGTGGAAGCGGAAGCGGACGCGGTGCGGCAGGCGCTGTTCCCCTACCAGCCCGATTCCTACATCAGCGGCAGTTCGGCGATCACCTCTGTGGGTGAGGGCGGCCGTGCGGTCGGCCGCGTCCGCTCGGACCTGGCGCGCATGGCCGGGGATGTCAGGGCGAGCCACCGGGAGTACGAGTTTACGGAGGCCCGGAACGCACTGTTCCCGGGGCTGGGAGTGCACGGGTCCGGGTACGGGTCCGGGACAGGAGATTTTGGCCTCCCGCAATTGTACGTGCGGGACGTCGTGGAGGGCGGGATCGTCATGGCTTCCAGGAACCTGGCCATGCTCCTGGGCCTCCCCGCCGCACCGGACGGGTCCGCGGGCGCCGCCGGCGGGCCGGCGGACGTCCGCCGCATCATCCGGGAGTTGTCCGCGGCCCCGGGCCTGGAGTTCCTGCAGCCGCGCCCGGTCCGGATCGCGGGCGAGGAAACGGGGATGGAGGACGCTGATCTCTCGCCGGCAGGGCTGCTGCTGCGGGCGGAAGCCGTGGGCCGGACGAAGGGGGACATTGAAGTCCTCCAGATCGCGAACGGGAGCCAGCGGGCCTGGGTGGTCATCATCCCGGGAACGCAGACGGACGGACTGCCCGCGGGCACAAACCCCTTCGACGAAGCGGGCATCGCCGAGGCTCTGGGCTACGGCTCTGCCGAAACGAACGCCGCCGTCCGGGAGGCCCTGCACAGGGCCGGAGCGGAAGCGGGTGAGCAGGTTGCCGCGGTCGGCTACAGCCAGGGCGGCATCCATGCCATGAACCTCAGCCAGGACCGGGACTTCCTGGCCGAATACGATCTGAAATTTGTGCTGACGGCGGGCTCCCCGGTGGGGGGCATAGAGCCTGCCCCGGGGATCAGCAGCCTGCATCTGGAGCACGAGCAGGACTGGGTGCCCGGGGCAGACGGCGTGCCCAATCCGGACACCAAAGAGCGGGTGACGGTGACCCTCACCAATCCGCTGGAAATCCCGCCGCCGGACGAGTTCGGCCTGGGCCCCGGCCACAGCCTGGACAATTACGCGGAGGGCGCCGGGGCTGTCGCCGCGAGCCGGGATCCGTCACTGCAGGCCTCCACCGCCGCGCTCGCCGCGGTTGTCGGTACCGCCGGCGCCGCCACGGTCACCCGTTTCTCGCTCCGTCGGGACGCGGCGCCGGTACGTCACGGGGCGGTCATGGCGCCCGGGCCGCGCCGGGACCGGGACGGGACGCGGGCCCAACGGCAGTCCCTGGGTCCGTTGGACTAGGCCGGCCGGCCGTGCCGTGCCCGGCGCGGCCCTGGAGACCTAGCGCCTCGCGCCGGTGAGCCTGCCCGCGACCAGCGAGATGACGGTGATGATGATGGCTGCGAAGACCGCGGTCCAGAAGAAGGAGTAGATGGTGAAATGCACGGGCGTGTAGCTGCTCAGCCAGGAGGTCAGATAGAGCATGGCCGCGTTGATGACGATCGTGAACAGCCCCAGGGTCAGGATGGTGAGCGGCAGTGACAGCAGGCTGACCAGGGGCTTCACCAGCGCGTTGACCACGCCGAAGATCAGCCCGATGAACAGGTACGCGAGGATGATCCCGATGGTCTCCGTGCCCTGCGTGACGCCGCTTTTGGCCACGGCGGCGGACGTGGCGGACGTGGAGATGTCCAGATGGCCATGGAGAATCCAGGTGGCAATCCACAGGGCAAGCCCGTTGATGATGACCCGCAGGATGAATGAACGCATGGCCCCCATGCTGTCACATGCCCCTGCATCCCCGCCGGGACGGCAAAGAGGGACGGCGAAGTAGGCTAGGTGGCATGACTTCATCAGAGAATCCGGCCGGCGGAATCAGGCCGCGCCCGGTGGTGGACCTCCTTCCCCGCTACGCGGCCGGCAAGCCGCCCGTCCCCGTCGAGGGCCTTGCCAGCTACAAGCTGTCCTCCAATGAGAACCCGCTGCCGCCCATTCCTGCGGTGCGGCAGGCGGTCGCGGAGCAGACCGATTTCAACCGTTACCCGGACCCCCTGAGCAGCAAGCTGCGCGCGGCCCTCGCCGGGTTCCTGGACGTGCCCGCCGACGACATCGTCACCGGCGCCGGAAGCCTCGGGGCCCTGAACCAGCTGCTGGTCACCTTCGCGGGCCAGAACGACGACGGCAAGGCCGACGAGGTCATCTACGCCTGGCGTTCCTTCGAGGCCTACCCCATCTGCGTCGGCCTCACGGGCGCGGAGAGCGTCCGGATTCCCCTCACCAGCGACGGCCGCCATGATCTCGGCGCGATGGCGGCCGCCGTATCGGCGCGCACCAGGATGATCCTGCTGTGCACGCCCAACAATCCCACCGGGCCCATCCTCACGGCCGAGGAAACCGAGCGCTTCATCAATGCCGTGCCCTCCAACGTCGTCGTGGTCATCGACGAGGCCTACCAGGAGTTCGTACGGGCCGCAGACGCCGTGGACGGGATCGAGATGTACCGCAAGTACCCCAACGTGGTGGTGCTGCGGACGTTTTCCAAGGCGCACGGCCTCGCCGGGCTTCGGGTCGGCTACAGCGTGTCCCGCCCCGAACTCACCCAGCACCTGCGCGTTGCCGCGACGCCCTTCTCGGTCTCCCAGATCGGCGAAGTCGCGGCCGTCACTTCGCTGCAGCACTACGACCAGGTTGTAGAAAGGGTACAAAGCCTGGTCGACGAACGGGACCGCGTCACCGAAGGACTCCGGGAGCTCGGCTGGTCCGTGCCCGATGCGCAGGGCAACTTCGTCTGGCTCAATCTTGGGGCCGACAGTGCTGAATTCGCCGCCCTGGCGGGGGAGCGGGCCCTGTCCGTCCGGGCCTTTGGGGACGAGGGCGTCCGGGTCAGCATCGGCGAGGCCGAGGCCAACACCCGGTTCCTGGAACTCTGTGCGGTCTATACAAAACCGCCACGAGGTTCCTAACGCTTAACATGACGCCCGGGGGCAGGCCCCTGCGGATAAAGTAAGGACGAGTAAGCCAAAATATATGCCGGATCCGGAATACATTCCCGATCCGGCATATATCCCAGCGATTGCGGCGCATTCGGATGCGGCAAGCAAGGAGACGGTATGGGCGCCACACATCTGCCCTCCACCGAGTTCGACGGAACCGAGATGGATGACCGGCTTGAGGCAGAAGCCGAAGCCCAACTGGGCGCCCCGGCGACCCCCATGGTGCAGCTGCTCGGCCCGGACGGGACCCTGGGCACCGACCCGGTCTTCTCCGAATACGCCGACCGGCTCGACGCGGAGAAACTGCGCGGGTTCTACGCCGATATGGCTGCCATCCGGCGCTTCGACCAGGAAGCCACCGCCCTGCAGCGGCAGGGCCAGCTGGCCCTGTGGGTCCCGCTCACCGGCCAGGAAGCCGCCCAGATCGGCTCCGGCCGGGCCAGCCAGCCCCAGGACTATATCTTCCCCACCTACCGCGAACACGGGGTGGCGCTGACACGCAACGTTGACCTGGCCGAACTGCTGCGCCAGTTCCGCGGGGTCTCCAATGGGGGCTGGAACCCCAAGGAAACCAACTTCCACCTCTACACACTGGTCCTCGCGGCCCAGACTCCGCACGCGGTCGGCTACGCCATGGGCATCCAGCGCGACCAGAAGCTCGCGGCAGCGGCCGCCGCTGCCGCGGGCCGGGCGGATGGCCACGCAGGAGGCCAGGCGCCGGAGCCCAAGGCCGCCGTCGTGGTCTATTTCGGCGACGGGGCCAGCTCGGAAGGCGACGTCCACGAATCCATGGTCTTCGCCTCCTCCTACAACGCGCCCGTGGTGTTTTTCTGCCAGAACAACCACTGGGCCATCTCCGTCCCGAGCTCCGTGCAGACCCGCATCCCCCTGTCCAACCGCGCCAAAGGCTACGGGTTCCCCGGCATCCGGGTGGACGGCAATGACGTGATCGCGGTCCACGCCGTCACCGAATGGGCGCTCGAGCACGCCCGCGAGGGCAACGGCCCGGTGCTGATCGAGGCCTTCACCTACCGGGTCGGCGCGCACACCACGGCCGACGACCCCACGAAGTACCGCGCATCCGCCGAGGAATCGCGGTGGCGGGCCAAGGATCCGCTCGAGCGCCTGGAAAAGTACCTCCGCGCTGCAGACATGGCGGACGACGCCTTCTTCGCGCAGGTCAAGGCCGACGGCGACGAACTCGCCGCCTACGTCCGCAAGACGACCTACGAGCTCGAAACCCCGGACATCCGGACCGCTTTCGCCAACACCTACGTGGAGGCACACCCGCTGGTGGCCGAAGAGCTGGCCTGGTTCGAGGAGTACAGCGCAGGATTCGCCGACGAGGCAGACACAGTCGAGGCAGACACAGAGGGGACCCGCTGATGACCACCATGACCATTGCCAAGGCCATCAATGAAGGCCTGCGCGCGACGCTGCGCAGCAACCCGCGGTCCCTCCTCATGGGCGAGGACATCGGGCCGCTGGGCGGCGTCTACCGCGTCACGGACGGCCTGATCGCCGAATTCGGTGCGGACCGGGTGGTGGACACGCCGCTGGCCGAGTCCGGCATCATCGGCACCGCGATCGGCCTGGCGCTGCGCGGGTACCTGCCGATCTGCGAGATCCAGTTCGACGGCTTCGTCTTCCCCGGCTTCAACCAGATCACCACGCAGCTGGCCAAGATGCATTCCCGCAGCAACGGCAACCTCACGGTCCCCGTCGTCATCCGCATCCCCTACGGCGGCGGCATCGGCTCGATCGAGCACCACTCCGAATCCCCGGAAGCGCTGTTCGCCCACACCGCCGGCCTGCGCATCGTCACCCCGTCCAACCCGCACGACGCCTACTGGATGATCCAGCAGGCCGTCGACTGCCAGGACCCGGTGATCGTCTTCGAACCCAAGCGGCGCTACTGGCTCAAGGGCGAGGTCGACACGGAATCAGCAGGCCTGGCCGCTGACCCGTTCAAGGCCCATGTGCTGCGCGAAGGCACGGACGCCACCGTGGTGGTCTACGGCCCGCTCGTGCCGGTGGCCCTCGCGGCGGCCAACGCCGCTGCCGAGGACGGCCACAGCGTCGAGGTGATCGACCTGCGCTCCATCTCGCCGATCGACTTCGACGCCGTCACCGAGTCCGTCACGAAGACCGGCCGGCTGATCGTGGCCCATGAGGCCCCCACCTTCGGCGGCATCGGGGGCGAAATCGCGGCCCGGATCAGCGAGCGGGCCTTCCACTCGCTTGAGGCCCCCGTGATCCGGGTCGGCGGCTTCCACATGCCCTACCCCGTGGCCAAGGTGGAAGAAGACTACCTGCCCGACATCGACCGCATCCTTGAGGCGCTGGACCGTGCCCTTTCCTACTGACGGTCCTTTGTTGCTGATGCAGCGGACCGATGCAGCCTTTCGAATCCGAGGACCCCTATGACGCTGAACAAGTTCAATCTCCCCGATGTGGGCGAAGGTCTGACCGAGGCAGAAATCGTCTCCTGGAAGGTCAAAGCCGGCGACACCGTGGCCGTCAATGACGTCATTTGCGAGATCGAGACCGCCAAGTCGCTCGTCGAACTTCCCTCGCCGTTTGCCGGCACCGTCACCGAACTGCTGGTCCCGGAGGGTGTGACGGTCGACGTCGGCACCCCCATCATCAGCGTCACCGACGCGGCCGCCCCGGAAGTTGCCGCACCGGCGGCCCCCGCGGCTCCGGCCGTTGAGACGCCGGCCGTTCAGGCACGGGCAGTTGAGGCGCCCATGTACGGGAAGCTTGAGATGGACACCTCCGACGCCGGCGAGCCGGCCGGGCGTCCGGCCGGCGGCCCCCTGGTCGGTTCCGGCCCCAAGGCCGACGCTGTCAAGCGCCGCCCCCGGGTTTCCGCCGCAGCGCCGATCTCGACAAGCTCAACCACCGGCGTCCCGGTGGTCGAGCCTGTCGAGACCCGCCCGCCGGTGGCCGACAGTCCCGAGCGCCCCACCATCGGCGGGGCAATCAGCGGCCTCGTGAACAAGGTCCTCGCCAAGCCGCCCGTGCGCAAGATCGCCCGGGATCTCGGCATCGACCTGGCCGACGTCGTCCCCACGGGCGCCCGCGGCGAGGTGACCCGTGAGGACCTGGTGAGCTACCAGGCCCAGCGTGACGCCGAGGTGGACAAGGCGGACACCTTCTGGGGCAAGACCGGCCGTCCGCAGGAACAGCGGATCGAGCGTATCCCGGTCAAGGGCGTCCGCAAGGCCACGGCGAAGGCCATGGTTGAGTCGGCCTTCGCGGCGCCGCACGTCAGCATTTTCGTGGACGTCGATGCCAGCCGGACGATGGAGTTCGTCAAGCGGCTCAAGGCGTCCCGGGACTTCGAGGGGATCAAGGTTTCCCCGCTCCTGATTCTTTCCAAGGCCGTGATCTGGGCCGCGGCGCGCAACCCCAGCGTCAACGCCACCTGGGTGGACAGCCCGGACGGCGCTTCCGCCGAAATCCACGTCAAGCACTTCATGAACCTCGGCATCGCCGCCGCCACACCCCGCGGCCTGATGGTGCCGAACATCAAGAACGCGCAGGACCTTTCCCTGAAGGAACTGGCCCTGGCCCTGAATGACCTCGCCACCACTGCCCGGGCGGGCAAGACCCAGCCTTCCCAGATGCAGGGCGGTACCCTCACCATCACCAACATCGGCGCCCTCGGGATCGACACCGGCACGCCGATCATCAACCCCGGCGAGGTCGCGATCGTGGCTTTCGGCACCATCAAGCAGAAGCCCTGGGTGCTCGACGGCGAAGTCATCCCGCGCTGGATTACGACGCTCGGCGGCTCGTTCGACCACCGGGTGGTGGACGGGGACCTCTCGGCCCGCTTCATGGCCGACGTCGCGGCCATCCTCGAGGAGCCGGCCCTGCTGCTGGACTGAGGGCCGGCACGGCCGTGACGATCGCCGGTCCATTGGTATTCAAGCCGTCCTAATCACTCCAAAATCAGTACTTCCCTTTACTAATCGGGGCTTCTAAACTGGTCAGAGCGTGGCACCCGGCCCTGCTTCGATCCGCCAGGAGCGTCCATGGAGACTCGGCACCTGAAGTACTTCATTGCCGTGGCCGAGGAACGCCACTTCGGCCGGGCAGCCCTGCGCCTGCACATGGCGCAGCCTCCGCTGTCGCAGCAGATCCGGCAGCTGGAGGAGCTGCTCGGCACGCCCCTGCTGGTACGCACCACGCGCAAGGTTGACCTCACCCCGGCCGGGCAGGTCCTGCTGGACCGCGGACGCGCGCTGCTGCAGGAACTCGACTCCCTCGTGGAGGACGTCCAGCAGGTTGGCGCCGGCGCGACCGGCGTGATCCGGGTCGGCTTCACCGGAACCGCCACCTACCGGCTGATGCCCGGCATCGTCCAGGCAGCCCGCCGGACCCTGCCCGGGCTCAGGATCACGGTGCAGGGCGAGATGCTGACACCGCAGATGGAGGCTGCCCTCGAGGAAGGCCGGCTCGACGTCGCCGTTCTCCGCCCTCCCGTGCGCTCCGACGAGATCGCCCTGAGGCTGCTCGAGCAGGACCAGCTGGTCGCGGCGCTGCCCGCCGATTCGCCGCTCGCGGAGCGCGGCACGCTGGACATCACCGATCTGTCCGCCGAGGACTTCATCGGCTACCCCTCCTATTCCGCCGTCAACTCCATCTCCGTTGAAGCCTGCCGCAAGGCTGGTTTCAAGCCTCGCCTGGTGCAGGAGGCCAAGGAGACATCCACCCTGCTCTCGCTCGTGGCCGCCGGCATGGGGGTGGCGCTCGTGCCGATGACCTCCCGGATGTTTTCCTTCCAGGGCGTCGTCTTCCGCCCGCTCCGGAACCCGCCGCCCGTCGACCTCGCCGTCGCGTGGAACCGGAACAACGAGACGCCGCTGATCCGGAGTTTCCTGGCCCTCTTCGACGCCTTCGGCACCTCCCAGCCACCCGCACAGCCCGCCCCAGCAAAGGACACCTCCGAATGAAAATCGAACGTATCGAGGCCATCCCCTACGCCATCCCATACGCCCGGCCCCTGAAGTTCGCCAGCGGAGAGGTGACCGCCGCGGAACATGTGCTCGTCCGGATCCATACGGACACCGGCATCTGCGGCGTGGCCGACACCCCTCCGCGCCCCTACACCTATGGCGAAACGCAGGATTCCATCGTCTCGGTCGTGACCAAGGTCTTTGCCCCGCAGCTGATCGGGCTGGACCCGCTGGACCGCTCCAAGGTCCAGCAGCGGCTCCGCCGCACGGTGAACAACCCCACGGCCAAGGGCGCCCTGGACATCGCCCTGTGGGACATCATCGGCATCTCCCTGGGCACCCCGGTGCACAAGCTGCTGGGCGGTTTCACGGACAGCATGCGCGTGTCCCACATGCTCGGATTCAAACCCGCCGCCGAACTCCTGGATGAGGCGCTGCGGTTCCGCGAAACCTACGGCATTGACACCTTCAAGCTCAAGACCGGCCGGCGGCCGCTGTCCCTCGATGTCGAGGCCTGCCACGTGCTGCGCGAGGGCCTGGGCGAGGACACCGAGATCTACCTCGACGCCAACCGCGGCTGGACGGCGAACGAGGCCATGGAAGTGCTCCGCCGCACCGAAGGCCTGGGCCTGTCCATGCTGGAAGAACCGTGCGACGCCGGCGAGGCCATGGGCCGCCGCCGGCTCGTGGCGCACTCCAGCATCCCGATCGTGGGCGACGAAAGCGTCCCCACCCTGGGCGATGTTTCCCGGGAACTGCTCTCCGGCGGCAGCAACGCCATCTGCATCAAGACCGCGCGCAGCGGCTTCACCGAGGCACAGCAGATCCTCGGCCTGTGCGAGGGCCTCGGCGTTGATGTCACGATAGGCAACCAGATCGACACCCAGGTCGGAAGCCTGGCCACGGTGACGTTCGGCGCGGCGTTCGAGGCCAGTTCCCGGCGTGCCGGCGAACTCTCGAACTACCTGGACATGACGGACGACCTCCTGGCCAAACCGCTGGAAATCAACGGCGGCTCCATCCGCGTCCGCGACGTGCCCGGCGTCGGCGCGGAAATCGACCCGGACAAACTGACCAAATACCGACAGGACTGACGCGCGAAACCGCCGATTCATATGCAAAAGCTTTCAATAGGGCGAAAATAGGTATTTCCCAACGATGAATTACCGTCCTACGGTTGAATCAACACCGGATGTGATTCAGAGCACGGCGCAACAGCAGCGCACAACCGTCCGGACCACACGCATCGACAAAGGAGTCATTATGACGACGGAAACCCAGGCCACCGCCGCCGCTTCGGGCGCAGGGGCAACAGCCCGCTTCAGGGAGAACAAGCACGTCGAAGGCGCCAGCAGCCAGGAGCGGGTCAGCGCCCTCGCCGGCCGGCTCGTCAAGGCCGTCAATGACATCGTCACGGACGAGAAGGTCACGTACGACGAATACAACGCCTTCAAGGCCTGGCTCATCAGCGTCGGCGAAACCGGCGAATGGCCGCTGTTCCTGGACGTCTGGGTGGAGCACTCCGTCGAGGAGGTCGCCAACGCCAACCGGCACGGCTCCAAGGGCACCATCGAGGGCCCGTACTACATCCCCGATGCCCCCGTCCAGCAGAGTCCCGCGACGCTGCCGATGCGCGAGGACGAGCCGGGCACGCCGCTGCTGTTCCAGGGCGAGGTCAGGAACGTCGCCGGCGAACCGCTGGCCGGTGCCCTGATCGAGATCTGGCACGCCGATGACCTGGGCTTCTACTCCCAGTTCGCCCCGGGACTGCCGGAATGGAACCTCCGCGGCTCCGTCACCGCCGATGGGCAGGGCAGGTTCCAGATCAACACGCTCCAGCCCGCGCCGTACCAGATCCCCACCGACGGCGCCTGCGGAGCCCTGATCTCGGCCGCCGGCTGGCACGCCTGGCGCCCGGCCCATATCCACCTGAAGGTTTCGGCTGCCGAACACCTGCCCATCACCACCCAGCTTTACTTCGAGGGCGGCGAGCACGTTGCCGACGACATCGCCTCGGCCGTGAAGCCGGAACTCGTCCTCGCCCCCACGGACCGTACCGACGGCGCAGGCCGTGAAGTCACCTACGACTTCATCCTCGACCCGCAGGACTGACCCGCGCCAGGCCCGGACCCTTGGGGGCCGGCCCCGGGCCTGACGCCACCCCGCCCGACGGCGGCAGCACCGCCGTCGGGCCAGCACCACCACCCCGCCGTGATGGCGTGTTGCCAAGAACAGTCCGCATCGGAGCGGCAGCCCCCGAAAAGGAGACGTCGATGACCCAGGAAGCAGCAGTCCAGGGGGCCATTGACACCCGCGAACTGCGCCATGTGTTCGGCACGTTCGCCACCGGAGTCACGGTGGTCACGTGCCGGTCGGAGGATGGCGTCCCGCATGGTGCCACTGTCAACGCGTTCACCGCCGTGCCGCTGGATCCGCCGCTCGCCCAGGTCACACTGACCCGCACCTCGCGGGCCGCCCGCTACCTCGAAGGTGCACCGTTCGCCATCAACATCCTCTCGCTCGAGCAGATGGACGTTGCCCTGCACTTCGCCGGCAAGGTCATGACAGAGGAGCCCGAGTGGGCCCTGGACGGCAACGTCCCCGTCCTGACGAAGAACGCAGCCACCCTGGAATGCCGGCCCTGGAACATCTACGACGGCGGCGACCACATCATCGTCGTCGGCGAGGTGACCGCCATGCAGATCACCAGGCGCGAACCGCTGCTGTTTTTCGGCGGGAAGTTCCGCCAGATCGGACGCCTTGTCGAAGGGGCGCCCTGGGACCACTCCGGTGACGCCCCCGAATCGGGCTGGTTCGCCGGCGCAAGTTCCTTCAAACCGTTCCACACGCTTTAGCCCCGCAGCGCGGCCAGGCCGCAACCAGGACAAACACCAGGAAACCCCGCCGTTGGACATGCCCAACGGCGGGGTTTCCTGCAGGGTGCGAAAGCCTGCTCAGTTGCCGGGGTAGCTCGCCAGCAGTTGGGCCAGGTCGGGATTGCCGTTGAGGCCGGCCAGGGCGACGGCGGCGGCAAACATCAGGCCGGTGAATACCGTCCAGCATCCGGTCGCGATGGCGAGGTACCTCCAGTCCTCCAGCAATACGCTCGGGATGGTGTCGGCCATGCGGAAACCGGGGAAGATCACATTGGGGGCGCTGTCGGTGGTGCCGTCGTCCAGGAGCGCGACCACCCTGCCGGCACCGCGGTCCACACGCATGGTGCTGATGTGGTTGCCGTGCCGGGCCAGGAGGATGTCATGGCCGGCGAGCTGGCGGCGCTGAAGAGTGAGCATGGGGTCCCCTGGATCGGTAGGTTTTCGGGTGTCCGCGCCATCGGGGGCATCTCCAATTTTACCGCTGGGGCCACGTTGGTTACGTCAAAAATGCCGGTGAGGCTGCCCACGCCTGGCTGTGAGGTGGCTCAAACCGGGAAGCGCTGTCCGCCGCCGGTCAGGCCGGTTCTAGGCCTCGTCGGTCTTGGCGATGTAGACGTCGCAGCGGGCGTTGTGGGCCACACTGTTGGCAACGCTCCCCAGCACCCGCCCAAGTCCCCGCATGCGGCGGTTGCCCACAACGATCATCCGGGCATCGAGCCGCCCGGCCTCCGTGATCAGGGCTTCGGCCGGCTTGCCGCGTGCCGCCGAGTAGGTGACAGTGACGTCTGTGGCATTGAGGCTGCGGGCAACGTCCCTCGCGACCCGTTCGGCCAAGTCGGCGTCCGTGAGGATGAATTGGTCACTGCCGCTTCCGAATACCTCCGTGCGGTCGGTGTCGAAGGCTGTCACTACATGCAGTCCCGCGCCCAGCGAGGCGGCAAGGCCTTTGGCGGTCTGCGCGGCCCGCATGGCTGTTTCACTGCCGTCGACGCCGACAACGATAATTCCGGTCATGAACATGCTCCCTTAGTTCAACGCGCGCATCCAGCCTCGCACCAACGATGATTCAGGCTACAACCTGCAAGCTACAACGCAGTGACGGCTTCCCGCAGGACCGGCGCGAGCCGGCGGACGCCCTCGCGGATGGATTCCGGCGGCACGGCGCTGAAAGCCAGCCGGATCTTGTTGGACGGTTCATCCGAATGGGTGAATGCCGCGCCGGGAATGAACACGACGCCGGCGTCGATCGCCTTCTGCAGCAGGGGATAGGTGTCCACGCCTTCCGGCAGCGTGACCCAGACGAAGAAGCCGCCGTCCGGGCGGGTCCAGCTCAGCCCCGCCGGCATGTACTCGTCCAGGGCGGCGAGCATCGCCCCGCAGCGCTCCCGGTAGAGCCCCCGGTAGGTTTCGATCTGGCCGCGCCAGTCGTAGTCCCGCAGGTAGGCGGACACCAGCATCTGGTTCAGCGTCGGCGGGCAGAGGGTGACGGCCTCGGCGGCCAGATAGTAGCGGCGCTGCAGGTGGGCCGGGACGAGGGCCCAGCCGATCCGAAGGCCCGGCGCGAAGATCTTGGAAAAGGAACCCATGTAGATCACATCGTCCGGATTGGCGGCGCGCAACGGAACCAGGGGCTTTCCGTCGAAGCGGAGCAGGCCATAGGGGTTGTCCTCCAGCACCAGAATATTCTCTTGACGGCATATATCAACGACCTGCTGGCGGCGTTCCTGCGAGAGCGTGATGCCGGAGGGGTTGTTGAAGCTGGGGATGGTGTAAAGGAATTTGATGTTCTTGCCCGCAGCCTGGAGGGCGGCGATCCTGGCCGCCAGCAGTTCCGGAAGGATGCCGTTCCCGTCCATCGGCACGGTGGCAATCTCAACCTGGTAGGCCTCGAACGTGTTGAGCGCCCCGACATACGTGGGGTCCTCCACCAGGACGACGTCGCCCGGGTTGCAGAAGACCTTGGCGGCCACGTCCTGGGCCGACTGCGAGCCCGCCGTGATCACGACGTTCTCGGGCCGTGCATCGAGGATTCCCTCGGCCGCCATGACCTCGCAGATTTGGGCGCGGAGTTCCGGGGTGCCCTGGCCGTTGCCGTACTGCAGGGCTGTCATTCCCTGTTCGGCGATGATTCCGGCGGCGGTCTGCCCAAGCCGTTCCAGCGGGAGTGACTGAAGGTACGGGCTCCCGCCGGCCAGCGAGACGAGGCCGGGTCGCATCGAAATGTCGAAGACGTCGCGCACCGCGGACTGCTTGATGTTTGCTGCGCGCTCCGAGAAGAGACTCTCGTGGCGGTGCGCGGACGTCGCCGCTCGTTCTATTGCATCAATTGCCTCGGCCGGAAGGACTTCTGCGGCGGCATCCAGTGTTTCGTGGGTCACCTTCCCAAGAATACAACTCATGTTGTCAATAGGAAAACATTTGTTCACGTTTACACCGGGCCGCGTCCTGCCGGGAGCAACCCTGCCGGAGACGCAGAACGCCCCCGGCCGCATTCCTGCTGCCGGGGGCGAAGCCTGTCCCTACGGGAGTCAAGCCGGAAGTGCCTGGAATCAGGCTGCTGCGACGGTGCGTGCCTCTGCCAGTGCGTCGAATACGCCCTTGATCTGCTCGACAACCTCGGCGTCATCCTTCGGGTGGACCTCGGCGAAGCGGACCATGGAGCCCGGGACGGCCAGCTTGACGTCTTCGAGGATCTGGGCGCCGGCGATGCCGGCGGCCTTGCGGGCCTCGTCCTGCGCCCAGACTCCGCCGAACTGGCCGAAGGCGGTGCCGACGACGGCGGTCGGCTTGCCGGTGAGGGCGCCTGCACCGTACGGGCGTGACAGCCAGTCGATGGCGTTCTTCAGTGCAGCGGGGACCGTGCCGTTGTGCTCGGGGGTGACCAGGAGCAGGGTGTCGGCCTCGCCGGCGGCGGCGCGGAGGGCGGCCGCCGCGGCGGGAACCTGGCCCTCGACGTCGATGTCCTCGTTGTAGAAGGGGATGTTGCCAAGGCTCTCGTGGATGACAACCTCAACCTGCTCCGGCGCGTTGAGCTGGATGGCCTCGGCGAGCTTCTGGTTGGTGGAGTCGGCGCGGAGGCTGCCGACCAGGGTGAGAACAGTGTTCTTGGACATGTGTACTCCTATGCATCGCGCCGCGCGGTTCCGGCGGCCGGGTGGTGGTGGAGGCCGGTGGGGCCTTCACTCAGACTAAACGGACTGCGGTCCGGTTAATATTCCCGGGGGCTAGACTAAGTGGTGTGAGCCTCATCCCACTCCGCCCCGGCCTGCCCGACGGGACCCCGCCCGACGGGACCCCGCCCGTCCGGCGGCCGGGCGCCGGGACCGAGCGCCGCGACGCGGCGCGGAACCGGGAACTTCTGCTCTGCGCTGCCCGCGAGCTCGTCGAGGAAGGCGGGGCAGGCCGGCTCACCATGGGCGCCCTGGCGCAACGGGCCGGCGTCGGCAAGGGCACCGTGTTCCGCCGGTTCGGCAGCCGTGCGGGCCTGATGCTGACCCTGCTCAGCGATGCCGAGGCCGAATTCCAGGCACGGTTCATGTTCGGGCCCCCGCCGCTGGGTCCGGGGGCTCCGCCACTTGAGCGGCTCATTGCCTTCGGGGCTGAACGCATCGCCTGGCTCCTGGAATTCGGGGAGCTGGCGAGGGCCGCCGACGAGTCCGCCGACAACCGGTTCGACGTGCCCGCGGCCTTGCTCTGCCACCGTCACCTGGAGATGCTGCTGCGCGAGGCGCGCCTCACGGCCGACCCGTGGCTCATGGCGTCGGCGCTGGGCGCGATGCTGGAGCCGGAGCGCCTGCTCCACGCCGTCCGGGTGCAAGGGGCGGCGCCGGAGCGGCTGGCGGAGACCTGGCGTGAACTCGTCACGCGGATCCTCCGCGCCGCATAGACGGCCTGCCGGTCGTCGCCAGCCACATCGCTTCCGATGAACCGTTCATAACGATCCGGTGGCGGACCCATGTTCCTGCACGCCGGGTCCCCTGCGCGCCATCAGCATGTGGTACTTTGCTCTGGAATGTGACCCGCAACATAGTCCATCAGGGCTCCGCTGCAGGGCCTGTGGGCGGCCGGGCACCCGACGGTCCGCGATCCCGGGGCGCCAGCTGAACCCCGTGCCGGCCGGGGAACGACGGAAGGACCGATGTTGTGAATAATGTAATGACCCCGGTGCGCAGGAGGGCTGTTCCGGCCCTGCCCGCGATGCCGGGTATTACATCCACAACCGCGATCCGGAACTAGTCGGCCCATGCTTCGATATCTCGCAAAACGTGCCCTTACGTATGTCGTGATGATCTTCCTGACCACCTCTGCCGGGTACCTCCTGGCCGTGAGCACGCTGCAGCCGGCGCTGCTGGAGCAGGAGCGGATTCCGCGGCCGACGCCGGAACAGGTGGTCAATTCCTTCCGGCTCAAGGGCCTTGACCCGACGCTCAGCCCCTGGGAACGCTACGTGGACTGGCTCACGGGAATCCTCACCCGCTGGGACTGGGGCCGCAGCCCCAACGGCGCCTACATCAACGCCGAGTTCGGCGACCGGGTGTGGATCTCGACCCGGCTGTTCCTGGCCGCGATCATCCTGACCCTGGTCATCGGCGTCGCCCTGGGCGTCTACACCGCCGCACGGCAGTACAAGGCCTCCGACCGGGTGATCACCTCCTACAGCTACCTGGTGTACATCGTTCCGGCGCCGATCGCGTACTTCCTGGTGCAGCTGGGGGCCATCAGCATCAACGAGACGGTGGGCGAGCGGATATTTTTCGTCACCGGGATTTCCACCCCGGGCCTGGCGGGTGACGGCTGGGCCCGGTTCCTGGACATGCTGGCCCACTATGCGGTGCCGACCTTCGCGATCACGATCGTGGGCTGGGGCGCCTATCAGATCGCCCAGCGCCAATACCTGCTGGACAACGTCAATGCCGACTTCGTCCGCACGGCGCGGGCCAAGGGGCTGACCCGGAACCAGGCCATCACCCGCCATGCTCTGCGCGTCTCCTTCATTCCCGTCGCGCAGAGCATCGCGTTCACCGTCCCGGCCATCTTCGCCGGCGGCTTCTTCGCGGAGAAAATCTTCGCCTGGCACGGGATCGGGTCCTGGTCCATCGATTCGATCGGGCTGCAGGATGTCAACGCTGCGACGGCGACCCTCGCCTACGGCTCCTTGATCTTCGCGATCGGGGCCATCCTCGCGGACTTTGCCACCACGCTCGTCGACCCGAGAGTGCGCGTGCAGTAACCATGACGAACCTGTTCGCCAGCGACCCGGCCGCCGTCGCCCAAGAAGCCAAGATCGAGAACGACGACGTCGTCATCGCCAAGTCGAGGATCATCCTGCGGCGTTTCCTGCGCAACAGGACCGCCGTGGCCGGCCTGGCCATCTTCCTCGCCCTGACCCTCCTCTCCTTCATCGGCGGATTCTTCTCCGGGTGGGACAAGGAGGCCATCGACCCCCTCAACATCGGCACGCCGCCGTCGGGGGAGCACCTGCTGGGCACCTCACAGGCCGGCATCGACCTCTACGCCCTGACCGTCGAGGGGACCCGGATCTCGATCCTCATCGGCCTCGTCGTCGGCCTCGTGTCGGTGCTGATCGCCGCCGTCTACGGCTGCACCATGGCCTATTTCGGCGGCAAGGTGGACAAGGTCATGCTGTTCATCCTCGAAGCCCTGATCATGATGCCGGCCCTGCTCGTCGTGGCCGTGGCCACCAGCGGGGGCGGCATCGGTTTGAAGAAGAACCTTCCCAGCTGGCTGCTGCTGATCATCGTCCTGCTGGTCTTCAGCTGGATGGGCACCGCGCGCCTGATCCGCTCCCTCTCGCTGTCCCTCATGCAGCGCGACTTCGTCAAGGCCGCCCGGTACATGGGAGTCCCGCCGCGGCGGATCGTCTGGCGGCACCTCGTCCCCAACATCGGCTCTCTGCTGGTCCTGGACATCACCCGCGGCGTCACGGGAGCCATCCTCGCCGAAGTCGCCTTCTCCTTCATCGGGATCGGCATCAAGGTCCCGGATGTCAGCCTGGGCGTGCTGATCGGCCAGGCCACGTCCCAGGTCTCCACCTTCCCGTGGATGTTCTGGGTGCCGCTGGCCGTCATGTTCCTGCTGACCGGTTCGCTGGCCATGATGAACGACGGACTTCGTGACGCGTTCGATCCCAGCTCCGGCTCCATCGGCAGCGCCAATGGGAGCGCCCGGACGGGCAAGACACAGAAGACCGCAAAGAAGAAGAGCACATGAGCGGCGAAACCGCCCCCGTCCCCGCAGGCACCCCAGGCGCCCCCGGCGCCGTCGAGCGGCTGCACGTGGCCGGACTGCACGCCGCCTCGGATGCCGTGCTCTCCGTCCGGGACCTCAACGTCCGCTTCAACACGGAGAACGGGGTGCTGCACGCTGTCCGCGGCGTCGACTTCGATCTGCTGCCGGGCAAGACCCTCGGCATCGTGGGGGAATCCGGCTCGGGAAAGTCCGTCACGTCCCTGGCCGTGATGGGCCTGCTGCCGGACACCGCCGAGGTCAACGGCTCCGTCCGGCTGCTGGGCACGGAACTGCTGGGACTCGGCGACAAGGCGATGTGCCGGTACCGCGGCAACGACATCGCCATGGTGTTCCAGGATCCGCTGTCCTCGCTGACCCCTGTCTACACCGTCGGGAACCAGGTCATCGAGGCCCTGACGGTCCACAACCCCACCATGAGCAAGCACGCCAAGGAGGCCCGCGCCGTCGAACTCCTGGGCCTGGTGGGCATCCCGAGTCCCAGGGACCGGCTCAAGGCCTTCCCGCACGAATTCTCCGGCGGCATGCGCCAGCGCGTGATGATCGCCATCGCGATCGCCAACAATCCGCGGGTGCTCATCGCGGACGAGCCGACGACGGCGCTGGACGTCACCATCCAGGCGCAGGTGCTCGAGGTGCTGCACACCGCGCAGGAGGAAACCGGCGCCGCCGTCGTGATGATCACGCACGACCTTGGGGTGGTGGCCGGGATGGCGGACGACATCATGGTGATGTACGCCGGCAAACCGGTGGAGGCCGGCACGGTGGACGATATCTACTACAACCCGCGGATGCCCTACACGATGGGCCTGCTCGGCGCGGTGCCCCGCGTGGACATCGCGGAGAAGTCCTCCCTGGTGCCGATCGAGGGCATCCCGCCGGACCTGGTCCGCGCCCCCACCGGCTGCTCCTTTGCCCCGCGGTGCCCGCTGGCCAGCGACGCCTGCCTGGCCGGCGAACCGGCCCTCTCGGGCGTTTCGGGCAGCCCCGGCCACACGGCCGCCTGCATCAAGAGTGACGCGCTCGACGGCGCCGACGTCCACGAGATCTTCGCCGCGCCGGCCGTCCCGGTCTCCCGCCTGGACGCGATCCCCCGGTCCGGGCGCAAGGCAGTGCTCGAACTCAGGGACGTGAAGAAGCACTTCCCGCTCACGAAGGGGGCGCTGATCAAGCGCCGGATCGGCACCGTCAAGGCCGTGGACGGCCTCAGCTTCGACATCCGGGAGGGCGAGTGCTTCTCGATCGTCGGCGAGTCGGGCTGCGGGAAGACCACCACGCTGCTGGAAATCATGGAATTCCACCGGGACCAGGACGGCGAGGTGATCATCGGCGGGCTGAGCAACAAGGCGGCCGCCGGCGCCCGGACCACGGCTGCCATGCGCAGGGAACTCCAGATGGTGTTCCAGGACCCCACCGGCGCACTGGATCCCCGCTTCACCGTCTACGAGGTCCTCGCCGAGCCGCTGGAGACCTCCGGGATGGCCAGGCCCGCCATCCGGAAACGGATCCTGGAGCTGATGGACCTCGTCGGCCTCCAGCCGGACCACGTCAACCGGTTCCCCAACCAGTTCTCCGGCGGCCAGCGCCAGCGCATCGGCATCGCCCGCGCCCTCGCCGTGAACCCCCGGCTGGTGGTCCTGGACGAGCCGGTCTCCGCCCTGGACGTCTCCGTGCAGGCGGGCGTCATCAACCTGCTGGACCAGCTCCGCGCCGAACTCGGGCTGAGCTACCTCGTGGTGGCCCACGACCTGTCCGTGGTGCGGCATATTTCCAACCGCGTGGCCGTGATGTACCTCGGCAAGATCGTGGAGATCGGCGACGTGGACCGGGTCTTCGACTTTCCGCGCCACCCCTACACCCGGGCGCTGCTGTCCGCGATCCCGGTCCCGGACCCGCACCTGGAGCGCAGCCGCGAACGCATCATCCTCAAGGGCGAGCTGCCCTCGCCCCTGGATGCGCCCACGGGCTGCAACTTCGCCTCGCGCTGCCCCGTGTTCGCCGCGCTTCCTGCCGCGCAGCAGGAGAAGTGCCTGACGCTGGAGCCCCCGCTGGAGCCGGAACAGCCGGCCGCCGTCCCGGCGTCGAGCAGCCCGGCGGCCCCCGGCGCAGCCCCCGACCAGCAGTTCGCCTGCTTCTACCCCGACGGCGAACTGGCGGCGGACCTGCTCGTGGTCCATGAACCGGGCCCTATCATTCATCAGAACAACCCGCACCAAAAAAAGAAGGGAACTCCATGAAGAAACTGACCAGGATCGGCGGCGTGACGGCCATCGTGGCGGCGCTGGCGCTGACAGCCTGTGGCGGCGGCGGCAAGACCTCCGGCCCCGAGTCCGGCAAGGGCCAGGGGGCGGGCGGCGATCTGGCCAAGCTCATCAGCGTCAACGCCAAGGATGCCAAGGACCTGCAGCCGGGCGGCACGGTCACCCTGCCACTGGGCACCCTCGGCCCGGACTTCAACACGTTCTCCACCAACGGCAACACCGGCGACAACGCCGCGCTGCACGGCCCGATCAACCAGGCCGGCTGCTGGAGCTACGACTTCGACGGCACCGCCACGCCGGACAAGAATTTCTGCGAGGACGTCAAGAGCGAGGTCAAGGACGGCAAGCAGACCATCACCATCAAGGTGAACGACAAGGCCACCTACAACGACGGCACCCCGATCGACGTCAAGACCTTCGAGAACACCTGGCAGATGCTCAGGGGCGACAACAAGGACATCGACATCGTCACCTCCGGCGCCTACGCGTTCGTGGACTCCGTCAAGGCCGGCGCGAACGACAAGGAAGTCATCGTCACCACCACCCAGCCGGTCTACCCGCTGGAATCGCTTTTCGGCGGATTCGTGCACCCCAAGGTGAACACCCCGGAAATCTTCAACAACGGTTTCACGAACAACATGCACCCGGAATGGATGGCGGGCCCCTTCAAGCTCGACCAGTACGACAGCGCCGCCAAGACCGTCACCTTGGTCCCGAACGAGAAGTGGTGGGGCACCAAGCCTGTCCTGGACAAGGTTGTCTTCCGCCAGCTGGAGATCAGCGCCGCGATCGCCGCCTTCAAGAACAGTGAAATCGATGCGGTATCCGCCAACTCCGTCACCCCGTACAAGCAGCTCGAGGGCACGCCGAACTCCGAGGTCCGGCGCGGCCAGCGGCTGTTCGCCGGCGGCCTGAGCCTCAACGCCCAGAAGGCGCCGCTGACCGACGTCGCGATCCGGAAGGCGATCTTCACCGCCGTCGACCGTGAGGCGCTGCGCAAGGTCCGATTCAACGGCCTGAACTGGGATGAAGTCCTGCCCGGATCGATGATGCTGATGCCGTTCTCCAAGTACTACCAGGACAACTACCCGGTCAAGGAGACCGGTCCCGAGGCCGCCAAGAAGGTCCTGACCGATGCCGGCTACCAGCCCAACGCGGCCGGCATCATGGAGAAGGACGGCGTGCCCGCCAAGTTCAGTGTCAGCAACTTCGGCGACGACCCCACCATTCTGGCGTTCACGCAGACCCTGCAGAAGCAGCTCCAGGCCGCCGGGATGGACGTCGGAATCGATCAGCGCGCCCTTGCCGATTTCGGCAAGACGATGGGCAGCCGTGACTACTTCCTGAGCGTTTCCGGGTACGGCGTCGGCCCGGACGCGACGGACACCGTCAAGCAGTTCTACGATTCCACGAATGAGAACAAACTCGGCGACCCCGAGCTGGACGCCGAGATCAAGAGGCTCTCCAGCATTGCCGACAACGCGGAACGCAACAAGGCGGCGATGGAAGTCGAGAAGAAGCACATGGCGAAGTACTTCTCCTTGGGTCCCCTGACGAACGGCCCGCAGATCTCCTTCGTGCGCACGGGCCTGGCGAACTTCGGCCCGTCGCTGTTCAAGAGCGCCTCCCAGGTTCCGGACTGGACCACCATCGGCTGGGAAAAGAAGTAGCCCGCCCGTCCCGGGTGCCGGCCCCGCCATTGATGGCAACGCTCCCTCAGGTTCCGCAGGGTCTTGAAGAAGGCTCCCTCAGGTTCCGCAGGGTCTTGAAGAACGCTCCCTCAGGTTTCTGGAGTATGGCGGCGGTGCGGCCTGAGGAAGTGAGGGAGCGTCGGGTGGATCGCTGCGGGAGGTGAGGGAGGATCGGGCGGTAGTCTATGAGCCATGAGTTCAGAATCCAGCCGGCCCATCCGTACTGCCCTGGCCGGTTTCGGCCTCTCCGGCAGCGTCTTTCACGCCCCCATCATCGCGACGAACCCGGCGTATTCCCTCGACGTCATCTCCACGTCCGACGCCGGCAGGAAGTCAGCGGCAGCCGGCCGCCACCCCGGGGCCAGGATGGTGGACACGCCGGCCGGAATCCTGGACCTCGCCGGCGGGCTGGACCTGCTGGTGCTCGGGACGCCGCCGGCCACCCACTACCCCCTCGCGAAGGCCGCGCTGGAAGCGGGGCTCGACGTCGTCGTCGACAAACCCTTCACGGTGCGCAGCGCCGAGGGCCAGGAGCTGGTCGAGCTCGCGGCGCGGCTGGGGCGGGTGCTCACGGTCTTCCAGAACCGGCGGTGGGACGGGGACTTCCTCACCGTGAAGTCCCTGCTGGACAGCGGAACCCTGGGCGCCGTGACGCGGTTCGAGTCGCGCTTTGAGCGCTGGGCGCCGGAGGTGTCCAAGGCCTGGAAGGCGTCCGCGACGGCGGACGACGGCGGCGGGGTGCTGTTCGATCTCGGCACCCACCTGCTGGACCAGGCCCTCCAGCTCTTCGGCCCGGGCACTGTCACGCACGCTGAACTGGACGCCCGGCGGCCGGGGGGGAAGGCCGACGACGACGTGTTCGTCGCCCTGCGGCACGATTCCGGCGCAACCAGCCACCTGTGGATGAACATGCTCTGCGCCCAGGAGGGCCCCCGCTACCGGCTGCTGGGCAGCGAGGGCGGCTTCACGAAGCACGGCGTCGACCCGCAGGAGCCCTACATCATCGCCGGCGGCAGCCCGCTGGACGCCGGGTACGGCGTCGAGGATTCCGGCTGGGCCGGGCTCCTCGGCCGGGACGGCCACCTGGACAGGCTGCCCACCGAACGGGGTGCCTACCCGGAGTTCTACCGCCTCCTGGCGGACAAGATCCGCGACGGCGGAGCAAGCTCGGCGCTCCCCGTACCGGTTGATCCCGCGGGACCGGTCGAAGTCCTCAAACTCATTGAGCAGGCCCGTTCGTTGGCTTAAACAAGACCGGTGGTTGAGCTTGTCGAAACCCGGGTTTCGACAAGCTCAACCACCGGTCTTGTTTAAGCCAACGAACGGGCCTGCTCAATGAGTTTGAGGACTTCGACCGGTCCCGCGGGATCAACCGGTACGGGGAGCGCCGAGCTTGCTCCGCCGTCGCGGATCTTGTCCGCCAGGAGGCGGTAGAACTCCGGGTAGGCACCCCGTTCGGTGGGCA
>NZ_JAGPOT010000060.1 GCF_018224015.1 Pseudarthrobacter albicanus
GTCCCGGCCTGAAGGGCCGTCAGGGTCAGCGGCAGAGCGGTCGTCAGGGCCTGGCATTCGGACAGGAGGGTTCCGGCGGTGCGTTTGCTGACGGTCAGGACGCAGGCGACCTCAGCGACCAGGGCCATGTCCTGGGCGGCGTGTTCCTGCGGGGACGCCGCCGGGGGCGCCAGGGCCCTGGTTGCGTGCATGTAGTCCGCGGCCAGCCTCACCTTCAGCGCCGCGGTCCGGGCTTCCAGCCGCGCCACGGCGGCGAGCCCGTCCAGGCAGTCATCGGCCAGATTCCGCAACGGATCGGCGTTTCCGAGGGGATCGGCGCCGGGCGGA
>NZ_JAGPOT010000061.1 GCF_018224015.1 Pseudarthrobacter albicanus
GGCCCTGGTTGCGTGCATGTAGTCCGCGGCCAGCCTCACCTTCAGCGCCGCGGTCCGGGCTTCCAGCCGCGCCACATCGGCGAGTCCGTCCAGGCAATCATCCGCCAGACTCCGCAGCGGGTCGGCGTTTCGCAGCGGGTCGGCGCCGGGCGGATCCGGGCGGTCCGCGCCGGCGCCGGTGAAGGCAGCCAGCACAGCAGCGGACGCGGCGACGGCCTCCAGGGCCTCCCTGCTTCCGGCACTCCACGCTGCTCTGCTGTCCACACCCACAGCATCTCAGGAGGCACCGACATTTAGAGGCGGCGACGGCGAAAACTGGTCGTCGCCGTCTGTTCGCGCTGGCCAGATCCAGCGGGAGTTCCCGGGCTGTGGCGGGGGCAGTGACGTTTGTCCTGGTCAGCAAGGGGTTTCGGTCCCGTATGTGTATGACCTAAGACATGGCGGCGTAGGCTGCAATTCCGTAGAGGCCGGCCGGGTTTGGCGGCGGTTTCGTCGTGGTCGGTGTGTATGCGGGCGCGCTTTGGGGCGGCCGCCGGTGGAGGGGTAGAACAGCACGGTCTCTTCGATGGTTCCCAGGGAGGCGGGCAGTTCGCGCACGCTGAGCCGGATCCCGGCCTGTTCGGCCTGGCGGCGCGTCAGTTGCGACGGCCAAGGCCGCGACGCGCTGGAAGGCACGGACGCGGATCTCTTGCTCGGACCAGCGGAGGCGGAATGCGGCAGGAGTGTTCCCGGCCGGGGTCGTGCTGATGACCCGGCTGACCCAGCGGGGGCGGAGGATTTTAGCGACCGCGACCTGGACCTGGTCCTTGCCGCGACGGGTCTTGCCGCCGGCCAGAGTCGCGGCGAGGGGTTCTCTCCAACTGATCCTGTCCTTCAGTAACAGTCATGCCGATGTACCGCCCCGCGGGCGGTGCCGCTGTGACGCACACCGCCTCTCAACGGCCGCACCGGGGCGGCTCCGCGGCGGCCCGTGTGGTAATTTGAAAGAGCAAATAATCCTTTTTTAATTCCGTCCCGTGAGGCGGGGAAAGGGGAGACGAGCTGTGACTGCTGTTCCAGAATCACCGGTTCCGGCCAGGGTTGTCCTCACCAGGGTTGTACTCAACCAGGCCGACATTGACCGCGCACTCACTCGGATCGCCCACGAAATTCTCGAGGCCAACAAGGGCTCCCAGGACCTCGTCCTGCTCGGCATCCCGCGCCGGGGCTATCCCCTCGCCGTCCGCCTCGCCGCCAAGATAGCCGCCGCCGATCCCGCCGTGGACGCCGCCGCGATCGTCGGCCAGCTGGATGTGACCATGTTCCGCGATGACCTTTCGCACCAGCCCACCCGGCCCCCGTACCCGACGCAGCTGCCGCGCACCGGGATCGACAACAAGGTTGTCGTGCTGATCGACGACGTCCTGTACTCGGGACGGACCATCCGGGCCGCCCTGGACGCCATCGTCGACCTGGGCCGCCCGCGCATTGTCCGCCTGGCCGTGCTGATCGACCGCGGCCACCGGGAACTGCCCATCCGCGCGGACCACGTCGGCAAGAACCTCCCCACCTCCTCCGCCGAAAAAGTCCGGGTCCGGCTCGAGGAAACAGACTCCATCGACGGCGCCCCCGTCAACGAGGTCGTCATCGAGGCGGTCGCATGAAGCACCTGCTCTCCACCGAAGACCTAAGCCTGGCCGACGCCACCCGCATCCTGGACACCGCCGAAGAAATGGCGGCCGTGGGGGAGCGGGAGGTCAAGAAGCTGCCCGCCCTGCGCGGCCGCACCGTGGTCAACCTGTTTTTCGAGGACTCCACCCGGACCCGCATCTCCTTTGAAGCCGCCGCCAAGCGGCTTTCGGCCGATGTCATCAACTTCGCCGCGAAAGGCTCCTCCGTCTCCAAGGGCGAGTCCCTCAAGGACACGGCGCAGACGCTGGCCGCGATGGGCGCGGACGCCGTCGTGATCCGGCACTGGGCCTCCGGTGCCCCGCACCGGCTGGCCGCCACGGACTGGATCGACGCCGCCGTCATCAACGCCGGCGACGGCACCCACGAACACCCCACCCAGGCCCTCCTGGACGCGTTCACCATGCGCCGGCACTGGTCCAGGCTGGCCGGCACCCCGTCCGCCGGGGCAGACCTGGCGGGCATGCGGGTCGCCATCGCCGGGGACGTGCTGCACTCCCGGGTGGCACGGTCCAACGTCTGGCTGCTCCGCACCCTGGGCGCCGAAGTCACCCTCGTGGCGCCGCCCACGCTGCTGCCCATCGGCGTCGAAAAATGGCCCTGCACCGTCAGCTACGACCTCGATGAAACCCTCTGCAAGGGCGTGGACGCCATCATGATGCTCCGTGTGCAGGGGGAACGGATGAACGCGTCCTTCTTCCCGACGACGCGCGAGTACTCGCGGCGCTGGGGGCTCGACGACAACCGGCTCCGTGCCCTCGACGGCCTCGGCCTGAAGGACACCATCATCATGCATCCCGGGCCGATGAACCGGGGCCTGGAAATTTCCGCCGCCGCGGCCGACTCGCCCCGCTCCACCGTGCTGGCGCAGGTGCGCAACGGCGTGTCCATCCGCATGGCGGCCCTGTACCTGCTGCTGTCCGGGGACACCCGCGAACCGGCAGCCGCCCCCACGGCAGCCGCCCCCACGGCAGCCGCCCCCACCGCCGCCCACTCAAAGGAGAGCCACTGATGGCCGAACTGCACCAGGACAACAGCGGCGCCTACCTCATCCGGGGCGCCGCGATCCTCGGCGGGGCCCCCGAAGACCTGCTGATCCGCGACGGCGTCATCGCCGGGCGCGGGCGGGACCTCGCCGCCGACGGCGCCACCGTGATCGAAGCCGCCGGCCTGGTCGCCCTGCCCGGCATGGTGGACATCCACACCCACCTGCGCGAACCCGGCCGCGAGGACGCGGAAACCGTGGAAACCGGCACCCGCGCTGCCGCCCTGGGCGGCTACACCGCCGTCCACGCGATGGCCAACTCCACGCCGGTGGCGGACACCGCCGGCGTGGTGGAGCAGGTCCTCACCCTCGGCCGGGCCGCCGGCTGGGTGGACGTCCGCCCGGTCGGCGCCGTCACTGTCGGGCTCGCGGGGGAGCAGCTCGCCGAGCTCGGCGCGATGGCCGACTCACGGGCCCGGGTCCGCGTCTTCTCGGACGACGGCATCTGCGTCCACGATCCCGTCCTGATGCGCCGCGCCCTCGAGTACGTGAAGGCGTTCGACGGCGTCGTGGCCCAGCACGCGCAGGAACCCCGCCTCACCGCCGGCGCCCAGATGAACGAGGGCGAGGTCTCCGCCGTCCTCGGCCTCACCGGCTGGCCCGCCGTCGCCGAGGAAAGCATCATCGCCCGCGACGTGCTTCTGGCCCAGCATGTCGGCTCCCGGCTGCACGTCTGCCACGTCTCCACCGCAGGTTCCGTGGAGATCGTGCGCTGGGCGAAATCACGCGGCGTCAACGTCACGGCCGAGGTCACGCCCCACCACCTCTGGCTCACCGACGAGCTGGTCCGCAGCTACGACCCCGTCTACAAGGTCAACCCGCCGCTGCGCACCGACGCCGATGTCCAGGCCCTGCGCGCCGCGCTGGCCGACGGCACGATCGACGTCGTCGGCACCGACCACGCGCCGCACCCGAGCGAACACAAGGAATGCGAATGGGCGCAGGCGGCCATGGGCATGACCGGCCTGGAAACCGCGCTCTCCGTGGTGCAGCACACCATGATCGAGACCGGGCTGATGGGCTGGGCGGATTTCGCCCGCGTCACCTCCACCGCGCCGGCCGCCATCGGCCGGCTGGAAGACCAGGGCCGCCCCCTCGAAACGGGCGAACCGGCCAACGTCATACTCGTGGACCCGGCTGCGCGCTGGACCGTGGACCCTTCTAAAATGGCAACCATGGGCCGTAACTCTCCGTTTGCCGGCCGCGAACTTCCCGGCAAGGTGGTGGCGACGTTCTTCAGGGGCCACCCCACAGTCCTGGCCGGCAAGCTCAACACCCCGTACCGGTGGCTCCCGGAGAACACAGAGATGCCCGGCGCCGCACCGGCGGGCCGCAACTGATGGACAGGCTCCTCGTCCTCGGCCTGGCCACGCTGGCCCTCGTCGTCGTCGCTTTCGTCCTGTTGGCCATCGGCTGGCGGAACCGCCTGCGCCGCCAGTCCGACGTCGACCCGCTGCCCGGAGTTCCCGGGGAACTCGGCGCCCCGCTGGCCGCTGCCGACGGCCAGTACGTCGCCTCCACCACGGCCGGTGACTGGCTGGACCGCATCGCCGTCCACCACCTGGGCCTCCGCACCAACGCCGGGCTCAGCGTGTACCCCGAAGGGGCGCTGTTCGACCGCGCCGGCGCCGGACCCGTGTTCATCCCGGCCGGACGGCTCACCGGGGTCCGGCTGGAAAGCGGCATGGCCGGAAAGTTCGTCGAAAAGGACGGACTGCTGGTGCTCAGCTGGAGGCTCGGCGCCCGCGAACTGGACACCGGGTTCCGCACCCGGCACGCCGAAGACAAGACCATCCTCCTCAACACCCTTCAAGATTTGATCTCCGCAGCCCCTCAGGCAGAAGCCGATAGTGGAAAGTAACGACGTGACGGACCCCAACCAAGCAACAGCAGTGGAAGCAACAGCAGTGACAGCTCCAGCAGTGACAGCAACAGCGCCCGCCCCGGCAGTCCTCGTGCTCGAGGACGGACGGATGTTCCGCGGCACCAGCTACGGCGCCACCGGAACCGCCCTGGGCGAGGCGGTGTTCGCCACCGGAATGACCGGCTACCAGGAGACCATCACCGATCCCTCCTACGCCCGCCAGCTCGTTGTCCAGACGGCGCCGCACATCGGCAACACCGGCGTGAACAAGGACGACGCCGAGTCCCGGCGCATCTGGGTGGCCGGCTACGTCGTCCGCGACGCCGCCCGGCGCCCCTCCAACTGGCGCTCCGAACGCAGCCTGGACGAAGAACTCGTCGAGCAGGGGATCGTCGGCATCCAAGGCGTGGACACCCGCGCCATCACCCGCCACCTGCGCGAACACAAGACCATGCGCGCCGGCATCTTCTCCGGCGCCGCAGCCCGCGCCACGGACCGGGAGCTCGTGGACACCGTCCTGGCCAGCGCGCCGATGGAAGGCTCCCGGCTGGCCGAGGAAGTCAGCGTCGGGACGGCCTACACGGTCGAGCCCAAGGACTTCGGCTGGAAGGGCGAGCCGCGGTTCAGCATCGCCGCGATCGACCTCGGCATCAAGCGGATGACCCCCATCCGCTTCGCCGAGCGCGGCGTCCGCGTGCACGTGCTGCCCGCCACCGCGACCATCGAGGAGATCAACGCGGTCAACCCGGACGGCGTCTTCATGTCCAACGGCCCCGGCGACCCCGCCACGGCCGACACCCAGGTCAAACTGCTGCGCTCGGTGCTCGATGCGAAGATCCCGTACTTCGGCATCTGCTTCGGCAACCAGATCCTGGGCCGCGCCCTCGGCTTCGGCACCTACAAGCTGCGCTATGGCCACCGCGGCATCAACCAGCCCGTGCTGGACCGCCGCACCGGCAAGGTCGAAATCACCTCGCAGAACCACGGCTTCGCCGTCGACGCCCCCCTCAAGGGCGCCACCCAGGCCCCCGAGGAGCGGTACGGCCGCGTCGAGGTCAGCCACGTGAGCCTCAACGACGACGTCGTCGAAGGCCTCGCCTGCCTGGACATCCCGGCCTTCTCGGTGCAGTACCACCCCGAAGCCGCGGCCGGCCCGCACGACGCCGCCTACCTCTTCGACCGCTTCATCACGCTGATGGCGGACGCTTCTTCAAAGACAGAGACCGACGCAAAGACTGCCACCGATTCCAAGACTGAGGACAAGAAGTAATGCCCAAGAGAACTGACCTTAAGAGCGTTCTGGTCATCGGTTCCGGCCCGATCGTGATCGGCCAGGCGGCCGAATTCGACTACTCCGGCACCCAGGCACTGCGCGTCCTCAAGGAGGAAGGCCTGCGGGTCATCCTCGTCAACTCCAACCCGGCCACCATCATGACCGACCCCGAGTTCGCGGACGCCACGTACATCGAGCCGATCACTCCCGAGGTGGTCGAGAAGATCATCGCCAAGGAACGCCCGGATGCGATCCTGCCGACCCTGGGCGGGCAGACCGCCCTCAACACGGCCATCGCCCTGGACAAGAACGGCGTCCTGGAGAAGTACAACGTGGAGCTGATCGGCGCCAACATCGCCGCGATCGAGCTCGGCGAGGACCGCGAGAAGTTCAAGGGCGTCGTGGAGCGCTGCGGCGCCGAGTCCGCCCGCAGCCACATCATCCACACCATCGACGAGGCCCTCACCGCCGCCGGGGACCTCGGTTACCCGATGGTCGTCCGGCCCTCCTTCACGATGGGCGGCCTCGGCTCCGGCCTGGCCTACGACGAAAAGGACCTCCGCCGGATCGTCGGGCAGGGCCTGCAGTACAGCCCCACCAGCGAGGTGCTCCTCGAAGAGAGCATCCTGGGCTGGAAGGAATACGAGCTCGAGATGATGCGGGACAAGAACGACAACGTCGTGGTCGTCTGCTCCATCGAGAACTTCGATCCCGTCGGCGTGCACACCGGCGACTCCATCACCGTGGCCCCGGCCCTGACCCTGACGGACCGCGAGTACCAGCGCCTGCGGGACATCTCCATCGCCGTGATCCGCGAGGTCGGCGTCGACACCGGCGGCTGCAACATCCAGTTCGCCGTCGAGCCGGACACCGGCCGCGTCGTCGTGATCGAGATGAACCCGCGCGTCTCCCGCTCCTCGGCCCTCGCCTCCAAGGCCACCGGCTTCGCGATCGCCAAGATCGCCACCAAGCTGTCCCTGGGCTACACCCTGGACGAGATCCCCAACGACATCACCCAGAAGACCCCGGCGTCGTTCGAGCCGACCCTGGACTACGTCGTGGTGAAGGTCCCGCGTTTCGCGTTCGAGAAGTTCCCGGCGGCGGACCCCACCCTGACCACCACCATGAAGTCGGTGGGCGAGGCCATGGCCATGGGCCGGAACTTCACCGAGGCGCTGCAGAAGGCCCTCCGGTCCCTCGAGCAGAAGGGCTCGCAGCTGGACTTCAGCTCCGTCCCCGAATGGGAAGTCCCGGAGCTGATTGAGAAGTCCAAGCGGCCCACCACCGACCGGCTGCACCAGGTCCAGCGCGCCCTGCTCGGCGGCGCCACCGTGGAGCAGCTCTTCGCGGCCACCAAGATCGACCCCTGGTACCTGGACCAGCTCCAGCTGCTCAACGAGATCTCGCTGGAGATCCGCAAGGCCGCCGCCCTGACGCCGGAGATGCTCAAGCGCGCCAAGCGCCACGGTTTCTCCGACGAGCAGATCGGCGCGCTGACGCACAATTCCGAGGACGTCGTCCGCGGCGTCCGGCAGGCACTGGGCATCCGCCCGGTCTACAAGACCGTGGACACCTGCGCCGCCGAGTTCGCCGCCTACACCCCGTACCACTACTCCTCCTATGACGAGGAGGACGAGGTCGCGCTGCACGCCAAGCCGTCCATCATCATCCTCGGCTCCGGGCCCAACCGGATCGGCCAGGGCATCGAGTTCGACTACTCCTGCGTCCACGCCTCCATGGCGCTGCGCAAGGCCGGCTACGAGACCGTCATGGTCAACTGCAACCCGGAAACCGTCTCCACGGACTACGACGTCTCCACCCGGCTGTACTTCGAGCCGCTCACCCTCGAGGACGTCCTCGAGGTCATCGCGGCTGAGGAACGCACCGGCGGCGTGATGGGCGTCTTCGTCCAGCTCGGCGGCCAGACCCCGCTCAAGCTCGCGCAGCAGCTCGCCGACGCCGGCGTGCCGATCCTGGGCACCTCGCCGGAAGCGATCGACCTCGCCGAGCACCGCGGCGCCTTCTCCCGCGTGCTGGACCAGGCCGGCCTCATCTCGCCGAAGAACGGCACCGCGGTGTCCTTCGAGGACGCCAAGAAGATCGCCGACGAGATCGCCTACCCCGTGCTGGTCCGCCCGTCCTACGTCCTGGGCGGCCGCGGCATGGAGATCGTCTACGACGAGCCCAACCTCTCGCGCTACATCGCCAACGCCACCGAGATCACCCCGGAGCACCCGGTGCTGATCGACCGGTTCCTCGAGGACGCCGTCGAGATCGACGTCGACGCCCTCTACGACGGCACCGACATGTACCTCGGCGGCATCATGGAGCACATCGAGGAGGCCGGCATCCACTCCGGCGACTCGGCCTGCGTGCTGCCGCCCATCACCCTGGGCAACAACGTGCTGGAACGCGTCCGGACCGCCACGCTGGCCATCGCCGAGGGCGTCGGCGTCCGCGGCCTGATCAACATCCAGTTCGCCCTGGCCTCCGACGTGCTCTACGTCCTGGAAGCCAACCCGCGGGCCTCCCGCACCGTCCCGTTCGTCTCCAAGGCGACCGGCGTGCAGATGGCCAAGGCGGCGGCCCTGATCGGCACCGGCGTGACCATCAGCCAGCTCCGCAGCGCCTACAAGATGCTGCCCGAAACCGGCGACGGCTCCACCCTGCCGCTGGACGCGCCCGTCTCGGTCAAGGAAGCCGTGCTGCCGTTCAGCCGCTTCCGCACCCCCGAGGGCAAGGTCGTCGACTCCCTGCTCGGCCCGGAAATGCGGTCCACAGGCGAGGTCATGGGCATCGACAAGCACTTCGACACCGCCTTCGCCAAGAGCCAGGCCGCCGCCAACAACGCGCTGCCCACCGAAGGCAAGATCTTCGTCTCCGTGGCCAACCGGGACAAGCGCTCGGTGATCATGGGCGTCAAGCGCCTCTCCGACCTCGGCTTCGAGATCGTCTCCACCGGCGGGACGGCCGACGTCCTGCGCCGCAACGGCATCCAGGCCACCCCGGTCCGGAAGGTCGCCGAAGGCTCCAGCGCCGAAGGCGAGGGGACCATTGCGGACCTCATCATCGCCGGGCAGATCGATATGGTCTTCAACACCCCCTCGGGCGGCGCGGCCCGCAGCGACGGCTACGAACTGCGCGCCGCGGCGACGTCGATCGGCATCCCGTGCATCACCACGGTGGCCGAATTCAACGCCGCAGTCCAGGCCATCGAGGCGCTGCGCACCTACGAATGGTCCGTCACGAGCCTGCAGGAGCACGCCGCCGCACTCGCGGCATCGCAGAACGCAGCTTCCCAAGAACGAGCATCGCAGAACGCAGCCTCCCAGCATGCCTGAGCCTGAAGCTGCACCAGCGGCCGGCCGGGAGCCCTTCGGCTCCCGGCTGGGCCGGGCCATGGCGGACCGCGGCCCGCTCTGCGTCGGCATCGATCCGCACCCGGCGCTGCTGCAGCGCTGGGGACTGGCGGACGACGTCGCCGGGCTGGAACGCTTTTCCCTCACCGTCCTGGAGGCCGTGGCTTCCCTCGCTGCCGCGGTGAAACCGCAGGTGGCGCTGTATGAGCGCCACGGCTCCGCCGGGATGGCCGTCCTGGAACGCACCCTGGCCGCCGCGGCGGAAGCCTCGGTGTTGACCATCGCCGATGCCAAGCGCGGCGACATCGGCTCGACGATGGCGGCCTACGCGGATGCCTGGCTGCGGGACGGCTCCGCGCTGGCCGCGGATTCGGTGACGTTGAGCCCGTACCTGGGCTTCGAGTCGCTGCGGCCCGCCCTGGACATGGCCGCTGAGTACGGGCGCGGCGTGTTCGTACTCGCGCTGACCTCCAACCCGGAGGGCGCCTCCGTGCAGCATGTCGGCGGCGCGGACTCCGTGGCCCGCCGCATCGTCCAGGCCGCAGCCGGGGAAAACCGGCGGTATTTCGCGGGACCGGGGGAGCCGGGGACGCCTGGGCTGGGCTCGGTGGGCCTGGTGGTCGGGGCGACAGTCGGCTCGGCGTTGACGGAGCTGGACCTGGATCTCGCGGCGGTCCGGGGGCCGATCCTTGCCCCGGGACTGGGCGCGCAGGGGGCAACGGCGGCAGACCTGCGCCGGACCTTCGGCCGTGCCTACCCGCAGGTGCTGGGCACCTCCAGCCGGGACATCCTCGGCGCGGGACCCCGGAACCAGGACCTGCGCGACGCGGCACGGCGCACCCTCGACGAACTCCTCGCGGACTAGCCCTGTCGGGCCGGGCAATTCTCAGGCGGTTGTCCGAGAGTCCCCAGCAAACAAAGAGCACGGTTGGGGACAGCTGAAGGTTTGATTGACACTCGAGTCAACGAAACCCGGGGCAGTCCCCTTCCTTGTGTGAGTGGGGCTGGGCCGGCTGAGGTCTCGACCCAGGTCGACGTCGACGTCGATGCCGAGCTCCTCGGAGAGCCGGGCGGTAGCCTCGAGCCCGCCGCACCAGGCCCAGAGGACGACGCCGGACCATCCGGCGGTCTCACCGTGCCCTCCGCTCACAGGCTCGGCTCCGGCTGGGGGACGAGCCGCAGGTACGGCCGGATCGTGACCCAGCCCTCCGGGAACATCGTGGCTGCCTCGTCGTCGCCGACGGCTGGCACGATGATGCAGTCCTCCCCGGGTTGCCAGTTCACGGGCGTGGCCACCTTGTGCCGAAGCGTGAGCTGGAGCGAGTCAATGACTCGGAGGATCTCGTCGAAGTTGCGGCCGGTGCTGGCGGGGTAAGTGAGCGTCAGCTTGACGGTGTTGTCCGGTCCGATGACGAAGACCGAACGCACCGTCGCGGTGGCGTCGGCGTTGGGGTGGATCATGTCGTAGAGCAGCGACACGGCCCGGTCCTCGTCGCCGATGATCGGAAAGTTGGGGGCGATTCCCTGCGTCTCCTCGATGTCAGCGGCCCATCGCTGGTGCTCGGAGACGGGGTCCACGCTGAGGCCGATCACCTTGACCCCGCGCCGCTCGAACTCGTCCTTGAGGCGGGCCGTGTACCCCAGTTCAGTGGTGCACACCGGGGTGAAGTCCTTCGGGTGGGAAAACAGGACGGCCCAGCTCCTGCCCTTCCAATCGTAGAACTCGATCGGGCCCTGGGTGGTCTCGGCGTGGAAGTTGGGCGCGACGTCGCCCAGACGGATGTTCATGGTTCCTTCTCCTCTCAGATCGCTACTTCGCCGGCGTAGTCGCCCGCGGACAGGTCGTCGCACAGCTCCCGGCAGGCAGTGAAGTGCGGCATGAAGCCCGGGAGGGTCCGCCAGGCCTGCGTGGACTCGAACGACTCCCACCGGGCGAAGGAGACGTAGTGCTGTGGGTTCGCGCGGTCGGAGAGCAGGTACGCAGTGACGAACCCGGCCGCGTCGTTGCGGGTCCACTGCAGGAACTCCTCCCACCGCGCGACGAAGGCATCCTCGTTGCCGGGGGTCAAGGTCCAGCTCCCGGACGTCCATGCGGTGGTCTCGGTGGTGCTCATGGTGTCGCTTCTTCTTGACGGTGTCGGCCGGATGCCGGCGTTAATTCCATGCAACACCCGCCGCGTTCCCCGGGCGTTCCCTCGACTGATGCGTGCGGATCGGTCAGCGGCCGCTGATCGAGGCGGCGCGCCGGCGCGACCGTTCGGCCCATAGCGTCTGCGACGCCCGGTCGAACAGGCCGGCAGCCGCGGCGAGGTGACGGGCCGCCGCGGGAACGTCGCCCTCGGCCAAGGCGAGGTCGCCCTTGGCGGACTCGGCCATCGCCGACCACGCCGAGCTCTGGAACGACGCCGCCGTCGCCTCGGCCACGACCGCGTGCCGCCGCGCCCCGGCCGCGTCCCCGACCGCGGCATACGCCTCGGCAGCGACAGGGTGCAGGAGTGCGCTGCATGTCGGGCAGTCCCCGTACCGGGCGGCCGCAGCCTCGGCACCGGCTACGGCGGCGATCGCCTCCGCGGGGGCGCCCCGCTCGAGCGCGATGAACGCCGAGGTGGCGTACAGCCGACCCCAGAGGTGACGGGCCATCCCGGAGACCATGGCGACGGCCATGCCCCGGGTCACTGCAGCCTTGGCCGCGTCAAAGTCACCACGGATCGCCGCCGCCTCGCCGAGCCGTTGCCACGGCAGGCCGCCGGACCGTCCTCCCAGCTCGGTGTGGATGTCGGTGCTGCGTGTGAGGCAGCCGGTCGCCTCGTCCAAGCGGCCGCGGAGGAGCAGTGCCTCGCCGAGGAGGCACCATCCGAAGGCCTCGGCGCGCCGGGCGGACCGGCGGCCTGCCACCTCAAGCACCTTGCGCGCATACTCCTCCACGCTGTCCATGAGGCCGTCGCCGTACAGGTGGTACTGGCCGATGCAGTGATGGAAGTCGAACACTGGTGACATCTCGTCGTCGTCCTGCTCGGCGGAGATCCGGGAGACCTCCTGAAGAAGGCCCTCCCGCCAGACGCCCCGATAGTGGCAGACTATGGCAGCGGCCTCGTATGCCGCGACGAGGGCGTCCCTTCTGCCCGACAGCTCGGCCAGCCTGAGCGACTCGTCAACGGCCGCCGACGCCGCCTCGAAGCTGCCCACCTCGCACAGCCAGAGGGCCCGCGCAGCGCGCACGTAGGCCGTCTCGGACGGCTCGCCGTTTCGCGCGAGTGCAGCCTCGGCCCGGTCGAGGTGTTCGCCGGCTGAGTCGGTCATGTGGGTCCCGAGCAGGGCCTGCGCCACCTTGCGCTCCAACCGCGCCACGCGCACGCCGACCGGGCCGGCAACCAGCGCCGACCCGTACGCGTGCACGGCGCCCGGGGCGTCACCAGCCACCATCCGCAGGTCGCCTATGCGTTCCCAATGCTGGCCGGCCCGGGCGGGGGCAGACTCCGAGCCCTGTTCGATCTCCTCGTGGAGCTCCACGGTCTCGACGTCCGGAGCCACGCCCAATTCCCGCTCGAGGCTGCCGCACAGCGACTCGTAGACCACCCGCGCCTCGGCCCGTCGACCCGACGCCGCCAGGACGCGGAGCAACGCCCGCGCCGCTTCCTCATCTGTGGGGTCCAACGCGCAGGCCGTACGGAGCAGTCCCGCCGCCTCGTCGAGCTCCGCGCGGGCCTCGAGAGCGGCGGATAGCTCGAGGTGCACGGACAGGGCAATGCGGTGGAGAATGTCCCGGCGGGGAGCTGCCCACTCCTCGTAGAGGTCGCCAGGAAGGAGGTCACCGTGCCACAAAGACAGGGCTCGCCGATAGCATCCGAGATCCTTCGTGGCACGCGCCTGCGCGACCTCGGCCTCGAACTCCGCGACGTCGACCCATGCCCCGGCGGGAAGAGCAAGGAGATCGCCATGCGCGACAACCAGGTCGTCGCCGGCGGGGAACCTTCCCCGGAGGGCTGTGCGGGCACGGTGCAGGGCTTTGCGCAGATTTCTGCCAGCGGAGGCCGCGTCGAGCTCGGGCCAGAGGGCATCGGCGATCTGCTCCCGGTGCATGCGGTGGCCCGGCGCCAGCGCCAGCAGCTTCACGATGGCCTGCGGGCGGCGCTGCGGCCAGTCGTCCTCGGAGATCCGGGCCTGCCCGACCCGGATGCGGAACCCGCCGAGGAGCTCGATCGCAAAAGGGGCCGCGACGTCATCCGTGTCATCCGTCACAGAACCACTATACTGCGTTGGCGCCCCGGCGAACCCAGCCGTCGGCGGACAAGGGGCATGCGGAAGACGGCGGGATCTGCCGTCGTTGCTCGCGGAATGATCCGGTCACCCGGGAAGTCCTCTCCCTCGGTACCCGGCGCGCTCGGGGAAGAATGCTGGCGGCGGGTCGCCCTGCTGCGCCAGTGGCCCCCGGCTGGCCGAGCCTCCTGCATGAACTTCGTTTCCCCACTATTTCGCAACGCTCGCGGTTACAGTGGCCCCCGACAGGGCGGCGGCAACAGAAATGCCGCAAAGGGGCACCCCCGGGTCGCGTCATGGAGCCGCCATTTCGAACTGAAAGTCACAGCTTGTCGACCGGACTTGAACCGGTCTGGCTGATCTTCACGTCCAGGTTCTGGTTGCCCTGCCGCAGGAAGCGGCCGTGACGCCCGTGCCACCGAAGTGCTGCAGCACGGAGCCCAACCAGGGGGCGGCGGGTGGTAGAATCGGCGGCACCCGAAGGAGTGACCATGGCTCTGTTCGTTGTGCATCATCAGCATTCAGCTGACCGATGTCCCACGCAGGACCCCTACATGGGGGCCATGCTCTTGAATCACCTGAGCCGCCCGAACGCCAGACAGTACGGCGTGGAGATCCAGGGCGAAGCCGTTGTGCAGGGTGAGCACACGCTGTACTTCATCGCGGAGGCCGGTGACGAGAACCGCCTGCGTGAGTTCATGCAGGCGTTCCAAGAGGTGGGCAGCCTTGACGTCTACCCGGCCTCGACGTGTGCCCGCGTGGTCGCCGGCGGTGGCTGCGCCACGCCGATGCCCATGAGCGGGTCCGCGCCGGCGATCGATCCCGCGGATGCCTGCCAGCAGGCTATGGAGGCCGGCCTGGTGGTTCAGCGTGCGCATCCGCTCAACTGCGAGACACCGATTCCCGCGCTGATCGGCGGCGCCGCGGTGCCCAACGCCCACTTTTACGTGCGTAATCACTTTCAGATCCCCAACCTTGACCCGTCTGTCTTCCGGCTCGAGGTCGGCGGGCTCGTGGAACGGGAGCTCAGCCTCAGCGTGGACGATCTGCACAACCTGCCCTCGCAGACCCTCACTGTCACGCTCGAGTGCGCCGGCAACGGCCGCGCACTCTTCGAGCCACCGATCGAGGGCGAGAAGTGGAACCTGGGCGCGGTGAGCACCGCGGAATGGACAGGTGTGCCGCTGATGGAAGTGCTGGATCGGGCCGGTGTGCGGCCGAGTGGGCGGGAGGTCCTGTTCCGCGGCGCGGACGGCGGGACTGTCGCGGGCCACTCGGGACCGGTATGCTTCGAGCGCAGCCTCCGGCTCGACCAGTGCCGCGACGCCGACCTGCTGCTGGCATATGCGATGAACGGCGAACCGCTGCCCCTGCAGCACGGCTATCCACTGCGCCTGGTCGTTCCCGACTGGTATGCCGTGGCATCCGTTAAATGGTTGACCGGCATCGAGCTCCTCGACCGGCCGTTCCGTGGCCACTACCAACACGACAAGTACTGGTACGAATGGGAACGCGACGGCGAACCCGTCCGCGAGCCGGCGACGCTGCAACGGGTACGGGCCCTGATCACCGAGCCAGCGCCCGAACACCAGACCCCGCGCGGCGACGTTGCCATCCGCGGCGTGGCCTGGTCCGGAGCAGCTGCGATCGACCGGGTCGAGGTCAGCGTGGGCGGCGGAGGGTGGCAGCAGGCCCGTCTCGTCGGCGAACGCAGGCGGCACAGCTGGCAGCCGTGGGAGCTGATCATCAGCGTCCTGGAGCCCGGAATGCTGACAGTGCAGGCCCGCGCGACCGACCTTGCCGGCCGAACCCAGCCGGAACGGGCCGAGTGGAACCGCCTGGGCTACGGCAACAACGCGATCCATCAGGTGGAGGTCCGCATCCTGTGATGAGTGTCGGCGCCTCAATGGTGGAGAGCAGCGCTGCCGACGTCGTGAACCACGCCTCTACGCGGAGGTTTCCATCTGAGGCAACGTATCCGGCTACGCGGAGGTTTCTATGAGTCGACGCGCTCCATTGATTTCTGCCTCGCCGAGGCGGTAGGTTCAGGACACGACCCACGGCATCGGCGTGGGGAGCTGTGCCCGCAGGAGGACTTCAGTGAGCTTGCGACCCCTCACCCCGCAGGAGCGTGCCGACGCTTTGCACAAGGCGGCCGCCGCCAGGACCGCCCGTGCCACCGCCAAGGAGCGGCTCAAATCGGGGGAGCTGACCATCGCCGAGGTCATCAGCTCCGGCGAGTCCGACGAGGCCATCGCCAGGATGCGGATCGTGGAGCTGCTGGAGGCGCTGCCGGGAATCGGACAGGTCCGCGCCGCGGCGATCATGAAGCAGCTCGGCATCGCGGCGTCCCGCCGGGTCCGTGGGCTGGGAATCCACCAGCGCCGGGCGCTGGTAGATTTCATAGGTAACAAGTAGACGTTCCCCGCCAGATTCAGACTGACCCGATCCAGACTGACCAGATTCAGACCAATCAGAGTCAGACAGCGCCCCAAAGGAATATGTGAGCAAGAAACCGGGACTGACAGTCCTCGCCGGCCCGACGGCTGTTGGCAAAGGCACCGTGTCCACCTACATCCGGGACAACTACCCCGGCGTCTGGCTCTCCGTCTCGGCGACGACGCGTCCGCCCCGGCCGGGGGAGCTGGACGGCGTCCACTACTTCTTCAAGTCGGCCGAGGAATTCGATTCCCTCGTGGCAGACGGCGCCCTCCTCGAGTGGGCCGTGGTCCACGGCCGGAACCGCTACGGCACGCTCCGCAGTACGGTGGACGCCGCGATCGCCGAGGGCCGGGCCGTGCTGCTGGAAATCGACCTGCAGGGTGCCCGGCAGGTCAAGGAGGCAGTCCCCGACGCCCAGTTCGTGTTCCTGAAGCCGCCGAGCTGGGACGAAATGGTCCGCCGCCTGGTGGGCCGCGGCACGGAATCAGTGGAGGAACAGCAGCGCAGGCTGGAAACCGCTAAACTAGAACTTGCCGCTGAACCGGAGTTTGACCACAGCGTCATCAATGATGACGTTCGACGGGCAGCGGACGAGCTTGTTTCACTCATGGGGTTGACCCCGAACCCGCGCTAGGCGCCGGGACGTATCGGCCCGTTAGAATTTGGAGAATTCGTGTCCACGAACCTTGAAGGCATCATCAACCCGCCGATCGACGAGCTGCTGAAGGCTGCCGACTCGAAGTACGGACTGGTGATTTTCGGTGCCAAGCGCGCACGGCAGATCAACGCCTACTACGCCCAGCTGCACGAGGGCCTGTTCGAGTACGTCGGCCCGCTGGTCGACACCAAGCTGAACGAGAAGTCGCTGTCCATCGCCCTGCGCGAGATCAACGAAGGCAAGCTCGTTTCCACGCCGGTCGAAGCGGCAGAGTAAATCCGCAGACGCTGACGGAGATCACGTGCGCATAGTCCTCGGAGTCGGGGGAGGGATAGCGGCCTACAAGGCCGCGTCCCTCCTCCGGCTTTTTACTGAAGCCGGGCATGACGTGACGGTCATCCCCACGGAGGCGGCCAGCCGGTTCGTCGGCGTCGCCACCTGGGAAGCCCTGTCCGGACACCCCGTCACCAGCAGCGTCTTCGACGAGGTCCCCACCGTCAACCACGTCCGGCTGGGCCACGAGGCCGAGCTGATCGTGGTGGCCCCGGCCACCGCGGACCTGCTGGCGCGCGCCGCCACCGGCCAGGCCGGCGACCTGCTGGGCACCACCCTGCTGATGGCCCGCGGCCCGGTGCTGATGGCACCGGCCATGCACACCGAAATGTGGCGCCACCCGGCAACCCAGGCCAACGTCGAAACCCTGCGCAGCCGCGGCATCACGGTCCTTGAGCCCGCCAGCGGCCGGCTGACCGGCGCGGACTCCGGCCCCGGCCGCCTGCCCGAACCCGAGGCCATCTTCGAGGCCGCCCTGGCCCTGGCCGGCGCCCCGGCCGTACCCGGCACGCTCCCGGCGTCGGCTTCCTTCCCCGTGCCGTCTGCCTTTCCCCCGCCGTCTGCCAGCCAGCCCCTCGCGGGCTTCACCGTCACCATCAGCGCCGGCGGCACCCGAGAGCCGCTGGATCCCGTGCGGTTCCTGGGCAACCGGTCCTCCGGCAAGCAGGGCGTGGCCCTGGCCATTGCCGCCCGCGACGCCGGCGCCCGCGTCCGGCTGCTGGCCGCCCACATGGAAGTCCCCGCACCGGACGGCGTCGAACTGGTGGAAGTGGAGACTGCCCTGGAACTGCGCAAGGCGGCGCTGCACGCCGCCGCAGACTCCGACGTCGTCATCATGGCCGCCGCCGTGGCGGACTTCCGTCCGGCGGATGTCTCCGGGACCAAGATCAAGAAGCGCGACGGCGTCGCCGATCCGGTCATCTCACTGGTGCGGAACCCGGACATCCTGCAGGAACTCGTCGAAGTCCGCGACGCCGCCTCCCGCCACCAGCTGATCGTCGGTTTCGCCGCCGAAACCGGCGACGCCGAGGGCGACGTCCTCGAGTACGCCGCGGCCAAGCTGCGCCGCAAGGCCTGCGACCTGCTGGTGGTCAACCACGTGGGCCAGGGCAAGGTCTTCGGGCAGGACAGCAACTCCGTGGTCATCCTTTCCCGGTCCGGCTCCGAACCCCAGGAGGCGGCCGGTTCCAAGGCCGACGTTGCGGCGGCCGTGCTGGACCGCATCAGCGCCGAACTGAGCCGGGTTGTCCCGCCCGCCTGAGGCCGGCGTAAGCAACGTCTCCGTAGCACAGGGACACACGCCGCCGGACGTCCGTTTTCCAACCAGTAAGGTAGTTGAGTGACTTTACCGCTGCACATCCCTGATTTCCACGGGTCCACGCCCGCCTCGCTCCGGCTGTTCACGTCAGAGTCGGTGACCGAGGGGCATCCCGACAAGATCTGTGACCAGATCAGCGATGCGATCCTCGACGCGCTGCTGGCCAAGGACCCCGAATCCCGCGTTGCCGTGGAGACCCTGGCCACCACCGGCCTGGTCCACGTCGCCGGCGAGGTCACCACGGACGCCTACGTCGAGATCCCCCAGATCGTCCGGGAGACCATCCTCGGCATCGGCTACGACTCCTCGGCGAACGGCTTCGACGGCGCCCGCTGCGGCGTGTCCGTCTCCATCGGCCAGCAGTCCAACGACATCGCCGGCGGCGTGTTCAACTCCCTCGAAGCACGCGAAGGACGCCAGGAGGACGATTACGACCTCCAGGGCGCGGGCGACCAGGGCCTCATGTTCGGCTACGCCAGCGACGAGACCCCCTCCTACATGCCCGTCCCGATCTGGCTCGCGCACCGGCTCTCCGAGCGGCTCACCGAGGTCCGCAAGAACGGCCTCCTCGGCTACCTCCGCCCGGACGGCAAGACCCAGGTAACAGTGGGTTACGACGGCGACCGGCCGGTCTCCGTCGAGACCGTCGTCATCTCCAGCCAGCACGCCGAAGGCGCCAGCCTCGAGCAGCTCCGCGCCGACCTGGCCGAGTACGTGGTCGATCCCGTCATGGCGCTGTCCAACCTGGACATCTCGCGGACCAAAAATATCCTCAACCCCGCCGGGGCGTTCGTCATCGGCGGACCGGTCGGCGACGCCGGCCTCACCGGCCGCAAGATCATCGTCGACACCTACGGCGGCATGGCCCGCCACGGCGGCGGCGCCTTCTCCGGCAAGGATCCGTCCAAGGTGGACCGCTCGGCGGCCTACGCGATGCGCTGGGTCGCGAAGAACGTCGTGGCCGCAGGACTCGCCAAGCGCGCCGAAATCCAGATCGCCTACGCGATCGGCCAGGCCCGCCCGGTGGGAACCTACGTGGAGACCTTCGGGACCGAAACCGTGGACCCGGCCCGGATCAGCGCCGCGATCGCCGAGATCTTCGACCTGCGCCCCCGGGCCATCATCGACGCCCTCGACCTCAAGCGCCCGATCTATGCCAAGACCGCCGCCCACGGCCACTTCGGCCGCGAAGATCCCGATTTCACCTGGGAACGGCTGGACCGGGTGGATGACCTCAAGGCATTCTTCAACGCCTGAGGCGTTACTGCCGGTGCTTTTAATGTCACTGCGTCAGATGTCACTGCCTTAAATGTCACTGCTGTGTGATGTGCTGTAGCCAGGCCCCGATCCGGGGGCCTGGCTACTCTTTATTGAGCCGCTTCTTTATTGAGCAGCGCAGATTTATTGAGCAGCGCAGAAGCTGTTGAACCGCTGCTGAAGGGAGGGAGGTGCCATGACGCCGGTCCATGGCGGCGCGACCGCGCCGGATGAACCCCTCCAGCTGTCCCTGCTCCACGGCTTCCCGCCGGCCCGCATGCCTGCCGCCGGCCCCGTCCTCGCGGCGGAACTGCCGGTGGCGCGGGTGCTGCTCGAATCCTCCCTCCCGCACCTGGACCGGCCGTTCGACTACAGCGTCCCGGCCAGCCTTGATGCCGCGGCGCAGCCCGGCACCCGGGTCAAGGTGAAGTTCAACGGCCAGGAGCTTCCCGGCTACCTCGTGGACAGGACTGCGGAATCCGACGCCGGACACACCCTGGTGCCGCTGCACAACGTCGTCTCGCCCGTACCGGTGCTCACGCCGGCCGTCCTTGAACTCGCCGGCCGGGTCGCCGCGCGGTACGCCGGAACGGTCAGCGACGTCCTGCGCGTCGCCGTGCCGCCCCGGATGGCCAAACTGGAAAAGGAGTTCGCGCCCGGCGGGCGCCTGGACCCGGCACTGTTCGCGGCCGGAACCGCTCCTGAAACTGCGGCAGAGACCGCGGCAGCACCGGCCGCGGGCTGGTCCGCCTACCGCAACGGCCCGGCCTTCCTCCAGCACCTGGCTGCGGGGGAGTCCCCGCGCGCCGTGCTGAGCCCGCTGCAGGGCTTCGGCCCGGCAGGCTGGCCGCACCTGGTGGCGCAGGCCGTCGCCGCCGTCCGCCTGTCCGGCCGCGGCGCAGTCGTCGTGGTACCCGACTACCGCGACCTGGAGCGGGTGGAGGCCGCGCTCCTCGAACTCCTTCCCGCCGGCGACATCGCCCGCCTCGCCGCGGATGACGGCCAGACGCCCCGCTACCGGAGCTTCCTGCGGCTGCTCAGCGGCGCCGCCGGCGTCGCCGTCGGCACCCGCTCCGCCGCGTACGCGCCGGTCCACCGGCTCGGGCTCGTCATCTGCTGGGACGATGGCGACGACCTCCACATCGAGCAACGCTCCCCGTACGCCCACACCCGCGAGGTGCTGCTGCTCCGTGCCGGCCAGGAGGGTGCCGCGTGCCTGCTTGCCGGCCACGCGCGCAGCACCGAGACGCAGCGGCTCGTCGAGTCCGGCTGGGCCTGGCCCGTCGAGGCGGAACGGACCGTCGTGCGGCGCACCGTCCCGCGGGTGCTCAACACGGCCGACAGCTTCGAGCTGGAGCATGATCCGCTGGCCCGGGTCGCCCGGCTGCCGGGCGCCGCCTGGCGTGCCGCCAAGGAGGGCCTGGAACGGGGCCCCGTGCTCGTCCAGGTGGCCCGGTCCGGCTACGCCCCCTCGCTGGCCTGCGAAAACTGCCGTGAACCGGCACGCTGCACCGCCTGCAGAGGCCCGCTGGCCATCGCCGGGTCCAGCGGCAGCTCCGCGGTGCCGCAATGCCGCTGGTGCTCCACCCCCGCCCCCGCCTGGCGCTGCGGCACCTGCAACGGCACCAGGCTCCGGCGGGGCGCCACGGGGGCGCTCCGGACCGCCGAGGAACTGGGCCGGGCCTTTCCCGGACAGCCGGTCGTCACGTCCTCCGGGGACCGCGTCCTGGCCGGCGTTCCTGACACCACGGCGCTTGTCGTGGCGACGGTAGGGGCCGAGCCGGTCGCCGCCGGAGGCTACGCCGCGGCCCTGCTGCTGGACGGTGACTCGCTGCTGCGCCGGGAAAACCTCCGCGCCGGGGAAGACGCCGTCCGCCGCTGGTTCAACGCCGCCGCCCTCGTCCGCCCGGCACCGGACGGCGGCCTCGTGGTCATCACCGCCGACGACGCCGCCGGCGTCGGTGCCCTGCTGCGCTGGGATCCCGCCGGCTATGCCCGCCGGGAGCTGGACCTGCGGCAGGAGCTCCAGCTTCCACCGGCCGTGCGGATCGCGTCCGTCACCGGCGGCCGGACCGCCGTCGGGCATTTCACCCAGGCCATCGAACAGCGGCTGGGCGCGCAGGGGATCATGCTGCGGACGGCAGGGCCCGCACCGCTGGTGCTCGCAGGGGCCCCAGCGGCCAGCGCCGGCAGCCCGGCGGCGGCGCGGCAGCCACCGCGGGAGGCCGGCGAGGACGTCCGGACGCTGATGTTCATCCCCTACGCCCAGGCCACGGAGGCCACCAGGGTGATGCGTGCGGTCAAGGCCGCCGCTGCCGCCAAACGCAGCGACGATCCTGTGCAACTGCGGCTCGACGGCGTCGACGTCCTCTAGGAAAGTGTTCCCGGAGCACGCTTGCGGCCCCGCATCGCCACGGCCTCTGCGGCCGCGTCCACTAGCCGGCGCGCCGATTCGTCCCAGCTGAAGCCGGCGGCACGCTCCACCGAAAGCCGCGAGCGGGCCTTCCACAACTCCGGCTGCTCCAGCGTCCGCACGGCCTGGGCGAACTCCGGGGGTGAGTCCGGGTGCACGTAGCTGGCGGCGTCTCCGCCCACTTCCCGGAAGATCGGGATGTCGCTGGCGATGACGGGGGTGCCGTGGGACATGGCCTCCACGAGCGGGAGCCCGTAGCCCTCCGCCCTGGACAGGCTGATCAGGGCGGTGGTGCGGGCCAGCATGGCCTCGTACTCGGCGTCGGTGACGCCGTTGTGGAACACGATCCTCGCGCCGTCCGGGGCCAGCTGCTCCAGCTCGGCGCGGCGCTCCGGGCTGATCCGGCTCAGCAGGTGCAGGGTCATGTCCGGCAGTTCCGCCATGCCCCTGATCATGGTCTCGACGTTCTTATAGGGCATGAACGAACCCATGTAGAGCAGCGTCTTGTCCGCGCCCGCCCCGGGGTCCCGGGGCGTATGGCCGTGCTGCGGGGCGTTGCCCACGATCCGGACGGGCCGCTTCGTGAGCCGGTACTTCGCGATCAGGGCCGCGGTGGTGGAGCTGATCGTTGCGACGACGTCGGCCCGGTTCAGCAGGAGGCGCTGCGGCCAGAAGGCCTTGTGGTACAGGCGCCAGAGAACCCGGACCGGGGCCGGCAGGAACCCGGGCGGCGCCGGGTGCTCGTAGTAGATCAGATCGTGCAGCGTCAGCACCAGGGCGTACTTCCGGCCCCAGGTCCCCATCGTCTGCATGGGGCAGACCACGACGTCGGCGCCGAGCCTGTTGACCCTCGCCGCCACGAACAGCTCGGCGGGGGAGAGCGGGCTGTTGATCAGGGTGTACGGCACATCGGGCAGGAGCGCCAGCTGGCGGACGTCGCTGATGAGCATGGAGACATCCGCGATCCTTGCCGCCGCCGCGATGAGGCTGGCGCCGTAGCGGCTGATGCCGTCGTGCTGGTCCAGCCTGGTGAAGCGGGCATCGATCAGAATTTTCACGCGGTGTGGTCCTTCAGGAAGCGCCGGATGAAGCCCGCGGCAGGTTCCGGGGTTTCGTAGTGGATCAGATGCCCGACGCCCGGAATGACTTCCAGGGTCCCGTCCGGGAGCAGCGCCACGAGCTTGTGCTGGTCGGGGAGCATGGCGATCTCGTCCTTTTCCCCGGCGATCAGCAGCACGGGAAGCGTCAGGGCGCGGGCCACCTCGGACACATTGCTGCCGACGGAGGCCTTGAAGGCCTCCAGCAGGCTGTCCCTGTCGGCGAAGGCGGCGAAGTAGGCGCTGTGCTGGGCGTGGACAAACCGCCGGAGGTCCCTGTCCCTGGTCTTGGCCATGGCCTCGCTCATCGCCCGGACGATCAGCTGGCTGCGGAGCAGCGCGAGTCCGAGCCGCGCAGGGAGGCGTGCGGCGGCCTCGTAATACAGCACGGCAAGCTTGGTCATGACGCCTTTGGGCCCCTCGAGGGCGGGGGCCGCAATCGGGTTGATCAGGATCAGCTCCGAGACTGCGCCGGGGTTGGCCGCCACGAAGTGGCCCGCGACGATCGAGCCGAAGGAATGTCCCAGCAGCACCGTCTCCGGGCCCAGGCCCAGGGCAGCCATGAAACCGCCGATGAACCGGCCGTAGCGGTCGACACTGTGTCCGCCGCCCTCGAACGCGGCGGAGCTGCCGAACCCGGGGAGGTCAGGCATGATGAGGCGCATGTCCGGCAGCTGGTCGGCCACCCGGAGCAGGCCGTGGTGGTCGCCGCGGAAACCGTGGATGACCAGGATGGTCCTGGTCTCCGGGGTCACGACGACGGGCTCGTAGCTCCAGTAGGCGACCCTGCCCCCGTCGAGGTCCACCGCCGCTGCCCGGGTGCGGGCGGCGAGCTCAGCACTGAAAAGGGGCGCGGGGGTGGGCACAGTGTCCACGTGTTCCATTCGTTCGGATCCTAGTTGACGGTGTCGGGGTGGGAGCCGGTGCGGACGCCACGCTCCAGGGCGGCAAGGGCTTCCATATCCGCCGCATCGAGGGCGAAGCCGAAGACGTCCAGGTTCTCCCGGAGCCGCGCGTAGGAGCTCGCCTTCGGGATGACGGCATTGCCCAGCTGGACGTGCCACCGGAGGATGATCTGCGCCGCGGTCCGGCCGTGCGCCGCAGCAAGCTCCAGCACCACCGGGTCCTGCAGGACCCGGCCGCGGCCGAGCGGGCTCCATGCCTCGGTGGTGATGCCGAGCTTGCGGTGCAGGGACCGCAGCTCCTCCTGCTGGAGCCAGGGATGGAGCTCGACCTGGTTCACGGCGGGGACCACCTCCGCGGATTCCAGCAGATGGTCCAGGTGGGCGGGCTGGAAATTGGAGACGCCGATCGCCCGCACCTTGCCCTCGCGGTACAGCGTTTCCAGGGCCCGGTAGCTCTCCGTGTAGAGCCCGCGCGCGGCGCACGGCCAGTGGATCAGGTACAGGTCCACGTATTCCAGGCCGAGGTTGGAGATCGTGGTGTCGAAGGCGCGCAGGGTGGCATCGTAGCCCTGGTCGTCGTTCCACACCTTGGTCGTGACGAACAGGTCCTCGCGCGAGAGCGCCGGAAAGGCTTCGCCTGAACCTCCCCGGGCGTCATCGCTGGCGGAGAATCCGGACAGCGCCCCGATGCCCCTGCCGACGCCGGTTTCGTTGCCGTACATGGCGGCGGTGTCGAAGTGCCGGTAGCCGGCTTCCAGGGCCATCGTGACGATTCCGGCGGCCTCCGCCGGGGGAACCTTGTAGAGCCCGATTCCCAACTGGTCGATGAGGACGCCATTGTTGAGGCCGAGCCGGGGCGAGGGTTTCATAGCATTGACTTTACCGACTCCGCGGCCTGCCGCCCCAAGGGACAGGCCGTCCCGGCACGATCAGGACAGCCCGTCGAACCTGACCAGGCGCCGGGCGCTGGCCTCGTCCAGGATCAGGTCGGTGGCCAGGCCCGCGGCCAGCGCGCCGCGCAGCCCGTTGATCTTGGAGGCACCGGACACCACACAGATACGACGCCGCACCTGGCGGAGCTGGGCGAGGTCCGGGCCCGTGGAGCGTTCGTTGAGGGTGATCCCGTCCGTGGAGCCGTCCGCCCGGAAGAAGACCGTGGCGACGTCCCCCACAACGTCGGAACGGGCCAGCACGGACAGGTCATCCTCGTCCAGGTAGCCGCCGGCATAGACATGGCTCGGGTAGTCGGCGTCGACCGATCCGACACCGAAAATCGCGATGCTCATTCGTGACTGCAGCTTCAGGACCCGTTGAACACTGCGCTCATTCCACATGGCCGTTTTGGTCGCGGCGTGGTCGAAGAACGCCGGGACCGGGAACTGCTCCACCCGTGCATCGTACGCGCGGCCGAAGCGCCGCATGATGTCCGAGGCGTACGTGATGCCCGTGGTCTGCATGTTCCCGGCGCCGTTGAGCTGGACGACCACGCTGTCGTGGGTGATCTTCCGCGTCAGGTGCCGGCTCACGGCGCTCAGGGTGGAGCCCCACGCCACCCCGATGATGGCGTTGGAGTCCACCAGCGGGCCGATCGTCCGGGCTGCCTGCATGGCCACGCGGTCCAGTGTTTCCGCCTCATTGAGCGTGTCCACGACGGGAACAACGTGCACATCCACCTTGTAGTCGGCCCGGATCATGCTCTCCAGTTCGGGCCCGGTGTCCAGCGGGCTGCGGATCTGGATCTGCACGAGACCGGATTCGCGGGCCGCCGACAGGAGCCGCGAAACCGTGGACCGGGACGTCCGGAGTTCGCGGGCGATCGCGTCCATGGTCAGGTCCTGAAGGTAATACAGCTGGGCCGCGCGGAGGGCGTCGGAGTGGCGCGAGGGTGTCATTACTTTTCCGTCCTGCACGTTTGTGCATAGAGCTTGACTCCATTTTCCATTACTCCAAACAATAGTGTTGAACGGCGCCGCGCCCTAGGGCTCGGCGCATCTGGCCAAACCCAAGGAGCAGTATTGGGACACAAGGATTCATCCCGCATCCCGGCCCCCGCCGGCGGCCGCGCAGCGGTGCAGAAGCTGCGGACGCGGCGGCACGCGCAGGTGCTCATCATCGGTGGCGGCATCAACGGGGTGGGCACCTTCCGGGACCTGGCACTGCAAGGTGTGGACGTGGCCCTCGTCGAACGCGGCGACTATTGCCAGGGCGCCAGCGGCGCCTCCTCGCACATGATCCATGGCGGCATCCGGTACCTCGAAAACGGCGAATTCCGCCTCGTGCGGGAGTCCGTGGTCGAGCGCAACCGCCTCCTGCGCATCGCTCCCCACTATGTAAAACCGCTGCAGACCACCATTCCCATTTTCAGCACCTTCTCCGGCGTCCTCGCCGCACCGCTGCGCTTCCTGACCCACAGGCGACAGGGCACACCCCGGGAGCGCGGAGCCTTCCTGATCAAACTCGGCCTGGGCCTGTACGACTTCTTCTCCCGCGACGGCGGCCCGGTGCCGCGGCACCAGTTCCGCGGCCGCCGGCATTCCCTCGCCGAGCTGCCACGGCTGCACCCGGGCGTGAAGTACACCGCAACGTACTTCGACGCCTCGGTGCACAACCCGGAGCGGCTGACCCTCGACGTGCTGCAGGACGGTGAAAAGGCCGGCGCGGCAGGCGGCACGGCCCGCGCCAGCAACTACGTCTCGCTAGTTTCCGGGCCGGCCGGCGGAGCCGGAACGGGAACCGGGGCCGGAACGGGAACCGGGGCCGGAACGGGCGGTACCGTCAGGCTCCGCGATGAGCTCACCGGGGAGGACTTCGACTTCACTGCGGACGTCATCGTGAACACCACCGGTGCCTGGGTCGACCTGACCAACCAGGCCATGGGCGCGGCCTCGTCGTTCATGGGCGGCACCAAGGGCTCGCACATTGTGCTGGACCACCCGGAACTGCTGGCGGCGTGCAACGGACGGGAGATCTACTTCGAACACGCCGACGGCCGGATCGTGCTGATCTACCCGATGGGGGACCGGGTCCTCGTGGGCACCACCGACGTGGAGGCGGACCTGGCCGAGGACGCCGTCTGCACCGAAGCCGAGATCGACTACTTCTTTGACCTGATCGGCCAGGTGTTCCCGGAGGTGGCGGTGGGCCGCGGGCAGATCGTCTATTCCTTCGCGGGCGTGCGCCCCCTGCCGAAGCACGACGCCACCCAGCCCGGCTTCGTCAGCCGGGACTACCGGATCGAACGCCGCGCCGGGTCCGCCGGCGGCGCAACGGGCGCGGCGGCAGCCGGCGGCGCCGTCGTCCTCAGCCTCGTGGGCGGCAAATGGACCACCTTCCGGGCCCTGGCCGAACACCTGAGCAATGACATCCTCGCCGAACTCGGCATGGAACGGAAGGTCTCGACGGCGAAGCTCCCCATCGGCGGCGGCGCGGGCTTCCCGGACACTGAGGACGGCATCCAGCGCTGGATCAAGGCGCACATGGCAGCAGGCCGCGGTGCCGACCGCACCGCCGGGCTGCTGGTCCGGTACGGGACCCGTGCCGCGGACGTCATCGCCTTCCTCGACGGCGCGCCGGACAGCGACGGGAACAGTGCGCCGGACCGGCTCCTGCACTCCACCCGTGAACTCAGCGTCCGCGAACTGGAGTTCATGGCGCAGAACGAGCAGATCGGGCACCTGATCGACGTCCTGATCCGCCGCACCCCGCTTGCTTTCCGCGGCCTGGTGACCGGCGAACTGCTCAACGAAGTTGCCGGTCTCCTGTCCGGCCCGCTCGGCTGGGACGCGGCAACGCGGGCCTGGGAAATCAGCCACGCCCAGGAGGTGCTCCAGCGGTTCCACGGCGTCCGGGTCCACAGCCTGGTCGCCTGACACGACTTGCGGGACCGGGCAGGGAAGCCCGGGAGCAAGGACTGCACGGTCCGCCCCGGCGGCCGGCGCAGTGGCCGGCCGGCGGCGCCAACGCAAGGCCGGCAGCACGGCCCTTCAAACCCGCGAAGGGCCGACAACAGAAAATAGAGGAGAGTCAAAGATGTCTCTTGGATTAGTTTTCCTGTCTGAAGTATTCGGAACCATGATGCTCACCCTGCTGGGTTGCGGCGTGGTGGCCAACGTTGCGCTGAAGGGCACGAAGGGCAACGCTGGTGGTTTCCACCTGGTGAACTGGGGCTGGGGCCTCGCGGTCATGGCTGGTGTGTTTGTTGCTGCCAAGTCCGGGGCCCATCTGAACCCCGCCGTGACTCTGGGCATCGTGTCCAGCGGTGCTAAGGAATTTGTCCCCGGCATTCCCGTTGATGCCGCATCGATCTTTACCTACTTTGGCGGGGAACTGGTGGGTGCCTTCATCGGTGCCGTGGTCTGCTGGCTGGCCTACAAGCAGCACTTCGACGAGGAGCCGCTGGCCGCCAGCAAGCTGGCGGTGTTCTCCACCGGTCCGGCCCTGCGCAGCTATGGCTGGAACGTTGTCACGGAAATCATTGGAACCTTCGTGCTGGTCTTCGTGATCCTGATGTTCGGCAAGAGCGCCGCCAGCCTTGGCCCGCTGCCGGTTGCCTTGTTGGTTGTGGGCATCGGCGCTTCCCTCGGCGGGCCGACCGGCTACGCCATCAACCCCGCCCGTGACGTGGGCCCGCGCATCGCCCACGCCCTGCTTCCCATCAAGGGCAAGGGGTCCAGCGACTGGGCCTACTCCTGGGTGCCGATTGTCGGACCGATCATCGGCGGCGTGCTGGGCGGCCTGATGTCCCAGTGGGTTCCGATAGTCGTCAAGTAGTCCCCGCGTCAAGATTTCCTGCATCCGTTCCTACAGAAAGAAACAACGATGTCTCAGTATGTAATTGCCATTGACCAGGGCACCACGTCAAGCCGCGCCATCGTGTTCGACCACAGCGGCCACATCGTCTCCTCAGGGCAGATGGAACACGAGCAGATCTTCCCGCAGGCCGGCTGGGTGGAGCACAACCCCGTCGAGATCTGGAACAACACCCGCGAGGTCATCGGCTCGGCCCTGTCCAAGGCGAACCTGACCCGGCACGACATCGCCGCCGTCGGCATCACCAACCAGCGCGAAACCGCCGTCGTGTGGGACAAGACCACCGGCGAGCCCGTGTACAACGCGATCGTGTGGCAGGACACCCGCACGCAGCCGATCGTGGATGAACTGGCGAAGGACGGGGGAGTGGAACGCTTCAAGCAGAAGGTGGGCCTGCCGCTCGCGACCTACTTCTCCGGCACCAAGATCAAGTGGATCCTGGACAACGTCGAGGGCGCGCGGGCCAAGGCGGAAGCCGGCGACCTGGTGTTCGGAAACACGGACTGCTGGGTGCTCTGGAACCTGACCGGCGGGACGGACGGCGGCGTGCACGTCACCGACGTGACCAACGCGTCACGGACCATGTTCATGGATCTCGAGACGCTGTCCTGGGACGAGGAAATCCTGGCTGCCTTCGGCGTTCCGGCCTCCATGATGCCGGCCATCAAGTCCTCCTCGGAGGTCTACGGCACGGTGCACACCTCCCAGCTGCTGCGCGAGGTGCCCGTTTCGGGCATCCTGGGCGACCAGCAGGCGGCGACGTTCGGCCAGGCGGCGTTCGAGGCCGGGGAAGCCAAGAACACCTACGGCACGGGCTGCTTCCTCATCTTCAACACGGGTGAGGAAATCGTCCACTCGAAGAACGGGCTGTTGACCACGGTGGGCTACAAGCTCGGCGACGCGGCGCCGCACTACGCCCTGGAGGGCTCGATCGCGATCACGGGCGCCCTGGTCCAGTGGCTGCGGGACAACCTCGGCATGATCAGCAGCGCCCCGGAAGTGGAGACGCTCGCGGCCTCGGTGAAGGACAACGGCGGCGTGTACATTGTTCCGGCGTTCTCCGGCCTGTTCGCCCCGTACTGGCGCTCCGACGCCCGCGGCGCGATAGTCGGCCTGACCCGGTTCGTGAACAAGAGCCACATCGCGCGGGCCGCGCTGGAGGCCACCGCCTTCCAGACCCGCGAGGTGCTCGACGCCGTCAACGCGGACTCCGGCGTGCCGCTGACCGAGCTGAAGGTCGACGGCGGCATGGTCGCCAACGACGCCCTGATGCAGTTCCAGGCGGACATCCTCGGCGTTCCGGTGATCCGGCCGAAGGTCGTGGAAACCACGGCGCTGGGGGCCGCCTACGCGGCCGGCCTCGCCGTCGGCTTCTGGAAGGACCTGGGCGAGTGCTCGGCCAACTGGTCCGAGGACAAGCGGTGGGAACCGTCGATGGAGCCGGGCGAGCGGGACCGCCAGATGCGCCTTTGGAAGAAGGCCATCACCAAGTCCATGGACTGGGTCGACGACGACGTCAGGTAAGCCAGCGCACAACCTGCACACAACGGGAGCTCCGGCCAGGTAAACCTGGCCGGAGCTCTTTTCTGCCCTGTTGTTTATGGTGCCTGTCCGGCGTCCGGTCAGGACGCGCCACCGGAGGGGGTTGAAACGACCGCGTGGGGCGTCTTGGCGTAGACGTCCTTGCTGACCGTGTACCCCCGCCGGTCCTGCTGCAACGCCTGCTCGTTGACGCTTTCCAGCTCCCGGCTGCTGAGTTTCTTGATCTTGACCAGGGCCATAGTCTCCTGGTCGTCCCCGCCGTCGGGCGTGACCTGGATCAGACCTGTCTTCTTTGAATAGAACTTGTGCTGGGTGCCGGCGACGCTTTGCGGCTCCCGCGGGTTGGATTCAACGATCTCCACCACATCGTCGTAGCAACCTGTCGGGACGCAGACGCGTTGGTCCTTTTTCAGGACCTTCGCGCAGTCCAGGAAGTCCACGCTGGGAGCGAAGGCCTGGGGATAAGCGGGGGACTTCGGGCGGGGGTGGTCCAGCATGGCGATTCCCGCCTGGGCCTTGTCGATTCCGCTGATGAAGGTGCTTGGCGCGCCTGCGAGCTCCCCGTTTTCATACTCTTCGGGATACTCGCCGAACAGCCACACGGTCCCTTTCTTCGTCTCGGCGAAGAGGGCCAGTTCTGATTCCGCGAGCTCACCGTCGGTGAAGTCCCGGTCCCACACCACGACGGTGTTGACGCCGTCGATCTTCTTGGTCAGACCGGTCACCGTGGAGATGACCGTGCGCTCTTTCGTCGTGCCCTCCGTCTTGGAGAACACTGTGCCGGTCGTGGTGAACTGCATGCCGGGCTCGAGCGGGAACCACTTGTTCTCAATCTCCGGGGTGCGCGGGAAGGCTGAGCGGTCTAATCTGATCGCCGTGCCTGTTCCGCAGAGGTCCTGGGGATTGGTAGCCGCCGCCGTCGCCGTGGCTGCCGACGTCACCGTCAGCGTACCCAGCACGAGCAGAACTGCGGAGCCGTACGCCGTGAATCGTGTTCTTCGCTTCGACATCTGTTTTAGCCTCTCCTAGTGGTGGGTTGGTTGCGGCTAGACGGCCGGGGCCGGCTCGGCCTGACGGGGCCGGCGCTCACGGGCAGGACGCCGTTTGGCGAACCGCAGGTAGAGCGACGGGACGATGAACAGGTTGACCAGGGTCGAGGTGACAAGGCCGCCCAGGATCACCACCGCCATGGGGTGTTCGATCTCGTGACCGGGAATATTGCCCATGACCACGAGCGGAACCAGGGCGAGGGCGGTGGCCAGGGTGGTCATCAGGATCGGCGACAACCGCTCGGCAGCACCACGCAACACCAGTGCCGGGCCGAAGGCCATGCCCTCGTACTTTTCCAGGTGCTGGCAGTGGTTGATGAGCAGGATGCCGTTACGGGCTGCGATACCCATGACCGTCAGGAAGCCCACGAGCGAGCCCAGGGAGAGGATCCCGCCGCTGAGATGGGCGGCCAGGACTCCCCCCACCAGGGCAACGGGCAACGTCAGGATGGCCAGTGTGGCCAGCCGCCAGCTCCGGAATGCTGCCTGGAGCAGGAGGAAGACGACGAGGACCGCGCCGATGCTGTAGACGAGCAGGCGCTGTGCCGCCGCCTGCCGCTCCGCATATTCGCCAAGGATGTCCACGCTGTAACCGACGGGGAATTCCACCGACTGGAGATCGGCCTCCAGCTTTTCCACGACCTTGGCCAGGTCGCCTTCCTTGACGTTGGCACTGACATCGAGACGCCGGGACCCCTCCGAGCGTTCGATCACGTTCGGTGTCGGCTTCACCGAGATCCTGGCGACATCTGCCATCCTGATTTTCTCCCCGCCCGGGGTATCCAGGGGGAGGTTCTCGATGCTCGAGACACTGGTCCGGATTTCCGGCGGGCTCCACACCTGGACGTCGTAGGCCTTGCCGCCCCGGTAGACATCGCCCACTTCTTCGCCGGCAACGAGCGTGGCCGCGGCGCGCCGGACGTCGCCCGGTTTCAGGCCGTAGCGGTTGGCCGCGGGCAGGTCCACCTCAACATCGACCTGCGGCACGTTGACCTGCAGGGCAACCTTGGCGCCAATCGCGCCCTCGATTCCGCCGAGGACCTTCTTGACCTTGTCCGCCTGCTGGCGCAGCACCGGAAGATCGTCCCCGTACACCCGGACGACGATGGAGTAGCCGGTGCCCGTCAGCACTTCGCGGACACGTTCCTTGAGGTAGGTTTGGACGTCCCGGTGGATTCCGGGATATCCGTCCACGATTTCCTGGACGGACGCGAGCGTTTCGTCGTAGTCCACCGAGGGGTCGATGCTGATCCAGTTTTCACCGAAGTTGACGCCCACCACCTCGTCGGCCGCGAAAGCCTGCCCGATGTGGGAGCCGCAGTTGTTCACGCCGGGTACCGTCATCAGTTCCTTGCAGGCCAGCTGGCTGACGCGCACTTCTTCGGAATTGGACGTGCCGGGCTGGGTGACCCAGTGCATCAGGAAATCCCGTTCCTTGAAGGAAGGCAGCAGGGACTGTCCCAGCAGCGGTGCCGCCACAATGCCCACGACGCCGAGGGCCGCCACGGCGAGGTAGCCGGGGACCGGCCGGCGGACACTGGGCCTCAGTACAGCCCTGTACCAGCGTTTGAGGACCCTGACCAGCGGCGGGTCCCGGTCCTCCAGCTTCGCATTCCGAAGGAAGATGTAGGCCATGGCCGGGGTCACCGTGAGTGCCACGAGCATGGACGCCATCACCGCCAGCGTGTAGGACGTGGCGAGCGGACGGAAGAAGGCCCCGGTGAGGCCGTCCAGGAAGAAGATCGGCACCGTGGCGGCCACGATAATCAGGGTGGCGTACACAATCGGGCCGCGGACCTCCAGCGAGGCGTTGACGACCACCCGGGCGGTGCTTTCCGTTCCGCCGCTTGCCCGGTGCTGGCGCAGCCTTCGGACGATGTTTTCGACGTCGATGATGGCATCGTCCACCACCACCCCGACGGCGATCACCAGGCCCGCAAGCACCATCGTGTTAACCGTGCCCCCTGTCCAGTAGAGCACCAGGGCAGCGGCAACCAGCGACAACGGGATGGCCACGACGCTGACCAGCGCGGTCCGCCACTGGAAGAGGAAGAGGCTCAGCACCAGGACCACCAGGAGGCAGCCCAGCAGGAGAGCGACGCTGAGGTTGCCGAGGGATTCCTCAATGAACGACGCCGGCCGGAACAACGTGGTGTCCACGCTGATCCCGGTTAGCCCGGGCTGGAGCTCCTTCAGGGCCTCTTCGACTCCACGGGTCACCTCGAGGGTGTTGCCCCACGGCAGCTTCTCCACTATGAGCATCAGCCCGGGCCCGCCGTTGATGACCGCGTCACCGATCAGCTGCTGATGGTCCTCCACCACGTTCGCGACGTCGGCGAGCCGCAGCGGAGGCTCGCCCTGTTCGCGCTCCACAGCAACCTGGGCGAGTTCCGCCGGTGAGGTGATGGGCTGTACGTGCCTGATGCTCATGGTCTGGCTGGGTGTTTCGAGCGCACCTCCGGTACCGATCAAGGCCCCGGGGGAGTACTTGAGCAGGCCCGCGTCCAGGGCATCGGAGGTGGAGCTCATCACGTTCTCCAGCGTGACGTTGTGGGCGGCCAGCTTGGCCGGGTCCACCTGCACCTGCAGCATCTGGAGCCGCTCCCCCCAGATCGCGACGTTCGCGACCCCCGGGACCCTGAGCAGGTGTGCCCTGATGTTCCAGTAGGAAAGCATGGACATCTCGATGAGGGAGCGGGTGTCGGAGGAGAGGCCGATCTTCATGACGCGGCTCGTGGAGGACAGCGGCTGAAGCATCAGCGGGGGCGCCGCCCAGGTCGGCAGCGTCGGGATGACTGTTGCCATCCGCTCGGACACCAGTTGCCTGGCCGCGAGCAGATCGGTGCCGGCCTTGAACTCCATCACAATCGATGAAAGTTGGGACACCGACTTGGACCGCATCTGGTCCAGGCCGTCGATGCCGTTGAAGGCCTCTTCCATCGGAACTGTGACAAGTTCCTCGACTTCAGAGGCCGTGAGGCCCAGACAAGCCGTCTGGACCTCAACCCGCGGCGGTGCAAACTCCGGAAAGACATCCACCGAAGCATTGCTCAGTTGCGTACCGCCGACGATCATGAGGGCCGCCGCCATCGCTATGATGACGGAGCGGAACCTCAGGCTTGCTGCGATAATCCGGCGCATGTCAGCGCGCCGTGTCGAACTCGGCGCCGAACAACTCAGCCGCGCCGACCGTCACGACAGCGGTCCCGGCCGGGGGGCCGGCGTTGGCGGTCACCACGCCGGCTTCCACCTTCGCGACCGTGACTGCCTGCCGCTCATACACCCGCGGGGCCGGGTTGGTGTAGACCCACGTCTTTCCGCTCGAGTCGTACAACAGCGCGGAGTACGCCAGGAGGACATCCGTTCCGCCGGCACCCGGCTTGACGGTGTCGGTTTTCAGCTCGAGCCGCTCCAGTCCCCGTTCGGTCAGAGTGATCCTGGCAATTCCGGTGGTGGTGTTCTTTTCAACCCTGGCGGGCTCGTTGGCGGCTACTACCGCCGGGGCCGCCCCCGGCGACTGCGCGCAGGCCGGGAGGGAGAACAGAACTGCTGCACAGACAGCGGCCGCCAGGGGCAGGCGCCGCAGGGGCTTTTGGCTGGTCATGATACTTCCACCTTTTCCTGCGTAACGGGCATGACGGGAACTTCGGATTCGTAGACGGATGACCACTCTTCGGGAGCCGTGCGGGGACCGAACCCAAGCATGAGCAGAGGGAGAGCGAACAGTCCGACGAGAGTCGTGGTGACGAGTCCGCCGCCTACGATGAGCGCCATCGGGCCGAGGACGGACTCGCCGATGGTGCCGCCAAATACTTCCGGGGGGATCAGGATGAGCGCGGTGACGATGGCCGTCTTGAGAATCGGCGACACCCGGTCACGGGCCGCCATCAGGACGACGCCGGCGTAGGACTCCTGCGGGGCTTCCCTCCACAGCTCATCGGCACGGGCCGACAGCAGGGCTGCGTTGCGGGCGGCAATGGCGAGGACGGCAGCAAATGCCGCCAGCGCCATCCATGACATGGGGGCGCCGCTGATCCATGCGGCGACCGCACCGCCGGCCAGCGCGGCCGGAAGGGCCAGGAAGACGGCGAACGCGAGATTCCAGCTGCGGAGGGCTGTCTGCAGCAGGATCAGCACCGCCAGGAGTGCGGCCGCGCCCAGCCAGAGGACCAGGGTGTCGGCGGCCTGCAGCTCACTGTATTTGGCCGGTATTTCGGCGTGATATTCCAGCGGGAACCGGATCTGCTTCACGGCGGCGTCAATATCGCGCTGGATATCGGCCAGCGGCCGGGACCCGATGTCGGCTACGACGTCGATCCGCCGCGAGGTGTCGTCGTGCAGGATGACGACCTCGTTGGGCACGAGGCGGACGGCGGCGATCTGGCCGAGCTGGACGTGGCCCCCGCCGGGGGTATCGAGGAGCAGCTCGCGGATGCTGGTCAGGTCGTCCCTGACGTCGAGCGCGCCGCGTACGACGACCTCGAAAACCTTCTGCTGTTCAAAGAGGTTGCCGACGACGATTCCCTGCATCAGGGTCGCGGCGGCGCGCCTGGCGTCGCCGGGCTTGATGCCGACCTTCTGGGCGGCCTCGAGGTTGACTTCAACTTCCACGATGGGTGTCTTGGCCGTGGCGTTGATCCTTGGATTCGATACGCCGTCGATGTTCGCGAGGGCCTTGCGGACCTCTTCCGCCTTTTCGCGCAGCACCGGCAGTTCCGTGCCGTAGACCCGGACTGCGAAGCCCGGCTCCAGGCTGCTGCGGAGTTCGCCGATCTTCTGCTGCGAATAGTTCAGCACGTTGTTTGCGATCCCCGGGTAGCCCTGGACCACGTCCCGGACGGCCTGCTCGGTGTTGCTGAAGTCGGCGTCGGCTGCGATTGAAACCCACAGCTCGGCGGAGCTGTTTCCGACGACCTGGTCGGAGGAAATGGCCCGGCCGATGTGTCCGCCGACCCCCGACACGCCCGGCAGGGCACGCAGTTCGTCGGAGGCCTTGGAGGCGATCCTGCGGACCTCGTCGTTGGAGGTCCCGGCCATGGAGTCCCACTGGACCAGCAGGGTCCGCTCCGGCACGGTTGGCACGACCGGCACATTGGTGACCAGCTGTGATCCGGCGGCAACGCCCAGAACGCCGACGACCGCGATGGCCGCAACGCCCAGCGCCGTCCGGGAGCGGGCGCCGGCGAGGGCCCGTTCGTAGTAGGCCTTGGCGCGGCCGGCCCCGGGAAGTTCATTCCTGGTGACGGTCTCGCGCGGCAGGAGGAGGCGTGCCAGTACCGGCGTGACAGACAGGCCGACGAGCAACGCGGCCAGCAGGGCCAGCATGAGCGACCAGAACAACGGCTGGAAGAAAGATCCGCCGATCCCGGTGACGAAGAGGGCCGGAACGAGGGCTATCACCATGATCAGGGACGCATGGAACAGCGGTGTCCTGACGCTCCGCCAGGGTTTGACGGCAGCGCGGGACCTGGCATCAGGGTCCGCTGGCGCCGTGGGACGCCGCCGTTGTGCCTGGACGTCTTCCACGATGTCGCCCACGATCACGGAGATCGCCAGCATGATCCCTGCCAGCACCGTGATGTTGAGGGTGGCGTCCCGGAGGTAAAGGACCACCGCCGCGGCCGCGACGGTGGTCACGATTGCCACGAGGGCAACGACCGCGGCACGCCAGGAGCGGAACAGCAGCCAGAAGAGCGCGACGGCGGCCAGCAGGCTGAACAGCAGCCCGAGCCCGAGCCCGTCCACCGCGTTCTGGAGGAAGGAGGCGGGCCGGAAGACGGAGGTGTCCATCTGGATGCCCGTGAGCCCGGGTTCCAGGTCCTTGAGGGCGGCCTCGATGTCCTTCGTCACCTGCAGGGCGCTGGTCCCCGGGAACTTTTCAACGACCAGGAGGAGGCCGGCGTCCTGTCCCACAACGGCGTCGCCGATCAGGGGTTGGTGGTCTTCCTTGACCTGGGCGATATCACCCAGGAGCAGCTGCGGATTTGTGTCTTCGACGCTGACCTTGGCCAGGTCCGCCGGCGTGCGGATCGGAAGGACATGCTGGATGCCGAGGCGCTGGCTGGGCGACTCCACGAAGCCGCCGGTGCCCGGCGTCGATGCCTCGAGGAAGCTCAGGGGGGACACCCATACGGCGTTGCCGGTCGTCTTGATGACCTGCTCCAGGGTTATGCCCTTTTCCTGCAGCTGGGTCGGCTTGACCTCGACCTGCAGCTGCTGCTCACGCTGGCCCCAGATGGACACGTTGGCCACGCCTGGAATGCCGATCAGGCGGGGCTTGATCTTCCACCGGGCCAGCACCGACATTTCGATGCCGGAGAGCTGTTTGGAGTTCATCCGGACCATCAGCACGCGGCTGGTCGATGACGTCGGCTGCATGATCAGGGGCGGTGCCGAAACGTTGGGCAGCGCCACCGCCTGGGTCATCCGCTCGGCCACCAGCTGGCGGGCACGCAGCAGGTCCGTGCCCGGCTCGAACACGAGGTCGATTGATGACAGGCCCGGGACTGATTTTGAGCGGATCTCGTCGAGCCACGCGACCCCGTTGAGGAGGTCGGCTTCCATCGGGGAGGTAATGAGCTGCTCGACCTCGACGGCGGACAGACCCAGGGCTTCAGTCTGGATCTCGATGTGCGCGGGGGAAAATTCGGGCATGCTGTCCACGGCAATGTTCGGGACGTTCACCACGCCGAAGGAAATGACTCCGGCAGCGAGGGCAAGCACGAGGATTCGGAACTGCAGACTGAAACGGGTAACCCAGCCAAACATGGCTAGCCCATTTCCGGGTGGCCGGCACGGCAGCGGTCGGTCAGGTGATTGTTTTTTTGCAGGGCAGAATTACGCAAATTGCTCATACCAGGCTCCTCAACCCGAGACCTTTTGCGGCCCCCCATAAGATCGTTAGAGATCGGCGATCTTGAGAGAATAGTGTTCCTCTTTGATGCGTTTGGCAAGGATTGGATTGCCCAGCCCGCGGCCAGTCTATTCCCAGCATTCTCCTAGGCCGGGGTGTGAGAATCGCCGGAATGGCGGTTTCCAGGCGGACTACCCGGAAGCGCCCGCGCGGACACCCGTTGCATTTCTGCCGAATACCTGCATTTACCCGATAATTACCTGGTTCCGGATCCTGGCTACGTGCGCGCAAGGGCTTGAACGAGGATCAATTACCCATCCTTCAGGCCGGCCCTGATTATAACGATTTGATTTCTGGACCATGGTTTTCGTTTATGGGATGTTCCTTGGGGAGGCGGCCCCGTCGCTGCCGCCGCCGGCGGTGCTGCGGCCCGGCGTCGTTCAGCTGCCCGGTGTTTCGCCGTGGACCGGCCGGAGACGCTAAAGTGGTTCCATGCGTGCGATCATCCTGCTTAGCTAGCCGCCCGGCATCCCGAAGCGAACTCGGATTGCCGAGCGGCGGCCCCTCCATGGCGAGGGGCTTTTGTGTGTCCGGGGTCCATCCGGGCCGCCGGCGGAGAACAGCGCAAAAACAGATGGCCAGGGCAGAACAAGTAGCCTTGACAATACAGACGTGACGGTACAGACGTGACGGTACCCAGGCTTGACAGAACAGAAGAGGCCAGCAGTGAGCGTTCAGCCGGAGACAGAGACCGGAACAGCAGCACCAGCCGCGACGGAAGCGCCCGAGGAGGGCGCCTACAGTTTCGCAGCGATGGAAGCCAAGTGGCCGCAGGTCTGGGAGGACCTGAAGGTCTTCACGCCGCTCGATGACGGCTCCAGGGAACGCCGCTATGTGCTGGACATGTTCCCGTATCCGTCAGGCGACCTGCACATGGGCCACGCCGAAGCGTTCGCGATGGGCGACGTCGTGGCGCGCTACCTGCGCCAGCAGGGCTTCGACGTGCTGCACCCGATCGGCTGGGATTCCTTCGGACTGCCGGCTGAAAACGCCGCCATCAAGCGGAATGCGCACCCCAGCGAGTGGACCTACGCCAACATCGAGACCCAGGCCGAGTCCTTCAAGCGCTACGCCATCTCCGCCGACTGGTCCCGCCGCATCCAGACCTCTGATCCGGAGTATTACCGCTGGACCCAGTGGCTGTTCAAGCGCTTCTATGAGCGTGGCCTGGCCTACCGCAAGGATTCGCCGGTCAACTGGTGCCCCAAGGACCAGACCGTGCTGGCCAACGAACAGGTTGTCAACGGCGCCTGCGAGCGGTGCGGCACCCCGGTCACCAAGAAGTCCCTGAACCAGTGGTACTTCAAGATCACCGACTACGCCGACCGGCTCCTGGATGACATGGACGAGCTGCGCGGCCACTGGCCCGAGCGCGTCCTGGCGATGCAGAAGAACTGGATCGGCCGTTCCGAGGGTGCGCACGTCAACTTCGTGATCGAGGCCGACGGCGGCAAGCCCGCCAAGGACGTCACGGTCTTCACCACCCGCCCGGACACCCTGTACGGAGCGACGTTCTTCGTCGTTGCCGCCGACGCGCCGATCGCCGTCGAACTGGTCACCGACGAACACGCCGCGGCCCTGGACGCCTACCGCGAACAGGTCAAGGCGCTCTCCGAAATCGAACGCCAGTCCACCGAACGCGAGAAGACGGGCGTCTTCACCGGCCGCTACGCCGTCAACCCGCTCAACGGTGAGAAGCTGCCCGTCTGGGCGGCCGACTACGTCCTGGCCGACTACGGCACCGGCGCGATCATGGCCGTCCCCGCGCATGACCAGCGCGACCTCGACTTCGCCCGCACGTTCAACCTGCCGGTCCGGGCGGTCCTGGACACCGGCGAGGAAGATCCCGCGGTCACCGGCACGGCGACCACGGGCGAGGGCACCCTGATCAACTCCGGCGCCCTGGACGGGCTGCCCAAGGCGGAAGCCATTCCGGCCGCCATCGAAATCCTGCGGCAGCAGGGCACGGGGGAGAAGTTCGTGAACTTCCGGCTGCGCGACTGGCTGCTCAGCCGGCAGCGCTTCTGGGGCACCCCGATCCCGATCATCCACTGCCCGGCCTGCGGCGAAGTCCCGGTCCCCGACGATCAGCTGCCGGTCACCCTGCCGGCCGACCTGCGCGGCGAGGACCTGTCCCCGAAGGGCACGTCACCGCTGGCCGCCGTCGAAAGCTGGGTCAACGTCCAGTGCCCCGCCTGCCACGGAGCCGCCAAGCGGGACACGGACACGATGGACACCTTCGTGGATTCCTCCTGGTACTTCCTGCGCTTCGTCTCCCCGGAGTACACCGAAGGCCCGTTCGATCCCGCGAAGATCAACGACTGGATGCCGGTCGGCCAGTACGTCGGCGGAGTCGAGCATGCCATCCTGCACCTGCTCTACGCCCGGTTCTTCACCAAGGTCATCCATGACATGGGCATGATCGACGCCGACGAACCCTTCAGCGCGCTCCTGAACCAGGGCCAGGTCCTCAACGGCGGGAAGGCCATGAGCAAGTCCCTGGGCAACGGTGTTGACCTGGGCGAGCAGCTGGACAAGTTCGGCGTCGACGCCGTGCGCCTGACCATGATCTTCGCCTCCCCGCCGGAGGACGACGTCGACTGGGCGGACGTCTCGCCGTCCGGCTCCGCGAAGTTCCTCGCGCGGGCCTGGCGGCTCGCGCAGGACGTCACGAGCGCCCCCGGCGTCGACTTCGCCGCCGGCGACCGCGCCCTGCGCACCGTCACGCACCGCACCATCGCCGATGCCGAAGCGCTCCTGGACCACAACAAGTTCAACGTGGTCGTGGCCAAACTGATGGAGCTCGTCAACGCCACCCGCAAGACCATCGACACCGGGGCGGGAGGGGCGGACCCGGCAGTGCGCGAGGCCGTCGAGGCGGTCGCGGTCATCCTGAGCCTCTTCGCGCCCTACACGGCCGAGGACCTGTGGAACGCGCTGGGTCACCCCGCGTCGGTAGCCGACTCCGGCTGGCCCACGCACGATCCGGCCCTGCTCGTGCAGGACACGGTCACCGCCGTCGTCCAGGTCCAGGGCAAGGTACGCGACCGGCTGGAGGTTTCCCCGGACATCGGCGAGGACGGGCTGCGCGAACTGGCGCTGGCCTCGGAGAATGTCCAGCGGGCCCTCGACGGCCGCGGCATCCGCACCGTGATCGTCCGTGCCCCTAAACTGGTCAACATCGTCCCGGCCTAGCCGGGCAGGTCCATCTGAAAAACCGGCCGGCAGGAGGCCCTTGGTGCCAGACCGCGAGCCGCCCGGCTGGCCATGGCTGCGGGAGCGCCTCGTCCGGCTCCGCCAGGCCACGCGCCCCGGCGCCGTCCTCGAGGCGGCGCCTGCCGCCGTCGTGCGCACCGCCGTGGTCACGGACTCCGCCGCCGCCCTGCCCGCCGACTGGGTGCGGGCCTTCACCGCCGACGGGAGGCTGACCGTTGTCCCCATGCCCGTCATGGTGGGCGCGGAGATCTACGGTGAAGGCGAGGACGACATCACGGCCAGGATCGCGGTCGCCCTCGCCAGCGGCACGCCCGTCAAGACCTCCCGGCCCTCGCCGGGGCAGTTCGAACAGGCCTATCTCGCGGCCCTGAAACGGGGCTTCGACTCCGTCGTGTCGATCCATATTTCCGGGGACCTCTCCGGCACCGCCGACTCCGCCCGCCTCGCTGCCGGCCGCGTCGGCATCCCGGTAGAGGTGCTCGACTCCCGCACCGTGGGAATGGCCCAGGGCATGGGGGTGCAGAGCGCCGTCGTCGCCGCGGCTGACGGCCGGAACGCGCAGGAAGTCAGGACGTTCGCCGAGGAACGGCTCGCCCGCACCAAGGTGTACTTCTATGTCCCCAGCCTTGAGCAGCTGCGCCGTGGCGGCCGGATCGGCGCGGCAGCTTCGCTCTGGGGCACGATGTTCTCCATCAAACCCCTCCTGGCCGTTGACGGCGGCAGGATCGTGCCGCTGGAGCGCATCCGGTCCGCGGCGAAGGCCATTGCGCGGCTGGAGGAGATTGTCGCCGCCGACGCCGCGTCCCGTCCGCCGGGCCAGGCGCGCCTCGCCGTCCACCATTTCGGCAACCCGGCAGAAGCCGAACAGCTCGCGGCACGGCTTGCGGTGCTGTTGCCCGAGTCCCCGCCGGCCCAGATCAGCGCCCTCCCTGCCGTGCTGGCGGCCCACGCCGGCCTCGGCGTGCTGGCAGTGATTGTCGGGGTGAGCAGTACTCCGCCCGACGGCGGCTCGCTTGCCTCCGGTACTTCCGGCGGCGCTACCGGGAGTCCCGGCGGGGCTGGTGAAAGTGCCGGCGCGGGGCAGTAGTCCGCCGGAGTGGTGGCTGTCACGGGGCGGTGGTAGTAAAGTCTCCCCACCGGCCTAAGGAGGCTCCCATGGCAATGCAAGTCCACCACGTCGCCCAGCTCGACAGGGACGTTGCGGAAGAGGTGACCAAATGGCTGAAATACCTCAAGGGCCAGGTGACCAGCGTCCAGTTCCTCACCACTACGGTGCCTGATCCCCGGACCCCGGACAAATGGCGGGTGCAATACGAGGCCTACATCACCTACCAGCAGTAGCCCCGCTACCGGCGGCAGCGTCTGGAACAAGCGTATAGCTGGGCTGCCAGCCCGAGCCGTTAACCCAGCGGGTACCGGTCGCCTGCTGGGCGCTGCCCGCTTCGTGCCACCACAGCACCTGGACGTTGCAGTGGTAGGTGACGGTAACGTTGGCCACGGCACCTTCCGGAGGAACCGAGCCGATCGGAGTCTCGGCGGTCTGTGTGTTCCAGATAAAGTTCCGGTCGGCCCTTAGATCGCCAGTACCGGTGACATTTACGTGCGATATTCCGTACACACCGAATTCAGGGCAGTAGCGGCTGTCAACCGAGACGCGAATGGTTTGAGTCGAGGATGCGGCCGCGGGCGGGGCCAGCACCGCGGCGCTGGCGAGCGCAATCAATGCGGCTGCTGGCACAAGGGACTTTTTCATGGCGCACCGGCTCTCGACGCCTGGCAGGAACTTCCAGGCGAATAGGTTTGCCCCCAGCCGGCAAGGTCTTTCCGCGATCTAGGATCCAGACGCTACCACCGGGCGGCAGTGGACGAAAGCGTAGGGATTACGTATGGGGTCGTCCTTACTACTTGTTTCCACATAGCCCGGACCGGGGATGTACGCGTGCTCCAGCCCTTCCTAGGACTGCGCTGAACAATTTGGGTGGTTTAAGGCGCGCCTGCTGGACTTCGCGCAGTGGTCCTTAAGACTGGGTGTATGCAAGGAATTGAGGCGGCCCAGCGCGGATATTTGGAT
>NZ_JAGPOT010000062.1 GCF_018224015.1 Pseudarthrobacter albicanus
CCGGCCGGATGCGTCACCTAAAGTGAAACGCACCACGCCAATGGTTCAACTAACTTGAGACAAACCCGACCAATGCTCCAACTATCTTGAGATTGCGTCACTTTAGGTGAGACAGGACAACTATGTTGAGACCGGACAGAAACCGTTGTCCCGCCAGCTAGCCTCTTCTGAGCCCCAGCTTTACATAATGTCGATTATCGGCGTTACGCATGGAGTGTGGAAGGGGCTCTGCGGCCGCCGGTCGACCGGTCGAGATCCACGCATCTTCAAGTTCACTGGCCCTCCGGATCCATCGGCCTCGCTGGGAATGAAACCCGGCCGGTCTACCTACGGTCCCTGGAAACTGCTGTTCCGCGAACCGTCCTGGTCCGGTCCGACGCGCGCGACGCCGCCCAGGCAGGACTGACCGCGGCCACCCGTGCGGAAAATCCGCGATTCTTTGACCCGGCAAACGGGCTTGCTGCTCAGCCCCAGCACCAAGGTCCGGAACGACATCTCCGCCCGAAGCCAGCAAACTCTTCAGCCACGCACCGGAAGACATCGACACCTGCCCCGGAATCAATCTACTTGACATAACTCATTCGGCGACGGTGCCGTGTGCAGCAGAGGCAGCAGCCCGATGCCGGAACTCGATGTGTCCCCCGGCCGTATCGACCGTGGAGCGGACGAGTCGAACCCGACGAGAGAACCCGTCCGCGAGATCCCCGGTCAGGAGCGGACGTAGGCCGCGAGATGCCGGCCGGTGAGCGTGGAGCGCCCGGCGACGAGGTCTGCGGGTGTGCCCTCGAAGACGAGCCTGCCGCCGTCGTGGCCGGCGCCGGGGCCAAGGTCGATGATCCAGTCGGCGTGCGCCATGACGGCCTGGTGGTGCTCGATGACGATGACCGATTTGCCGGACTCCACAAGGCGGTCGAGGAGGCCCAGCAGGTTCTGGACGTCGGCGAGGTGAAGGCCGGTGGTGGGCTCGTCGAGGACGTAGACGTCACCCTTCTCCGCCATCTGGGTGGCCAGCTTGACGCGCTGCCGCTCGCCGCCGGACAGCGTGGTGAGCGGCTGGCCGAGGGTGAGGTACCCGAGCCCGACGTCCACGAGCCGGTCGAGGATCTTGTGGGCCGCCGGCGTACGGGCCTCCCCTTCGCCGAAGAACACCTCGGCCTCGGTCACCGACATGGCCAGCACTTCGGCGATGTTGCGGCCGCCCAGCTTGTATTCCAGGACTGACGCCTGGAACCTCCTGCCCTCGCAGTCCTCGCAGATGGACTCGACCGTGGCCATCACGCCCAGTTCGGTGAAGATGACGCCCGCGCCGTTGCACGTGGGGCAGGCGCCTTCCGAGTTGGAGCTGAACAGCGCCGGCTTCACGCCGTTGGCCTTCGCGAACGCCTTGCGGATCGGCTCGAGAAGGCCCGTGTACGTCGAAGGGTTGCTGCGCCGCGACCCCTTGATGGCACCCTGGTCGATCACCACTACACCGTCGCGGCCGGCCACCGAGCCGTGGATCAGCGAGCTCTTGCCCGAACCGGCGACACCCGTGACCACGCAAAGCACGCCGAGCGGAACGTCGACGTCCACGTCCTTGAGATTGTGCGTGGACGCGCCACGGACCTCCAGGGCGCCCGACGACGGGCGTACCGACTCCTTGAGGGCAGCCCGGTCATCCAGGTGGCGGCCGGTGATGGTGTCACTCCCCCGGAGGCCCTCCACGGTGCCCTCGAAGCAGACGCTGCCGCCCCCCGTGCCGGCACCGGGACCGAGGTCGACGACGTGGTCGGCGATCGCGATGGTCTCGGGCTTGTGCTCGACGACGAGCACGGTGTTGCCCTTGTCCCGCAGCTGCAGCAACAGCTCATTCATCCGCTCGATGTCATGCGGGTGCAGGCCGATCGTCGGCTCGTCAAAGACGTAGGTGACGTCCGTGAGGGACGAGCCGAGATGCCGGATCATTTTGGTACGCTGGGCCTCTCCCCCGGACAGCGTGCCCGCCGGCCGGTCCAGCGAGAGGTATCCCAGCCCGATTTCGGCGAACGAGTCGAGCAGGTGCTGCAAGCCTTTGAGGAGCGGCGCGACCGAAGGCTGGTTGAGCTCGCGGACCCACGCGGCCAGGTCGCTGATCTGCATCCCGCACAGGTCGGCGATGTTCCTGCCCTGGATCTTCGAGGACCTGGCCTCCGGGCTGAGCCGCGTGCCGTCGCACTCCGGGCAGGTCTGGAACGTGATGGCGCGCTCCACGAAGGCCCGGACGTGAGGCTGCATCGCGTCGACGTCCTTCGAGAGCATCGATTTCTGGATCTTCGGGATCAGGCCCTCGTAGGTGAGGTTGATGCCCTCGACCTTGATCTTGGTCGGTTCCTTGTAGAGCAGGTCCTGCATTTCCTTTTTGGTGAACTTCGCGATCGGCTTGTCCATGTTGAAGCCGGCGCCGCTGAAGATGCGGCCGTACCAGCCGTCCATGCTGTAGCCGGGGACCGTCAGGGCACCCTCGCCGAGCGACTTGCTGTCGTCGTACAGCGCGGTGAGGTCGAAGTCGGAGACCGAACCCATGCCCTCGCAGCGCGGACACATGCCGCCCAGGTAGACGGCATTTTGGACGACGCTTTTCTCGACCCTGCCGCTCTTCTCCGTGCTCATCACGCCGCTCGCCTTCCGCGTCGGGACGTTGAAGGAGAAGGCCGTCGGTGGGCCGACGTACGGCTTACCCAGCCGGCTGAAAAGGATCCGGAGCATGGCGTTGGCGTCGGTGGCGGTGCCCACGGTGGAGCGGGGATTCGCACCCATCCGCTCCTGGTCAACGATGATCGCCGTGGTCAGTCCCTCAAGCATGTCGACGTCGGGCCGCGCCAGGTTCGGCATGAATCCCTGCACAAAGGCGCTGTAGGTCTCGTTGATCATCCGCTGCGACTCCGCGGCGATCGTGGCGAACACAAGCGAGCTCTTGCCCGAGCCGGAGACACCGGTGAACACCGTCAGGCGCCGCTTCGGGATCTCGATGCTGATGTCCTTGAGGTTGTTCACGCGCGCGCCCTGCACGCGGATCAGATCGTGGCTGTCCGCCACGTGCAGCTCAGGCGACTGCGTGTCCGTCCTCGTGGCCATACTCATCGTGTCTCCATCTGCTAAGCGGGGCCGCCTTCGCGGTCTCCGCCGGCGTCGTCTGGCTCTATCTAACCAGCTTCGGGCGGCACATCCGGTCCACTTTCGCCGGCGCGGTCCGCTGTCTACCTCACTGGAGCAGCCCGCTGTCTACCTCACCGGTCCTGGAGCAGCCCGAGGACGTTGCCGTCGGGGTCTGTGACGGTGGCCACGAGGCGGCCGCCGCCGACGTCGTGCGGGGGCTCCTTCACGGTGGCACCCGCGGCGGTCACCTCGGCCAGCTTCGCCGCGAGGTCCGGCACGTGCCAGTAGGCCACCGGCGAGGTCATGCCCTGCGGTCCGCCGCCGGGCACCAGCCCGATGTGCTGGCCGGCGGCCTCGAAGCCGACGTAGTAGGGCCCGTCGGTCTGCGGCGGCACGCCGAGCAGGGCGGTGTACACCGCCTTGGCCGCGGCGAGGTCGGACACGGGATGCAGCACGGTCTTGATTCCCTGGGTGGAAGAGCCGGTCATGTTCACTCCTGGGTCGTGGTGGTGGTGTCCATGGCGGTCACTCTAGCAGCGGCCCGGTGACCGGCGCTGCCCGATTCCTGATCGGTCTGGTCACCTGTTTCGCCGCGCGCGACGGCGTCCCCGCCGCCGCGCGCGCCGCCAGCGGAACCATTGTCTTTGACGCCGGCCTCACTGAGAATGAACCATGACGGTCTACCTGAGGTCCCTGGAAACTGCTGTTCCGCCAACTGTCCTGGTCCAGTCCGAAGCGCGCGACGTGTTTGCGGCCCAGCCAGGGCTGACCAGGCTGGGCACCAGGCTGGTTGCCACCTGCTTCGACTCCGCAGCCATCGACACCCGGTACACCGCCGTCGAGGAACTGACCATGACCCGCCGCGCCGAGAATCCGCGGTTCTTTGACCCGGCCACGGGCCTGCTGCTCAGCCCCAGCACCAAGGTCCGCAACGACATCTTCGCCACCGAAGCCACCAAACTCTTCATCGAGGCCGCCCGGAAGGCCCTCGGCGTCTGCCCCCGAATCGACGTGCTTGACATAACCCATCTCGTGACGGTGTCCTGTACGGGATTCTTCAACCCCGGCCCGGACTACAAGATCGTCCGGGCCCTGGGCCTGAACCCCGCGGTGCAGCGCTACCACCTCGGCTTCATGGGCTGCTACGCGGCTTTCCCGGCGCTGCGGGCCGCCAAGTCCTTCTGCGAGGCCGATCCGGACGCCGTCGTGCTCGTGGTCTGCGCGGAACTCTGCTCCCTCCACGTCCGGACCTCCAACGACCCGGACACCATCATGGGCTCGGCCCTCTTCGCCGACGGCGCGGCGGCAGCCATCATCACCGCCCGGGAGATCCCCGGCGCACCGGCGCTGCTGCGGCTGGACCACTTCGAAACCGTCCTGACCCCCGTCGGCGAGGAATCCATGGCCTGGAACATCGGCGACGAAGGCTTCGAGATGGTGCTCGGAAACTACGTCCCGCACATCATCGACGACCACATCATCGGCGCCCTGGAGCCGCTGCTCTCCCGCGACAGCACCCTGCGCGGACTCCCCTACCGGGACATCCGGCACTGGGCCATCCACCCGGGCGGCCGCAGCATCCTGGACAAGGTCCAGTCCCGGCTGGAGCTCACCGACGAGCAGCTGGTCCCGGCCCGTGAAACCCTGCGGAACTTCGGGAACATGAGCAGCGCCACGGTCCTGTTCGTGCTCAAGCACATCCTGGACCTTCCCGCCGCTGCAGACGCGGCCGACGCCGGAGCCCCCGGCGGCGCCGACGCCTCCGCCGACGGGGTGGAGCGGATCTGTTCCATGGCGTTCGGCCCCGGCCTGACGGTGGAAACGGCCCTGTTCACCAAGCTCCGGGCGCCGGAGGACGGCGATGGCGGGCGGACCGGAACCACTGCACTGCCGGAATCCGCATGGGCCTGAGCGCAGGCAGGGGACCCCTGCGCGCACGCGCTGCCGGCGCCGTCGAGGAAATGGACCTGCCCGGCTGCGATCCGGCACGGCTGGACCGCACCTATGCGCAGTTCGCCCTCGTCAACAGGGCCGTCTCCGGCTGGCGGGGCATCTACCGCGCCCTGATCAGGCCCGCACTCTCCCCCGGCTCACCGACCAGCCTGCTGGACATCGGCTGCGGCGGCGGCGACGTTCCCGTCCGGCTCGCCCGCTGGGCCGCCAGGGACGGGCTGCGGCTGGAGATCACGGCCATCGACCCGGACCCGCGGGCCATCCGTTTCGCCCGCGAGCGGAACGGCGCCGCAGGCGTCACCTTCCGGCAGGCCCCGGCGTCCGTGCTCGTGGACGAAAACCGCAGCTACGACATCGTGATGTCCAACCATGTGCTCCACCATCTGGAAACGGACGGGCTGCCGGCGTTCCTCGCCGACTCCGCGGCCCTGTGCCGCGGCCTGGTCCTCCACAACGACCTGCGGCGCAGCGCCGCCGCCTATGCGCTCTTCTATGCGGGGTCCTGGGTGCTCCGCGGCTCCTACATCCGGCAGGACGGGCTGACGTCGATCCGGCGCAGCTACACCGCCCGGGAGCTTCAGTCCGTGGCTCCCCCCGGCTGGACTGCGGCACGCCGCTCCCCCTTCCGGAACCTGCTGATCCTGGACAAGCGGGCGGACAAGCGGGCGGACAAGCGGTCCGGTGGACGGGGTGATAATAGTGCCGCGGGAGGCTGAGGTCCTGGTCATCGGCGGCGGACCCGTGGGGCTTTTCCTGGCCGTCCTGCTGCTGCAGCGCGGCGTCACGGTCCGGGTCCTCGAGCAGCGGTCCGCCGCGGACACGCACCCCCGTGCCATCGGCATCCATCCCCCGGCGCTTGCCGCCCTGCAGGGCGCCGGCGTGGCAACGGATCTCGTGGCGGAAGGCGTGGCGATCCGCCGCGGCATCGCCGTCGGCGGCGGCCGGCGTCTTGCCGAGATGTCCTTCGCCGGGGTGTCCGACATGTTCCCCTACGTCCTCTCGCTTCCGCAAACGCGTACCCAGGCGGTGCTGGAGCGGCGCATCCGGGAACTGGACCCCGACGCCCTGCACCGGGGTGTGCGGCTCACGGGGCTGCACGACGACGGCGGCCGGGTCACCGTGGAGGCCGCCACCCCCGCGGGCGCAGTCCGGTATTCGGCGCCGCTCCTGGTGGCGGCCGACGGCGCGCGGTCCACCGTGCGGGCGCTGCAGGACATCCCCGTGAAGGCGAAGGATTATCCGGACAGCTATCTGATGGGGGATTTTGCCGAGAGCACGGACTTCGGCCCGGACGCCGCCCTGTTCCTGGCAGCCGACGGCATTGTGGAGTCCTTCCCCCTTCCGGGCGGGGTGCGCCGCTGGGTCGTCCGGCTGGCTGCCGTGCCGGCCGGTGCGGACGCCCGCTGGCTGGCGCGGCGGGTCACCGAACGCACCGGAATCGGGATTGACCCGGGGACGAACAGCATGCTCAGCGGCTTCGGCGTCCGCTCGCGGCTGGCACGCCGCATGGTGAACGGCCGGACCATACTGATCGGGGACGCGGCCCATGAGGTCAGCCCCATCGGCGGGCAGGGCATGAACCTCGGGCTGCTGGACGCGCTGGCCCTGGCGCCCATCCTGGCCGCTGCCCTGCGCAACGGCAGCGGCAACGGCGGCGTGGCTGCGCCGCAACGATGCTTCGAACGGACGCGGCTGAGGGCCGCCGCCACGGCCGTCCGGCAGTCGGAAATCAACATGGCATTGGGGCGGCCCCTGCCGGGCCCTCTCCTTGCCGTCCGGAACCGGGCAATCTCAGCCGCCGCCGCAGTTCCGGCGGTGAACCTGCTCATCGCCCGCCGGTTCACCATGCAGTGACAGCCTCATGCCGCCATAGGGCCCGTTCAGCCTAAACTGTTCCCATGGGCCGCCTCTTCCCGCGGCACCGGGGGCGCACGGCCGCCGCTCCGCCCGCCCGGACGACCACGCCGAGGGTACTCGCCGCGCTGTTCCTGCTGGCCACGACGGCGTCCTGCAGCGCCGTCATCCCTGCCCCCGGGGCCTCCCCTCCCGCATCGGCCGCGCCCCGGCCGGTGACGGCCGGGATCAACCAATTCCGCGACAACTACAGCAGGCGGATCATCGAAATACAGCTCACCAACAACACCGCCGGCCCTCTGACCGTGCTGGCGGCGGAGCTGGAGAGCCCGCTCTTCCCTTCCGGGATCAGCTGGCCGGCACCGGGCGGCGGGATGGAGTTGCCGCCGGGACAGCCCAAAAGCCTGCCGGCGGCGCTGCCCGCCCCGGACTGCGGGCAGGGATCAGCCCCGGCGGGGTCAGCGTCAGGGACGGCAGCGGCAGTGACGGCAACGCCAGGACCAGCGGACGCCGGGCCGGGAGGCCCCGCCACGGTGTCCCTCCGGCTGGCCGGACCGGAAGGACGGACGGAGCAACAGGCCGCGGTCCCGGCGCCGGACCCCTACGGCGTCCTCACTCGGAACAACGCCGAAATGTGCCTGGCCCAGGCGGCCGCCGCCGTCGCCGGCTTCCGGCTGGAACCGGACCTGGAGGTGTCCGCCGATGGACGGACCGCCGTCGTGCGTCTGACGATCACGCCGCGCCGCCCGGCCGGCGGACAGTTACTGACCGTTGACCGGATCGAGGGCACCACGCTGCTGGCGGAGGACCAGGACGTGCCATGGCCCCGCTCCGTGACGGTAGGTGCGGGCGGACTGCGCCCAGGGCCAGCCACCGTGCTCCGGCTGCGCATCCGCCCCGCGCGTTGTGACCCGCACGCCGTTGCCGAGGACAAAGTGGGGACGCTGCTGCCGCTGCGGGTGCGGGTCGGCGGGAGGGAAGGAATCCTGAAGGTCGACGCCGGAGGGCTTCTGCGGGGGCGTATTTACGACTTTGTCACATCGGCCTGCGGACGCCAGTAGTCTGTTCCCATGCCCGCAGATGCCCAGCCCACAGACTTCAGCGCCGCCCGCATCCGCGAAACCGTCCAGCAGATCCTGGCTGCCGGGGTCCTTCCCGCGATTGTCCAGGCCGGCCATCCGGTCCTGCGGCAGTGGGCCGCGCCCTACGACGGCCAGCTGGACGACGCCGAGCTTGCGCAGCTGATCGACCTCATGCGCAGCGTCATGCACAAGGCGCCCGGCGTCGGCCTGGCGGCCCCGCAGCTGGGGATCCCGCTGCAGCTCGCCGTCCTCGAGGACCAGTTCGAGGTCGACGCCGGGGTCGCCGCCGTGCGCAGCCGGGAGCCGCTGCCCTTCTTCGCCATGCTGAACCCGGGCTACCAGCCCCTCGGCACCTCGACCGCGGCCTTCTATGAGGGCTGCCTCTCGCTGAACGGGCTGCAGGCCGCCGTGCTGCGCCCCGCCTCCGTGCGGCTAGAATTCACTGCCCCCGACGGAACACCGGGCCGGCGGGACTTCACCGGCTGGCAGGCCCGGGTCGTCCAGCACGAGACCGACCACCTGCACGGCATCCTGTACCTTGACCGGGCGGAACTGCGCTCCCTCAGCAGCAACGCCGAATACTCGGCCCGCTGGTCCCAGCCGGACATCGCCCTGGCCCGGCAGGAACTCGGGTTCCTGCCGGACGGCGAAGGGACTGCGGGATAGCCCCGGGCCGCCCCTAGGATGGACACATGCTCCCCGTCCCGACCGTCCCCCTGCTGTGCCCGGTGTGCCGCAGCCCCCTCGGAGCGGGCGGCGGCCGGCCCCGCACCCTGGTCTGTCCGGCGGGCCACAGCTTCGACGCGGCCCGGCAGGGGTACTTCAACTTCCTGGTCGGCAAGGGCACCGTCTTCGAAGCTGACGCGGCGGACATGGTGGCGGCCCGCTTCCATTTCCTCTCCGCCGGCCATTACCGGCCCCTCGCCGAGGCCGTTACGGACATTTCCGCGCCCGCACTCGCCGGCGCCTTCACCGGCTCCGGCGCCACGGTGCTGGATGCCGGCACCGGCACCGGCCACTACCTGCGGACCCTGCTGGACCGGTTCCCGGCAGCGGCGGTCGGACTGGATATTTCGAAGTTCGCGCTGCGCCGCGCGGCCAGGATGAACCCGGAGGCCGTGAACCTGGTCGGTGACGTGTGGCAGCCGCTGCCGGTGGCGGACGGCGCCGTCGACGTCGTCACCGTGGTGTTCGCGCCGCGCAACGCGGCCGAGTTCGCCCGCGTCCTCAGGCCCGGCGGCCGCCTCGTGGTGGTCACGCCGCGGCCCGGCCATCTTGCTGAAGTCTCCGGTCAGACCGGAATGCTCGGGATCGAACCGGCCAAGGAGGAGCGGCTGGCGGCCTCGCTCGAAGGGCACTTCTCCCCCCTCACCGCCCGCGACCTGGACCTGGACCTGTCGCTGGGCCCCGCCGATGTCGCCAACCTGGCCCTCATGGGGCCGGCCGGCCACCACCTGGACCGGGCGGCCCTGGCGTCCCTGGCGGCGGGTCTTCCGCCGCTGACCGCCGTGTCGGCGCGCTTCCGGATCAGCGTCTTTGAACCACTCAGGCACGCCGCGGCATAACGACTCAGCCACGTTTCCCGGCAGCAGTCGCCGCCCCGCCCCGGCCCGTGCCCTTCGGCTTAGGATGGAACCACAGTGACTGGGGAGCTGCGCCTGCAACTCCCGGGACGAAGGGGGAACAGATGTTCGAATGGCTGGCCGGGAACTGGTGGGCACTCTGGCTCACGGTCTTCCTCGTCTTCGCCGTGGTGGAGATGCTCACGCTGGGCCTTTTCTTCATCATGCTCGGCGGCGGTGCCCTCGCCGGACTGCTGGCTGACTTCGCCGGCGCGGACCTGTGGCTCCAGATCGTGGCCTTCTGCGTGGTCTCCCTGCTCATGATCGGCTTCGTGCGGCCGGTGGCGCTCCAGCACCTCCGCAAGGGACCCGCGGACCAGCGCAGCAACATCGAGCGCCTGATCGGCGAGTCCGCCCTGGTCATGGAGGCCGTCAGCGCGAGCGGCGGCCTGGTCAAGATCGGCGGTGACGTCTGGAGCGCCCGCACGGAAGCCGGAGTCCTCGCACCCGGCCAGCAGGCCGTGGTCAGCGCCATCGACGGCGCCACCGCCGTCGTCGCCCCGCAGCCCGGGCCCTTACCCGAGTAAGGACCGGCGAGTAAAACAGGCGAGTGAAAACAGGACGGTAAAACCGGGCAACGCCAGCCCTGCAAGCTAAGGCAAAGCAAACAACTGGCAAACAACTGGGGAAAAGGTGATGTATGGATATCGCAGTCGCAATTGTGCTGCTGGTTCTGGTTGCATTCGTGATTATCGTGCTCGTGCGGTCGGTGCGGATCATCCCGCAGGCCCGTGCCGGAGTCGTTGAACGGCTGGGCAAGTACCAGCGCACCCTCAACCCGGGCCTGACGATCCTGATCCCCTTCGTCGACCGGCTGCTGCCGCTGCTGGACCTGCGTGAACAGGTGGTCTCCTTCCCGCCGCAACCGGTCATCACCGAAGACAACCTCGTGGTCTCCATCGACACCGTGGTCTACTTCCAGGTCACCGACGCCCGGGCGGCAACCTACGAGATCGCCAACTACATCCAGGCCGTCGAACAGCTCACCACCACCACGCTCCGCAACGTGGTGGGCGGCCTGAACCTCGAAGAGGCACTCACCTCGCGTGACCAGATCAACGGCCAGCTGCGCGGCGTGCTGGACGAGGCGACAGGCCGCTGGGGCATCCGCGTCTCCCGCGTGGAGCTCAAGGCGATCGATCCGCCCCACTCCATCCAGGACTCGATGGAGAAACAGATGCGTGCCGAGCGGGACCGCCGCGCCGCCATCCTCACCGCCGAGGGCACCAAGCAGTCGGCCATCCTCACCGCCGAGGGCCAGCGGCAGTCCTCCATCCTGAAGGCCGAAGGCGACGCCAAGGCGGCGATCCTCCGGGCGGACGGCGAAGCGCAGGCCATCCAGAAGGTGTTTGACGCCATCCACAAGGGCAATCCGGACCAGAAGCTCCTGGCGTACCAGTACCTGCAGATGCTCCCGAAAATTGCCGAGGGTTCGGCCAACAAGCTCTGGATCATTCCGAGCGAGGTCGGCGAGGCCCTCAAGGGCATCGGGAACGCCCTCGGCGGCGGCAACGGCGCCCAGGCGCGGGAGGGCGTGTCCGGCCAGGACACCGCTGCGGGCGCGGCTGTTCCCTCGGCTGTCCCGGAAGACGGCGCGCGGGGACCCATGCCGCCCGTCCGGGAGTTCTGACGCTCACGGGTCTACTCAAGGGTCGGAGTGAGGAGGGGAGGGATCCGCTGAGGCGGGTTCCTCCCCTTCCTTCGCCCGGCTGACCGGCGGCTTCCGGCGCGGCTTGCACTGCGCGTACGCGCTTTACCTGCAACGGTGCTTGCCCGTATACTTGGGTATTTGTCCGGCCTGTTCAGTGCGCCGGAACAATTATGCTTCGCAAAGCGTTTTACCAGTTGACGACTTTTTCCGGTACCTGATCACCGGTGCAGCGCAATGCAAACAATAGTCCGGCGCGGCCCCTGGGCCCCCGGCTGACACAGGGCTTGGCTCTGTGAACCGAATAGAGGGAGAAAAGATGAGCGATCGCAGCCTGCGGGGTATGCGCCTTGGCGCACAGAGCATGGAGACCGAATCCGGCGTCGAACCGGCTCCGCGCCAGCGGGTCGAGTACCGTTGCGCGGACGGTGAGCAGGTATTCGTGACCTTCTCCTCCGAAGCGGAGATCCCCCCGGTATGGGTTTCGAAGACGGGCAAGGAAGCACTGCTGGTCGACGGCGAACGTCCCGTCAACAGCAACGAGAAGGCAGTCCGCACGCACTGGGACATGCTGCTGGAACGCCGCTCCCTCCCCGAACTGGAGCAGATCCTCGAAGACCGCCTCACGATCCTGCGTGAACGCCGGGGCGAACGCCGCTCGGCCTGAGCGTCCCCGCGCCGGCAATGACAAAGGGCCGGGCCCGCACGTCTTTCCGACGTGCGGGCCCGGCCCTTTGCCGTGCAGGCTGCCTGGCTAGGCCTTACCCGCCTGCCGGGCTGAGTTCTTGTTCTTGCCGCCGAGCTTGCCGGTGAGCGTGTTCCAGCGTGCCGCCAGGCCCCACCTCGTGACGTTGACCATGGCTTCCACCACAATGTTTCCGCTCATCTTCGAGGCGCCCAGTTCGCGCTC
>NZ_JAGPOT010000063.1 GCF_018224015.1 Pseudarthrobacter albicanus
TCCAGCGTGCCGCCAGGCCCCACCTCGTGACGTTGACCATGGCTTCCACCACAATGTTTCCGCTCATCTTCGAGGCGCCCAGTTCGCGCTCAACGAAGGTGATCGGCCGTTCCACGATCGTCAGCCCCAGTTTCGCCACGCGCCAGGCGAGATCCACCTGGAAGCCGTAGCCGACCGAATCGACGGAGTCCAGGTTCACTTTCTCCAGGGTGCTCCGGCGGAATGCGCGGAAGCCGCCCGTCACGTCCTTGATCTTGACGCCCAGCATGATGCGGGCGTAGGTGCTGCCGACCCGGGAGATGGCCTGGCGGTACAGCGGCCAGTTCACAACGCTGCCGCCGGCAACCCAGCGTGAGCCCATGGCGAGGTCCGCGCCCTGTTCGACGGCGTCGAGGAGCTGCTGGAGCTGCTCCGGCTGGTGCGAACCGTCCGCATCCATCTCGACCAGGACGTCGTAGCCCGCCTCGAGGCCCCACCTGAAGCCGGCGATGTAGGCCGCCCCGAGTCCCGCCTTGCCCTGGCGGTGCAGGACGTGGACCTGGCTGTCCTCAGCGGCGAAGCGGTCCGCCAGCTGCCCCGTACCATCGGGGCTGTTGTCGTCGACAACCAGGACATCGGAAGCCGGCACAGCAGTGCGAAGGCGCCCGAGGGTCTTGGGCAACGATTCCAGCTCGTTGTAGGTCGGGATAATGGTGAGGACACGCACAGCGGGGCCTTTCCTTGTAGGGAGCGGTCAAAGCACCCGGCAGGCAGCAGTGACTGAGGCGCAATTCTCCATTATAGGGAGTCGCCCGCCCCCTCGGCGGCCGCAGGCATCCCCCGGGGCAGATCCACCCGCTTCGGGCCAGTTCCGGAAGCCCACGGGATGCGCCGCCGGAACCGTTTTCTGCTGCGAAGTGGACCGGCCCCGGGGGGTGCCCATGGTCACGACCAAAGAAAGCTGCCGCGTGTGCGGCAACCTGCAACTGGCCGGGATCAACCGGATCCTGCGCCGTACGCAAGCCTCCGTTGACCCTCAATGCTACGGCCGCGTCCTGATCTGTCAACCGCACTGTGACCTGCCGTTTCATCCGTCGTCGCAGGTCAGGGGCGTGTTTGGGGCAACGGTTTCGGGCCGGCAATACGGTGTGTCCGCACCGCGCGCGGCGTGTCGCCGCTTGGCCCGGGGACCTGGAAGTCGTTGCGTCCTGTCGTCTGTACCTACTGGACCTGAGCTGCTTTCCTGAGCTATATCGGGTCGATATACTCGCTTTCATGACCAATGAGATCGCCCTGAAGCGGGTCCAATCCGGGCTGAGCCAAAAACGTCTGGCCGAGCTCGCACACGTCAGCCAGCCGAATCTGTCAGCATACGAATCCGGGAAACGCATTCCCCGGCCCGAGACCCTGGAGCGGATTATGGCTGCCCTCAGGCGCAGGCCTTCAGAGATCCTGGCCGAGCACCGTGGCGAGACCTTGGAAGCCGCAAGAAGGCACAAGGCCGGCAACGTCCGTGTCTTCGGGTCGGCGGTGCGCGGCGAGGACACGCCGGGCTCCGATCTTGATCTCCTTGTCGACCTTGAGCCAGGTGCGACGCTCTTCGACCTTGCCGGGCTTCGGCTCGATCTGGTCGATCTGCTGGGCGTGGACGTGGACATTGTCCCTTCCGGGTCCACGGGTTCAGTGATGGACCGCATTCTGGGCGAAGCAGTCCCGTTGTGAATCACGGCCCTCAAGACATGCCCGAGGGTGGGCGGTTCACGCCAAGAAGGCAAAGCGAACCGACCTTTTCACTTGCCGCGGCGCCGAAGCAGCGGATCCTGGACTTGCTGGGCGACATGGAGCAGCGGCTTGATTGGGCAGCGCAGATCGTTGAGGAGGGCGAAGAAGCCTTCAGCAATCCCGACAACTGGCGCTCACGGGAGGCCATGAAGTCGGTCCTCGTGGACCTGAACACCGCCGCGGACCGGATCCCAGAGCAGGTGCGGGGGCGGTATCCGTCGATCCCGTGGCGCAACCTGCGCGGGCTGCGGAACGTTCTGGCCCACGACTACTCTGGCATCCGCTACGACATCGTCTGGAATACTGCCGCTGCCAGCCTGCCTGAGCTCAGGGCACGCCTGCGCGAAATGCGTTCGGACGTGGAGGGCTGGTCCTGACCTCCGCTACCAGTGCGAAAGTCCGGTTTCGGCGCCGTCTCAGGACGCGAGGGAGCCGTGGGCGAACAGTTCCCGGCCGTCCCGGACGGTCAGGAGGCAGGCCGGATCGGTGCCGGTGTCCAGGGCTGGCAGCAGCGGCGTGCGGGCCCGGGGGTCGGTGCTCCAGGATTGCACCCTGGCGTCGGCGACCTGGACCATGAGTTCCTCGGCCTCCCAGACGGCGAAGGTGGCGGGAGCGCCCGGGACCAGCTGGCCGGCCATCGGGTTCCGGTAACGGGCTGCCCGCCACCCGGCCCGGGTGTGGCCGAGGAAGGCGGCGCGGGCGGAGATCCGTTCGTCCGGGTTGTTGTGCTCCAGACAGGCGCGCACGCTGGACCATGGCCGGAGCGGCGTCACCGGGCTGTCGCTGCCGAAGCAGATCGGGACGCCGGCTGCATAGAAAGAGCCGAACGGGTTCATCCCCCGGCGGCGGCCGCCGAGGCGCTGCTCGTAGAGGCCGTCCCCTGTTCCCCAGAGCGCGTCGAACACCGGCTGCGCGCTGACCGTCACGGAGTACCCGGCCAGCCTGCTGATGGCGTCCGGGGAGGCCATCTCGACGTGCTCAAAGCGGTGGCCGGCGGCGCGGACCCGCTGCTCGCCCACCTCGGCTGCGGCCTCGTCCAGGGCGTCCAGGGCCGCGGCGAGGCCTGCGTCCCCGATCACATGGAAGCCCGCCTGGATTCCCAGCAGCGAGCACGCGGCCAGATGCGCCGCGGCCTCCGCGACCGAGAGGTACAGGCTGCCGCGCTCCCCCGGTGCGTCGCTGTAGTCGTCCCCGAGGGCAGCGGTGCGCGAACCGATCGAGCCGTCAATGTTCAGGTCTCCGGCGAGGCCGAGCACGGACACGCCCAGTCCCGCCAGGATGGACCGGGCGTGGTCGGCCGAGGTGGCCAGCTGCCCCCAGTACGGCAGGATTTCAGGAACGTCGGGTGCGCCGTCGGGGCCGGCGTTCCAGGCCGCCGCGAGCTGCAGGTCCTCGATGCTGCCGATCTGCGGGGCGGCCATTTCGGCGAGGGCGACGTAGCCGTTGGCGGCCGCTTCGGCCAGCGCCCGCTGCTGGTGGCCGCGGAGGGTGGCGGCGGGCAGCCGCCGCGCCGCGAGCCGGGCGGCGGTGTGGGCGGCATGTTTGACCTGGCTGCCGCCGGCGAAACCCTCGAGGGTTTCGAGCCCGGCGGCGGACGCGAGCGAGGAAGAAACCAGCGCCGAGTGCCCGTCCACGCGGGACAGGTAGACCTTCCGGCCGCCCGCGGCCCGTTCGAGTTCCTCCCGCACGGGCAGGGCGGGATCGGCCCACAGGGTCTCCTCCCAGCCGTGGCCGAGCACCGTTCCGTCTGTGCCGGCGCCCGCGGCGGCGCCCGCGACGGCGTCAAGCAGCTCGGCGGCGGAGCGGACTCCGCCGAGCCGCAGCGTGCCCAGGGCAATGCCCGTCTCGGTCAGGTGGACGTGGGAATCGACGAATCCGGGAGCCAGGAGCGCGCCCTGGAGGTCGACGACGTCCATGGACGGGTCGGCAAGGGAGGCCGCGGCCTGCTCGGAGCCGACCCAGGCGACCGTGTCGCCGTCGACCAGCATCGCCGTCGCAAAGGGATCGGCTGCGGTGTAGACGGAACCGTTGCGGTACAGCGTGACCTTGCGTGCTGCGGGGGTGGCCGGTGAATCGGTCATGGTGCAGGGGCTCCTTGTGGCTGGGAGGTGGCGGGCGGCGTCGTGCCGGACCTGTTCGGACGGGGCATTCGGACGGGGCGTCCGGAAGGGTTGCGGGACAGTTCTGGACCAGGTGCGGCCGTACTCAGGCGGCGGTCATCCCACAGTCGAATAGGCGACGACGCCGCGCTTGACCAGTTTGATGGCCTCCGCGCAGAGGCGCGCCACGCGCGGGTCCAGGCCGGGGATCTTGGCCAGCTGGTCCAGGAGATCGATGACCTGCTTGACCCAGCGGACAAAGTCGCCCGCGGCCAGCTCCGTGGCGTTGAGGACGTCCTGGAGGTGCTTTCCCTTGGCCCACTTGAAGATCGGCCAGACCAGGCCCAGCTCGGGCTCTCCGGTGAGCGGGAGCTTGTTAGCTTCCTCCACGTCTTCGAGGGCTGACCATTCACGCACCACGGTGTCGACGGCGGATTCCAGCGACACGCTGGGCATCCGCGGCCGCAGCCCGCGGTCCTCCCGTTTGGCCTGGTAGACCAGGACACTGGCCAGGGCGGCGACCTCGGCGGCGTCGAGGTCGTCGAAGGCGCCCATCCGCAGGGACTGGGAAATCAGCAGGTCCTTCTCCCCGTAGATCCGGCGGAGCCGCTGTCCGTCGGTGCTGATCGTGAGCGCACCCGATTCGGAGGTCTCCAGGTAGCCGTAGCCCGCCAGCACCCCGCAGACCCGGTCGAACGTCTTGGCGATGGTGTTGGTCCGGCCCTGGATCTGGCGGACCAGGCCGTCCGTCTCCTGCCGGAGCTTCCACCAGCGCTCGGACCAGCGGGCGTGGTCCTCGCGTTCGCTGCAGCCATGGCACGGGTGTGCGCGGAGCGCACGGCGCAGCTCGGCGATCTTCTTCTCCTGGTCCGGCAGCGCGGCGGCGCGGCCGAAGTCGTCGCTCCGGCTCGGCCGCGTGGGCGGCCGGTTGTCCCGGATGGCGTTGCGCACCGACGAGGCCAGATCGCGCCGGGACTTGGGCACCTTCGCGTTGAAGGACTTCGGGATCCTGATCCGGGTGATCGGCGAGAGCGGGCCCTCGACGTCGTGGACGCCGATCCGCCGCAGCTGGTTGTCCAGGGTCATGACGGCCGGACGGGGCTCGCGGGAGTGGTGGTCCGAGCTGAGCACCACGGCGAGGCCGGGCGCCCGCCCGCTGGGCACATCCACCACATCGCCCGGGAGCAGCCGGCTCAGGGAGTCCTCGGTGAGCGACTTCCTGGCCCGGGAGTTGCTCCTGGAGGCGTTGTTCTCGGCATCGGAGAGGGCGCGCCGCAGCCGGGCGTATTCGGTGAAGTCCCCGAGGTGGCAGGTCATCGCCTTGCCGAAGCCGGCGAGGGACTCTTCCCGGCTCCTGACCTGTTTGGCCAGCCCGACGACGGAGCGGTCCGCCTGGAACTGGGCGAAGGAGGATTCAAGGATCTCACGGGCGCGGGGCCGGCCGAACTGGGCCAGCAGGTTAATGGACATGTTGTACGTGGGCCGGAAGCTCGAGTTCAACGGGTACGTCCGCCGGGAGGCGAGGCCCGCGACGGCGGCAGGGTCCGTGCCGGGCTGCCACAGCACCACCGCGTGGCCTTCGACGTCGATCCCGCGGCGGCCGGCCCGGCCGGTCAGCTGGGTGTACTCCCCGGCGGTGATGCCCACGTGGGCCTCGCCGTTGAACTTCTCCAGCTTCTCCAGCACGACGCAGCGGGCCGGCATGTTGATGCCGAGCGCCAGGGTTTCGGTGGCAAACACGGCCTTGACCAGTCCGTCCACGAAGAGTTTCTCCACAACCTCCTTGAAGGTGGGCAGCATCCCGGCGTGGTGGGCGGCAAGTCCGCGGAGCAGGCCGTCCCGCCAGCTCCAGAACCCGAGGACGTCCAGATCGTCGGAGGGGATGTCCTGGGCGGCCTCATCGACCCGCCGGGCGATGAGGAGCTGTTCCTGCTCCGTCGTCAGCCACAGCCCCGCCGCGATGCACTGGGCCACGGCGGCGTCACAGCCGGCGCGGGAGAAGATGAAGGTGATCGCCGGCAGGAGGTCCTGCCGGTCCAGGCTGGCGATGACCTGGGGACGGCTGGCCTTCCGGACGGGGCTCCGCGGGCCGCCCTGAACGGCGTCGTCGTCCCGCTGGCTGTGTTGCTTGCGCTGATTCCGCTGGTTGCGGCCGCCATGGCCAAAGCGGCCGGAAAAATTCATCTGGCTCTCGGCCCGGGCCATGGACAGCAGTTCCGGGTTGACCTCGAAGCCGCCCCGCGTGCCGACGTTGGCGGTTGCGACGGCTGCCGCGGGGGCGGCGGACACTGCCGCCCTACCGGATTCGCCGGCCGGCGCGATCTCGTCGAAGGTGGTGTCGCCGGCGAAGAGGTCCACGATTTTCCGGCCCACCATGACGTGCTGCCAGAGCGGGACCGGGCGGTGTTCGGAGACGATCACGTCGGTCTGGCCCCGGACGGTGTCCAGCCAGGCGCCGAATTCCTCGGCGTTGGAGACCGTGGCGCTCAACGATGCCACCTGCACTTCGCTGGGCAGGTGGATGATCACCTCCTCCCACACGGCGCCGCGGAAGCGGTCGGCGAGGTAATGGACCTCGTCCATCACGACGAAGCCGAGGTCGTCCAGGGTGCCGGAATCCGAGTACAGCATGTTGCGGAGCACCTCGGTGGTCATCACCACCACGGGGGCCTCCCCGTTGATGCTGGTGTCGCCGGTCAGCAGGCCCACCCCGGCTGCACCGTACTTCGCGGCCAGCTCGGCGTACTTCTGGTTGCTCAGGGCCTTGATGGGGGTGGTGTAGAAGGCCTTGAGCCCCCGCTGGAGGGCCAGATAGACGGCGAACTCCCCCACGATGGTCTTGCCGGCTCCGGTGGGGGCTGCGACCAGCACACCCCTGCCGGCCTGAAGGGACAAACACGCCTCGCGCTGGAAGTCATCGAGTTCGAATTCGAGCGAACGGATGAAACCGCCCAGGTACGTTTTGGCTTCGGCGGCCCGCTCGGCGCTGGCGCGGTAGCGTTCGGACGGCGACTCCGGCCCGGGGATGGAGGACATGCTTCCAGCCTAATGCGCCAGCGGCTAGAGATTCCCCAGCTCGGAGCTGGGAGTCGCCAGGTCCGCGGTTGCCTCGGTTTCCGCCGCGCGCCTGATGGCCCGCTTTTCCCGGCGGCGGTCGCTGAGCAGGCACAGGCCGATTGCCGTGAAGAAGAGCACAAGCATGGGCACGGCAAGGTAGAACATGCTCGTGGCGTCCGCGCCCGGCGCGGCCATGGCGGAGAACAGGCACACCAGGAACACGGTGATGCGCCAGCTCTTGAGGAGCTGCTGACCCTTGACAATGCCGGCCATGTTCAGGCCGACCAGGACCACCGGCAGCAGGAACGCAATGCCGAACGCCAGCAGCAGGCGCAGGACGAAGGACAGGTAGATCTGGGCGCTGATGAAGTTGGAGCCGCCGGAGGGGGTGAAATCGGTCAGCACGCGGACCGCGTTCGGCAGCACGAGCCAGGCCAGGAGCACACCGCCGACAAACAAAGGCACGGCCGCCGCGACGAAGGAGAGGGCGAGCCGCCGTTCCTTCTTGTGCAGCCCCGGGACGATGAACGCCCAGAGCTGGTAGAGCCAGACGGGGCTGGCGATGATAAGGCCCAGGAAGACCGAGACCTGGATCATCAGGTCGAAGGAACTGGCCACGCCGTCGAAGTTCAGCGTGGCCTGCCGGCCCTGATGTTCGTTGAGGTCACGGATCGGCTTGATCAGCGCCGTGAGCATGGGCTGGTAGACAAGGAAGCCGACGACGGTCCCCAGCACGACGGCGATCGCAGCCTTGAAGAGCCGGTTCCGCAGTTCTTTCAGGTGGTCGAGGAGCGCCATCCGCCCCTCGGGGTTGGTTCGGCGGCTCATGGATACTGCCATGGAGTCTTAGGCGCGGTTCGGCGGCGGAACGTCGGCGCCGTCTCCGGTACCGCTTTCGGCGCCCGTGGTCTTAGGGTGGTTCACGACCTTGCCTTCAACGGCCTCGGAGTCCGCGGCGGACGCGGAAGAGCCGTCCTTCTTCATTTCGCGGACTTCCGACTTAAAGATACGCATCGACTGGCCAAGGCTTCTGGCCATGCCCGGCAGCTTCGGTGCGGCAAAAAGCACCAATGCGAGAACGATGATGATGATGAGATGCCAGCCTTCAAGCCTCATGAGGGGAGGTCCTTTCGTTTGAGTACATCCTACGTCGAACTGAAATCGATGTCGCGGAGCGACTGGGGCTGGCCCCGGTCCGCCTTGCGCTGGACGCGGCGCAGGCGGCGGGCCTCCTGCCGGGCGAGCCGGGCGGTGTGGTGATCATGTCGCATCCGGGCGGGCGAGGCAAAGACGGCGGAGCCCGGGGCAGGGCGCGCGCCGGGTGCTGCCGCCGGGCCCGGGCCGGGCGGGAACCGGGAGAACCGCTCCGCTGCGTCGCCGAGTTCCCTGGCCGTCGTCATGAACGCCCGGAACAGCCGGACGCCGAGCACGCCGAAGAACAACAGCGACAGCGCGACAAGCGCTATCCAGATCACGATCCAGGACCACCAAGGCATGCTGAGTAGTCTAGCCTCCGTACCGCTTAGTCTTCATATTGGGCCAGGGCCGCGTCGATCCACTCCCGGGCGGCCTCCGCGAGGGCAACGGGCGCCAGGATCCGCACGGTACCGCCATGCTGGGCGACGAACATGGGCAGCCAGTCCGTGCTGCCGAACCGGATCTCGGCCAGCATCCCGCCGTCGGGCAGGGCGGCGGTGCGCTCGGCGTAGTAGTCGTCGGCGAGGCCGGCGCCCCGGCGGGTCAGTTCCACCACCACGAGGGTGTCGTCGTCGTTCGGGGTGAAGAGTTTCACCGGAAACCCGTCCGCGGGCCCGGCCGCCCGGGACACCGGGCGGCCGTTCGGCTGCAGGGTTTCGATCCGGTCCAGCCGGAAGTTGCGTAGCCCCTGGGCGGAGTGGCAGTACGCCTCGAGATACCAGGTGTTGTCCAGCGAGTAGAGCCGGCGCGGGTCCACGTCCCGCTCGGAGACGGTGTCCCGCTGCGGCGAGAAGTACGTGAGCCGCAGCTGCGCGCCGGTGCGGATGGCTTCACGCGCCGTGGCCAGGGTCGCTGAGTTCTCCGGCCCGACCTCCGGTCCGGAGAACGAGGCCGCCTTGAGCCCTTCCTTCCCCGCCGCCGCCATGAGCTTGAGCGTCACGGACTCCAGGGCGCTGCCTTCGGCCAGTTCCGGCAGGCCGTTGAGCGTCTCCAGCCCGGTCAGCAGGGCGCAGGCCTCCTCCACCGTGAACCGGACCGGGCGGTTCAGCTCCAGGTCCTGGCTGATGAAGACATGGTCGTCGTCCCACTGGATGTCCAGCAGCTCGTCGGGGTACCCCTCCGGCAGGCCCGAGCAGATCAGGATCCGCAGGTCCTCCTCGAGCTCCTTGCGGGTGACACCGAACGTCGCGGCGACCTCGCTGATGTGCAGGCCCTGGTTATGGACCAGGAACGGGACCAGCTGCAGCATCCGCTTGAGCTGGTCTTCGGAGGTGCGCTTGCGTCCGCGCTTGGCCGGCCCCGCTTGCCGGAAAACCTCAGCGAAGGCAACGGCAGGGGCGGGGGCCGCGGCGAACCGGGCCGCGGCAGCCAGGCGCCGCCGCACGGCCGTGGCTAGCTCGGGCGGGGACACCACGAGAACCCGGGGCCCGTAGGACGCGAGTTCCTCACCGAGCGTCCCGGCATCCCGGAACGGCACGGTGAGACGGTCCCGGCCGGCGCCGGGCCCCGCCCCTGCCACGCTTTCGACGACGCGTTCCGCGCCAGGCGCCGCGGCGGGGGCAGCGGCGGGGGCAGCGGCGGTGGCCCGCTTGCGCAGCCCCAGCAGCCGTCCTGCCTGGACGTCGACGACGGCGGACCGGACGGGCAGCTCGTGAAGGCCGGCCAGTTCGGCACGGACATTGAATCCCGCCGGCGCGGTGGTGGGCTCCTTGTCCAGGATGGTGACGGCGGATGTCAGGCGCGAGAGGCGGAAGAAGCGCTTGGCGCCGCGGGTCCGGTCCTGGCCCACGAGGTACCACTGCCCGAAGCGGCTGCCCAGGCCCCAGGGCTCGACGAGGCGTTCCTCCTCCTTGCCGGTGCTGCCGGCGAGGTACCGGAAACTCACCGGGTGTTGGGCATGGATGGCCGCGAGGAGGTCCTCGAAGGCCTGGCCGGCCGGCCGGATGCGCGGCTGGACGCCTGCCGGCAGTTCCGCGTCCGGCAGTTCCCCGGCTGCCTGCAGCTTGCGCACGGCGTTCACGGCGGCGGAACCGAGCGCGGCCTGTTCCCAGAGCCGGGCCGCCAGAATGAGCACGGTGCGTTCCCCGGGGGTCAGGCTGACGTCCGGGAGCCGGTTGGATTCCTTGCCGATCCGGTACCGCGTGGTGGCCGGATCATCCGAACCCCAGCCCAGGTCCAGCACCGTTTCCACCTCGAAGCCGAACTGGCGCAACTCGCTCTTGTCGCGTTCGAACATCCGCCCGAAGGAGATGTCGTTGCTGGTGGTGTCGTGGTAGACCTTCTGCCGCAGTTCGCTGCGGCGGAGCCCGTACCGGGTGTTGAGCAGCGCGATGAGCAGGTTCAGGAGGCGTTCTGTACGTGAGGCGGACACCCCGCAAGGGTACTAAAGTCCCTGCCGGAAAATGCCGAAAGCGCGGTAACCGCCGGAAGAACTTCTCCGATTGTTACCGCGCTTGGCGTCCGGCGCAGTGCCAGGCGCCGTATCAGGCGCTTGGCTGGCTGCCCGCTGCCTTAGCGGACGGCGACGAGGTCGACGACGAAGATCAGGGCCTCGTTGGGGCCGATCGCCCCGCCGGCGCCACGGGAGCCGTAGGCCATCCCGGAGGGGATTTCCAGCCGGCGGCGGCCGCCGACCTTCATGCCCAGCAGGCCCTGGTCCCAGCCCTGGATGACCTGGCCGACGCCGACCCGGAAGTCCAGCGGCGCGCCGCGGCCCCACGACGCGTCGAATTCCTCGCCGGTGGACCAGGCGACGCCGACGTAGTGGGTCGAGACGGTGTCGCCGGCCTTGGCCTCGGCGCCGTCGCCCTCGATCAGGTCGGTGATGACCAGTTCGGTGGGCACGTCGCCCTGGGGGAAGTCAATTTCCGGCTTTTCGCGGTCAAGCTTGCGTTCTCCAAAAGACATGGTTGCTCCTTCGTGCGTGGCTCTGTGTGTGCGTGGTGAGTGGAGTTGGCTATTTGACGCCGAGGATGTCGACGACGAAGACGAGATCGCCCTTGGCATCGCCCTGTCCTTCGTCACCGTAGGCGAGGTCCTTGGGGACGACCAGGAGGACGCGGGAGCCGACGGTCTTGCCGGTCAGGCCCTGGGTCCAGCCCTTGATGACGCCGGTGAGAGGGAAGGTGGCCTTTTTGCCACTGTCAAAACTGGAATCGAAGACCTTGCCGCCGGCCAGGGCGACACCGACGTAGTTGACGGTGATGGTATCCGTTTCCTTGACCTCGGGGCCCTTGCCCTTGATCAGGTCCTGGGAGATGAGGGCCGTCGGGGCGGCGACGCCGTCTACGGAAATCTCGGGGACGCCCTTGTCGTTGTCCTTCACGGTCGGCAGTCCTGCCGGCGGGGTGACGGCGTCGCCCTCAGGCTTGTCCAGGACCGGCGGCGCGTCCTTGGCGGAGATCACCTTGACGACGAGCAGCTGGCTGGGCTGGGCTTCGGTACCCTCGGCGGCGGCCTGTCCCGGGACGGCGAGGGCGAGCTGGGAACCGATCTTCGCGCCCACAAAGGCGTTGTAGATGACGGAGCTGCTGGTTTTGAGGTCGTCGTTCAATTCGAGCTGCTCGGGATCGTTGGCGAAGGTGTCTTCCATGGTGGAGCCGTCCGTGCCGTTAAAGGCGACGATGGAGATCTGTGCGATCTGGTTGGCCTTGACGCGGTCGCCGGTGCCCTCGGTGATCACCTTCACTGACGGTTCCTTGACCTCCAGGGGCTTGGTGAACTCCACACCGGGGGCCTTCTTGTCGCCGTTTTCCGTCAGCTTGACGGAATCCAGCTTGGCGGTTTCACCGGCGGACTGGCTGGTGGGCTCGGGGGTGGGCTCCGGGGCCGGCGTTCCGCCGCAGGCGGTCAGCAGCAGCAGTCCGGGCAGGAGAATTGCTAGTAGTCGGCGCACTTGGAAACTTTCGTCGAGGGAGAATGGACGCTTTGCCCGACGGTCGCCCGCGGCAAAGAAAGCGATGGCCAGTTTACGGCCCTTACCAGAATAGCGTGGAAAGCTGGGTATCAGCCCATAGAGTCCAGCAGGGCATCCACCCGTTCGTCCACGCTGCGGAACGGATCCTTGCACAGGATCGTCTGGTGGGCGCGGTCATTGAGCTTCAGGTGCACCCAGTCCACCGTGTAGTCGCGGCCCAGTTCCTGGGCCCGGCGGACGAAATCGCCGCGCAGTTTGGCCCGGGTGGTCTGCGGCGGGGCATCCACGGCGTCCTTGACGGCGGTGTCATCCGCCACCCGCCGCACGGCTCCGCGGGACTGGAGCAGGTAGTAGAGCCCGCGGCTGCGGGAAATGTCGTGATAGGTCAGATCCAGCTGCGCGATCCGGGGCGCGTCGAGTCCCAGGCCGTGCCGCTGCCGGTAGTTGTCCATCAGCTTCTTCTTGATGGCCCAGTCAATCTCGGTCTCGATCGTGCTGGTGTCGCCGCTTTCAATCGCATCCAGCGTCCGTTCCCACAGGTCCAGGATCAGCGGCACGTGGGCGTTGTGGGCGCCGTGTTCGGCCACGAAGGCCGTCACCTTGCCCAGGTACTCCCGCTGGATTTCCAGGGCGGTCAGCTGCCGGCCGTTGGCGAGGCGGACCAGGGCCCGGCCGCTGAGATCGTGGGAGATCTCGCGGATGCTGCGGATCGGGTTCTCCATCCGCATGTCCCGCATGATGACCCCCGCTTCGATCATCCGCAGGATCAGGTCCACGGTGCCGATCTTCAGCAGCGCGGTGGTTTCGGACATGTTCGAATCGCCCACGATGACATGCAGCCGCCGGTAGAACTCGGCGTCGGCGTGCGGCTCGTCGCGGGTGTTGATGATCGGGCGGGACCGGGTGGTCGCGGAGGACACGCCCTCCCAGATGTGGTCGGCCCGCTGCGAGAACGCGAACGTTGCCCCATGCGGGGTCTTCAGGATCTTGCCCGCCCCGGCGATCAGCTGGCGGGTCACCAGGAATGGGATCAGGATCTCGGCGAGCCGGGAAAATTCACCGCGCCGCGGGATCAGGTAGTTCTCGTGGCTGCCGTAGGAGTTCCCGGCGGAGTCCGTGTTGTTCTTGAACAGGTACACCGTGCCGTTAAAGCCCTCGGCCGCCAGCCGTTCCTGGGCCTCGTCCACGAGGTCACAAAGGATGAGTTCGCCGGCCTTGTCATGGGCGATCAGCTGCGCCAGGTCGTCGCATTCTGCCGTGGCGTACTCCGGGTGCGAACCGACGTCGAGGTACAGGCGTGAGCCGTTGGTCAGGAACACATTGGAGGACCGTCCCCAGCTGACCACCTTGCGGAAGAGGTAGCGGGCCACTTCCTCGGGGGCCAGCGGCCGGGATTCGGGGCTCGAGTAGGAAATCCCGAATTCGGTTTCGATGCCGAAAATGCGCTTGTCCATGTCAGTTCTCCTCCGCAAGCAATGCCACGACGTCGGCGTCCTCGAGCCGCCGGAAGGCCCGGCGGGTGCCGCGGCCTGTTTCTGGGCGGCGGTCCAGCACGGCGACCTCCACGGCCGACGCCGGCAGGGTGGTGGTTTCCTTGTCCGCCACGAGCCCGGCCAGGGCGAGCCGGATGGCACCGGCGAAATCGAGTTCGCCCTGCCAGCCCGCCTCGACGGCTGCGGACACCTTGTCCGCCTGGCCGCCCATCACGATGAAGCCGTGCTCATCGGCGATGGACCCGTCGAAAGTCAGCCGGTACAGGTGGTCCGCTTCCTGGCTGGAGCCGACCTCGGCCACGGCCAGTTCCACCTCGAAGGGCTTCTGTTCGGCCGTGAACACGGCCCCCAGGCTTTGCGCGTAGACGCTGGCCAGTCCCCGGGCCGTGACGTCCTCGCGGTCATAGGAGTAGCCGCGGACGTCCGCGTACCGCACGCCGGCCTGGCGCAGGCTCTCGAACTCGTTGTATTTGCCCACGGCGGCGAAGGCGATCTTGTCGTAGATCTCGCCGATCTTGTGCAGCGACGGCGACGGGTTCTCCGCGACCAGGGCTATTCCCTCCCGGCAGCTGATGACCACGACCGAACGCCCCCGCGCGATGCCTTTCCGTGCGAAATCCGCACGGTCCTTCATCAGCTGCTCGGGTGAGACATAGAACTGCTGGGTCATCTCAGGCCTCCCGCTGGGCCACGGCCCGGGATTCGATGATGGTCCCGGCGACGGCGGCAAGGTCACGCTCCGGGACCCGTACGGCACCCGCCCGGTTGACCACGTAGACCACCGGCCAGAGTTGCCGGACCGGGTCCGGGCCGCCTGTGGCGGAGTCGTCGTCGGCGGCGTCGTACAGCGCCTCGACGGCCACGGCGACGGCGTCCTGCTCCGAAAGGTTGGGCCGCCAGAGTTTCTTCAGGGCCCCGCGGGCAAACATCGAGCCGGAGCCGACGGTGTGGTGCTCCTGCTCCTCGTAGCGCCCGCCGGTGACATCGTAGGAGAACAGCCGGCCAAGCCCTGCGGGCAGGTCGAACCCGGCGAACAGCGGGACGACGGCGAGCCCCTGCATCGCCATGGCGAGATTGCCGCGGATCATGGCGCCGAGCCGGTTGGCCTTGCCGTCCAGGCTCAGGAGTGTTCCTTCGATCTTTTCGTAGTGTTCCAGTTCCACCTGGAACAGCCGGGTGATGTCCAGGGCGATACCGGCCGTCCCGGCGATGCCCAGCACCGAGTACTGGTCTGCCGGGAACACCTTTTCAATGTGCCGGCTGGCGATCACGTTGCCCATGGTGGCGCGGCGGTCCCCCGCCATCAGTACTCCCCCGGCGTAGGTCAGGGCCACGATCGTGGTCCCGTGGGGCACCTGGAGGGGGGCCGCGGCCGGGAGCTGCTGGAAGGGCAGCTGGCCGGAAGGCATTAAGCCGAAAGGCACTAACCCGAGAGGCATTAAGCCGGGCCGTTCGCGTTGCAGATGTTCGGTGAAGGAGGACGTCGCACTGGCCGCTACCTGGTTGGCTGTTGTTTCCTGCACTGGTGCACTCCTCAATGTGGTGGATCAACGACTCGTCCGGCATTCAGCCCCTCAGACCGCTGGTGCGGCGGCTGGCGGCCGGTCCTACTGGCCGCCCTTTTGGACGAAGGCGCGGACGAACTCCTCGGCGTTGGATTCCAGGACACCGTCGATCTCATCGAGCAGATCATCGACGCCCTGGGTGGCCGCCGACGCCTGCGCTTCCGCGGGGGCGGGCGGCGCGGCGGGGACGTCCTCGTCAACCTCGGTGTCCCGCGACTGCGGCTGCTGCTGCTCCTGGCCTGCCATTGTTTTCTCCTTCTGTCCGTCCCCTTTTTCGCAAGGGACATCCTGTAGCAATATTGCCACGCCCGGGCCGCCGGCGGGGCCCTTTACTACTATGAACTCGGGCTGAGTCCCAGGAGTTCCGCGAGGAAGGGGCCGGCCTCCCGGTGCCGGGCAAACAGGCCGCCGGTGAGGGCTTCGGTCCCGCGCAGCGGTTCACGGGTGGGGACACGCTGGAGCTTGCCGCGCCCGGGGACGTCGAAGATGACGGAGTCCCAGCTGGCACCGACCAGATCCGTGCCGAAGCGGCTGACGCAGCGGCCGCGGAAGTAGGCGCGCGTGTCCGACGGCGGCTCCGTCATGGCGCGGGCGATCGTGCCGTCGTCGACGATCCGCTGCATCCGGTCGCGGGCCAGCAGCCGGTAGTAGAGGCCTTTTTCGGGCCGGATATCGGCCCATTGCAGGTCCACGAGGCCCAGCCGGGCGCTGTCCCAGCCCAGCCCGTCGCGCTGCCGGTAGCCCTCCAGCAGGGAGAGCTTGGCGAGCCACTCCACCGAGGAGGCGGCCGCCGCCCGGTCGCCTCCGAGTTCGGTGAGCGTCGCAGCCCACCGTTCCAGCACGGCGTGGGTGTGCCCGTCGCCGTCCACGGCGTCGGCGACCCCGGTGTCCTGGGCATGCTTCGCGGCGGCCTCGTAGTAGATCCATTGGAGGTCCAGCGCGGTCACCCGGCGTCCGTCCAGCAGCCGCACGGTGGCGGTCAGCGAGGTGTCGTGGCTGACGGCCTGCAGCGCCGCGACAGGTTCGTGGACTTCCAGGCGCGGGGCCAGGCCCGCCTCGATCAGGCTCAGGACCATCGCGGTGGTGCCGAACTTGAGGTAATTGGACGCCTGGCTCAGGTTCGCGTCCCCGATGATGACGTGAAGCCGGCGGTACTTGTCGGCGGTGGCGTGCGGCTCGTCGCGGGTGTTGATGATGGGGCGGCGGATGGTGGTCTCGAGTCCCACCTCGGTCTCGAAGAAATCCGCGCGCTGGCTGATCTGGTAGCCGGGCCGGGAGCTGTCCTGGCCCATGCCGACCCGGCCGGCGCCGCAGAGGACCTGGCGGGTGACGAAGAACGGTGTCAGGCCGCGGACTATGTCGCCGAACGGCACGGACCGGGGCATCAGGTAGTTCTCGTGCGATCCGTAGGAGACGGACTTGTTGTCGGTGTTGTTCTTGTACAGGTTGATGGGCGGCAGCTCCGGGTCCGCGGCCAGGCGGCGCACCGCGGCCAGGGCCACGAGGTCGCCGGCGGCGTCCCAGGCGACGGCGTCCCGAGGGTTGGTGACCTCCGGGCTGGAGTACTCGGGGTGGGCGTGGTCGACGTAGAGCCGTGCACCGTTGCCCAGCACCATGTTCATCAGCAGCGTGCCGGACCCGTCCTCGCCGTTGGCCTCCAGCTCCTGCCGGCCGTAGGCGAGGGCGACTGCCTCGGCGTCCAGGACCGGCGGCCGGTCCGTCAGCTGCTCCGGGTCCGCCGCGCTGCGCTCCAGGGTCCAGCCGCGCGCGTCATGCAGCGGTTCCTCGTCCGTATAGTCCCACCGGGTTTCGGCTCCGCCGGCGGCGCGCTGCCGGGTCACCTGGGCGTAGGCCTGGATCACCCGGGCCGACATCATGGTGGCGTTGGCCCCCGGCGCGGACGGCGCGTGGATGCCGTATTCGGTCTCCGAACCCATCACCCGCATGGCGCCGCCGGCGGGCAGGCCTCCACCGGTGTGGGCCGGCTTGCCGGGAACGACAGCCGTCACAGGTACTGACCCGTGCTCGGCATCGTCTCGATGGACTTGCCGGGCTCCTGGCCGGCCTTGCCTTGGACGATGGTGCGGATGTACGTGATGCGCTCGCCCTTCTTGCCGGAGATCCGCGCCCAGTCGTCCGGGTTGGTGGTGTTGGGCATGTCCTCGTGCTCACGGAACTCGTCCACGACGGCGCGGAGCAGGTGGTCGATGCGCAGGCCTTTCTGTCCGATGGTGAGCAGGTCCTTGATGGCGTATTTCTTGGCCCGGTCCACCACGTTCTGCACCACGGCGCCGGAGTTGAAGTCCTTGAAGTAGAGCATCTCGGTGTCGCCGTTGGCGTAGGTCACCTCAAGGTATTCGTTGGACTTCTCGGTGGCGTACATCGCTTCGACCGTGCGCTGGACCATCGCGTCCACGGTGGCCTGGACGTCACCGCTGTGCTCGGAGAGGTCCGACTCGTGGAAGGGCAGGTCCGTGGTGATGTACTTGTTGAAGATGTCCGCCGCCGCCTCGGCGTCGGGGCGCTGGATCTTCACCTTCACGTCCAGCCGGCCCGGCCGCAGGATGGCCGGATCGATCATGTCTTCGCGGTTCGAGGCGCCGATCACGATCACGTTGTCGAGCCGTTCCACGCCGTCGATCTCGCTGAGCAGCTGCGGCACGATCGTCGTCTCGACGTCGGAGGAGATGCCGGTGCCGCGGGTGCGGAACAGCGAATCCATTTCGTCGAAGAACACCACGACGGGGCTGCCCTCGGAGGCCTTCTCCCGCGCCCGGGCGAAGATCAGCCGGATGTGCCGTTCGGTCTCGCCGACGTACTTGTCGAGGAGTTCCGGGCCCTTGATGTTCAGGAAGTAGCTCTTCATGTCCGTCTTGCCCGCGCGTTCGGCGGCCCGGGCGGCCAGCGAGTTCGCGACGGCCTTGGCGATCAGCGTCTTGCCGCAGCCCGGCGGGCCGTACAGCAGGATGCCCTTGGGTGCCTTCAGCCCGTGTTCGCGGTACAGGTCCGGGTGCAGGAACGGCAGTTCGACGGCGTCGCGGATCTGTTCGATCTGCGGGCCGAGGCCGCCGATGTCCTGGTAGGTGATGTCCGGGACTTCCTCGAGGACCAGGTTCTCCACCTCGGAGCGCGGGATTTTCTCCAGCGCGTAGCCGGTGCGCGAATCGATCGACAGGGCGTCACCGACCCGGAGCTTCTGCGCCAGCAGGGCGCCGGAGAGCCGGACCACCCGCTCCTCGTCGGCGCGGCCGACCACCAGGGCGCGGTCCGGCCCCAACAATTCCTTGAGGGTGACGAGATCGCCGGCCCGCTCGTAGCCGAGCCCGGCAACCACCATGAGGGCCTCGTTGAGCAGGACCTCCTGGCCGACCGCGAGCTGGTTCATGTTCACCAGCGGGCTGACGCCCACGCGCATCTTGCGGCCGGCATTGAAGATGTCCACGGACTCCTCGGTGACCGCCTGCCCGCTGCTGCCGGCGGCGGCCTGCCGCTTGGGGTTGAGCTGCAGGATCGTGCCGAAGCTGTACGGCGGCTGGCCCTCCTGGTCGAGGGCGTTCTTCAGACGCAGGATCTCCGCCTTCGCGGTCTCGAGCATGCTGACCAGCCTGGAATTGTTCTGCGTCGCGGAGGCGAGCTGGCGGTCAATATGCCGGAGCTTGTCCCGGAGGATATTGACCTGCCGCTCGGACACGGACAGTTCATTCGCGGCGTAGCGGTCGCCGTCGGCGGCCGAAGCCTGTCCTGACGCCGCCTGTGACGCCCCCTGTGCAGCCGCCTCTGCGGCGGTCTCTGCCGGTGTGCGGCCCGGGTCGGTGTTCGGAGTCTCCATCGTGCATCAGCCCCTTCCTGCGCTTCTGTTAAGACCTTAGCCCCAAGAAGGCGGGTGCTGCTGGAGACTTCCCAAATATAGCGGCTAGTTTGTGACCTCCGGGGCGTCCTTGACGTTGGTGCCGGCGATGGCGTCGCGGGCGGCGCGGCGCAGCTTCTTGTCCGAAACGGCGCGTTCCCCGACGGCGCCGGGAGTCCAGGCATTGACGTCGTCTTCGTTGAAGTCCGTCTTGGAGGGGCGGCGCTTGACGGAGATGCCGGTGACGCCGTCGGCCAGCCTGCGGGTGACGAGCAGGAAGCCGGTGTGGGCCACCATGCGGTGGTCCGGACGCACGGCCAGGCCTTCGAGGTGCCAGCCGCGGACCATGGATTCCCAGGCGTCCGGGGCGGTGAAGCGGCCGTCGGCGCGGATTGCCTCGGCGGTCCGGGACAGCTGCGTCACGGTCGCGACATAGTTGATCCACACGCCGCCCGGAGCCAGCACGGTAGCGACGGCGTCCAGGCACTCCCACGGCGCCAGCATGTCCAGCACCACCCGGTCCACGGAGCCGGGGGCCTCGCTGCGGACAACTTCCGCCTGGAAGTCGCCGAGGGAGATCTGCCAGGCCGGGTGGGGTCCGCCGAAGATCGTCTCGACGTTGCCGCGGGCGATGTCCGCGAATTCCTCACGCCGTTCGAAGGAATGCAGGTAGCCGTTGTCCCCCACGGCGCGCAGCAGCGAGATGGACAGCGCGCCGGAGCCGACGCCGGCCTCCACGACGCGTGCGCCGGGGAAAATGTCGGCCATGGTGACGATCTGGCCGGCGTCCTTGGGATAGACCACCGCGGCGCCGCGCGGCATCGAGAGCACGAAGTCCGAGAGCAGGGGGCGCAGCGTCTGGTACTGCTGGCCGACGTTGTTGACGACGACGGAGCCGTCCGGCTGGCCGATGATCTCGTCGTGGTTCAGGAAGCCGCGGTGGGTGTGGAACGCACCGCCAACCTCCAGGGTGATGGTGTTCATCCGGCCGCGCTCGTCGGTGAGCTGTACCCGCTCGCCCTCGCGGAACGGCCCGCGGCGCCGCGCCGCGCCAACCGGTGCAGGGCCTGCCGGCGGCGTGCCGGCGGAGGTGGCGGGAGACTGGCCGGCGGTGCCGGCGGCTGCCTGGTTGGGGTTGGTGGTGGCCGCGTCGCGGGTGGTTTCGCCGGTGGCTGCCTGGTTGGGGTTGGCGGCGGTGTCGCTGCTCATGAAAATAGTCCTCGCTCCTGTAAAGCTGTGTGGCCGCGGATTTGCCGGCGGGCCGGGTTCTTCTGCCTGGGGCCTTGCGCGTGGGGCCGGAAATACACGACCGGCAGGTAACTCTACCGGTTCAGGCGCTCGGGCTGCCTTCAGGGCTGCCTTCCGGCTCTGCCGGGCTCGCCTCTGCCGCGGCGGGGCTCCTTGCCGGTGATGGCCTTCAGGACGGCCGCCTGGCGCAGCAGACCGGTCACGTTTCCGGCCCCGTCCACGACGGCGTACTCCTGGCCTTCCAGCTGGGCGAGGTACTGGACCAGCTCCTGGCCCCTGGAGAATTCGGGCACGTAGGCGCCGGCGCCGAGGGCATACGCGACGGCGCTGACCGGGGTGGAGGCTGCGGCGGCCGGCGGCACCGTTGAGACGGCGCCGGCGTCGACCAGGGCCACGGGCCGGCCGTCGGGCCCGCACAGCACGACGGCGGGGACCGCGCCCGTGGCGCCGTCCCGTGCCAGGGCCAGCACATCGGCGACGGTCGCGGACTCCGGGAGTCCGACGGCGGGCTCGGCGAGGGTGCCGGCGTCGACCAGGTGCAGCCGGCCGCGCAGGCGCGCCTGCTGGATCGACGCGCCGGCCCCCATCCAGAGGAAGCTGCCCACCAGGGCCGTGATCAGGACGAAGGACAGGTCCAGCCGGTCCCCGCTGAGCGCCGGAAGGACGATGAACCACACGGCCAGGGCGATCACGATGATCCGGCCGCCCCAACCGGCGGCAACGGTGCCTTTCTCCTGGCTGCCGGTAGCCTTCCAGACCGCGGATTCGACCAGCCGGCCGCCGTCCAGCGGAAGGCCTGGCAGCACGTTGAAGATGCCGATCAGCAGGTTGGCCCAGACGAAGATGTTGGCCAGGATATCGGCGACGCCGGTCAGCCCGGCGGTGGACACCAGCAGCCAGCCGCCGCCGGCGAGGACGAAGTTCGCGGCGGGTCCGGCCATCGCCACGAGCACCGAGCGGCCCGGGGACGCGGTGAAGCTCTCGAACTGGGTGTGGCCGCCCCAGAGGTTCAGGACGATCTTCTCCGTGGGCCAGCGGTAGATCTTGGCGGTCAGCGCGTGGGCGAGCTCGTGCACGAGCACGGAGATCAGCAGCAGCACGGCGTAGGCGAACGCGACGAAGTAGGCGCCCAGGCCCAGCGAAGAGTCGTTGTGCGCCAGCACCGGCCCGTAGACGATCACGGTGAACGCCGCGATGATGAACCAGGAGTAGGCCAGCACCACGGGGATGCCGGCGATCCGTCCCAGCGGGATGCCTTCCTTGCGGGAGGCGAGGTCCTTGCGCGGCGGTCCCTGCGTTTCGGTGTCAGTCAATGGCCCGGCTCCTGGTGTTGGGGGCGCCCGCGCTTTCCAGCTCGAAGGTTGCCTCCGGGTACTCGTGCCGCAGGGCCACGAGCTCTTCGAGGTCGGCGACGGTGCGTCCCTCAAGGGTGTCCCAGGTGGCGCGGCGGGGATCGTGCGGCAGGGGCATGATGTGCGGGATGGCGACGGTCACGACGCCGGAGGCCACCGCGGCGGCGACGCCCGGCCCGGAGTCTTCCAGCGCGACGCATTCCCGCAGGGTCAGCCCCGGATCCTGCAGTTGCAGCAGTTCGACGGCTTTCAGGTACGCCTCCGGGTGGGGTTTTCCGTGCGTGACGGTGTCCCCCGTGACCAGGAACTCGAAGTACGGCCTGGGCAGGCTCCCGACGATTTCGCGGGCGAGCGGGCCCTCGGACATGGTCACGAGGACGCAGCGGACGCCTGCCGTGTGGAGCTCGTCGAGCAGTTCGCGCGCACCGGGCCGCCAGGGCACGGAGTTCCGGACCTGGCTGATCACGTGGGCCGTGAGGATGTCGATGATTTCCCGGCGCTCCAGTTCCACGCCGGCCTCCTGCAGGATGCCGGCGGAGAAGACGAGGGACTGGCCGACGAGCTGCATGGCCTGCGCGTGCGACCACTGGCCGCCGTGGGCGGCCACCAGGGCGTGCTCGGCTTCAATCCAGTACGGCTCGGTGTCGACGATGGTGCCATCCATGTCCCAGAGAGCAGCTTTGAGCAGGGGCCGGGGGGCTGAGGATCGCATGCCTTCCAGTCTACGGTGCGGCCCCGTGCCGGCGCCGTGCGCTACGCCGTTGGCGAATATCAGCGGCCGCTGCCGGGCCCTGCCGACGGTTTTCGGGGTGCCGGCAGCGATTTGCGGCGCTTCATTCCATGCGCGGGTCCGCCCCTTGGACGTAGGGTGAAGAGATGAACAGCTTCGACGGAGACACCACGGAACCGGGCGCCGTGCCTGAACCGGAACGGCTGCTGCAGCCGGTGCCGGACGGCCAGCGCATCACGGTGATGCTTGCCGCCTTCGAGGGGTGGAACGACGCCGGCGAGGCCGCGAGCGATGCTCTGCACTACCTGAACAAGCTCTGGGGCGGCAAGAAGGTCGCCTCGATCGACGCCGATGAGTACTACGACTTCCAGTTCACCCGGCCCACGATCCGCCGGACCTCGTCCGGCGAGCGGAAGATCAAATGGCCGTCCACCCGGATCCACAAGGCCAGCGTTCCGGACTCCAACGTGGACGTCATCTTCGTCCAGGGCACCGAGCCGTCCTACAAGTGGCGCGCCTACACGGCGGAGCTGCTGGTGCACGCCGAGGCGCTCCACGTGGATTACGTGATCCTGGTCGGCGCCCTCCTCGCCGATGTGCCGCACAGCCGCCCGATCCCCGTGAGCGCCTCCACGGATGACAGCGCCCTGCGTGAGCGGATGGACCTGGAGGCGTCGCAGTATGAGGGCCCGGTGGGGATCGTCGGCGTGCTGGGGGAAGTCGCGTTGCTGGCCGGCCTGCCCACCATCTCGCTCTGGGCCGCCGTGCCCCACTACGTGGCCCAGGCGCCGTCCCCCAAGGCGCAGCTGGCGCTGCTCCACCGGATCGAGGAGCTCCTGCAGGTCCCCCTGGACACCACGGAACTCGTCGAGGAATCAGACGCCTGGGAACGCGGCGTCGACGAGCTGGCCACTGAGGATCCGGAAATCGCCGCCTATGTCCGCCAGCTCGAGGAAGCCAAGGACACCGCAGACCTCCCCGAGGCCAGCGGCGAATCGATCGCCCGCGAATTCGAGCGGTACCTCAAGCGGCGGGGCAAGGACAAGCAATAGCCCGGCGCCGGCAGGCCCGGTGGTCCTGCACGCTGTAGCTTGGCCGGCCAAGCGGCTGTGCCGGCTGTGCGAAAGCCTAGAGTTCGACGCCGAGCAGGGCGTTGACGGCGTCGCTGACCAATGCGGTGTCCATGGCGCTGCCCGGACCGCCGCTGCCGGAACCGGGAACGCCCGGGCCCGCAACGCCGGAACCAGCCCCGCTGTGCCCGAGGGCGGAAGCGGCCCACTGGTCCACCGCGGCCACTGCCCCGGGGGCGTTCAGGTCGTTGGACAACTCGGTCCGGAGCCGGGTGAGCAGCCCTCCCGCGGAGCCCGCGGGGGCCACGGCCGCGGCGGAACGCCAGGTCTGCAGCCTCGCCTTGGCTTCGGCAAAGCCGGCGTCGGTCCAGGACCAGTCGGAGCGGTAATGGTGGGCCAGGATCGCCAGGCGGATGGCCGCCGGGTCTTCCCCGGCGGCACGGAGCCTGGAAACCAGGACCAGGTTGCCCTTGGACTTGCTCATCTTCTCGCCGTCCAGGCCCACCATGCCGGCGTGAGCGAAGTGGCGTGCCAGCGGAACCCCGGCGAGCGAGTAGGCGTGCCCGGCGCCCATCTCGTGATGGGGGAAGATCAGGTCCGAGCCGCCGCCCTGCACCGTGAACGGCGCCGGCAGGTACTCGTGGGCAATGACGGTGCATTCGATGTGCCAGCCGGGCCGGCCCGCGCCGAGTTCGCCGCCGTCCCAGGACGGCTCGCCCTCGCGGGCAACCCGCCACAGGAGCGGATCGAGTGCCTGGCGTTTGCCCGCGCGGCCGGGGTCCCCGCCGCGTTCGGCGAACAGCTCCAGCATTTCGGCGTCGGAGAGGCCCGAGATTGTACCCAGCGTCCACGCGCCGACGGCGTCGGCGGAGTGCTTGCCGGCCGCCTCGACGTCGTAGTAGACATCGCCGTCGGGCTCGCCGGCGCCGCCGGCAACCCGGTACGCCAGGCCCTGGCGCAGGAGGCGCTCGATCGCGGGCACGATCGCGGGGATGGCCTCGACGGCGCCGACGTAGTGGTCGGGCGCCAGGACGTTGAGGGCTTCCATGTCTGTCTGGAAGAGCTTGATCTGGCTGGCGGCGAGCTCGCGCCAGTCGACGCCGGTCGCCGTCGCGCGCTCCAGCAGGGGGTCGTCGACGTCGGTCACGTTCTGGACGTAGGAGACCTGCTGGCCGCCGTCCCGCCAGGCCCGGTTGAGCAGGTCGAAGGCGAGGTAGCTGGCCGCGTGCCCCATGTGGGTGGCGTCATACGGGGTGATTCCACAGACATACATGGACTGCTCCCCCGTTGCCTCGAGGGTGACGAGGCCGCCTTTGGCGGTGTCGAAGAGGCGGAGGGCAGGCATGCTGCCCGGCAGCCGGGGAACAGGGCGGGATATCCAGGACTTCACAGCCCAAGCCTAATGCTAGGCGCTGATGACATTGAAACCGAGCAGCAGGTACAGCGCCAGGCCCACGAAGATCCGGTACCAGACAAACAGGCGGTAGCTCCGGGTCGAGACGAATTTCAGGAACCAGCCGATGATGACATAGCCCACCACGAACGCGATGACTGTGGCGAGGGCGGTTTCCGGGAGGCCGTACGGTCCGGCGATGCCCTCCTTGGAGAGGACCTTGTAGAGCTGGTACAGGCCGCTGCCGAAGACGGCGGGGATGGCCAGCAGGAAGGAGTAGCGGGCCGCGGCCTCGCGGGTGTAGCCCATCAGCAGTCCGGCGGTGATGGTTCCGCCGGACCGGGACACGCCCGGGATCAGCGCCATGGCCTGCGCCAGGCCGTACAGGATCCCGTGTTTGTAGCTGAGCTTGCTCAGCTCGCGGTCCTGGCGCCCGACGGCGTCGGAAACCGCGAGGAACAGGCCAAAGACAATCAGGGTGGTCGCAACGATCCACAGGCTGCGGAGCACCGATTCGATCTGGTTCTGGAAGAGCAGCCCGAGGACGATGATCGGCAGGCTGCCGAGGATCACGAGCCAGCCCATCCGTGCGTCCGGGTCCTGCCGGGGCACCCTGCCGGTCAGCGAGCCGAACCAGGCCTTGGCGATCCGCACGATGTCGTGCCGGAAGTAGACGATGACGGCGGTCTCCGTGCCCAGCTGGGTGATGGCGGTAAACGCCGCGCCGGGGTCGGCGGCGTTCGAGAGAAAGGACCCGACGATCCGCAGGTGGGCGCTGGAGGAGACCGGGAGGAATTCTGTCAGTCCCTGTACGAGGCCCAGTAGGGCGACTTCAAACCAATTCACGTTTATAGACCCTACGGTATGAACCGGGCGAAGCACCGTAAGCTTGCTGGCATGCAGCAGCGTTATGTCGGCAACAGTGGGTTGCGCGTGTCCGCCCTCGCCCTTGGCACCATGTCCTGGGCGCGAGAGACCGATGAGCAGGATGCCTCCGGGCTGCTCCGTGCCTTCGTGGACGGCGGCGGGACCCTGATCGATACCGCGGCGTCCTACGCCGAGGGCCAGGCCGAGGCGATGCTCGGCGCGATGCTGGGCGATGTCGTCGCGCGCTCCGAACTCGTCCTCTCCACCAAGGCGGGATATTCGGCGTCGGGCGGGCGCCGCAGCGTCGATACCTCCCGCAACGGCCTGCTGTCGGGGCTGGACGCGAGCCTCGCCCGGCTGGGCACCGACTACGTCGACCTCTGGCTTGCCCAGGCGTGGGATCCCAACGTACCGCTCGAGGAAACCCTGTCCGCGCTCGAATTCGCGGTCCGCTCCGGCCGGGCACGCTACGTGGGAGTGTCCAACTTCAACGGCTGGCAGACGGCCAAGGCGGCGGCGGTCGCAGGATTCCCGCTGGTCGCGAACCAGTCCGAGTACTCATTGCTGCACCGCAGCCCCGAAACGGAGCTGATTCCGGCGATCGAGGACGCCGGCCTGGGCCTGATGGCCTGGGGGCCGATGGGCCGCGGCGTCCTGAGCGGGAAGTACCGGGGCCACATCCCCGCGGACTCGCGTGCCGCGCATGACAGGCTCGCGGGCTACGTGCAGCCCTATCTGGAGGACGACGCCTCCGGTGTGGTGGAAGCCGTGGCGATGGCCGCGAAGGGGCTCGGCCGGACTGCCCTGGACGTCTCGCTGAGCTGGCTGCTGTCCCAGCACGGTGTCGCCACCGCGATCGTGGGCGCGCGGACGCCCGTGCAGCTCAAGGAAATCCTGGATTCAACGCTGGCACCGCTCCCCCCGGAGATCGCCCAGGCGCTGGAAGACGTCTCCGACCCGGCCTGAGGGGTCAGTCCTGGTCCTGGAGGATTTCGAGGTCTTCCTCGTCGTCGACGTCTTCTTCCTCGTCGTCCTCGCCGTCGTCGTCGATCACTTCCAGCGGCGTCACTTCACCGTAGGCTTCGTAGAGGGAGTCGTCATAGACTTCGAAGGCGTCAGCAACGGCGAAAAAGGCCGCTTCGACCGCGGGATCCCCATCGCCACGGCGTGCGGCGGCGGTGGCCAGGTGCTCCTGCAAGGCGGCAGTCAGGGATTCAAGCGCGACACGCGGATCGATGCTCATGACTTCACGTTAGCCGGAAAAAGACGAAAATGGAGAGCAATGAAGGAACATTTTCTGAGCAGTTCGGTCCGGCGGGAGCGGGACTATGTGAGGCAGTACGAATACCTCGTGCTGACCGTCAGTCCTGAGGATTCGCTTCCCGAGGCCCGCCGCCGCCTGGCGGAGCATTCCGAGTACGGCAAGTGGGAACTCGAGCGCAGCGTCCTCTACCTGGGCGGCGGACGGCGTTTCTGGCTGCGCCGGAAGGTCATTCAGGTCCAGCGGACCGTCTAGGCCGCCCGCCGCCCCCCGGGTCAGGGCGTCTCCACCGGCCCGAGCCAGGCGTTGGCCACCGTGTTGTGCGCCGACTCGTCATCGGAGGGGTGGAACATGCCCGCCAGCACGTCGCGGTACAGCCGCTCCAGTTCGGAGCCGCGGAAATAGCTCGAGCCCCCGGAGACCCGGATCGCCAGGTCCACCACGGTCCGCGCCGTCTCCGTCGCCCGGACCTTGAGGCCCACCATCTTGGGGAACCACTGGGCGCCGTGGTCAGCCAGTTCGTCCACATCCGCGGCGACACAGGCGAGCTGCGGGTAGAGCGCGTCCAGGGCCATCGCGGCCTCCGCCACCTTCCACCGGATATCGGGGTCCTGGGCGTAGCTGCGGCCGCCGTTCCTGAACGAGGTGCGGCGCTTGACCGCCTCGACCCCCAGCGCGAACGCCCGTTCGCCGATGCCGGTGTACACCGCCGCCAGCAGCGTCTCGAAGCAGGCGAAGATCGCGAAGATCAGCGGGTCCGTGTTCGGGCCCACCGGCAGTTTGCGGAAGATCCGCCCGGCCGGAACGACGGCGCCGTCGAGGACCGTGGTGTTCGACTGGCTGGCGCGCATGCCGAGGGTGTCCCAGTCCGGCAGGATCTCGTAGCCGGGCGTGTCCCTGGTGATGAACCCGTGGATCAGTTCCCCCTCGCCGTCCCGGGCCGAGGCGTCCTTGCCGAAGATTCCCAGCCGCGTCCACGCCGGAGACAGGCTGGTGAAGATCTTGCGGCCCGTGAAGCTGTACCCGCCATCCGGCTGCGGGACGGCCTCGGTGCGGGCGTCGAACAGGACAGAGTCGTTGCCCGCCTCCGAATTCCCGAAGGCAAAAATCTCCCCCTCCGCGGCGTCCTGCAGGACAAAATCGAGCGAGTTGTCACCGCGGGCGGCGAGGACATGGGCGACGCCGGTCCAGACCAGGTGCATGTTGATTGCCAGGGCGGTGGCCGGGGCCGCCGTCGCCAGCCGCCGCTGAAGCGCAGCCGCCGCCGCGAGCCCGAGCCCGAGGCCGCCGTCGGACGCCGGCACGAAGATCTTCAGGTACCCCGCCGCGGCCAGTTCCGCCAGGTCCTCGTGGAAGAACGCGTTGTCGCGGTCGTAGCCGGCGGCGCGGCCGCGGATCCGTTCCAGCAGGGGCTCGGGGAGGATCTCAACAGGTGTCATGGTCGGGGGGATCAGTAGTTGCTGAGCAGCCGGTCCAGCACGCGGGCACCGAATTTCAGCGAATCGACCGGCACGCGTTCGTCGACGCCGTGGAACATGCCGGTGAAGTCCAGTTCGTCCGGGAGCTGCAGCGGCGCGAAACCGTAGCCGGTGATGCCGAGCCGGCTCAGCGACTTGTTGTCGGTGCCGCCGGAGAGCGTGTACGGCAGGACCTTCGCGCCCGGATCCTCGGCGTGCAGGGCGTCGATCATGGAATCGACGAGGTTGCCGGCGAACGGCACCTCGAGGGAAACGTCGTTGTGGACGTAGCTGATGTCGATCCCGGTGCCGGCGAGTTCGCGGACGGTCTCCAGGACGTGCTGCTCCTGCCCGGGCAGCGTCCGGCAGTCGATGAGGGCCTCGGCCGATTCGGGGATCACGTTGTGCTTGTAGCCGCCCTTGAGCAGGGTGGGGTTGGTGGTGTTCTGCAGGGTCGCGCCGACGAAGCGGGCCACCGTGCCGAGTTCCTTGAGGATCTGGTCAGGATCGTCCGGATCGAATTCCACACCGGTGAGTTCCGTCACGCCGTCGAGGAACTGCCGCGTGGTGGGGGTGAGCTCCACCGGCCACTTGTAGTCGCCGATCCGCGAGACGGCCCCGGCAAGCCGGGTCACGGCGTTGTCCGTGTTGATCTGGGATCCGTGGCCCGCCCGGCCGTGCGCCACCAGGCGCAGCCAGGACAGGCCCTTTTCGGCGGTCTGGAGCAGGTAGGTGCGCTGGCCGCCGATCGTGGCGGAGAACCCGCCGACCTCGGAGATCGCCTCGGTGGCGCCTTCGAAGAGGTCGGGGCGCTTGTCGACGGCGTAACGGGCGCCGTAGGTGCCGCCGGCCTCCTCGTCGGCGAAGAACGCGAAGATCAGGTCCCGCTTGGGTTTGCGGCCGGTACGGGCGAAGTTGCGCAGCACGGAAAGGATCATGGCGTCCATGTCCTTCATGTCCACGGCGCCGCGGCCCCAGATCATGCCGTCCTTCAGTTCGGCGCCGAAGGGGTCCACCGACCACTGGTCGCGCAGCGCCGGGACGACGTCCAGGTGCCCGTGGACCACGAGGGCGCTGGCGGACGGGTCCTCCCCCGCGAGGCGGGTCACCACGCTGGCCCGGCCCGGGGCGGATTCGAAGATTTCCGCGTCCAACCCGACCTCCGCCATCAGCCCGGCGGTGTATTCGGCGGCAGCGCGCTCCCCCGGGCCGGTGCCGTCGCCGTAGTTGGAGGTGTCAATCCGGATGAGTTCCTGGCAGATCCTGACGACTTCGTCCTCGGGCCTGGTGTCGGTCATGTATCGCTCCTCGTACGGCGGCTCAATTGCTGGCTTCAGCCTACCCACAAGCCCCGATTGGATGTTTGCGGAATCTTCGTGTTAGAGTCTTTCTCGCTGCTTCGGAGAAAAGCGAAACGCTGAAAGGCGGAATGATCCTCCGGATTACCACCTGCGCGGGTGGCGGAATGGCAGACGCGCTAGCTTGAGGTGCTAGTCCTCGAAAGGGGGTGGGGGTTCAAGTCCCCCTCCGCGCACAAGGGAAAACCCCTGGAATCCACGGATTCCAGGGGTTTTTTGTGCCTCCGCGCACGCGGACTCCAGTTCACCCGCGCGGACGCGGAAGTGCGGCACCCGCCGTCGGGATCTTTGCATAGCGGTTTTGTGGCTCACCTGGAACCCAGAAAACGAATAGACGGCTCCGTCACGTACTACGTGCGGTGGATCGACCCGGACTCGAGACAGCGCGAGACGCTGAAGATAGATTCGGAGGAGAGCGCCAAGTTGCTGCTCACTGTCCTGAAGGCGGGCGGGAACAACATCGCCGTCGCCTACGCCAGCCTCGAGGATCTGGGTGAGCGGCAGACCGCCGTCCGCAGTTCCATCAGCGCCCTGGGCGCCGCCTGCAACCAGAAGATCGCCCACTGCCTCGGCGTCCCCGTCAACCAGGTCACCGGCCGTGTGTTCGAGCTCCGGGGTAAGGGCCCGGTCCGCGAGGCCTACAAGGCTGTCTGGGTCCCGCCGGGCCGCACCGTCATCTGGCGGGAAACCGTCTGATACGTTCACTCTCCGGCATCGTCGGGGAGTACGCGCGCAACGCTTACCGTTTGGTGACGGGCCCGCCACTCAGCCAGGCCGCGGGAGTGATTCCGATGCAATGACTCGGATTGCTTGCTTGCGCCGTCACGCCGGAGTAGTAGTCATGGGTGAATCCCGACCCGTTGTTATAGATGGAATTCGGCACAGGATTCGATGCAGTTTCATCTATGTGAAGGTAGCCGTTGTGCGTGTGGCAGTTCACGGACGTATCCGGTTGGTGATTGTCGACCATCGGCTTGGGTGCAGTGCCCCTGGCGTCGTAGTAGAACGTGATGGCGTGCCCCCACTCATGCTTCAGGACGTTACGGCCGGCGTAAGCGAGTTCCGGCATCTGAATTGCGGAAAAGGTCGGGCTGGTGCCCCGGCCCCACGTAAGACCTCCCGCGTGTGCGATGTTGTCCGACTTCATCGGTCCCCAGTCCCAGCCGAATGACTGCCAGAAAACGATATATGAGTCGTATCCGGGATCCTGATCAGCCGTCGTCGTCCAAGGAGCGGGCGTAAAGCCGCCGAAATTGTCCGCTGTGAGAGTCTGGCTGTCCAAGGGCCTGCTGACACTCTTCACCCTGAGGGTCGGATGCTCCGTACCACTGGTGAGGGCTGGGATGTCCGAATTGACGAATCCTGCTGAGCTGTTTTTGATGTTGGCGACTTCATCGGGGACCAGGCTGCCTACGAGCCGATGGGAAGACACAGCGTCCTGGTAGGTGAGGTCTGTGTACAGATAGACGATGACCTCGATCTTCCAGGACGGCACCTTCGCCGCCTGGGCTGGCGCCGCGAGCCCGAGCACAGATAGGGCGAGGGTGAGAAGTCCTGCTAAGCCTTGATCCACCGATGAGATTGGGATCGGGTCCGGCGTTTTAAACACGAAATGCCCGTCTTTGGCGAATTCCAGGGGTCGATGCAACACCTGAGGTCAGCTGGCTATCAGTAAAGCACGAAGTGACTCGGCCGGAGTATTCCAGCCGAGTGTTTTGCGGGGGCGGGCGTTGAGTTCCTGGG
>NZ_JAGPOT010000064.1 GCF_018224015.1 Pseudarthrobacter albicanus
CTTGGCCATGAGTCCCACCGAGATGACGTCGGGGAGGCGGGTACCGGTGGTTGGTTTCAGTTGTCCGGAGCGGGGCATGAAAACATGCTACCGCAGGAACCCTTAACTGAACGGTATTGAGCCTAACCCCGCAGGCCTGATCGTCCCCGGCTCCGCGGTAGGCTTGGAATGCCCGGGATTCTCGCGAATTCCGGCTATTCGTGTTGCCTGCATCCCCGTGATCCCTTCAGGAGCTTAAGCCATGAGCCTCAACGGCCCCTCTCTCACCGGTTTGCGCCGCGTCCTCGCCGAAGACCGGAACTATGCCCGCATCCGGGCCGAGGCCGCCCGCGGTTTCGCCGGCCGCAGCGAGGACTACCAGATCAGCGCCCCGGCAGGCCTGCGGGCCGCACTGCTGGCCGAGATGGCGGACGGCCTCGGCAGCACCGGAACTGAAGCACCCGGCTCTGCCGGAGAAATCGGCCTGGCCCCCGTGGTCCTGGCCGTCACCGCGACGGGCCGGGAGGCCGAGGACCTGACCGCGGCGCTGCGCGCCTTCCTGCCGGCGGACGCCGTGGCAGAGTTCCCCAGCTGGGAAACCCTGCCGCACGAACGGCTCTCCCCGCGCTCGGACACGGTGGGCCGGCGGCTGTCCGTGCTCCGGCGGCTGGCCCACCCCGGATCGTCCACCGCCGCCGCGCTGCGCGTCGTGGTGGCCCCCGTGCGCGCCGTCGTCCAGCCGATCGTCGCGGGCCTGGGAGAACTGGTGCCCGTGACCCTGAAGGTCGGCCAGGAGGCACCCTTCAGCAGCGTCGTAAAAAGCCTCGCCGACGCCGCCTACGCCCGCGTGGACATGGTGACCCGCCGCGGCGAGTTCGCCGTCCGCGGTGGCATGCTGGACGTCTTCCCGCCCACCGAGGACCACCCCATCCGGGTCGAGTTCTTCGGCGACGAGGTGGACCAGATGCGCTGGTTCGCCGTCGCCGACCAGCGCTCGCTGACCGCGCCCGGCCTGCACCACCCCACCGAACTCCATGCCCCGCCGTGCCGCGAAATCCTGATCACCCCCTCCGTCATGTCCCGCGCGGCGACCCTGAAGTCCCAGCTGCCGGCCGCCGCGGACATGCTGGAGAAGATCGCCGGCGGCATCGCCGTCGAGGGCATGGAATCGCTGGCACCTGTGCTCGTGGACGCCATGGTGCCGTTCCTGGACCAGCTCCCGGCGGGTTCCATCTCGGTGGTGATCGAGCCGGAGAAGGTCCGCACCCGCGCGCACGACCTCGCCGCCACCAATGAGGAATTCCTCGAGGCCGCCTGGTCGACGGCGTCCGACGGCGGCACGGCACCTCTCGATCTGAGTTCGCAGGCGTCCGCGGCGCTGCACTCGGCCAGCTTCCGTTCGCTGACCGAGACCCGTTCCGCCGCCCTCGCCCACGAGGTCTCCTGGTGGTCCATCACCTCGCTGGCCACCGACGAGGAGCTGCTGCCCGACGTCGACGTGCTCAACCTCCACGCCAAGGAACCCCGCGGCTACCAGGGCGACGTGGCCGAAATGATGGAGTTCATCGGCTCCCACGTCCGGGACCAGTGGCGGATCGTGGTGGCCACCGAGGGCCCCGGCCCGGCGCAGCGCCTCGCCGAACTCTTCCACGACGCCGACATCCCCTGCGCCCGCGTCGAGTCCCTCGACAAGGACCCCCAGCCCGGGCTGATCGAGGTGACCACCGCCGCCGTCGGCCGCGGTTTTGTCCTGGACAGCCTCAAACTCGGCCTGCTGACCGAAGCGGACCTGCTGGGCCGCACCTCCGCGGGCTCCACGAAGGACATGCGGCGGATGCCGTCCAAACGCCGCAACGCCGTGGACCCGCTGCAGCTCGTGGCCGGCGACTCAGTGGTGCACGAACAGCACGGGATCGGCCGGTTCGTGGAGCTCATCCAGCGCAGGGTCGCGGGCGGAGGCGACGGGGTGCGCGAATACCTCGTGCTGGAATATGCCCCGTCCAAGCGCGGGGCCCCGGGCGACAGGCTCTTCGTGCCCACCGACCAGCTGGACCAGGTCACCCGCTACGTCGGCGGGGACACCCCGGCGCTGAGCAAGATGGGCGGCTCGGACTGGGCCAGCACCAAGTCCAAGGCGCGCAAGGCCGTCAAGGAAATCGCCGGCGAACTGATCCGGCTCTACTCGGCCCGGATGGCCTCGAGGGGCCACGCGTTCGGCCCGGACACCCCGTGGCAGCGCGAACTGGAGGAGGCCTTCCCGTACGTGGAGACCCCGGACCAGCTGACCACCATCAACGAGGTCAAGGCCGACATGGAGCGGGAGATCCCGATGGACCGGCTGATCTCCGGCGACGTGGGCTACGGCAAGACCGAGATCGCGGTCCGGGCGGCGTTCAAGGCGGTCCAGGACGGCAAGCAGGTGGCCGTGCTCGTGCCCACCACCCTGCTCGCGCAGCAGCACTACGAGACCTTCACCGAGCGGTTCTCCGGGTTCCCGCTGCGGGTCAAGCCGCTGTCCCGCTTCCAGGGCGCCAAGGAGGCCAAGGAGACGGTCGAGGGCGTCAAGAACGGCACCGTCGACGTCGTGATCGGCACCCATCGGCTGCTGTCCAAGGACTTCGCCTTCAAGGACCTGGGCCTGGTGATCGTGGATGAGGAGCAGCGGTTCGGCGTCGAACACAAGGAGGCGCTGAAGAAGATGCGCACCAACGTGGACGTCCTGGCCATGAGCGCCACCCCGATTCCCCGGACGCTGGAAATGTCCCTGACCGGCATCCGTGAGACCTCCACGCTGGCCACCCCGCCGGAGGAACGCCACCCCGTGCTGACCTACGTGGGCCCCTACACGGACAAACAGACCTCCGCGGCGGTCCGGCGCGAACTCATGCGCGAAGGCCAGGTGTTCTTCGTCCACAACCGGGTGTCCACGATCGACCGGACCGCGGCGAAGATCCGCGAGCTCGTCCCGGAGGCCCGGGTCGAGGTGGCCCACGGGCAGATGTCCGAAAGCCGGCTGGAACAGATCATCGTGGACTTCTGGGAGAAGCGCTTCGATGTGCTGGTCTGCACCACCATCATCGAGACCGGCCTGGACATCTCCAACGCCAACACCCTGATCGTGGACGGCGCGGACAAGTACGGGCTCTCGCAGCTGCACCAGCTGCGCGGACGCGTGGGCCGCGGCCGCGAACGCGCCTACGCCTACTTCCTGTACCCCTCGGAAAAGCCGCTGGGCGAGGTGGCCCTGGAACGGCTCAAGGCCGTCGCCACGCACAACGAGCTCGGCGCCGGCATGCAGCTGGCCATGAAGGACCTCGAGATCCGCGGCGCCGGCAACCTGCTCGGCGGCGAGCAGTCCGGCCACATCCAGGGCGTCGGGTTCGACCTCTACATCCGCCTGGTGGGCGAGGCCGTCGCGGAGTACCGGGGCGAGGCCGAGGAGAAGGCCGCGGACATGAAGATCGAGCTGCCGGTCAACGCGCACCTGCCGCACGACTACGTGCCCGGGGAACGGCTGCGCCTCGAGGCGTACCGGAAGCTGGCCGGTGCCATCAGCTACGAGGCGATTGAGGAGGTCCTCGCCGAGCTCGTGGACCGCTACGGGGAGCTGCCGCTGCCCGCGACGAACCTGATCGACGTCGCCCGCTTCCGGGTCGGCGCCCGCGAAGCCGGGCTGAGCGACGTCGCGCTGCAGGGGAACTTCATCAAGTTCTCCCCGGCGCAGCTGCCGGAGTCCAAACTCATGCGCCTGGCCCGGATGTACCCCGGCTCGCAGCCCAAGCCGGCCCTGGACGCGGTGCTCATCCCCAGGCCGAAGACCGCGAAGATCGGCGGCCGGGACCTGCAGGACGCCGAGATCCTCGAGTGGGCCAACGGCGTCATCCGCAACATCTTCTCCGACGCCCCTGCCGTTGAACTGACGAGGAGCCAGCCGTGATGGGAGGACACCACGCCGCGTCGGGAGCCGCGGCCTGGGTGGCCATTGCCTCGACCGGGCCGTACGCGCTGGGCTGGTATCCGCTGGACGCCGCCGGGATCGTGATCGGCGCCATGGCGACGGCGGGGACGGCCCTCGTGTGCGACTGGGACCACCGCTCCAGCACCATTGCGCATTCGCTGCCCCCGCTGTCCAACGTGATCGCCGTCGGGATCGAAAAGGCGTCCGGCGGGCACCGGCAGGGCACCCATTCGGTGCTCGGGGCGGCGTTCTTCGTGCTGCTCGCGACGATGGCCGGGCAGTTCCAGCTGCAGACCGGCTGGGGGCTGCTGTCCGTGGGGGCGGGGCTGTTGTGCATGTTCATGATCAACATCGCCGCCAAAGCGCTCAAGCTGTTCCCGAAGTACGGCTGGATCAGCAACTGGATCTTCGCCCTGGCCATGGCCGGGGTGGTGACGTGGTTCGCGCCGCACCAGTGGACCTGGCTGCCGGTCTCGATGCTGACCGGCGTGCTGGTGCACATTGTGGGTGACATGATCACCACCGGGGGAGTGCCGCTGCTCTGGCCGATCGTGATCAAGCCGCCGAAGTTCCTGCGGAAGCTGCCGCTGCTCAAGGACGTGTGGAAGGCCAACGGCGCGTTTTCCATCCCGCTCCTGGGCCGCGCCGGCTCGCGGCGGGAATGGTTCGTCCTGATCCCGGTCAGCGGCTACGCCATGGTCGGCATGTTTGTGGCGGCCCTCGCCCTGGTCCGGGCGCATTTCCCGGCGGCCCTGGCGGGCGGGACCGCACTGGTGGACAGCCTGTTCGGGCTGCCGCCCGGCTGACCGGACCTGCCCGTTAAACAGCTGAAGCTCCGGGAATCCGGAGCTTCAGCTGTTTAAGGAGCGCGGGGCCTTAGTTCTCGCCGGCCGAGTCCGAGCGGCCCAGGATGGTCTGCGGGATCCAGAACGAAAGGGCGAACAGGCCCAGGCAGGCGGCCATCGGCCACGGGTTGCCCAGCGTCAGGAAGTTCAGCGAGTACAGGGAGGCGAGGAAGAGGACCATCATCAGCACGAAGATGGCGATGCTGGACGCGAGGCTGTTCTCGTTCTGCGGGGTCTTGGTGGTGTTGCTGGACATTCGTTCCTCCTCGGCCCCGTGGGGCTCAAATCTGTGGCGGCTGCCGGAGCCGGTCAGTACGCGGACGAACCCTGTTCACCCTTGACGATCGCGATGCCGGAGCTGGCGCCAATACGTGTTGCACCAGCAGCAATCATAGCCTGCGCATCGGCGAGGGAACGTACACCGCCGGAGGCCTTGACGCCGAGGTCCGGGCCTACCGTGCGGCGCATCAGGGCGACGTCCGCGGCGGTGGCACCGCCGCCGTTGAAACCGGTGGAGGTCTTCACGAAATCAGCCCCGGCCTCCACCGCCGCCTCGCAGGCTAGGACCTTCTGGGCGTCGTCCAGCAGCGCCGTTTCGATGATGACTTTCAGGATGGCGCCGCCCTCATGGACCACCTCGGCGACCGCGGCGATGTCATCGACCAGGGCGCCCTTGTCATTCGCGCGGGCCGCGGCGATGCTGATGACCATGTCGATCTCTTCCGCCCCGTCCAGGACGGCGCCGCGGGCTTCGAACTCCTTGACGTCGGTGGGGGTGGCACCCAGCGGGAAACCGACCACGGAACAGGTCAGGACCCCGGACCCCTTCAGGGCGGTCTTGACGGTCTTGACCCAGATCGGGTTGACGCAGACCGACTTGAAGCCGTACTCGGCCGCCTCGGCGCAGACCTTGAGGATCTCGGCTTCGGACGCCTCCGGCTTGAGCAGCGTGTGGTCGATGTAGGAGGCAATCCTTGCTGCACTGTCCCCGGTGGCGGGGGCGCCGCTTCCGGCAGACGCACGCGCGGCGGTGGCTTCGTTGCTCATGGTGGTCCCTTTCCTGGCGGGCGTTGGACTGTGTTGTCCCTTCACAGTGGCTCCTTAAATGACCATTTTGCCACAGCAGCCCCCGCCAGGGCGGGTGGCCAGCCGGGCCCTCAGGCGGCCTCCGCACGGGCTTCCGCCAGGGTGGCCTGGAGCAGCTGGGAGGCGCAGAGCGACGCGGCCGGGCCGGAGCCCACGAGCAGGCCCAGCCGGACGCCGTCGAACACCGCCGCGTCGCCGATTGCCCAGATGCCCGGCACGGATGTGCGGAAGTCCTTGCCGATCACGATGCCGCCCCCGGGCGCCGTCTTCAGCCCGGCACTGGCCGCGAGGGCGTCACGGGCAATCCGCTCCTCGGCCAGGACCACCAGGTCGCCGTTCATGCTGGAGCCGTCCTCGAAGACGATCCCGGCGGCCGGAAGCATGGAACCGGCAAGGTTGGGGACGACGGCGGCCGGCCGGAGCGTGGTGCGCACCGGACGGACACCGCGGGTGCGCAGCACCGCCTCGGCCTGGCCCGCGGCCGTCCCGGTGCCCACCAGGATGCCCAGCGGCCGCCGGCCGAGGACCCGGATGGCGTCCTTGACGGCTTCGCCGAGCCGGTTGGCGTCATCGATCGTGGAGTAGCTCAGGCACCGTCCCGAGCCCTCGAGCGGTGCGTGGGCAAAGGAGGATCCGGTGGCGATGACCAGCTGGTCGTAGCTGAATTCCAGGCCGTCAGCAGTGACCACGCGCCGGGTGTCGGGATCGACGTAGCTGGCGGGCTGGCCGAAGCGCACGGAGACCTGCGGCAGCGCGGCAAGCTCCAGGAGCCCGGCCGGCGCATCATCCCGGTTGCTCAGGACGGTGATGCCGCCGGCGAAGGACGTCCTGGCGAGCTGCCGGACGAGGGCCTGGGAGGCCGGACCCGCGCCGGCAATGACGATCCGGGGCCGGGGCTGGGTCCGGGTCGGGGAATCAGGTGCTGCGGTGGAGGTGGCGGACATGGTGGGGCCCTTTCGCTGGTGGCCGGTGGTGTGGCATTCGTGCTTGATGCACCCAGCGTAGGCGGACAGTTTTTCCGGCGTGTTTCCCGGGTGTTGCGGTTTTTCGCAAAGCAACGCGGGGTCACTTAGCGCCCATAAATGACGGTGGGATGGGCGCTAAGTGACCCCGCGTTGGGTTACACCCGGATCCGGTAGCCGCGCTTCACCACGGTTTCCACGAGGTGTCCGTCCGGCAGGGCGGACCGCAGCCGGCTGACGGTCATGTCCAGGGCGTGCACGGAACCGCGGAGTTCCAGCAGTTCGGACAGCGCCTCGCGGGAGAGCACCGCACCGCCGGCGCCCAGCAGGGCACGCAGC
>NZ_JAGPOT010000065.1 GCF_018224015.1 Pseudarthrobacter albicanus
GCAGGGCGGACCGCAGCCGGCTGACGGTCATGTCCAGGGCGTGCACGGAACCGCGGAGTTCCAGCAGTTCGGACAGCGCCTCGCGGGAGAGCACCGCACCGCCGGCGCCCAGCAGGGCACGCAGCAGCAGCAACGGGGCGGGTGCCAGCTCCACGGCCTCACCGTTGATCCGCAGCGAGCGGCCGCGGAGCTCCACAGTGCCGAGGACGGTGTCCAGCCGGCGGACGTGGTTGAGGGCCAGGTGCTCGCAGACGAGCCGGATGAGGGCCCCCATCCGGAAGCGTTCCGGGACCAGCGGCTGCAGGCCGGCGTCGATCAGCGGCTGGGCCGTGACGGGCCCCACGACGGCGGTGGCGACGGTGGTCTTCAGGGCGTGCACCAGCTCTTTGTACAGCCCCATTTCATGGGCGGTGCTCCACATCGCGTCCACGGCCGGGGCGCTGGTGAAGGTCAGGACGTCCAGGTTGCCGCTGCACGCGGCCTCGATCAGCCGCGGGAGCCGGTCGGCGCCGTCGGGCTTGACCCAGCGGTACGGGGTGACCGTCAGGACGGTGGCGCCGGACAGCCGCAGGCGTTCGAGCTGGCGCACGTCCGTGTAGCCGTGCAGCTGGACCGCGACGGTCTTGCCCCGGACGCCTTCGGCAAGGAGCATGTCCACCAGGGTCGCGGTGGTTTCGTCGCTGCTGATCCCGACGTCGGCGAGCCCGGCGGCGCGGACCGCGCCGCGGGCCTTGGGGCCGCGGACGAACATCCGGGTGGCTCCGAGGGTTTCCAGGAGCTGTTCGCCGATGCCGAAGGTGTCCGCGGCCTCGCACCAGCGGCGCATGCCGTAGGCGGTGGTCGCGATGCACAGCTCGGGCCGGGCGGCGATGATGGCGCGGGTGTCCTCGATCAGGCTCAGGTCCTCCTGGACCGGGGCGATCTTCAGGGCCGGGGCGTGCAGGACCTCGGCGCCGCGGCGTTCCAGGGCTTCGATCAGGTCCTGGGAGCGCCGGTGTGAGGTGACGCCGATCCGGAAGCCCTCCAGCGGCAGGTCTTTCTCGGGAGCCGCCTCGGGTGCCGCCCCGCCGGGTGGAATGACGGGAAGGTCCGCGGTGGCCGCGGAAAGGGTTGTGGTTGTGGAAAGGGCGGCCAACGCGTTCAGCGCACTCACGGTTCTCACGCCCCCATCAGGGACGCGGCGAGGCGGTCCAGTTCGGCGGTGGCTTCGGCGCAGCCCCGGTTGGCCTCGGCCACCCGGACGACGTCGCCGATCACCAGCACCGCGGGGTTGCTGCAGTCCGCGGCGGCGGTGGTGATGGTGCCCAGTTCGGCGATGGTGGTGCGCTGGCCGGGACGGTAGCCGCGCTCGACGACGGCCATCGGCATGTCGGCCCGCATCCCCGCCCGGCGCAGCCCGGCGGCCAGCTGGTGCAGGGTGCCGATGCCCATCAGGACCACGATGGTCCCGCCCAGGCCGGCGAGGTGTGTGTGTTCCTTTTCGGTCAGCGGGGCGTGGCCGGACACCACCGTGAACAGGTGGCTGACCCCGCGGTGCGTGACCGGGATCCCGGCGGCGGCCGGGACGGAGATGGCGCTCGTGACGCCGGAGATCACCCGGACCGGAACGCCGGCCTTCACGCAGGCAGCCACTTCCTCGCCGCCACGGCCGAACACGTACGGGTCCCCGCCCTTGAGCCGCACCACGTTCTTCCCGGCCAGGGCAGCCTCCACCATGAGCTCCTCGATCCCGGACTGGCTGACCGGGTGGTGGCCGGGGCGCTTCCCCACGTCCACCAGGTCGGCCGTGCTGAGCTGCGGCAGCTCCTGGTACGGGGCCAGCCGGTCGTAGAAAACGACGTCGGCGTCCCGCAGCGCCGCCACGGCCGCGACGGTCAGCAGTTCGGTGGTCCCGGGCCCGCCGCCCACCAGGGTGACGTGGCCGGCCGGTCCCGCGGCGGGCTCGGCCGCGACGGGGATGCCGGCCGCCCGGCAGCGCTCCAGCAGGGCCTCCCAGCCGGGCTGGCCGTCGTCGACCGCCGCGACCAGGAACGGCCGTTCCGGCAGCGGGCCGTCCAGCGCTGCGCCGTTCGGGCTGCTGAGCCGGGAGACGACGGCGCCGGCGGCCTCGTACCGGCGGACGGCCTGGCGGGCGGCGGCGTCGGACCCGGTGACCAGGATTTCCCGGCCGGTGAGATCAATGCTGAGCTGCATGCCTATACCTCGTTCTCGTCGCGGGGCCGCATCGGGATGGAAGAACCGATGAGGACTGGTTCCTGACCGGCCAGCGCCTTCTCTTCTGCGGTCGCCGGGCGCATCTGGCCGCGCTCGTCGGGGACGAACGTGATGGAGTCGTCCTTCTGGTCGGGGGCGTTGACGAAGGAACGGAACCGGCGCAGGCGCTCGGGGTCCTTCAGGGTGTCGGCCCATTCGTCGACGTAGGTGTCAACGTGCCTGGCCATGGCCGCCTCGAGCTCCTCGGCGATGCCCAGGGTGTCCTTCACCACCACATCCTCGACGTGCTTGATGCCGCCGTCGAGCTCCTCCTGCCAGCGTGCGGTGCGCTGCAGGCGGTCGGCGGTGCGGATGTAGTACATGAAGTAGCGGTCGATGTACTTGAGCAGGGTTTCGTCGTCGAGGTCCTTGGCCAGCAGCTGGGCGTGTGCCGGGGTGGCGCCGCCGTTGCCGCCGACGTACAGGTTCCAGCCGTCGGCGGTGGCGATGACGCCGACGTCCTTGCCGCGGGCCTCGGCACATTCGCGGGCACAGCCGGAGACGCCCATCTTGAGTTTGTGGGGGCTGCGGAGTCCGCGGTAGCGGAGTTCGAGCTGGATGGCCATGGCCACCGAGTCCTGCACACCGAAGCGGCACCAGGTGGAACCGACGCAGGACTTCACCGTGCGCAGGGACTTGCCGTACGCCTGGCCGGATTCGAAGCCGGCGTCCACCAGCTCCTTCCAGATTTCCGGGAGCTGCTCCAGCCGGGCGCCGAACATGTCGATCCGCTGGCCGCCGGTGATCTTGGTGTACAGGTTGTATTTCTCCGCCACGGCGGCGATGACGCCGAGCTTCTTCGGGGTGATCTCGCCGCCGGCGATGCGGGGGACCACCGAGTAGGTGCCGTCCTTCTGCATGTTGGCGAGGGCGCGGTCGTTGGTGTCCTGCAGGGTGCCGCGGCCGGCGTCCAGGACGTAGGCGCTGTTCTGGCTGGCCAGGATGTTGGCGACGGTGGGCTTGCAGATGTCGCAGCCTGCTCCGGTGCCGTACCTGGCCATGACCTCCTCGAAGGAGGTGAGTTCCAGGACGCGGATGGTCTCGAAGAGTTCCTGGCGGGACAGCTCGATGTGCTCGCAGAGTGCCTTGGAGACCTCGACGCCGGACTTGGTCAGTTCGGTTTCCAGCAGCTTCTTGAGCATCGGCACGCAGGAACCGCAGCTGGTCCCGGCGCGGGTGCAGCCCTTGAGCCCGCCGAGCTCCTGGACGGGGGCGTTCCCGTCGCAGGAACCGCAGCCGTTGACGGCGTCGCGGATGGTTCCGGCAGACACGTTGTTGCAGGAGCACAGGATGGCGTCGTCCGGGAGTTCCGTTTCCGGGGCGTCGCCGCCGCCGGCCGCGGTGAGGTACGCGCCGGGCTCTGCGCTGAGTTCGCGGCCCAGGAGCGGACGCAGGCTGGTGTAGGGGGTGGCGTCGCCGACGAAGATGCCGCCCAGGAGGGTCTTGGCATCGTCGGTGGTGACGATCTTCTGGTAGACGCCGCGGGCCGGGTCCGCGTAGACGATTTCAAGGGAGTGCTCGGTTCTGGCGAACGCGTCACCGAAGCTGGCGACGTCGACGCCGGAGAGCTTGAGCTTGGTGGCGGTGTCGAAGCCCGGGAACGTCGCAACGCCCCCGTGCAGCCGGTCCGCGACGATCTCCGCCATGGTGTTGGCGGGGGCCACGAGGCCCAGGCACATGCCGCCGAAGTTGGCCACCTCGCCGATGGCCCAGATGCCCGGAACCTGGGTGGAGCAGCCGTCGGAGATGACGACGCCGCCGCGCTGGCCGAGCTGGAACTGCTGCTCTGCGCCCTCGGCGGCCCGGAACAGCTCATCGCGGGGCTTCACGCCGATCGCGACGATGACGATGTCGGCGTCGATGACGCGGCCGTCGGCCATCAGCACGCCGGTGACCTGGCCGTCGTCGTCGGAAAGGACTTCGGAGGGGAACACGCCGCCGTGCACGGTGAAGCCCTTGGCCTCGATCAGCCGGCCGAGTGCCTGGCCGGCGCCCTCGTCCAGCTGGGTGTTCATGAGCCAGGGCGAGCCGTTGATGACAATCGGGGTGGCGCCGAGCTGCTCGGTGCCGGCCGCGGATTCGAGGCCCAGGAGCCCGCCGCCGATGGTGACGGCGTTGACCTGGCGGCCAAGCTTTTCCTTCAGCCCGGCGATGGCCTTGTTAATGGACCAGACGTCCTCAAGGGTGCGGTACACGTGGGTGAGTTCGGAGCCGGGAATCGGCAGGCGGGCCGCGTCGGAGCCGGTGGCGACGACGAGTTCGTCGTATTCATAGGTGTTGCCGGCTGCCGTCTCCACGGCCTTGGCTGCGTGGTCGATCCTGATGACGCGCTCGCCGGTCCGCAGGCTCATCGCCTGGTGGTCCCACATGGATGCGGTGCCGAGGGTGAGGTCGACCTCGCTGTCCGTGAGAGCCTTGCTCAGGGCGACGCGGTCGTAGGGGAGGTGCGCTTCCTCGGTGAGGACGGTGACGTGCCAGCCGTCGAGGCCCCGGGCGTGCATGGCATCGGCAAACCGGTGGGCGGCCGGGCCGCCGCCGGCGACGACGATCCGGCGTGGGGTCTGCGTGCTTGAAGTCTGTCCGGTCACTGTGGGCCTTTCGCATGGGCCGCAGACGGTGCTCTGCGACCTTCTCAATCCAGGTGTCCATCCAGACTAGGCAACCGCAGTTTCGCTTCAGTTTCCCTTATGTTTCGTGATCTTAACTTCTGCATCACGAACGCGTTTCGGAACAGGTGAGTTGCCTTTTACGTGCCGGACACACTGACTGCACGCCGTTGAAACACCGCAGCCCTAGCTTGGGTATGTGGCCGCGTCGGCGGTTGAGTGGACTGAGAGGGGCCGAGATGACCGCTGTACTGGAACTTGTTGAACAGACCACCGGATTCGCCGCAGGCTGGCACCGCGTGTGCGCCGTCGAGGAGCTGGAGCTTGCCTGGGGTGAGGCGGCGCTTATCGCCGGCCGCCAGGTGGCCCTGTTCCGCACGGCGCCCGGTGAGGTGTTCGCCGTCGAGCATGAGGACCCGGCGACGGGGGCGCACGTGATGGCCCGCGGCATCATTGGCTCACGCGGAGCACGCCAGACCATCGCGTCACCGCTGCACAAGGAGGTCTACGACCTCACGACGGGCGAATGCTTCGGCACGGCGGAGCTGCGCCTGGCCACCTTCGGCACCCGCATTGTGGACGGGTACGTCGAGGTGGAGCTCTAGCCGCTCCTAAGCCTTAGAGACAGGCCTTAGAGGCCGAGGGCCTCGCGGACGTCCGCCAGGACGCCGTCGAGCGCGGCGCGGGCTTCCTGCCGCGCCGCCGGCAGTTCGGCGGCCGATCCGACGCTGCGGATGACCTCCAGGTAGCACTTGAGCTTCGGCTCCGTCCCGCTGGGGCGGATGATGACGCGGCTGAGGTCCTTCGTCAGGTACAGCAGGCCTTCGGTGGGCGGAAGCGGTCCGTTGCCCTGCGCCAGGTCGGTGGCCGTTTCAACGGCGGAGCCGCCGAACGAGTCCGGCGGGCTGACGCGCAGCCGGCCCATCATGGCATCCAGCAGGCCCAGGTCCGCGACCCGGATGCTGAGCTGGTCGCCCGCGTGCAGCCCGTGCACCAGGTGCAGCTCATCGAGGGTGTCGAAGATGGTCCTGCCGGCGGCCTTGGCCGTTGCCGCCAGTTCGGCGATCAGTACCGCGGCGGAGATCCCGTCCTTGTCCCGGACCAGCGCGGGGGCGACGCAGTAGCCCAGCGCCTCCTCGTAGCCGAACAGCAGCCCGGGCACGCGGGCGATCCACTTGAAGCCGGTCAGGGTCTCCTCGTGGGCGTAGCCTGCCGCGGCCGCGATCCGCGCCAGCAGCCGCGACGACACGATCGAGTTGGCGAAAACGCCCCCACCGGCGTCGCCGCCGGCGCCGGCGGTGTCGCCACCGGCGTCGCCGCCCGCGCGGGCGGCCAGCCGCGCCACGACGTGCGCGCCCAGCAGGGCTCCGACCTCGTCGCCGCGCAGCATGCGCCATGCCCCGGTGTCCGGATCCTTCGCAGCCACCGCGGCGCGGTCGGCGTCGGGGTCGTTGGCGATCACGATGTCGGCATCGATGCGGGCCGCCGTTTCCAGCGCCAGGTCCAGGGCGCCCGGCTCTTCGGGGTTCGGGAAATTCACGGTGGGGAAGTCCGGGTCCGGTTCGGCCTGTTCCGTGACCAGCGTGACGTCCCCGAAGCCGGCGGCGTTCAGCACCGAGACCGCGGTCCCGCCGCCGACGCCGTGCATCGGGGTCAGGACGATCTTGAGGTCCCGGGCCGGGAAGTGTTCCGGGTCCGCGAGGTGCGCGACGGCGGCCTCATAGCCTGCCGCGATCGAGGGGTCCAGCACCGTCCAGCCGTCCGCGGCCAGCGCGATGGAGGCCAGGTCGACGGCGTCGATCCTCGCGGCGATCCTGGCGTCGTAGGGCGCCACGATCTGTGCGCCCCGCCCGCTGTCCTCGACGGCATGGCGGCCCAGGTAGACCTTGTAGCCGTTGTCCTGTGGCGGGTTGTGGCTGGCCGTGACCATCACACCGCCGTCGCAGTCCAGCGCCCGCACCGCGTAGGCGAGCAGCGGCGTGGGGAGCGCCTGCGGCAGCAGGAACGTCTCGATCCCGGCGGCGGTGAGGATCGCCGCCGTTTCCGCGGCGAAAATATCGGAATTGTGGCGGGCGTCGTAGCCGACGACGGCGCGCGGCCGGGTCCTGGGGGAGGCCTGCGCGACGGCGTCCGCCAGGAATGCGGCAAAGCCGGCAGCGGCGCGGCGCACGACGACGCGGTTCATCCGGTTCGGCCCCGGCCCCAGCGCCGCCCGCAGTCCTGCGGTGCCGAACTGCAGGGTGCCGTCAAAGCTGTCCGCCAGTTCCCGGCGGGCAGCGGCGTCACCGTCGTCCGCGAGGGAGGCGAGCGCGGTCAAGGCCGCCGCGGTGGCGGGGTCCGGGTCCTGGGCAGCCCAGGCGCGGGCCTCGCTCACCAGCCGGGACAATTCGGCATCAGAAGACGTCATAGGAACCAAACTATCGCCAAATTCCGCCTATTCCGTCCCTGCCGGCGGGAACCGGTGTGCCGGTCCGCCGGCGCAGGTGTCCTTGACACCCATTTTTCCGGACACGTAACGTCTGCAATATGAAGATGGGCCGGGGGGTGGAATGGGCTGTGCACAGCTGCGTCAACATGGCGTGGACGCCGTACGGGGAGGCGGTGAACAGCGCCCGGCTGGCGGAGTTCTACTCCCTCCCGGGCGCCTACCTTAACAAACAGCTCCAGTCGCTGGTCCGCGCAGGTATCCTGGCGTCCGTCTCCGGGCCGCGCGGCGGCTTCCACCTGGCGCGCAGGCCGGAAAACATCACCGTCCTGGACATTGTCCTGGCGCTCGAGGGCCAGGATCCGGCCTTCCGCTGCGAAGCCGTCCTGGGGAACGTGCCCGAGGCCGACAGCCAGGAGAACTTCGCACGGACCTGCCTCATTTCGCAGACCATGCGCCAGGCCGAGCTGGCGTGGCGCCAGGCGCTGGCCCGCCAGACCATCGGCGGGCTCGCCGATTCGATGGAACGGCGCTTTCCCCAGGACAGGCTGAAGGCCCTGCGCTACCTCGCTCTCGCGAACTAAGCTGCGCGGACTGAGCGCGGACTGAGCCTGAGCGGACTGAGCCGCCTCAGAGTCTGGCGATGATCTCCGCGAGCAGTCTGGAGATGCGCGGGCCTGCGGCGTGGCCGGCTTCGAGGACCTCCTCGTGGCTGAGCGGGACCGGGCTGATCCCGGCGGCGAGGTTGGTCACGAGCGAGATGCCGAACACCTCCATGCCGGCGTGGCGGCCCGCGATCGCCTCCAGGGCGGTGGACATGCCCACCAGTGACGCCCCGATCCGCTTGGCGTACTGCACCTCGGCCGGCGTCTCGTAGTGCGGCCCGGTGAACTGCGCGTAGATGCCTTCCTCCAGCGAGGAGTCGACTTCACGGGCGAGGCCGCGGATCCGTGCGGAGTACAGGTCGGTCAGGTCCACGAACGTGGCGCCTTCCAGCGGTGAGGCGGCGGTGAGGTTGATGTGGTCGCTGATCAGCACGGGGGTGCCGGGGGTCCAGTCCTCGTTCAGGCCGCCGCAGCCGTTGGTCAGGACCAGGGTCCGGCAGCCGGCGGCCGCCGCGGTGCGCACGCCGTGGACCACGGCGCGGACTCCCTTGCCCTCGTAGTAGTGGGTGCGGGCGCCCAGGACCAGGGCCCGCTTGCCCTCCCTCGTCAGCACGGAGCTGAGGGTGCCGGTGTGCCCTTCCACAGCCGGGGAGGAGAAGCCGGGGACCTCCTCCGCGGAGAGGGTCGCGGTGGTCTCGCCGATCAGCCCGGCGGCGTCGGCCCAGCCCGAGCCGAGCACGAGGGCGACGTCGTGGGTGTCCACGCCCGTTTCCGCGGCGATGTAGTCGGCGGCGGCGCGGGCGGCGTCGAAGGGGTCCATGGTCAGGGAATCCGGTGTATTCACCGGTACAAGTTACCGTGCGGAGGCCGTGCTGCCCAGCACCGGGGGCAGCACGGCTGCGGCCGACGATTCTTGGTGCTGCCGGTCCGGATGGTGGACAATGGCTGATTGTGACTACGCATCCCGATTTCAGCTCGCCCCGTATCGCAATTCTCGGCGGAGGGCCCGGTGGCTACGAAGCCGCCATGGTCGCCGCCTCGCTCGGTGCGAAGGTCACCATCATCGAACGCGCCGGCCTCGGCGGCTCCGCGGTGCTGACCGACGTCGTGCCGTCCAAGACCCTGATCGCCACGGCGGACCTGATGACCCGGATGGGCGAGGCGGGGGAGCTGGGCGTGATGTTCGACGTCGACGGCGGCGATCTCGCCCCGGTGATGCGCGCGGACCTCAAGCACATCAACGACCGCCTGCTCCGCCTGGCGAGGACGCAGTCCGAGGACATCCGGACGGCACTGGAGCACCTGGGGGTGCGCATCCTGATCGGCTCCGGCAGGATGCTGGACAGCCACACCATCGAGGTCCTGACCTCGGACGGCACGCAGACCGTGGAAGCGGACGCGATCCTGCTGGCGGTCGGCGCGCACCCGCGGGAACTGCCCACCGCCAGGCCGGACGGGATCCGCATCCTGAACTGGGCCCAGATCTACAGCATGGACGAGTTGCCCGAGGAACTGATCGTGGTGGGATCCGGCGTCACCGGCGCCGAATTCGCCTCGGCCTACAACGGCCTGGGCTCCAAGGTGACCCTGATTTCCAGCCGCGACCGCGTCCTGCCGGGCTCGGACACGGACGCCGCCGAGGTCCTCGAGGGCGTCTTCGAACGACGCGGCCTGACGGTGCTGTCACGCTCCCGCGCCGAGACCGTCGAACGCACCGACGACGGCGTGGTGGTCACCCTAGGCGACGGCTCCAAGGTCACCGGCAGCCACTGCCTCGTCTGCGTCGGCTCCATCCCGAACACGGCCGGGATCGGCCTCGAGGAGGCGGGTGTGGCGCTCACCGGGAGCGGCCACATCAAGGTCGACGGCGTCTCGCGCACCACTGCCCCGAACATCTACGCGGCCGGGGACTGCACCGGCGTCCTCGCCCTGGCCTCGGTCGCGGCGATGCAGGGCCGGATCGCCGTCGCGCACTTCCTGGGCGACGCCGTCATGCCGATCAAGCTCCACCAGGTGGCCTCCAACATCTTCACCTCGCCGGAAATCGCCTCCGTGGGCGTCTCCGAGGCGGAGATCGAGTCCGGCAAGTACCAGGCCGACGTCATCAAGCTCTCGCTGCGCAGCAACGCCCGAGCCAAGATGCGCAACCACAAGGACGGCTTCGTCAAGATCTTCGCCCGGAAGGGCTCGGGCACGGTGATCGGCGGCGTCGTCGTGGGCCCGAACGCGTCCGAGCTGATTTTCGCGGTCTCGATCGCCGTGACCCAGAAACTGCACGTCGACGACGTCGCGAGCACGTTCACGGTGTACCCGTCACTGAGCGGCTCCATCTCCGAAGCGGCCCGGCGCCTGCACGTGCACATGTAGAGAATGACGGATGCCGTCGCCTTGGAGAGTCCCCGCACCCTGGTTGAGGCAGTGGAGAAGGACCCCGCACTGCCCTCCGGCGCCGAGGAACGCTTTGCCGGCTATGGCGTGATGGGCGTTCCGTTCAGCTCCGGCCACATCCTGGCCCTGCGGCATTTTGCGGCCTCCTCGATCGGCCCGGGCTACACCTCGGTCTGGATCCGTGACCCTGCCGGCGTCTGGACGATGCACAGCACCACCGGCTCCGGTTTCTCCTGCCCCCGCTACTTCGGCAGCGCCCTCGGCTCGGCGTCGACGGGCGGGATCTCCATCCGGTGGCGTGATGGCTACTCCTTTAGCGTGGAGGTCGGAGCCGGCGTGGACCTGAGCTGGGACCTGACGCTGGCGGCGACGCCGGTGACCCGGCTGATGTCCGCGGTGTCAGGCGCCGTTCCGGAGCGGCTGTGGCGCAGCCCGGCGTTCCTGCGCGCCATGGGGGCTGTCGCCGGCCCGGTGCTGGGGGCGGGGCACCTCGGGCTGACGGGCAGGGTACCCAACGGCCAGACCTTTGGGGCGCGCCCGCGGCGGATGTGGTTTGTCCGCGAGAGCAAGGCGCGCCTGTTGGGGCACAGCCTGGGACAGACGTCGGCCCTTCCCGTCCAGGACAGGCTCGGCGACTTCTGGATCCCACAGCGCGGCATCTTCATGATCGGCTCGTCCGTGTTCGAGCCCTTCGACGCCGGCACGCACCTCGCCGCGGAGCACTGAGCCGCGCCGGGTCAGGATTCCTGAAGCTGATGCCGGGGCCGGCCGTCGTGCGGGCAGATCAGGGCGAATACCCGCGGGATATTCGCCCTGATCTGCCCGCGGATTCCCGACTCCGCATACGCCGAAGCAGTCAGGGCAGTCAATGAAGGCTTACCCACGGCTGCCCGGCCCGCATCAGAGTCGGCATGGCCCGGCCGACGCCGGGCCCACTCGGCTGATGCTCCACTGGGGCCGTTCCCGAGCTCGAATCTATGACGCCGCGTTTGTCGGCCGGGGGTCAGTTCGCGCCGACGCTCGGGGGAAAAGTGGGGGGCTCTTCATCAACCCCAAGAGAGGTGGCGGCCGCACCCGTGGAGATTTCGCTGAGGGTGTCGATGTACTCCAGCGTTTTGGGACTGACATGCCGCACGGCCGAAAGGGCCTCCCGGAGAACGGTTCTCCTGCCCGGGTCACCGAGCGCGCCTCGGAGTTCCATCACAGTCTCGATGCCCTGACCCTCGAACACGCACGTTATGTCCTCTACTTGGGCGAGACGGCCAGGCGACGGCCAGCTGATAACTTCAGAGAGATTCCCCGTATCGAGGCGACGACGGAATCCACTGGTCGAGGCGTCCGGCCAGGCCGCAACTAGGGCGACAACGCGCGGCTTGACGGTCGCGTGGTAGTTCTGCCGTCGCTGCAAGGTGGCATCGACAATGATGGCCCCGATGTGGTCCCAAGCTCGGCTGGCTTCGGCCGCGGCGTCTATGCCGTGTGAGTCCATTAACGCCGGATGGTTGGCAGCATCATTATCGATAGTCATAAGTGAATACTTCCATGTCCCGGCGGTGAGCGTGTGGTTGCGTCCGCCGAGGCGGAGATCGAGTCCGGCAAGTACCAGGCCGACATCGTCAAGCTCTCGCTGCGCAGCAACGCCCGCGCCAAGATGCGCAACCACAAGGACGGCTTCGTCAAGATCTTCGCCCGCAAGGGCTCGGGCACGGTGATCGGCGGCGTCGTCGTGGGCCCGAACGCGTCCGAGCTGATTTTCGCGGTCTCGATCGCCGTGACCCAGAAACTGCACGTCGACGACGTCGCCAGCACCTTCACGGTGTACCCGTCACTGAGCGGCTCCATCTCCGAAGCGGCCCGGCGCCTGCACGTGCACATGTAGAGGTTCCCGGTGGTTGAGCGTCGGTGGTTGAGCCCGTCGAAACCCCTTGGATTTCGACGGGCTCAATCACCGGGCGGCCGGACTCAATCACCGAAACCTCTTAGAACGGGTACGGGGCGATGTCCGGCCGGACCGTGAGCCACTGGATTTCCGTGAAGGACTCCATGTTGGCGTGGTGCCCGCCGATTCGTGAGCCGTTGCCCGAGCTCTTCATCCCGCCGAACGGCGAGTTCGCCTCGTCGGAGACCGTCTGTTCGTTGATGTGGACCTTGCCCGAGTCCAGCTGGTCGGCGATGGCCATGGCCATGCCCACATCGCCGAGGATCCCGATGGAGAGCCCGTATTCGTTGCCGTTGGCCAGGGCGACGGCTTCCGCCACGGTGGAGAACTTCATCACCGGAGCCACCGGGCCGAAGATCTCGTCTTTCCAGGCAGGGCTCGCCACGTCGAGGTCGGCGAGCACCGTTGGCTGGTAGAACCGGCCGTCGTGGGTGCCCCCGGCCGCGAGCCGGGCGCCGCCCTGCACGGCGTCCCGGACGATCGTGTCCACCCGGTGCAGCTGCTTTTCGTCGATGATCGGTCCCAGGGCCACCGTGCCGCTCTTCGGATCGCCCACGGGCAGGTGGCCGGCCTTGTCCGCGAGGGCGCCGACGTAGTCCTCGTAGATGTCCTCGTGGACGATGTGCCGGCCAGCTGCCATGCAGATCTGGCCCTGGTGCATGAAGGAGCCGAACGCCGCCGCGGACGCGGCCTTGGCCAGGTCGGCGCCGGGCAGCACGATCAGCGCGTTGTTTCCGCCGAGCTCCAGGTGCGCGCGCTTGAGCAGCCGGCCGGCCGTCTCGCCGATCTTCCGGCCGGCCGCCGTCGAGCCGGTGAAGGCGATGACCCGGACCTCGGGGGCCTCGACGACGGCGGTGCCGATGTCGGCACCGCCGGGCAGCAGCGCCAGGAGCCCGGGCGGCAGCCCCGCTTCCTCGAAGATCCGCATCAGCGTGACCCCGCCGCAGACGGCCGTGCGGGGATCCGGTTTGAGCAGCACGGCGTTGCCGAGCGCCAGGGCCGGGGCGACCGCCCGGATCGAGAGGATCAGCGGGAAGTTGAACGGGGCGATCACCGAGACGACGCCGGCCGGGCGCCGGCGGGCGAAGGACCAGCGGTTCTCGTTCGAGGTGAGCACGTCCCCGGCCGGCAGCGAGGGCAGCGCGGAGGCGTCGTAGCATTCGTTGGCGGCGATGTGGGTCTCCAGGCCTGCCTTGGGTCCGATGCCGCCGGATTCACGGATGATCCAGTCCTGGACTTCGGCCGCGTGTTCCTCCCAGAGCAGCCCCGCGCGGCGCAGCACGGCCGCGCGGTCCTCGGGATTGCGCGCCGCCCACTCCTTCTGGGCTGCCGCCGCGGTGACCGCCGCTTCGCGGACGTCGTCCACGGAGGCCACGCCGTAGCTGCCAAGCCTTTCCCCCGTGGCGGGTTCCAGGCTGTCGGCGGTACCGCCGCCGCCGGGGCGCCAGCCGTTGACGTAGATCTTGCCCTCCCAGAGGGAGGAGTCGAGCAGGGACATGTCCTGTCCTTTCATCGTGGGGGTGTCTGGCCGTTCAATGAGGGGTTGCCCGGGCCCGGGGTTCACGGGGTGCCGATCCGGAGGACGGGTTTGATGGTGCTGCCGGATTTGCTGTCCGCCATGGCCTGGTCGATCTGGTCCAGGGAGTAGTACGTTACCAGCCGGTCGAACGGGAATCTGCCCTGCCGGTAGAGGCTGATCAGGGCCGGGATCAGCCGGGCAGAAGTGGATGACCCACCCAGGGTCCCGACGATCCGCTTGCCCCACAGGGTCCTGAGGTGGTCAACCGAGAACCGGGCCTCCGCCGGGGCGCCCCCGATCAGGATCAGGGTACCGAGCATGCCGATGGCCTCGGCCGCTTCCTCGAGCACCCGGATGGAGCCGGTGCATTCGAGCACGTAATCGGCCGGGCCGCCGCAGATCCGCCGGATTTCGGCCAGGGTATCCGTCGTGGTCGGATTGATGGTGTGGGTGGCGCCGAATTCGCGGGCCAGTTCCAGCCGCGAATCGTGCAGGTCGACGGCGATGATGGTGGTGGCGGGCGTATTCCGGGCCGCCATCACGGCGGCCAGTCCGACGGCGCCGGCGCCGTAGACCACAAGGGATTCACCGGGTTCCGGCCTGGCGGTGTTGAACACCGCGCCGGCGCCGGTGGTAATGCCGCAGGCCAGCGGTCCGACGAGCTCCAGCGGGATGTCCTGGTCCACTTTGACGAGGGCCGAGGCCATGGCCAGGGAGTAGTCCGCGAAGGATGACTGGCCGAAGAAGTGGCCTGATACGGGGGTCCCATCCGCCCGGCTGTAGCCGCTGGTCCCCGCGTCGGGCCCCATGAAGCGGCTGCCGCCCACGAGGGCCTCGCCCAGGCGGGCGCAGTAGCGGTGTTCCCCGCGCAGGCAGTTCCGGCATTCCCCGCAGAACGGCCAGCCCATGATCACGTGGTCCCCGGGCGCCAGGTTTTCCACGCCGGGGCCGACTGCTTCGACCACGCCTGATCCTTCGTGCCCCAGCACGCCGGGGAGCGGCAGCGGCAGGTCGCCGGCCTGGGTGTTGGCGTCCGTGTGGCAGACCCCCGTGGCGACGATCCGCACCAGCACCTCGCCCGGCCCCGGCGCCTCGAGCTCGAGTTCCTCCCGGACGAACGGCGCGTTCTTCTCTTCCACTACGAGTGCGTTGATTTTCACGTTGAACTTCCAATCCGGCGCTTGGGGGAGGTGGTCTTCCCGGCGGTCTTCCCGGTGACCGGTTCGGTCCGCAGCAGGTAGCCGACCGGGAAGAGTTGGAGTCCGGTGGTCCGGGTGATCGTGCCCCAGAGTCCGTGCGGGAGCCAGACGGCGCCCGCGACGCCGATGAGGCCCAGGATGATGAGGTACCACGAGCCGTACCCGGCCAGCAGCTGCTGCAGGACGAAGAACACGATCGCCCCGAGCAGCGGGCCTTCGAGGTAACCGATGCCGCCCAGGATCACGATGAAGATCATGTACGCGGACCACTGCACGCTGAAGATGGCGTTGGGCTGGACGCTGAGCGAGTCGATGATCAGGATGCCGCCGGCCGCGCCGCAGCCTGCGGCCGAGACGAGGTAGACCAGCCGCTTGGACCAGGTCACGCCCACGCCGTTGGCGCGCGCCGCGGTTTCGTCGTCGCGCACGGCGGTCAGCGCCAGCCCGGTTCGGCCGCGCATCAGCAGGTAGCAGCCGGTCACGGTCAGCGCCGCGATGGCCAGGGCCGCCCAGTACGTCAGCGCGCCGCGCAGCACCGGGTCCATTCCGCTGAGTCCGGGCAGCGACTTGCCGTTGGCCCCGCCCAGGCTGTCGAAGCGGATGATCACGAGCCGGTACACCTCGGCGATCACCCAGGTACCCACCGCGAAGTAGTCGCCGCGCAGCCGGAAGGCAAGCCACGACGTCGGGATCGCGAAGACGGCGCAGGTCAGCGCCGCCAGCGGCAGGGCCAGGAACGGGTGCATACCCAGGTTGGCGAAGGCCAAAACCGTGTACGCGCCGACGCCCACGTAGGCCTGCTGGCCTACCGAGACCATGCCGCCGAATCCGGCGAGGAGATTCCACATGCTTGCCATGATGAGCAGCACAAAGAAGGTGACCATGGCGCTGGTGGCGCCGGTGAAGGCGACGTAGGGCAGCGCGGCAAGGATCACGACGGCGGCGGCCAGCAGGCCGCCGGTGGCTTTGGGGGCCTTGCCGGAGCGGACGACGGCGGCATGGAAGGGGAGGTGCTCAAGCGTGGTCATACTGCCCTCTGCGGGATCAGGCCCTGCGGGCGGAAGGCGAGCACGGCGAGGAACACCAGGTGCCCGGCGAGGAGTGTGCTGGACGGGTCGATCTGGGCGGCGAAGGCCTGGGTCAGTCCCAGCACGGCGCCGCCGGCGAGCGTTCCCCCGAGCGAGCCGAGCCCGCCGATCACCACAGCCTCGAAGGCGAAGATCAGCTGCGCGGGACCCATGGAAGGATCGAAGGAGGAACGCGCCCCGGACATGATGCCGGCCAGCGCCACGGTGCCGAACGCGATGGCCGTGGCGATCGCGTACAGGTGCCGGGAGTTCGCGCCGACCAGGGAGGCGGTGTCGGCGTCGTCAGAAACGGCGCGCATCATGCGCCCGGTCCGGGTCCGGGAGGGGAACAGCTGCACCCCGGCGATCACGGCGACGGCCAGGGCCAGGGTGAGCAGGCCCAGGTAGGACACCGAGATTGGACCCAGGCGGAAGGCCCCGGTGTTGAGGGCGCCGAAGTCGATGGTCCGGGTATCCGCGGAGAAGGCCTGCAGCAGGCCGTTCTGGACGATGATGGACAGCCCGAAGGTCACCAGCAGGGTGGACAGCGGCCCGGCCTTGAGGCTGCGGCTGAACAACCCGCGTTGAGTGGCGTAACCGATCAGGGCGAAGAGCGGCAACGCAATCAGGATGACGAGCCACAACGGCAGGAAACTGCTGCCCAGCAGCACCACCACCAGATAGGCCGCGGCGACGGCGAGGTCGCCGTGGGCGAGGTTCACCATCCGCATCACACCGAACATCAGCGAGAGTCCGGCCGCGAAAAGCGCGTAGAGCCCGCCGAGCATGACGCCCTGGACGAGGGTATTGACGAAATCCAAAGTCAGTGTCCTTTCCCGACTGTTTGCCCGCTGGCGGAGGTGAGGCCGAAGTAGGCCTGTTCGATCCGGGCACGACTGAGGTCGGCGGGTTTTCCGGAGAGCACGTCGCGGCCCTCCAGGAGGCAGTGCACCGTGTCCGCTGCGGCCAGGGCCTGGGAAACGTCCTGTTCGACCACGAGCACCGCGGTCCCGCTCGCGACGATGTCCGGCAGCAGGGCGTACATCTGTTTGACCACGGCCGGGGCGAGGCCGAGGGAGAGTTCGTCGATGAGCAGGATCTTCGGGTTGCCGATGAGTGCCCGGCCGATGGCCACCGCCTGCTGCTGCCCGCCGGAGAGGGACGCGGAGTTCTGGTTGGCCCTTTCCCGCATCCACGGAAAAAGCTCCATGACGGCGTCGACATTCCACGGGCCGGCCGCGGCGCGGTACGCGCCGGTGTCAAGGTTTTCCTCGACGGTCAGGGACTTGAACAGCCGCCGGCCCTCGGGAACCAGGCAGATTCCGGCCCGCATCCGCTGGTGCGCTGGCATCCGGGTCACGTCCGCACCATTGATCGTGATGCTGCCGCGGGTGGGGGAGTGGGAGCCTGCGATGGCGCGCATCAGGGTGGACTTCCCGGCGCCGTTTGCGCCGATCACCGCGACGGTCTGGCCGGCGTCGACGGCGAGGCTGAAGTCCCGGACGGCGTGCAGCTGGCCATGGTGGACGTCGAGTCCTTGTACTTCCAGGAGCGTCATCGCCTGAGTCCTCCGTCTGTAAGCGGCGCCGCCGTCTGCGCGGGCGGTTCCAGGGATTCGTCCGGTTCCTCCGCACCCTCGGAAAGCGGCCCGGTCTCCGGTCCGACGCCGAAGTACAGTTCCAGCACCGCCGGATCCTTCAGGACTTCATCGGGAGTGCCGTCGGCCACGAACCGTCCGCCGGCGAGGCACAGCAGCCGGTCCACGGTGCGGACCAGGGCATGGACAACATGCTCGATCCACACCACGGCCACACCGCCGGCCCGGACATCCCGGATTAGTGCGACGAGTTCCAGGACCTCGGGTTCGGTCAGGCCGCCCGCGACCTCGTCCAGCAGCAGGAGCTTCGGACCGGTGGCGAGCCCGCGGGCCACTTCGAGCCGTTTGCGCTGCAGCAGGGACAGCGAACCGGCGCGGGCGTTGGCGGAGCCGGCCAGGCCGGACAGCTCCAGCACCGAGGCGGCATGGTCGTAGGCGGCCTGGCCGTGCAGTCCACCGCCCTGGGTCGCGGCGACGAGGGTGTTTTCGAAGACGGTCATCTTTTCGAACGGCCGGGGGATCTGGTAGGTCCGGCCGATGCCGGCCCGGCAGCGCTGCTGCGCCGGGGCACCGGTGACGTCGACGCCGTCGAACATCACCGTCCCGGAGTCCGGCTTGAGGTCGCCGGAAACCATGGCAAAAAGACTGGATTTGCCGGCCCCGTTGGGGCCCACGATGCCGACGGCGTCGCCGGCTCCGACGGTCAGGTCGAGCGCTTCGGCCACGGTGACCTGGCCGAAGCGCTTGCCGAGCCCGTTCAGTTCAAGCAGAGGGCTCACGCGTTCGTCGCCTCAAGATCTCCGCCGACCGGGACGTCCTTGTTGGCGGTGTTGTCCACGATCGTGATGTCCCACGGGAACTTGGTGCCCTTGCGCCACTGGCCGCCGACGGGGTGCTGGATGGCGATGCCGGGCTTGGGGCCCTTGGTGAAGTCGAGCGGGCCGGACATGCCAGTCATGTTCATCTTCTGGAGCTTGTCCGCGACGTCGTTCTTATCCTTCGGGTCGCTGGACTTCTTGAAGGCCTCCACGGCGATCTCGAAGAGCGAGTAGACCGAGCCGAGGGCCTGGGTCCACTGCTTGCCGGTGTCCTGGGCGAACTTGTCCGCGAGCTGCTGGGCGGAGGTGCCGTCCAGGCTGGACTTGTAGGGGTGGCTCGGGCTCCACCAGATGTCGGTGGCGATGTTCTTGGTCAGGTCGCCCAGGGCTTCGGCCTCGGAGGGGAAGAGCATGACCTTGGCGACGGTGGCCAGCTTGGGGCGGTAGCCCTGCTGCGCGGCCTGCTTCCAGAAGGTCTGGAAGTCCGGCGGGATGGGCGTGCCGGTGAAGAGTTCGGCGTTCGCGGCCTTGAACTTGGAGATCGGGGAGCTGAAGTCGGTGGCGCCGTCCTGGTAGCCGCCGCCGTCGATCATCGAGTAGCCGCCCTTGCCGGCCAGCGGAGTGAGGCCGCGGCGGAAGGCATTGGCGTCCGTGTCGTCGGGCCAGAGGGCGGCGACGCTCTTGTTGGAAACGCCCATACGGTCCCACATCGGGACGAAGCAGTCGGCGAATTCCTGCATGCCGAAGAAAAAGAGGGTGGTGTATTTGAAGCCTTCGCCGTCCTTGCCGCCGCGGCCGTTCCACCATGCCTCCCACGGCGCGATCGTGGTGATGTTGGGAACGCCGGAGGCCTCGCACTGGTCCGCGACCGGGTTGGTGGTGTCCGGGGTGCCGGAGCCGACCACGATGTCCACCTGGTCCTGGGTGATGAGTTCCTTGGCGGCGGCGGTGGCACGGGTGGAGCTGGACTGGGTGTCCTTGACGATGATCTCGATCTTGCGGTTCGAGCCGCCGGCGGTAAAGCCCTTCGCGAGGGCTTCCTGGATCTGTTTGACCACGAAGCTGTCCGCATTTGCGAAGCCGGCCAGCGGGCCGGTCTGGGGCTGACGAAACCGATATTCAGGATGTCGCTGGTGGCGCCGGCGGCGGACGAGCCCTTGAGGCCCCCGGCGCACCCGGCAAGGGCGGATCCGCCTCCGATTGCCGCGGCGCTCAGGCCCAGGACCTTGAGCAGCTGGCGGCGGTCCATGCCGCCGACGATATTTCCGGACATAGCTGTCTCCTTTGACGAACAGGTGCGGATGGAACTGGCTGCCGGGGATCGGGTCCCGGCCATTACCGTCGAATGAACGATCATTACTACCGAATGAACAACAAGATATGCTGGCGATCACGTTTCGTCAAATGATCCGGATCGCAGTGTGTCGGCGTTGCGTGGAGGCATGCGAAAGCGGGCCTGCGGCGGGGGCTGCAGGCGCAGGAGCGTGGGAGTGCCGGGGGTTAGTCGGTCTCGGCCGGCGGGACTTCCTTCAGCGCCGTCGTGCGGGGGAAGGTGTGCACAATCCAGAGCGTGCAGTCGCCGCCTTCGGCCTGCCAGCGGTGGGTCTCGTCCGCAGCGTAGGTGACGTACGCGCCGGCGTGAACCAGGACCTGGTGGCCGAGCGGACCCAACCGGATGGATCCGGTCCGGATAAAGACGTGCTCGCGTGCCCCGGGGCCGTGGGAGACGGACAGCTGGACCTTGCCGTCATGGAAGGTCTTGGAGTGGATTTCCACGGTGCCTGCGCGGACCAGTTGCCGGCGCAGCACATGCCCGACGGCGGCCTCATCCGTGATTTCCTCGCCCTCGCCGTCCAGGACAATTTCGACGGCGGGGGCCTCCGGGGGCGCCAGCAGCTGCGTTACGTGGACCTCGAAAGTCTGGGCGATGGCCTGCAGGGTTTCGAGGTTGGGATTGGTCTGGCCCCGCTCGACCTTGAACAGCGTCCCCTTGGCCACGCCGGACCGCTCGCCCAATTGGGAGAGCGACAGGCCGTGCATATCGCGCAGCCGGCGGACGTTGGCAGCCAGGGAGTCGAGGAGCTCGGTCATTGAATCATTGTGCACCACGCGCGGCGGTGCGCACCCCGGTGGCCGGCGGGAGTGGCTACGCCCGCGGATCAGGCCCGGGCGTACGGTGGGACCGTGTCGCCGGGGGCGAAGGGCGTGAACCAGTGCTCGAAGTCCAGGTGTCCGGCGTCATCTTCGAGATCATCGAGACTGTCCGAGTACAGCGCCTCGCTGTCGGCGTCCTCCAGCAGCACTTCCTCGACGTCTGCCCGCCAGTCCTCCGGGAGGTCCAGTTCGTAGATTTCCTCGGTGATTTCCGCCTGGTCGAGCAGGCAGCGGACGGCGAGTTCGGCGGCGAGGCACCCGGGGGCGGTCCAGCCCCGGACCAGGGCCGCGGTGACGTCGGCCGCGACCACGATGAACTTCTGCGTGAACTTCTGGTCGTAGCGGGCGGCGAACTGCGGCGGCAGCGAGGTCAGGACCGAGGACCCGGCGATGTCGGCCGGGGTGAGGGTCTCGAGCTCGCTCAGGGTGCCAAGATCACGGAAGAGCTGGTCGAGGAGGATGCTCGACGAGTTCCACAGCAGGCCGGCCAGCAGCCGCGTCTGGAGCACGGATTTCTGGCGCTCCTCAGGCGGGACGGCCGCCATCTCCTCGAGGTCCTCCGGATCAAACTGGAGCCGCTGCTCGTCGGTCATGTCGTCCGGGTGCGGGTCGAGCCCCAGCAATTCAAGGCTGAGCCCGGTGAGCTTCCCGGCGTCGGCCAGCAGTTCTTCGGTGATGTCGTCCTCTTCGTCGGCACTCATGGCCCCGATGCTACCTGCGATCCGTTCCGTGTCCGATTCGCGTGACGCGCACGTGTTCAGCGAGATCGTGCCGGTTAGCCCGGTCTAAACCCCGGCTGGCGAGGATGCCTAGAAGGTCCTCCTGGCCACTGTCTGTGGGTAGAGTCCTTACAGAGGGGACCGGCGAGCCGCGAAGTGTCAGCCACAATCGTGAGGTGATGATCTTGGCCGCCGTCATTCTGCTGGCTTCCTATGGTGCCGTTTCAGCATCAAGGGCGAGCCCCAGTCTGTACTCCTCGGCCTCCGCCTCGTCGACCCAATCGACAAGTTCGACATCGTGTTTTCGTAGTACGTTCAGCACTTCGGCGGGGCTCACCCGGAAGAATTCTTTGCGGCGGTTCACCCGGTTCACCCGACGGTCATCAAAGTGGCCATGCAGCATGGTCTCGATACTCACAGCGTCAGCGGAGAAAAAGAGCGCATGGACGTCGTATCGGTAGGGGACTGACGCGCTGCTCAATTCGCGTATGCGGTCAAGTGGTTCCAGCCGTCGGGTGAGGCCGATCTTTACAACGTCGGGCCCGAACGCTCCGACGTTTGAGATTACGTACACGTACCCCGCCCGGATGTTCGCAGCGCGGAAATCGATCTCTTTCAGTTCGGCTTCGAGGATAAGAATCTTCTCTTCGATCCGGGCGATTCCGGTCTCGTCTCCCTGTGCTTCCAGTGCGACCATGACGTTGTAGTAGTGGTCCAGTTCTTTTTGAAGTTTCGCCCGCTCTGCCTCGAGTTCGGCGTGAGCCCGCGCTTCTTCGCGGAGGTCTGCCCGCCGCTCACGTTCCTCTTCCTTCTCTCTTAGTACAGTGCGGTGATGTACGTCCAGAAGCAAAAGCTCCTCTTCGCGCAATAAGTAATACTTGGCCTCCAGGTGCGCCCCGAACTCCCTGGCAATGTCGTTGAGCTTGTACCAGGTCTTAGTGAGCCGACGGGCACCATCATGAAAACTGCCAGTCTTCCGGGTCGCTTCAATTTCGACTTGAAGGTTCAGAATCTGCAGGAGGAGGGGCCCGAGACTCGCGGCAAACTTTCTGGGCATCTCGACAGTTGACCCGTCTTGCGACGTCATCCACAGGCCTGTCGCCGACACCACAGACTTGTTGCGGAGAATCAATTTCGCCTGGGACCGGAGCGACTTTATTTCCGTCATGACAGACTCAGAATTGTCCGCAATAGTCCGGTAGTCGTTAAGGCCGAGGACGGCAGGTAGGTCGTCCGTCGGGGTCCTCTCGGCAGCCTCCCGCAGATTCTTCAGTTCCACTTTGGCAGCATCAATCTCTGACTGCAGTTTGACCAGTTCAGCCTTCCGGGCATCCCTTTCGGCGTCCTCGACGACGTGTCCGAGGCGAATCTCCCATTCAGTTCCATTCCACCATTGCAAGAGATTGACTAGGTTTTCATACCCGCGGACGGGGTACCACCCGGGTGGTTGAGACGCGACCATGTGTTCCCCTCAGTTGGCGCATTGATGCGCACCTGACGAGAGTACCAAGCGCCTGTCGTCTCACCTTTGCGTTCGGCTAGGCACGTTTGGCCTGTCCCTATTCAATGGGATACATCGCTGTTCAATCAGCCGCGCCGCGCCCACTGCGGCCGAAGCCCCTAGTCCCCGAGGTCGGGGTCCATGAAGCGTCGCGTGCCAGCAGTGCGGCGGCGGCTGTACAGTATGAATTTCCTGAATCACAGATCAGAAATGGATGACCTTGACCTCAACTACCGAGGCCCCCCGTGCTTTCATGTCGTACGCATGGGATAACGACGAGCATCAAGCATGGGTGCTCCAACTTGCAACCCGCCTCAGGAGCAACGGCGTGGATGTTCTTCTCGACGTGTGGGACACCAGACTGGGTTCCGACCTGGCGTCCTTCATGGAGTCAGGCATTACTTCAGCTGACCGCGTCATCGTCGTCTGTAGTGACCAGTACGTCGCGAAAGCGAACGCACCAACAGGTGGTGTGGGTTATGAGAAGAATATGCTGACACCAAGGCTCATGGACGACCTTGGCTCTGAGCTCGTGATACCTGTCATAAGGAACAGGACTTCCAGCCCCAAGATGGCAGCCTTCCTTGGCTCCGCCAAGTATGTCGACTTTCTAGACGACGCAAACTATGAAGAAAAGTACGCAGAGCTGCTTCACGACATCCATGGACGACAAATTCAGGCAGTGCCGCCCCTCGGGAGGAACCCCTTCAACTTGATGCCGCCAGCCGAGGTCCCCAACGCTCTCAGGAACGACGCGGCGCGTTACGTGTCCCCGGCCGCATCGGGTGGCGTCGCCTTCGACTACACGAACAACAGTGGCCACTACGTGATCGGGTCCGGAGACATGGCGTTCACAATTTCTATGTCTGAAGCGGGACACGGATCAATCTATGTTCTCCAAGATCCTCCCAATATTCACACGGTGGCATTGGCGCCGAACGTTACGGACTTTGAGGAAATTGCGGACGCAAATCTGTTCGATTCTTCCTCGCGACATCGCACGATCAAAGTAGGTGACGCAGCCATACTGCGGAACTTGGCTGGCTACTACGTCGTCCTTCTGCTTGACCGGGTCGTCACAAGGGAGTCTGCAGACGACGGCCAGCATCAGGTTGAGTTCCGCTACCGGATTCAGACGAATAAGTCGGCGGTGTTCTCCTAGCACTTCCCGGTGGCGCGGCTACCACGCAGAGGATGCTGGACTGTGCGTGAAGAAATTTCGGCTGCCCGAGTTCAATGTGCCTTACGCCACCGCCCCCTGAAAATGCTTCTCGATAATCCCCTTGATGTCGTCATGACACCCGCCACACCCGGTCCCCGCCCGCGTCGCGCCTGACACCTCGGCCACCGTCCCGCACCCGCCGGCAACCGCAGCGGCAATCTTCGTCCCGCTGACGCCGGCACACCGGCACACGGTCCGCTCCGGATCGGTGGCGCCACCAGTAGAAGCCTGGTCCGGCCCGTCCAAGCGCAGCAGCAAAGACCTATCCGCGGGGAGCTCGGCGCCGCGTTCAAAGAGCTGCACCAGTTCGGCCGCGGTCCGGGGCATGCCCACGGCCACGAGGCCCTCGAGCACCCCGGCACGGGTGGTCATCTTCACGTAGCGGCCGTGCTCGGGATCGGCCCACTGGGCGATCTGCCGCCGCGCCCGTCCGTCCGACGCCCCGGCGGTCAGGGCCTCCTCGTCCCACGGTTCTGCGGAAACATCCCCGGCCACGGCCATGTTCAGCCCGCGGGCCTTCAGGACAATCACGCCCGGCTGCTCCGCCGCCAGCTCCGGCAGGGACTCCGCCTCCGAAGGCGAACCGGAAGCCAGCAGCACCAGATATTCGGCGAGCCATTCGGCCTGCCGCCAGCCCGGACCCACCAGCCCGGACGGGCCCCGTGCCGTCCGGCACTCCAGACAATGAGGATCGGGGCAGCGGACCTCGGCGCAGTCGCCGATCGCGAAAATGTGCGGCTCGTGGTGCGACCGGAGCTTGTGGTCCACCAGGATCCCCGCCGCCGTCGAGAGCCCGCAGCCTTCAGCCAGTTCGGTCCGCGGCCGGACACCGCAGGAGAGCACCAGCAGCTCGCCGTCGATCGCGGAACCGTCATCGAGCAGCAGGGCCGAGAAACCGCCGTCGGGCCCGTTGTGCTCCACCCCGGTGGAGCGCGCATTGCCGGCCACCCGGACGCCGCAGTCCCGCAGGCTCGCCGCGAGCACGGCGCCGCCGCCGCGGTCGATGTTGCGGCCCAGCGGGTGCGGGCCGTTGTGCACCACGGTCACGGTGGCGCCTTCCTCGGCCGCGGCGAGGGCGGTTTCCAGGCCCAGCACGCCGCCGCCCAGGACCACCACGCGCTTGCCCCCGGCCACAGCCTCGCGCAGCACTGACGCGTCGGCCAGGTCCCGGAGCGCGGTCACGCCCGCGGGCAGCACGGGGGCGGCCGGATCCGGGTTCAGCCCGGTCAGGTTGGGGATCACCGGCCGGGACCCGGTGGCGAAGACCAGCCGGTCGTAGCCGGGCGAGGTGCCGTCGCTGAGGACCAGCCGCTGGCGGGCACGGTCCACCCGGCGGACCCGGACGCCCAGCCGGACGTCGACGCCGTCGGCAATCAACGCCGCCGCATCGGCGAGGGCCAGCGCCTCCGCCGTCGTGCGCCCGACCCCCAGGTCAGCGACGAGCACCCGGTTGTACGCGGCGTCGGCCTCCTCACCGATCACGGTCAGGTGCGCCAGGCCGCTGCGCACGGCCGGGAGCAGCTCGTCGACCAGCCTGGCGGCCACCGGGCCGAAACCGACAACAACAATCCGCTCGCTCATGAGGCCTCCGATGTCTGAAGAACGCTGTTCTGCGTCCGGGCATCACTGGCCGCCCGGACCCACACCTTGTTGAACTTGAATTCGGGCATCCCGGAAATGGGGTCCGTGGCGGCTTCCGTCAGCCGGTTGGCGCTCTCCAGCTCCGGGAAGTGGAACGGCAGGAAGACCGTTTCCGTCCGGATCGCCGTGCTGAGTTCGGCCCGGCAGAGCACCTCGCCGCGCTCGTTGGCCACGGACACCAAAGAACCGTCGCTGATGCCCATGGCGGCCGCGGCGCCGGGGTGGATCTGCAGCTTCGCCTCGGGCTGGGCGGCCAGCAGTTCGGAGACCCGGCGGGTCTGCGCCCCGGACTGGTAGTGCTCCAGCAGGCGGCCGGTGATGAGCGTCATGGTTTTGGCGGCCGGATCCGGATTAGCGGCGGGGGTACGACGGCGGCGGGGCGCCACCGGGGTCAGAACGGCCTTGCCGCCGGCGTGCGCGAAGCCGTCCAGGAACAGCCGCGGCGTGCCGGTGCTGCCCACCGGATAGGGCCAGTAGGCAGCCTCGCCGCGGTCCAGCATGGCGTAGTCGATCCCGGAGTAGTCCGCGAGGCCGCCGGCGGACGCCAGCCGGAGCTCCTCGAAGACGGTTTCCGGGTCCTCGCTGAAGGTCGACGGCGCATCGAGGGCCTCGGCCAGCCGGGCCATGATCCACAGTTCGCTGCGGGCCCCGGGCGGGGGAGCCAGGGCGCGGCGCCGGCGGAGGACGCGGCCCTCGAGATTGGTCAGCGTGCCTTCCTCCTCGGCCCACTGGAGCACGGGCAGGACCAGGTCCGCTTCGGCAGCCGTCTCGGACATGAAGAAGTCGCAGACCACCAGGAAGTCCAGGCTGCGCAGCCCTGCAAGGACCGAATTGGCATCGGGGGAGGCCACCGCGATATTGGAGGCGTGCACGAAGAGGCAGCGGACGCCGTCGGGCTCTCCGAGCGACTTCAGCAGTTCGACGGCGGGCAGGCCGGGACCGGGGATCAGCGCTTCCGGCACGCCCCACACGGCAGCCACGTGGGCGCGGGCGGCGGGGTCGGTGATCTTGCGGTAGCCGGGCAGCTGGTCCGCCTTCTGGCCGTGTTCGCGGCCGCCCTGGCCGTTGCCCTGGCCGGTCAGCGTGCCGTAGCCGCTGCGCGCGGAGCCCGGCAGGCCCAGCAGCAGGGCCAGGTTGATGGCGGCGGTGGCGGTGTCCGTGCCGTCGACGTGCTGTTCCACGCCGCGGCCGGTCAGGATGTAGCTGCCGCCCCGGGTGGCGCCGTCGGCCAGCCGCCGGGCCGTGTCCCGGATCAGCCCGGCGGGGACGCCGGTGAGGGACTGCACGCGTTCGGGCCAGAAGGCGTTGACGCTGCGGGCCAGGGCCTCGTACCCGGTGGTGCGCTCGGCGAGGTAGCCGGCGTCGGCGAGGCCTTCGTGGATCACCACGTGGGCCAGGCCCAGCAGCAGGGCGAGGTCGGTGCCGGGCAGCGGCTGCAGGTGCAGGCCGCCGCCGTCGGCCGTGAATGCCGCGGTGGCGGAGCGGCGGGGGTCCACCACGATCAGCCCGCCGGCGTCGCGCGCGCCCTGCAGGTGCTGCACGAACGGCGGCATGGTCTCGGCGACGTTGGAGCCGAGCATCAGGATGGTGCTGGCGGCGTCGAGGTCCGCCAGCGGGAAGGGCAGGCCGCGGTCCAGGCCGAAGGCGCGCATCCCGGCGGCGGCGGCCGAGGACATGCAGAACCGGCCGTTGTAGTCGATCCGCGAGGTCCCCAGCGCCAGCCGGGCGAACTTGCCCAGCTGGTAGGCCTTCTCGTTGGTGAGCCCGCCGCCGCCGAACACGCCGACGGCGTCCGCCCCATACCTGGCGCGGGTGTCCTTCACCGCTGTGGTGATGAGCGCCAGCGCCTCATCCCAGCCGACCGGGCGGTGGACGCCGTCGGGCCCCTTCAGCAGGGGCTCGGTGACGCGGCCCGGGTGGTTCAGGAGCGACGCCGAGGTCCAGCCCTTGCGGCACAGCCCGCCGCGGTTGGTGGGGAAGTCCCGGCCGGTCACCTCGAGAACGGGTGCAGCAGACGGCGCCGGCACGGGGTCTGACCCCGGCTGGACAGCCGGGGTCAGAGCCGCTGGGGACTTGAGCGTCATGGCGCACTGCAGGGCGCAGTAAGGGCAGTGCGTGTCGGCGCCGTTGGTCATGTTAGACGTGTCCTTTTCCGTTTCGGTGGGCGTTGCGGATGTAGCAGGCCCAGCAGACAACCAGCATCAGGACGTAGGCCCCGACGAAGCCGTAGAACGCCGGTGTATACGAGCCGCTGGCGGTGTTGGAGGCGTTCAGCACCTGCGGGATGACGAAGCCGCCGTAGGCGCCGATCGCCGAGATCAGGCCAAGCGCCGAGGATGCGAGGCGCTGGGTGGCCACCGTGCTGGCTCCGTTGCGTGCCGCCCGGCTGGAAGTGGCGAAGATGACCGGGATCATCCGGTAGGTGGCGCCGTTCCCGAAGCCGCTGGCGGTGAAGAGGAACAGGAACAGGACCAGGAAGAGCCAGAAGTTCTTCAGCGGCAGCGTCCAGATCATGGTCAGCGTGATGACGGCCATGGCGGCGAAGGCTGTGACGGTCATGCGTGCTCCGCCCATCCGGTCCGCCATCCGGCCGCCGTAGGGGCGCGCCAGCGAGCCGACCAGCGGGCCGAGGAAGGCCAGCGAGAGTGCCACGGTGCCCACTCCGATCGAGGAGAACGCCGGGAAGTAGTCCTTGATGAGCTTGGGGAACACACCGGCGAAGCCGATGAACGAACCGAAGGTGCCGATGTACAGCAGCGCCATGATCCACAGGTGCGGTTCCTTCAGCGCGGCGAGGGAACCGGCCACGTCGCCCTTGGCGCTGGTGAGGTTGTCCATGTACTTCCAGGCCCCGAACGCCGCGAGCAGGATCAGCGGGACCCACATGAGTCCGGCCACCGGCAGGTTGATGGTGCCGGCTGCCAGCAGCGTGATGGCGATCGGGACGGCAAGCTGTGCGACGGCGGCACCCATGTTTCCGCCGGCGGCGTTCAGGCCCAGGGCCCAGCCTTTTTCGCGGGCCGGGTAGAAGAAGGTGATGTTGGACATGGAGCTGGCGAAGTTTCCGCCGCCGAAGCCGGCCAGGGCCGCCACGAGCAGCATCACGCCGAAGGGGGTCGCCGGATTGGAGACGCACAGTGCGAGCCCGATGGACGGGATCAGCAGCAGCAGGGCGGAGACGATGGTCCAGTTGCGGCCGCCGAAGCGGGGGACCATGAACGTGTAGGGGATCCGGAGGGTGGCGCCGACCAGGCTGGGCATGGAGATCAGCCAGAAGATCTCGTTAGTGGAGAAGGTGAAGCCTGCCGCGGGGAGCTGGACCACCACGATGGACCACAGCTGCCACACGACGAAGCCGAGGAATTCGGCGAAGATGGACCAGTTCAGGTTGCGCCTGGCAATGGAACGGCCGCTGGACGCCCACTGCTCCTTGTTCTCGGCATCCCAGTTGGCGATCCATCGTCCGGGGCGGAATTCAAGGGCGGGGGCATGGGTGGGGGCATGCTCGAGGGTTGCGGTGTCGGCGGCCGGGGTGGCGCGGACATCTTCGGTGCGTTCAGCAGTCACTTAGGAGACCTCCTTGGGATGTGGTCCTTCCACGGTAGGGTTCCCGCGTTTCCGGGACCGTCGCCGTTTGTTAACGTGCTGTGACGTTTGCCTATCGGGGCCTACGTGACGGCGTGAGGAGAAGCCGCGGGGCGTAGCCTGGGGGCCAGGCCGTGAAATAGCCACCTTTGTCCACATATTGGACAGTTTGTCCATTTGCTGGACGGCGGGAACTAGTATGGAAGCCTACTTATCCTTTAACCGGTCCCTTACCGGGCGCGGCCCGGTCTTCATGAAAGTGCTACTACATGTCATCCAGCGTCAACCTGTCGAAGCAGGCGTCCGCGAAACAGGGGAACTCGCGCGGCCGCGTGATCGTCGCCAGCCTGATCGGCACCACCGTTGAGTTCTACGATTTCTACGTCTACGCCACAGCTGCAGTGCTGGTTTTCCCCAAGCTGTTCTTCCCGGGACAGAACGAGACCACCCAGCTGCTGAGCTCCTTCGCCGTCTTCGGCGTCGCGTTCGTCGCCCGCCCGCTCGGGTCCATTGTCTTTGGCCACTTCGGTGACAAGTTCGGCCGCAAGGGCACGCTGGTGGCGTCGCTGCTGACCATGGGTATTGCCACCTTCCTGATCGGCTGCCTGCCCACGGCCCTGGTCCCGGGCTGGACCTTCTGGGCGCCGGCCCTGCTCGTTGTCATGCGCTTCGCCCAGGGCCTGGCCCTCGGCGGCGAATGGAGCGGCGCGGCCCTGCTGGCCACCGAGAACGCCCCCGCGAACAAGCGCGCCGTTTACGGCACGTTCCCGCAGCTGGGTGCACCGATCGGCTTCATCATCGCCAACGTCCTGTTCCTGGTGTTCAGCTACACCCTGACGCCGGCCGCGTTCGAGGCCTGGGGCTGGCGTGTGCCGTTCCTCGTCAGCGCCGTCATGGTCATCATCGGCCTCTATGTCCGCCTCAAGCTGATCGAAACCCCCGCGTTCACCAAGGTGCTCGAGTCCAACGAGGTCGCCAAGCTGCCGGTCGCCCGGGTCTTCAAGACCAGCTGGCGCCCGCTCATCCTGGGCACGTTCATCATGCTCGCCACGTACGTGCTCTTCTACCTGATGACGACGTTCACCCTCACCTACGGCACGCGCGCCTCCAGCCTGGATGCCGCCAAGGCCGCCGCCGAGAAGGCCGGCAAGCCGATGACCGAAGCCGCGGCCGCCGCCTTCGTCCCCGGCCTGGGGTACACCCGCAACGACTTCCTCTGGATGCTGATCGTCGGCGTCGTGTTCTTCGGCATCTTCACCCTGGTCTCCGGGCCGCTGGCCGAAAAGTACGGCCGCCGCAGGATGCTGATCGCCGTCACCGCCGGCATCTTCGTCTTCGGCCTGCTGTTTGTCCCGCTGTTCAGCGGCGGCTTCGTGGGCGCAATGGCCGTGCTCATCCTGGGCTTCACCCTCATGGGCCTCACCTTCGGGCCCATGGGTGCGTTGCTGCCCGAGCTGTTCCCCACGAACGTCCGGTACACCGGCTCCGCCATCAGCTACAACGTCTCTAGCATCCTCGGCGCTGCGGTTGCCCCGTTCATCGCCGTCTGGCTGTGGGAGTTGGCGAAGGGCAGCCCCGTGCTGGTCGGCGTCTACCTGACCGTCATGTCCGTGCTGACGCTGATCGCGCTGTTCCTGAGCAAGGAAACCAGGGACCTCGACTACGAGAACAACGTGGCCTGACGCTCCTCCCCGGTTTCAATCGGAAATGCCCGGTGTGTTCGCTGAACACGCCGGGCATTTCGGTGTCCGGCGGAAAGCAACCGGGCAGGAAGGGCAGAGGCGGGCTGGCTGGCGGAAAGGGCGGTGCGGAGGCGGCGCGGGTCAGCTGGCGTAGCGTTCCGCGAAGTTGCGCAGGATCTTCATCGGCTCCGTCGCGCTGAACGTCCGGGCGTTCTCCATGAGCATTTCGGCCGATTCGGGCGGAAAATATCCGGCGTGGCGGTAGATGTCGATCCGGGTGACCAGCCCTTCGGCGTCGAGCTCCGGGTGGAACTGGGTGGCGTACAGGTTGCTCTTGATCCGGAACATCTGCACCGGGCAGGCGGCAGAGCTTGCCAGCAGCACCGCGTGCGCGGGCAGGACGGTGCAGGCCTCCTTGTGACCGGTGAAGGCCGTGAAGTGCTCCGGCATTCCCTTCAGGAGGGGATCCTGCATCCCCTCCGGCGTCAGGCTGATCGTCACGCCGCCAAGCCCTTCGCCGTAGGTCCTGTCAATCACCGCGCCCTGGTGCAGGCCCAGCGTCCCGACCCCGTAGCAGGCGCCCAGGAACGGGAAATCCTCGGCCACGATCCGGTCCAGCAGCGCGGCGAGTTCGCGTTCCACCCGGTGCTGGGCGGCGCTCTTCAGCCCGGGGGGATCGCTGGAGGTGTAGGGGCTTCCGCCCACAATCACCCCGGAATACTGCGTGAGGTCCAGCTCCGGGAGCGGTGCGGCTTCCATCCGGATCCGGTGCAGTTGCTCCGCCGCAAGCCCCGCGTAGCGCAGGTAGGCGCGGTATTCGTCCTCGGCGGCCCCGTCCTCGGCGCGCGAGGCGAGAAGCAGGAATGGCTTCACCACCCAAGTCTGCACGGGCCGGACGCAGTGCGCCAGAGGCGCGCCGCGCCCTGCGCCAGAGCAGTGCCGGGCCCGGCGCCAGGCCCGGTCTACTCCGCTGCGATGTCCTCGATCAGGGCGATCACGGCGCCGGCGGAGACGGTCGCGCCGGCAGCTGCCGAGAGCCCGGTCACGATTCCGGCCCGGTGCGCGGTGAGCGGCTGTTCCATCTTCATCGCCTCAAGCACGACGACGAGGTCCCCCTCGGCGACGGTGTCGCCCTCGTCCACGGCCACCTTCACGATGGTGCCCTGCATCGGAGAGGTGAGCGCGTTGCCGCTGGCCGCCGCTGCCGCGCCGCCGGTGCGGGAACGCTTCTTCGCCTTGGCGGGCTTGGCGCCGCGGCCGCCGCCCGCGCCGGCCAGGGAACCCAGCGACGCCGGCAGCACCACCTCAAGGCGCTTGCCGCCGACCTCGACGACGACGCGCTGGCGTTCGCCGGCGTCGTCCGCTTCAACGTCGGTGCCGGTGGGTGTCCACGCCGGGATGTCGTTGACGAAGGCGGTCTCGATCCAGCGGGTGTGGATCTTGAACGGGCCTTCGGCGGGAGCGAAGTCCGGGTTGGTGACGACGGCCAGATCGAAGGGGATGACGGTGGGGATGCCCTCCACCACCATCTCCTCGAGGGCGCGGCGGGCGCGCTGGAGAGCCTGGGTACGGGTGGCGCCGGTGACGATCAGCTTGGAGAGCATCGAGTCGAAGTTGCCGCTGATGACGTCGCCCTGCTCCACCCCGGAATCGATGCGGACGCCGGGGCCGGTGGGGTTCAACAGCCGGGTGATGGTTCCCGGGGACGGCATGAAGTTCCGGCCCGGATCCTCGCCGGTGATGCGGAATTCGAACGAGTGGCCGCGGACCTCGGGATCGCCGTAGCCGAGCTCCTCGCCGCAGGCCAGCCGGAACTGCTCGCGGACCAGGTCGATCCCCGTGACTTCCTCGGAGACGCAGTGCTCCACCTGCAGGCGGGTGTTGACCTCGAGGAAGGAGATGGTGCCGTCCTGGCCCACGAGGAACTCGCAGGTGCCGGCGCCGAGGTAGCCGGCCTCCTTGAGGATGGCCTTGGAGGATTCGTAGAGGCGGCGGTCCTGCTCTTCGGTCAGGAAGGGCGCCGGGGCCTCTTCGACGAGCTTCTGGTTGCGGCGCTGCAGCGAGCAGTCGCGGGTGGAGATGACCACGACGTTGCCGTGCGCGTCGGCGAGGCACTGGGTCTCGACGTGGCGCGGGGCGTCCAGGAAGCGTTCGATGAAGCATTCGCCGCGGCCGAAGGCAGCGACGGCCTCACGCACGGCGGATTCGAACAGTTCGGGGATTTCCTCGCGGGTGCGGGCCACCTTGATGCCGCGGCCGCCGCCGCCGAAGGCCGCCTTGATGGCGACCGGCAGGCCGAACTTGTCCACGAACTCGAGGATTTCCTCGGCGGATTCCACCGGGTCCGCCGTGCCGGGGACCTGCGGTGCGCCCACCTTCTCGGCGATGTGGCGGGCCTGGACCTTGTCGCCCAGGGCGGAGATCGCCGCGGGGGAGGGGCCTATCCAGGTGATGCCGGCGTCGATCACCCTGGCGGCGAATTCGGCGTTCTCGGCCAGGAAGCCGTAGCCGGGATGGATGGCGTCGGCGCCGGCGCGGTGCGCCACCTCGATCAGCTTGTCCATCACGAGGTAGGACTCGGCGGCCGTGTTGCCTCCGAGCGCGTAGGCCTCGTCCGCCAGCTTGACGTGCAGTGCGTCGCGGTCCGGGTCCGCGTAGACCGCCACGGAGGCGATCCCCTCATCGCGTGCGGCGCGGATGATGCGTACGGCGATTTCGCCGCGGTTGGCGATCAACACCTTGCTCAGCCGGCGGGTGCCGGTGGCAGTTGCTGCCTGGGTTGATCGCTGCACGGGATTTGCGGACTGCTCCGAATTTGCTGACAAGGCGTCTCCTTCTTTCCTTCAGGGAGCCTAGCGCGGTTTTGTGGGTTCCGCCGATATTACTTGCGGATTCCGCGCGTAAAGCGCCCAACCTTTGTAGGGAAGCTACAAAGAGCCGGGAAATCGCTCACTCTGCCCGAACGTCCGCGGGGTCAACGGCCCCGCCGGTCCACAGCTCGGTGATGCCCACCTTCGCCTGGGCGAGCAGCCCGCGGAGGGTGGAAATGGAGAGCCCGACGACGGCGTGCGGGTCGCCGTCGACCTTGCGGATGAAGGCCCCGCCGTAGCCGTCGATCGTGAAGGAGCCGGCGCACTGGAGCGGCTCGCCGGTGGCGATGTAGGTGTCGATTTCCGCTTCGGTCATCTCCATGAAGTGCACCTCCGCGGAGGAGACGGAGCCGAGCGTCGCACCGGAGCCGGTGGCGGCGGTACCGCCGGACCCGGTGTCGGTGTCGGTGTCGCGGCAGTCGACGAGCCAGTGCCCGGTGTGCAGAACGCCCATGCTGCCGCTCATCCTCAGCATCCGCTCCTTGGCGACGTCGGCCGTGTACGGCTTGCCGTGCGCCTGGCCGTCGAACTCGAACACGGAATCGCAGCCGATCACGAGGGCGCCCTCCGCCTCGGGCAGCGAGGCGACGGCCTCGGCCTTGGCGCGGGCCAGCAGGAGGGCGGTGTCATGCGGGTCGGTCACGCCGTAGCGGGCCTGGACGGCGTCCTCGTCCACGTCGGAGACGAGGACCTCGTGGGCGATGCCGGCGTGGCTCAGCAGTTTGGTGCGGGCGGGGGACTGGGAGGCAAGAATGAGGCGGGTCACCGCTCCAGCCTAGTTCACCGCTGAAGAGCAACGCGGGGTCACTTACGGCCCATCCGGCGGGGGATTATGGGCGCGAAGTGACCCCGCGTTGCTTCCACCGGGCGGGGACTGCAGGGCGCTGACCCGCGCTGGACGCCGGCGCCGCACGGCGACATCTCCAGCGGATCCTCGGGCTAATACTGTCGGAGGTGCCTGATTAACTTGGCTCATGAACGGCAATCAGGAGCCGGAATCGGCTCCGGCGGTATCGGAAGGTATGGCGGTCAGAAACCTGGCCGGCTCCCTGGCCAGCTCCCTGGCTGCCGTCCGGCCGTGCGGGGACGGTGCAGGGCTGATCGCCCAGTTGCGGGAGCTGGAGGATTTGAAGTCCGCCGCGGCGGCGGCGCAGGCCCGGATCGCCGTGGCCTTCGATGCCCTGGAGCGCCGCGCCCAGGCCTGCGCGGGGGTGCCCGCGGCGGAGCTGGGAAAAGGCGTCGGGGCGCAGATCGCCCTGGCCCGGCGGGAATCCCCGTCCCGCTGGGGCCGGCTGCTGGGCCTGGCGAAGGCACTCGTGACGGAGATGCCGCGGACGCTGGCCGCGCTGGCCGCCGGGGACCTGAACGAATGGCGCGCCACGCTCCTGGTCCGCGAGACGGCGTGCCTGTCCGCCGCGGACCGGGCCGCCGTGGACGGGGAGCTCGCCGCGGACACCGGCACGTTCACCGGCGCCGGGGACCGTGCGGTCACGGCCGCGGCCCGCGCCGCGGCGTACCGGAGGGACCCGCGCCCGGTCGCGGACCGGGCCGCCCACGCGGCCACGGACCGGCATGTCAGCCTCCGCCCGGCGCCGGATACCATGACGTACCTGACCGCGCTGCTCCCGGCCAGGGAGGGCGTCGCGGTCTACACGGCCCTGAACGGGCACGCCGCGGCCCTGCGCTCCGGCGGGGACCCCCGCTCCCGCGGGCAGCTCATGGCCGATGCCCTGGTCGAGCGGGTCACCGGGACCCCCGGCGGGATCACCGGGGTCCAGATCCAGCTCGTCATGACCGACCGGACCCTGTTCCAGGGCGACAGCGAACCGGCCCGGCTCCCCGGCTACGGCATCGT
>NZ_JAGPOT010000066.1 GCF_018224015.1 Pseudarthrobacter albicanus
GCCTGAGCACCACACGCCTGACAGGGACGGAGAGGGGGTGAGCCGAATGAGGAACGGATGCTGCGACGACGGCTCCTGCACCACAGATCAAGGCTGCTGCTGACACCCCGCTGCCTGCCCGCCCCACAGGGACCGGCAGGCCCCTCCCGCAAGAACCATGACACCTACGGATGAAACAGAGGACACCTTGGATTCAGCGAAGAACCTTCCCGTTGCCGTGATCGGCGCCGGCCCCGTGGGCCTGGCCGCCGCGGCACACCTGATCGAACGCGGCCTCGAACCGCTGATCTTCGAAGCCGGCCCCTCCGCGGGTGCCGCGATCGAGCAGTGGCGCCACATCCGGCTGTTCTCACCGTGGCGGTTCAACATCGACGCCGCCGCCGTCCGCCTGCTCGAAGCCGACGGATGGGAATCGCCCCGGCCCACCGCTCTCCCGTACGGCGGGGAACTGGTCGACAACTATCTGGCCCCGCTGGCCGCGCTGCCGGTGATTGCCTCCCGGCTGCAGGCCGGCGCCAGGGTCATCGCCGTGACCCGCGCCGGCATGGACAAGACGCACACCCGCAACCGCGGGACCACGCCGTTCGTTGTCCGGGTCGAGCACGAGGACGGGGAAACCCGCGACCACACCGTGGCCGGGGTCATTGACGCCTCCGGCACGTGGTCCATCCGAAACCCGCTGGGTACCTCCGGGCTTCCCGCCATCGGCGAAGACTCCGCCACGGATCGGATCTCCTCGCCGCTCCCTGACGTCACCGGCCGTGACCGCGCCTCGTTCGCCGGCCGCCGTGTCCTGGTCGTCGGCGCCGGCCACTCCGCCGCCAACACCCTGATCAGCCTCGCCGACCTGGCCAAGGACGAACCGGACACCCGGATCCTGTGGGCCATCCGCGGCGCGTCCGCCGAGAAGGTCTACGGCGGCGGCGACGCCGACGGCCTGCCGGCCCGCGGCCAGCTCGGCTCACGCCTTCGCTGGCTCGTCGAGGCAGGAACCATCGAACTGCACACCGGCTTCGGCATCAGCTCGCTGAAATCCCTCACCTCGCACGTGACCGTCGGAGCCGTTGACGGACGCACCTTGGACGCCGACGTCGTGGTGCCCTGCACCGGGTTCCGGCCCGACCTGGACATCCTGCGCGAACTCCGGCTGGACCTGGACCCGGCCGTGGAAGCACCCCGGGAGCTGGGCCCACTGATCGACCCTGAATTCCACTCCTGCGGCACCGTCCCACCGCACGGCGCAGGGCTGCTGGCCCACCCGGACAAGGATTTCTACATTGTCGGCATGAAGTCGTACGGCCGGGCGCCGACCTTTCTGCTCGCCACCGGCTACGAACAGGTCCGCTCCGTCGTCGCCGCCCTGGCCGGGGACCGCGAGGCGGCCGACACCGTCCAGCTCGAACTCCCCGAGACCGGCGTCTGCTCCTCCGACGCCGGCACGAGCTGCGACGTCCCGGCAGCCGCCGCCGTCCCCGTCGCAACAGAGTCCTCGTGCTGCGCGACAACGGAGCCGGTGCTCGTCGGATTCCCCACCGGACTGTCCCACGGCCGCTCCGGCGGAAACAACTGATCCGGACTTCCCTTCCATGGGCCACCTATCTGGAGTGCTGAGATGACTGAACGCCACGAAAACCGGTATGAAACCAGCCGGGGGCTGCAGGAGAACACCGAGCTGCTGCAGCGCATCAGCAACCGTCTGGCCGACAAGTTCGCGGGCATCTTTGCCGCCGAAACCGTCGAACGCTACGTCTTCGAGTCGCACACGGCCCTGGCGCGGACCGCGAAGATCACCATCCATCTGGCTTCCACCACCGAGCACTTCGCTAACGACCGGCTCACCGCGCTGGCCAAATCCAAGGGAGCCGTCGCCTCCGAGGTCCCCGAAGTCTTGTTTGTCTGCGTGCAGAACGCCGGCCGCCCCCAGATGGCCGCCGCGCTGTTGAACGTCGAGGCCAAGGGCCGGATCCGCGTCCGGTCCGCAGGCTCCCTGTCGGCGGCGGAACTGGCCGGGCCACCTGTTGAGGCCGTGCGGATCGTCCGCGACGAGATCCACGACCGGGTCAAGGCACTGGCCGCATCACTGCTCACGAAGGAATCAACGCTCACATGACCCAGGAACCCACTACTTCGCCGAAGATCCCGGCCGTCCTCTTCGTCTGCAGCAAGAACGGCGGCAAATCCCAGCTCGCCGCCGGCCTGATGAAGCAGCTGGCCGGCGGCGCCGTGACGGTCCACTCCGCCGGGACCAAACCGGGTAAGTCCCTCAATCCCCAGGCCGTGGAGTCCCTGACCGAACTCGGCATCGACATCACCGGCGAGCACCCCAAGCCCGTCACCGACGAGGTCCTGGACGAAGTCGACGCCGTCATCATCCTGGGCAACGAAGCGAGGCTTGAACCGCACGAAGGCACCCGCTTTGAAGTCTGGGAAACGGACGAGCCTTCAGAACGCGGCATCGAAGGCATGGAGCGTATGCGCCTGGTCCGGGACGACATCAAAGCCCGGGTCCAGAAGCTCTATGCGGAGCTCACCGGGGACTAGGCATGCCAGCCCCGGCGCCATCGAGGACATTGGTCGCGGAGGGTGCACCTCGCGACGGCCTCGCCGCGCTGTCTATCACCCAGACCACCGGATGCTGATGGACCTGCGCACTGAACTGGCCAAGAACGTTGCGGCCTGGTCCGCGCGCACCGGCACCCCGCACGGGGTCGTCCACACCAAGCTCCGGACGGTCTGCGGCGGCCCGGCCGTGGCCCAGGCCAACGAGGAACAGCTGCAGACGCGCCTGCGGAAGCTCCAGGACTGGTTCATCGGCCGGAAGTAGCTGGTCCCGGCCGTTCCCTGGCCGGAGCTACGGA
>NZ_JAGPOT010000067.1 GCF_018224015.1 Pseudarthrobacter albicanus
CCAGGCCAACGAGGAACAGCTGCAGACGCGCCTGCGGAAGCTCCAGGACTGGTTCATCGGCCGGAAGTAGCTGGTCCCGGCCGTTCCCTGGCCGGAGCTACGGACAGGTCAGGGAGTGTCGGGGGTGGCTGGGCCGTCGTCCACCGCGGTGCCGGAAGCAGGTGCACTCCTGTCATCGGCCAGGGTTTTACGCCGGCGGTAGACCTGGACCCCGATGGCTGCGGGGATCACGGCCAAAGCGACCGCCCGCATCCATGGCCGGTCCAGGACATGACCGGTGAGGGCATCCAGGGAGAAGAGTCCGGGCCCGCCAATGGTGAACGAGGCCGCGGCCAGGCCCAGCACCGCCGGGTACTCGAGGCCGCCCTCTGCGGCGAAGAAGCCGTTGGGAGCGTGGACGCTCGCCGCGACACCCATCGTGGTTGCAGCGGCGGCGCCGGCGGCCGGAGTGGCCAGCCCCAGGGCGAGGGCAACACCCGCTCCTGCTTCAGCCACGCCTGCGAGTATGGCGCTGGGTGTTGCGGGGCGGAAGCCCATGGCGTGCATGCCCTTGCTGGTGCCTTCGATCCCTCCTCCGCCGAACCAGCCGAAGAGTTTTTGGGATCCGTGGGCGATGAGTACGCCTCCGAGGGCGACCCGGAAAAGGGTCTGCGCGGCGGCAGCAGCGACAGGCCTGGTCGTTGCATGGCTCATTGGAGTCCTCCTTGGGTTAGCCGTGCCGCTGCACTGGCTGGCTCTGTCTGTCCAGCATGATTCTATGTCGGCGCGGCCGGAAAGGCGCTGCGGCGGGCAGCGGGCGGCGTCGGTACCGACGTCCTGCCGGTCGCAGCGCCGCCGGGTTGGTCTGGAGGCAGATCAGGGCGGATGGACGACGCGGATCCGCCCTGATCTGCCCGTATGCGTTCGTCGATCCGCTCGCGGATCCGCATGGGCATGGTGTGGCGCGGCGGGGGTGCGGCGCGTAGCGGCTTCCGGGTCAGCGAACCTGCTCCGGGTTGAGTTTCACCCGGCGCAGCAGCTGGGCGTTCAGGGCCACGACGATCGTGGAGACGGACATCAGGACCGCTGCTGCCGCCGGTGAGATCGCCACGCCGGCGAAGGCCAGCACGCCCGCGGCCAGCGGCACGGCGATGATGTTGTAGCCGGTGGCCCAGAGGAGGTTCTGGATCATTTTGCGGTAGCTGGCACGGGACAGGTCGACCATGGAGAGCACGGCGCGCGGGTCGTTGCCGGCCAGCACGACGCCGGCCGATTCCATGGCCACGTCGGTGCCGGCGCCGATGGCGATGCCGACGTCCGCGCGGGCCAGGGCCGGGGAGTCGTTGACGCCGTCGCCGACCATGGCGGTCTTCAGGCCGCGGGCCTGCAGCTCGCCGACCTTCTTGTCCTTGTCCTGCGGCAGGACCTGGGCGAAGACCTCGTCGATGTCCAGTTCCGCCGCGACGGCGTCGGCGACCTGCTGCGCGTCTCCGGTGATCATGGCGACCTTGATGCCGCGGTTCTGCAGGGCGGTGACGGCCTGCCGGGATTCGGGGCGGATCTCGTCTTCCACACTGACGGCGCCGATGACGCGGCCTTCGCGCACCACATGGAGCACGGAGGCGCCCCGGTCGATCCAGGCCCGCGTTTTCTCCTGCAGTCCGGCCGGGATCTGCAGGCCTTCGGCGGCGATCAGGTTCGGGCCGCCGACGGCGACGGCGGACCCGCCGACGTCGGCCGTGACGCCCCGCCCGGTCAGTGACGCGAAGCCGGCGGCGGCGGCGGGAACGCCCAGGCCGCGCTCCCGGGCCGCGGTGACGATGGCGCGGGCGGAGGGATGTTCGCTGTCCGCCTCCACGGCGGCGGCCAGGGCGAGCAGCTCGTCGTCGGTCAGCTCGCCGGCGGAGGCGACGCCGGTCAGCGCGGGCCGGCCCTTGGTGAGGGTGCCGGTCTTGTCGAACAGCACGACGTCGATGGTGCGCATGCGCTCCAGGGCGATGCGGTTCTTGATGAGGACCCCGGCGCGGGCGGCCTGTTCGGTGGAGATGGCGATCACCAGCGGAATTGCCAGTCCCAGGGCGTGGGGGCAGGCGATGACGAGCACGGTGGCAGTGCGGATCACGGCCTCGTCCGGGTGGCCCAGCAGGACCCAGGCGATGAAGGTGATGATGCCGGCGGCCAGGGCGAAGTAGAACAGGAGGGCGGCCGCCTTGTCGGCGAGGGCCTGGGCCTTGGAGGAGGAGGCCTGGGCCTCGGCGACCAGCCGCTGGATGCCTGCCAGGGCGGTATCCGGGCCGACGGCGGCAACCCTGACCCGCAGCGCGCTGTCGGTGGCGACGGTTCCGGCGACAACCTTGTCGCCCGGGCCGCGGGCGACGGTTTTGGATTCACCGGTGATCATCGACTCGTCAAGCTCGGCCTGCCCGTCGGTGATCTCGCCGTCGGCCGGCAGGCGGGCCCCGGAGCGGACCAGCACGATGTCATCCACGGCCAGGTCGGCGAGGCTGACTATTTCCGTGCCGTCTCCGGTGACGCGTTCGGCCTCGTCCGGCAGCAGCTCGGCCAGGGCGTCCAGGGCGCCGCGGGCCGAGCCCAGGGCCCGCATTTCGATCCAGTGGCCCAGCAGCATGATGACGACCAGCAGGGCCAGTTCCCACCAGAAGTCCAGGTTGAACCCGCCGATACCCAGGGTCGTGATCCAGGACGCGCCGAACGCGACCGTGATGGCCAGGGAGATCAGCAGCATCATGCCCGGCTGCCGGCTGCGCAGCTCGGTCAGTCCGCCCTTGAGGAAAGGCTGGCCGCCGTAGAAGAAGATCACCGTTCCCAGGGCCGGCGGGATCCAGGCCGCTCCCGGGAATGACGGGATGTGGTAGCCCAGCAGGTGGCCGAACATGGGGCTGAAATACACCACCGGGACCGAGAGCAGCAGGCTGAGCCAGAACATGTTCTTGAACATTGCGGTGCTGTGCCCGGCGTGCTGGCCGTGCTGATGGACCGCGTGTTCATCATCGAGGGCGGAATGCGCGTGCCCGGTTGGCATGGCCTGGCCGTGGTTGGAGTGGCCCGCGTGGTCAGCTTCGGACACGGCGGCGTTCGCGCGGTGGTTGTCGTGCCTGGTGTGCTCTTCCATGGTTCCTCCTTGAGGATGCTGCGGCCCGCCGATGGAATCACCTGCGGGCCGGCGGGACCGGACTAGCTGGGGATCAGGCTGTACCCGGCGGAGGTCACAGCGTCATGGACCGCAGCATCGGCGGCAGATCCGGAAACAACCGGCGTGAACGGCCGCCCGCCACGAGCTCAACGGAGGCGGTGTTGACGCCGTCCACCGCCGTGACGGCCTTCCGGACCGTCTCCACGCAGTGTCCGCAGCTGAGGCCTTCGAGGGCATATTCGGCAGCTCCGCCGGCGGCCAGGGATTCTTCCGGGACCTGCGGCGAGCAGCAGCTGCAGCCGGACGCGGAGGAAATCAGCGGTAATTCTTTCCGGGATTCAGTTCCACACATGTCAGTTGCCATTCTCTTGTAGAAGAAGATGATGGGCGCTGGGGTTGAACGGCTGTGACGGCGGTGCGCTGCACCGGCCTGGACATACCACTTCACAGACAACACCTCAAAAGATACCCCCTGGGGGTATAAATAGTCAAGCGGTACGGTGCAGATTCGTTCGGTGTCCCTTAGTTGAACCATTGGCGTGGCGCGTCTAGGCCGGGTAGATGGAGACGGCGGTGGCCTTGATGACGAAGTAGACGGTCATTCCGGGGGTCAGGCCGAGGTCGGCTGACGCGGCCGGGGTGATGTCGGCGGAGAGGCCTCCTGCACGGACACGGATCTGATCGCCGTGCGGCTCCAGGTCCGTGATGGTCACGTGGAATGAGTTTCGCGGGCTGCCGTGCTCTTGTGTGAGGAAAACGGATACTGCCGAGGGGGGAAAGACCGCTACGCCGTCCTGCCCGGGCACAGCGGTGCCGTCGTGGTAGCCCGCGACAACCTGCCCTCGATCCGTGGTGATGCCGGCTGCGGTGACGGTGCCGCTCATGAGGTTCAGTCCGGCCAGGCCGGCGGCGAACCGGCTGCGCGGTTTTTCGAGGACGTCGCGGGTGGGGCCTTCTTCTGTGATCCGGCCGTCCTCGAGGACGATCACCCTGTCTGCCAGCATGAGTGCGTCAAGGATGTCGTGAGTGATGATGATGGCCCTGCGGTCGGCGAGGACACGTTTGAGGAGCCGGCGGAGCAGCGGGGCCGCGTGGATGTCGAGGGCAGCCATGGGTTCGTCGAGGAGCAGCAGGTCGGGGTCGGCGGCCAGCGCCCGGGCGACGGCCACGCGCTGGGCCTGTCCGCCGGAGAGTTGTCCGGGTCGCCGTGAGGCGAGGGATCCGGCATCGACTTCAGTGAGCCAGTGTGTTGCTGTTTCCCGGGCCTCGGTTCGGGAGGCGCCGGCGCTGCGGGGCCCGAACGCGACATTGTCCAGTGCACTGAGGTGTGGAAACAGGAGTGCCTCCTGTGCCAGAAGGGCCGTGCCCCTGGCATGAGGCGCTCGCCAGACGTTCTTGTCGGCCGTGAGGTCGAAGAGGACTTTGTCTCCGATCGTGGCCTTGCCCGTGTCGGGGCGCAGCAGGCCGGAGATGATGTCGAGCAGTGTTGATTTCCCGGCACCGTTGGGTCCGAGGATGGCGATGGTCTCGGCCGGCCCGAGGCTGAGGGAGACTTCGAAGCTCCGCGCCGCGAGGGCGGCGTTCAGGTGAAAGGTCACTGCGGTGCCCCCTGTGGTGCTGTGCTGGTGTGGGGGCGCCGGTGGGAGAGCCCGACGACGGCCACGGCCACGGCGACCAGGACGAGGGAGAGCGCGACGGCGGCGTCGGCGTCGGTTTCGCGCTGGAGGTATATTTCCAGCGGGAGAGTGCGGGTCACGCCTTGCAGGCTGCCGGCGAAGGTCAGGGTTGCGCCGAATTCGCCCAGGCTGCGGGCGAAGGACAGGACGGCGCCGGAGGCGAGGCCTGGCAGGACGAGCGGGATGGTGACGCGGCGCAGCACGGTGGTTGGGTGTGCCCCGAGGGTGGCCGCGACTGCTTCGTATTTGTTGCCGGCGGTCCGGAGGGCGCCTTCGAGGCTGACGACAAGGAACGGCAGGGCGACGAAGGTCTGGGCCAGGATGACGGCGGTGCTGGAAAAGGCGATCCGGATTCCGGCCAGCTCCAGGTTGCGGCCGAGCAGGCCCTGGCGGCCGAAGGTGTAGAGCAGGGCGATGCCTCCCACGACTGGAGGGAGCACCAGCGGCAGCAGGACGAAGGCCCGGAGCAGCCGCTGGCCGGGGAACGGGCTCCGGGCCAGGACGAGTGCCAGGGGCACGCCGAGGACGATGCAGGAGACCGTGCTCGCTGCGGAGGTGCGCAGGCTCAGGCCCAGGGCGGTGAGTGAGGCTTCGGAGGTGATCAGGGGGATGAACTGGGGCCAGTTGACCTTGGCCACCATGGCCACCAGCGGCAGCAGGACGAAGAGTGCCCCTGCTGCCGCTATCGCGTAGATCCATGGCGGAATCCCGGTGTATCCGGTGCCGCTGCGTCGGTTCATGCGGGGCTTACGGGGTGCCGAATCCGGCGTCGGTCAGGACTTTCTTGCCCTCACTGCCGGTGACGGCAGCGATGAAGGCCTTGGCCAGGTCCTTGTTCTTGCTCGCGCCGACAGTGGCGATCGGGTAGGTGTTCACGGCCTTATCCGACTCGGCGAACGGGATGCCCTTGACCTTGTCGCCGGCAGTCTTGACGTCGGTGACGTAGACGAGGCCGGCGTCGGCCTCACCGGAGGTGACTTTGCCCAGGACATCGGTGACGGAGGATTCTTCGCTGACCGGCGTCAGGGTGGTGCCGGTGGCCTTTTCGACCGTGTTGGTGGCGGCGCCGCAGGGAACCTGGGGCGCGCAGACGACGACCTTCACGCCCGGCTTGGCCAGGTCGGCGAAGGAGCTGATGGACGCCGGGTTGGACGGCGGCACCGCGATCTCCAGGACGTTCGTGGCGAAGTTGCTGGCGGTCCCGTCAATGAGCTTCGCGTCGGAGAGCTTTGTCATGTTCTTGGTGTCGGCGGAGGCGAAGACGTCCGCCGGGGCGCCCTGGGTGATCTGGGTGACCAGGTCCGAGGACCCGGCGAAGTTCAGCGTGACTTTGGTACCGGGATTCTTCGCTTCGAAGTCGCTGGCGAGCTTGGTAAAGGTTGCCTTCAAGGATGCGGCGGCGAAGACGGTCACCGTCCCGGACAGTTTGGGGGTCTCGCTGGCCCCGGAACTGGCTGCGGAGGAGGATCCGGTTGCGGGTGCGCCGGAGGCGCAGCCGGCCACGCCGGCGGTCAGGGCCCCGGCGACCAGCAGGAAGGTGACGTGTTTGCGGGTGCTCATATGATGCTCTTTCCTTGCGGGGTTTCGATGATGACGGTGGTGGCCTTGACCACGGCAGTGGCGATGGATCCGAGCTCCAGGCCCAGTTCACGGACGGCTTCGCTGCTCATCAGCGACACGACACGGAAGGGCCCGCACTGGAGTTCCACCTGTGCCATGACTGTGTCCGCGGTGATGCCCGTGACGAGCCCGACGAACCGGTTGCGGGCCGAGCTGCCTACCCGGGTGGGGTCCTCGGGCAGATGTGCCTGGTCGCGCGCGAGATGGGCGAGTTCCAGGCCGTCAACGGCCAGCCGACCGGAGTCATCCTTGACCGGGGTCAGGATCCCGTTCTCCGTCCAGCGCCGGACCGTGTCATCACTGACGCCCAGAAAACGTGCTGCTTCTGATACTCGAATTTTCGGCATGAACCCATAATCCACTATTTGCGGCATTCAGGCACATTCTGAGCCGCAAATCAGTATGTTGCCGTCCGTTTGGGTTGTCGTCGGCGGCTGGTGGCTGACTGGTCCGCGCTTCGCCGTTGGTAGACATGGCGGACGTAGCGTTTCTGCGTGGTGAGGCTCTAGATGTAGCCCATGGCCGCGGCGGCCCCGGTGACGGCGGGCCAGGATGAACGCGATCCACAACGGCACCGCCGTGAGGGCGTCGGAGAAATTGTGGATCGTGTCTGCCAAAAGCGCCACGGATCCGCTGATCAGCACGACGAGGAACTGGACGATGGTGGTGCCGAGCAGGATGAAGAGGCTGTTTTTCACCGCCCGGATGCCCTGGGAGCTGGCCTCGAGCGCGTCATCGATGGCGTCGGCGGCGTCATGGGTGTGCGGGACGAACAGCCCGTACAAAAACCCCTTGATCCCGGTGGCATGCTCGTGGGAATGACCGGACCCTTGGTCGTGATCGTGGTGGTCATGCCCGTGATCCGTGGCGTGCTCGTGAGGGTCGTGCTGGGTGCTCATTTGTCCTCAGCGCTTTGCGGGTGGTGGTGGCGGGGAGTCCCGCCCAGGGTGTGTTCGGCCTGGAAAATGGCGTCAGAGACGAGCTGGCGGGCATGTTCGTTTTCCAGGCGGTAGTAAACCCGGGTGCCCTCCTGCCGCGTCGTCACGATGCGGCCGAGGCGCATCTTTGCCAGATGCTGGGAGACGGCGGCAGGGGACTTGTCGACGAGTTGGGCCAGCCGGTTGACGGGCAGCTCACCGTCGCGCAGGGCAAGAATGATTCGTACGCGGGTGGCGTCGGCGAGCATGGCAAACACCTCGACCGCCAGTTCCACGTACTGGCTGTCAGGCTCGCGTCCGCATATTGCCTTATCTGCATCCATGCATAGATTCTTTCACATTAAGCTGACCCGATGGTTCCGCAACGGGGAGGCGGGCCACAACAGGGCAGGAAAAAGGGACCGGGGTGACCCGGTCCCCTGGACTTCCTTACAGCGCCGCTGTCCGCCCGCTACTGCCCGGCGGCGCAGACAGTGCTGAGGGTCTGGCCCGCGGCGGTGTACTTGGGCTGCATGTCCTGGAGCTTCCCGGCGTCCGGGGCGCCCTTCGCGGACTCGTCGAGGTAGTCGATGAAGGACTGCAGCGGAGCCCGCAGATCATCGGAGGCCGTCGCTTTGATGGGCCGGAGCCGGTTGGCGAGACGGATCATCCCTGCCTTATCCGAGGTGGACGTCGGTCCGGAGCCGACGGTCTGGATCCGGGCGCAGGTTTCCGCGTTGCTCATCGTCGGGGCCGAGCAGCCGGCGGCGCCGAGCACGGCCGCGGCGGCGATCAGGAGGGTGAGGGTCTTCTTCATAATGTACTCCGGGGGTTTTGCGGTCAGACGGTCATGGCACGAATTTTGAGTCTACTGTGAGGATCCTGTTTTCCGGTTTCCGGTGAGGCGTCGCCAGAATCCCCTGCCAGGGGGGCCGGAGGCGCCTCAGGCGATATCGACGCCGCCGAACTCCATCTCGGCGACGGCGTCGTCGAGGTCCTCGGCGATCCCCACGGTCAGTCCGCGGAGGACGGTCACCGAGTAGCCGGCCTGGACCGCATCCAGTGCCGTTGCCTTCACGCAGTGGTCGGTGGCGATGCCCACGACCACCACGTCCTCCACATCGTGGCTCTGCAGCCAGTCGTCGAGTCCGATCGCATCCTCGCCGCCGGAGAAATCACTGCCGGCGAAATCGCTGCCGGCGAAGTCGCTGTCCACCCCGGCACCGGCCCCGGCACCGCCGCCCGCCGGGACGGCCCCCAGCTTACGGTCCCCGGTGGGGACGGCCTCGTCCGGGGCCAGGACCCCCTCGAACCCCGAGTAGGCCGCGGTGAACTGGCCCTTGCGGAAGTAGGCCTGGATGAACTCCGGATCGAGGTCAGGGTGCAGCTCGGCGCCGCGCGTGCCGGCCACGCAGTGCGGCGGCCAGCTGTCCGCAAAGTCCGGTTCCGCGGAGAAATGCGCGCCCGGCTCGATGTGCCAGTCCTGGGTGGCCACGACGTGGTCGAACTGGCCGTGGTGGGCGTCGACGTACTCGCTGATGGCTCCGGCCAGGTCCGCCCCGCCGGCGACGGGCAACGCCCCGCCTTCGCAGAAATCGTTCTGGACGTCAACAATGATCAGGGCCCGGGACATCAGTTCTCCTCATAGATGGTGGGGATGGCCGCCTCGCCGCGCTGCAGCCGGTTGACCACGGCAGGAAGCTCCTTCATGGTCTCCGCATGGCGCTGGCGGGCGCGCAGCACGCCCTCGGGGCCGGTCCAGCCCGGCAGCAGTTCGCCGTTCTTGATGAACTGCTGCAGCAGCGGACGGTCGTTGCCGTCGTCCTCCGGACGGTGGCCGATCCCGACGATCTCCTGGGTTGCGGTGCCGCGTTCGTTGAGTTTGCGCAGGGCATACTTGCGGCCGCCCTTGCCGGTCTTGTTCTTGGAGGTCTTGGCCACCGCGATGAACGCGCCGGCGTCATCGGTGCGGCTGACGAGCTTGTAGACCATGCTCGCCGTCGGCGCCCCGGACCCGGTGACGAGGGACGTGCCGACGCCGTAGGAGTCCACCGGCGCGGCCTGCAGGGCGGCGATGGCGAATTCGTCGAGGTCGGAGGTCACCACGATCCTGGTGCGCTCGTTTCCGAGCTCGTCCAGCAGCCGGCGGACCCACTGCGCCTGGGCGACGAGGTCCCCGGAATCCAGCCGGACGGCGCCGAGTCTGTCCCCGGCGAGTTCGACGGCGGTGCGGACGGCCGCCTCGACGTCGTACGTGTCCACCAGCAGCGCCGTTTCCGGGCCGAACGCGGCGATCTGGGCCTCGAACGCCTCGCGTTCGGAGTCGTGGAGCAGGGTGAAGGAGTGGGCGGCCGTGCCGACGGTTTTCAGCCCGTAGCGCAGCCCGGCCTCGAGGTTGGAGGTGCTGTCGAAACCGGCGATGACGGCGGCGCGGGCAGCGGCGGAGGCCGATTCCTCGTGCGTGCGGCGCGATCCCATCTCGATGCACGGGCGGCCGCCGGCCGCGGTGATCATGCGGGAGGCCGCCGAGGCGATCGCGCTGTCATGGTTGAGCACGGAAAGGACGTAGGTCTCGAGGATGCAGGCCTCGGCGAAGGTGGATTCCACGATCAGGACCGGGGAGTTGGGGAAATAGGCCTCGCCCTCCGGGTAGCCCCAGACGTCGCCGGAGAAGCTGTAACCGGCAAGGTATTCCAGCGTCTCGTCGTCCACCACGTGCGTCCGGCGCAGGAAATCCAGCTCCTGCGCGCCGAAGCGGAAGTCAGCAATCCCTTCCAGCAGGCGGCCGGTGCCGCCCACGATCCCGTAGCGGCGGCCGTCCGGCAGGCGCCGGGCGAAGGCCTCGAACACCGATTTGCGGTGGGCGGCGCCGGACCGCAGCGCCCCCTGCAGCATGGTCAGTTCGTAGTGATCGGTGTACAGGGACGTGCGGGGGCGGTCCCACCCAGCTGAGGTACTCACAAATTCACTCTAGTGCGCATCCCCATAGAATGGACAGATGAGCCTCAGCGTTGCGCTCGGCCCCGACACCCGGGCCGGCACCCAGACCGGAACAGCGTCGTCCACGGACGTCTTGACCGCCCCGGACATCCCGTGGAACCTCGTGGTCTGGAATGATCCGGTGAACCTGATGAGCTATGTCAGCTACGTGTTCCGCAGCTATTTCGGCTATTCGGAGGCCAAGGCCAACAAGCTCATGCTGGAGGTCCACAAGAAGGGCCGCTCCATCGTGGCGCACGGCGGCAAGGAACAGGTGGAGCAGCACGCCGTGGCCATGCACGGCTACGGCCTCTGGGCCACGGTGGAAAAGGCCACCGGCGGGGACGGCAGCACAGGATCGGGCAAGGGCAAAGGGAAACGTGGCTAAGGCATTCAAGTACGGGCGCAAGGGCATCACCGGGCAGCTGGAGCCGGCCGAGCGGGAACTGCTGCGCAGCCTCTTCGATGACGTCATCTCCATGCTGGAGCCGGATATGCGGGTCAACGAGGACCCCCTGGCCGCGCTGGTCGGGCTCGACATGCAGGCCCGCGAACCCACGGACCGCGCCCTGCGCCGGCTCCTGCCGAACGTGATGAAGAACGACGCCGAGGCCTCCCTGGAGTTCCGCCGGCTCACCGAGCGCTCGCTGCGGGAGAGCAAGGTCGGCGCGCTGAAGGCCGCCGCGCTGGGCCTGGACAAGGACGAGCTGGTGCTGACACCGGCCGATGCCCGGCACTGGTCCACCGCCCTGAACGACGTCCGGCTGGTGCTGGCCGAGCGCCTCGACATCCGCGACGACGCGGACGCCGGGCATGTCCACCTGATGCAGGACTGGTCCCAGGCCGAGGACGTGGAGAGCTACCTGGCCCTGGTCTACAACTTCACCACCTGGCTGCAGGAATCCCTGGTCCAGGCGATGCTGCACTCGCTCGAACCGCGCCGCTGAGCACGCGCCAGCCGGCCGCCGGACGGCAGCCGACTGCCAACCGGGCACCGGTCCGGTGGGCCGGGCCGCGGGCAGGCGTGTGACAAATTAGACATGAGTCGGACGCCACAATGTGATGGCCGCACCCCCGGCTAAGCCCTATCCTCGAATAATCATGACTTCAGCATCGAGCATGGATCCGGCAGCGGGAGCTGTTGCGGACTCCCCAGCGAGCAGCACCGCAGTCCGCCACCCGGAATCGACGACGCCGATGGGATCGCGGCCCATCGGGGTCTTCGATTCAGGCGTCGGCGGCCTCACCGTGGCACGGTCCATCATCGACCAGCTGCCCAACGAGGCCATCCTGTACGTGGGCGACACGGCCCACGGCCCGTACGGGCCCCTGCCCATCGCCGAAGTCCGTGCCAACGCCCTCGGCGTGATGGACGAGCTGGTGGATTCCGGCGTGAAGCTGCTGACCATCGCCTGCAACACCGCCTCCGCCGCCGTGCTGCGTGACGCCCGGGAACGGTACACGGCCCGTTACGGGATTCCCGTGATCGAAGTGATCCAGCCGGCCGTCCGGCGTGCCGTCGCGGCCACCCGCAGCGGCCGCGTCGGTGTCATCGGCACCTCGGCCACGATCGGCTCCCGGGCCTACGAGGACACCTTCGCGGCCGCCCCGGACCTGGCGATCACCTCCGTGGCGTGCCCGGCCTTCGTGCCCTATGTCGAGGCAGGGATCACCACCGGTCCGGAACTGCTCGCCGTCGCCCGCGAATACCTCGGACCGCTCAAGGCGGCCGGCGTGGACACCGTGGTGCTGGGCTGCACCCACTACCCGCTGCTGACCGGCGTGATCTCTTTCGTCCTGGGGGAGGAGGTCACCCTCGTCTCCAGCGCCGAGGAGACAGCCAAGGACGTCTACCGTGCCCTGGCTTCCCGCGGCCTGGAACGGATGGACGCCGCGGCGCCGGAGCACAGCTTCATCGCCACCGGGGACGCCGCGCAGTTCGAGGCCCTTGCCCGCCGCTTCCTGGGCCCGGAGGTCCTCAGCGTGCGCCACGTGGACCACGTGGCGGCCCAGTACCCCACGGGCAGCCTTGCCCGGATCACCCCGGAAATGATCGCCGCCGCGCGGGCCGGCACGGGACGCCCGCGGATCTCCAACTTCGTGGCGACTTCCTCCCTCCCTTCCGGCGCCTCCTCCCTGCGGGGGAGGACCGGCCCGTGAAGCTGACCATCGTTGGCTGTACCGGATCCTTTCCGGGACCCGGCTCGCCGGCGTCGTGCTACCTGCTGACCGCCAACGACGGCGAACGGGACTGGAAAATCGTCCTGGACCTGGGCAGCGGCGCGCTCGGCGCCATCCAGCGGTACACGGACCTGGAAGACATCGATGCGATCTTCCTGACCCATCTGCATCCGGACCACTGCATGGACCTGTGCGGACTCCACGTCGCGGTGCGCTGGAAGCCGGGCGGCTGGGGCAGGGGCCGGATCCCCGTGTGGGGACCGGCCGCAACGGCTGACCGGATGGCCACCGCGTACGGCCTGGACCGCGACCCGGGCATGCACGAGGAGTTCGACTTCAGCAACTGGGCCGAGCGCGCCCCCGTGGCCCTGGGCCCGTTCACCGTGACCCCGTACGCGGTGAACCATCCGGTGGAGGAGGCCTACGCGCTCCGCGTCGAGGTCACCGAACCGGCCAAGGACGGCACGCCCGTAACCCGCGTCCTGAGCTATTCGGGGGACACCGACTCCTGCGGCGGCCTGGAGGACGCCGCCCGGAACGCCGATCTGTTCCTCTGTGAGGCGGCCTTCGAGGAGGGCCGCGACGACGGCATCAAGGACGTCCACCTGACCGGCAAACGGGCCGGGGAAGCCGCCGAGGCCGCCGGCGCCCGGCGGCTGCTGCTGACCCATATCCCGGTGTGGACCTCGCCGACGACGGTCATGGCCGAGGCCAAGGACGTCTTCAGCCGGGACGTCGCCGTCGCCGTGGCCGGCGTGCATTACACCGTCTGAACCGCCGTCCGGGCCGCCGCGCTTCCCCGGTAAGGCCCCACCGCACCCTCCCTCACCTTTCGCAGGAAAACCGCCGATCCTCCCTCACATTTGGCAGGAAAAACTCAAACGCTCCCTCACGCGATGTGCGGGAGCGTCCGTCATCAGGCAGCATGATCTGCGGCAGCGTCGGGTGAAAACGTGCAGGATCTGCGGGAGCGTCGGGTGGGTGAGAGCAGGCGGCGCTCGGGCTTGCGCACCGCAGCCCGCGCCGGGGCACCGCGCCAAGTCGATAAGCTAAAGGCATGACTTCCGAAGCCCTTACTGCCCCCGTCATCCGCGCCGATGGCCGCACCCCGGACCAGCTCCGGCCGATCAGCATCACCCGCGGCTGGTCCAACCAGGCCGAAGGCTCGGCCCTGATCGAATTCGGCAACACCCGGGTGCTGTGCACGGCTTCCCTGACTGCGGGCGTCCCGCGCTGGCTCAAGGGCGAGGGCCGCGGCTGGGTGACGGCCGAATACGCCATGCTTCCCCGTGCCACCAACACCCGTTCGGACCGCGAGTCCGTCAAGGGCAGGATCGGCGGCCGGACCCACGAGATTTCCCGGCTGATCGGCCGTTCGCTGCGCTCCATCATCGACACCAAGGCCTTGGGCGAGATCACGATCGTGCTGGACTGCGATGTCCTGCAGGCCGACGGCGGCACCCGCACCGCTGCCATCACCGGCGCCTACGTGGCGCTTGCCGAGGCCATCCGCTTCGCCCGTGAAAACAAGATGCTCGCCCGCAACGCCCAGCCGCTCATCGACACCATCTCCGCCATCTCCGTCGGCATCATCGACGGCATCCCGATGCTGGACCTGCCGTATGTCGAGGACGTCCGGGCCGAGACCGACATGAACGTTGTGGTCACAGGCTCCGGAAAGTTCGTCGAGGTCCAGGGCACCGCCGAGGGCGCCCCCTTCGACCGCGACGAGCTGAACAAGCTGCTGGACCTGGCCCTGCTGGGCACGGAGCAGCTCGCCGCCATCCAGCGCGAGACCCTGGCGGAGGCGCCGTGACAGGAGGCGGTCCCGCGCCGGTGCTGGTCCTGGCCACGCACAACCAGGGCAAGCTCCGCGAACTCCGTGAACTGCTGCGCGGACAGGTGCCCGGGCTCGACGTCGACACGCAGGTGGTGGACGCGTCCGCCGTCGGCGCCCCCGACGTAGCCGAGACCGGCGTGACCTTCGCCGAAAACTCGCTGCTGAAGGCGCGGGCCGTCGCGCAGGCCACCGGGCTCGTGGCGATCGCCGACGACTCCGGGCTCTCCGTGGATGTGCTGGGCGGCGCGCCCGGAATCTTTTCGGCGCGCTGGTCAGGCAGGCATGGCGACGACGCCGCGAACCTGCAACTGCTGCTGGCCCAGCTCGCCGATGTGCCGGACGCGTACCGCGGTGCCGCCTTCGTCTGCGCCGCCGCGCTGGCCGTGCCTGGCCCGTCCGCCGGGCAGGGGCGGGAGGTCGTCGAATACGGCCAGCTCGAGGGCACGCTCCTGCGCGAACCGCGCGGCGAGGGAGGGTTCGGCTACGACCCCGTGCTCCAGCCGAGCGGCCTGGACCGCAGCTGCGCGGAACTGAGCTCCGAGGAGAAGAACGCCATCAGCCACCGCGGCCAGGCATTCCGGGCACTGCTGCCGGCCATCGTGGAGGCCCTGGCAGGGAGATAACCCCGGCATCCGGTCGTTAACCGAGGAAGGCGCCCCACCGGGGCGCCTTCCGTCAGTGCCATGGATGTGCCGCTGCCGGTGGAGTTACGGCCTCTTGCGTTCTTCCTCGGGCTCGTGCTCTTCGATGAATTCCGACACCGCCTCGGTGCCCGTCTGCTCGGCCTTGCGCTTGGCGATGAAGCCGCGGATGACCTCGATGCCGATCGGGATGACCGAGACCAGGACGATGGCGATGAAGATGATGTCGATGTTCTTTCCGACCCAGTCGTACTGTCCAAGCCACGCGCCAAGAAGCGTGACGCCGCCGCCCCAGAGGACTGCGCCGATGACGTTGAACAGGAAGAACTTGCGCTTGTCCATCCGGGCGACCCCCACGATCACGGGGACAAAGGTGCGGATGATGGGGACGAAGCGGGCCAGGATCAGGGCCTTGCCGCCGTGCTTCTCGAAGAAGGCGTGGGCGCTTTCGACGTTTTCGCGCTTGAAGAGCCTGGAATCCGGCCGCTTGAAGATCGCCGGGCCGGCCTTGGAACCGATGAGGTAGCCAGCCTGGTTGCCGAGGACGGCTGCCACGATGATCAACGCGCACATCCCCCAGAGATTGAACTTGATGGCGCCCGTTGAGACCAGCAGCCCGGCGGTGAACAGCATGGAGTCACCGGGGAGGAAGAAGCCGACGAGCAGGCCCGTCTCGGCGAAAATGATGCCGCAGACAACCAGTACCACCCAGGGGCCAAGTGGGGAGTCGCGGAGGAAGACGTCCGGGTTGAGCCAGTCGGGCAGGAAGGAGGCCAGGTGCGGCTGCACCGGTCCGGCGCCCCCGATTGTGGACACGGCAAAGTCGCTCATCGCTAAAAGGTTCACCCGTTAAGGGTACTTGACGGCCGACGTCGGGCACCCCGCCGACGGCACCCCGCCGACGGCAGGCGCCGCCGGCGGCAGGCGGGCACGTCGCCGGTGTGCGGGCGTGCGGCGATCCGGCGGTAAAGTTGGGCCGTGGGTTTGGACTTTACGGCGATCGACTTTGAGACCGCGAACGGCTTCCGCGGTTCACCGTGCGCTGTTGGCCTGAGCAAGGTCCGCGGCGGCGTCGTGGTCGAGGAGGCATCCTGGCTCATGCGGCCGCCGGAAAACCACGACCGCTTCGACCACCACAACGTGCGGATCCACGGCATCCGGCCGGAGCAGGTGGCCGGGCTGCCGCGGTTCGGCGAGCTGTTCCCGGAGATCGGGGCCTTCATCGGCGGCGACGTGCTGGCCGCCCACAACGCCGCCTTCGACCTCGGCGTGATCCGCTCGGGCCTGGAAGTCTCCGGCCTGCCCGGCCCCGCCTATGACTACGTGTGCACCGTGATGCTGTCCCGGCGCTGCTACTCGCTCGTCTCCAACTCCCTGCCGTACGCGGCCGAGGAAGCGGGCGTCCCGCTGCTCAACCACCACGATGCGGCCGAGGACGCCAGGGCGTGCGCCGGGATCCTGATCGACATCGCCGCCCGCAACGGCGCCGGCAGCATCGCCGAACTGTTCCTGTCCCTGGGGCTCACGGTGTCCCGCCAGCCGGCCTTCGATCCGCTGCGCGACCCGCTCTCCAAGCCCTCACGGTCCGCCCTCGATGCGCTTGCCGCCGGCGTCGCTGCTCCCGCGGGCCGCGCGTTCCAGCCAGGCTGGCCGGAAGAGGGCGCCAACCCGGCGCCCAACGCCGCCGCCGCTCCGGACCACCCCCTGTACGGGCAGACGGTCGTGTTCACCGGGGAGCTGGCGATTCCGCGGCCCGAGGCGAAGATCCGCTCCGCTGAGCTCGGCGCCAGGCCGGAAAGCCGGGTCACGGCCCGCACCACGGTGCTGGTGGTGGGGGACGGGTTCGTGGCTGCGGACCTGCGCTCGGGCCGGCTCACCGGCAAGGCGCGCCGCGTCCTGGAGCTGCACGAGCGCGGGCGCCGGATTGAGGTCCTGTCCGAAGGCGAATTCCTGCAGATGCTGGGAGGCCACCTGGCCGCCGCCCTGGCCTGAGCCGCCCGGCGGGACCACCGGCGGTCAGACGCAACGGGAGGCGGCCACTCTCGTGACCGCCTCCCGCCCAGGGCGAATCCAGCAGCCGGCTACAAGCCATAAAGCGATCAGGCCAGGCAGACTCTTCCCAGCCGCCGACCCCAACGCCAGGATCTCCACAGCTGACGGAGGCGCCTGCCAAAACTGCACCAGGTGACGCTCGGCCGACGAATCCACCACAGCGTCGAAATCCGCGTCCCTGCCCTCAGCGTGAAGCCGGACCCGATAACCCCCCGCATCCTCGCCCGCCACGGAGCCGACCTCCCGCACATCCGAGCCTGACGGCTCGTTGAAGTACGCCAGACCCTGCGGCAGCACCAACGACACCTCCACGATGTCCTCCCAGCCGGACGCGACAGTAAGCGGCTCGCCGTCGAGGACCTCCACCGCCAGGCGAATGGGGCCCGAATGAATCCCCGTGCAGACCAGAGGAACCCGAAAGGCTCCCCGCCGCTCGCGGCCGCCTTGAGCGCCGCAATGGGATCTTCCGGAGCGCGTGGCTCAACGACGAAGTCAACGGCGTGATCCCACGCCCTGATGTTGAAGTCCGCCGATTCGATCACAGGCCCCATCCTCTCAGGCGATGTCCACGTAGAACGCGTTCGAGTCGATGACCCGCTCGGCCGGGCTCGGTGCCAGGCCCGAAAAGTCCTCTCCGAAGGCGAAGTCCTGCAGATGGTCGGCGGCCACCTGGCCCCCGCAGCCCTGGCCTGAGGCGCCCCGGAACGGGTGGCCGGGTCACACGGCGCAACAATCCTTTCCGCACCCGGGGCCTGCTCCTAGCCTTGCACCATGGGCAATACGATCGGAATCGACTGGCGGAAGGTCTTTGCGTTCCCGAACCCCGTGAACGAGTATGCCGCGCGCATCACGGCCGGTCTCGTGGTGGCGCTGTCCGTAGCGACCCTTGTGACGGGCCTGCTGACCGGCGCGGGCTGGGGCCTTGCCGTGATCGCCGTCGGGTTCTGGCTGCGACTGCTGTTCGGCCCCCGGATCTCGCCCTTCGGGATTCTCTCCGTCAAGGTCCTCACGCCCATGCTCGGCAAGACACGCCTCGTCGCGGGCCCGCCGAAGCGTTTCGCCCAGGGCCTCGGCGCCGCGATGTCCACGGCTGCCGCAATCCTTTTCGCCGTAGGCCTGGTGCCGGCCGCGTGGCTCCTGCTCGCGGTGCTGATTGCCGCCGCCTCGCTGGAATCGTTTGCCGGCTTCTGCCTCGGCTGCGCCGTCTTCGGCTTCCTGCAGCGCCGCGGCCTCATCCCCGAGGACATCTGCGAGGCCTGCAACAACATCACGCTGCGCCGCACCTGACGCGTGGGTCCGGCCCCGTGCGCTCAGGCGCCGGTAAGAACGGCCAGCCGGGACGCCATGCCGCGGATGACCTCCGGGGCTTCGAGCGCCTCCAGCCACGCGGCCGGCAGGCATTCCTCGCCGTAGTACGTGCCCAGGAGGTTCCCAGCAATCGACGCGGTGGAATCGCTGTCCCCGCTGTGGTTCACGGCAACGGCGATCGCCGCCCGGAAGTGGTCCTGCGGACGGGCGGAATCGGCCGCCGTCGTCTCCGGGGCAGTGGCCAGCACCGCAAAAAGCGCGACGGCGAGTGCCTCCTCGGCAACCCACCCTTCGCCGAGCTCCCGGACCAGATCCTCCGGGCTGAGCAGTGCGCCGGCGGCGGGCTGTCCGGGCTGCGGGGCCAGCCGCAAGGCCGCCTCCAGCCGTTCGACCAGGGCGGGATCCGGGGACTCGTTCCTGCCCAGGTCCGCCTCGCGCAGGTGGGCCAGGGCGAGGCTGGCGGCTTCGCGCAGGCCGCGGCCGGCCGCCAGGAAGTGGATCATCAGGCTCAGGGCGCCCGAACCCTGCCGGGCCGCGGGATGGCCGTGGGTGAGGGATGCCGCGTCGGAGCTCAGTTTGTAGACGGATCCGGGCGCGATGTGGGGGATCAGGCCGAACGGTGCCGAGCGCATCACCGTGCCGCAGCCCTTGGAATCGGGATTGACCGGCCGGTACACCGTGCCCATCTCGCCGGTGGCGAGGCCGCTCAGGCACGCCTTGCCGGGGGCCCTCCGGTGTTTGAGGACCTCGTGCGTGTCGATCCAGCGCGGAGGCTGCACCGGCGCCGACGCCGGGAGCGGCACGCCCTGGGTCCCGAGCCAGCGCAGGTACGCGAGCCACAGACAGGCGTTGGTGTCCGCGCCGACCCCGTCGTTGGCCCACTCCAGCGCCTCCACGAGGCCGTCGACCGTGTAGAGCGTCAACTGGGTGTCGTCGGAGAAGTGGCTGCCGCCGTCGAGCGCCGCAAAGTCCTGCAGCCCCGCGGGGCCGAACCGGGCGCGGATGGCCGCGATGTCATCGAATTCGACGGTGTACCCGAGTGAATCCCCCAGGGCACCGCCGAGCAGGCAGCCGTGGATGCGGGACTCGCGGGACGGCGCCGGTGCGGACAGCGCCGACGGGAGGGGACGCGGTGCGGGGGTGGTGCCGGGCTCGGTGCTCATGCCTTCAAATTTACCCCGGCCCCGCGCGGCCGCAGGACGCAAGGTCCGCCGCAAGGTCCGCTGCAGCTGTCCGCTGCAGCGGCCGACGGCGGGCGCCGCGTAGGGTGCTGTTGGACCCGTCGGGTGCCGTCAGGCCGAGCAGAGGACAACCAGCGAATGCGTGAACCAGTGTGGCGGAAGTCGGGAAGCACTCCCGACTACAGATTCTCGCTTGCCAACGAACGCACCTTCCTTGCCTGGATCAGGACATCCCTGGCCCTCATCGCCGGGGCCCTGGCGATTGACCAGCTGGCCCCGTCCATCGCGCCCGGTCCGGTCCGCATCGGCCTGTGCGTCATCCTGGCGGTCCTGGGGGCCGGCCTGGCCGCCCTGTCCTACCGCCGCTGGGGGCAGATGGAGGCGGCCATGCGGAACAACCGGGAGCTGCCGTTTTCCGGCCTGATGCTCGTGATGACCATCGGCGTGGCTGCCGCGGCCTTCACCTTTGCCGTCCTGATCCTGGTGGCGCGTTGAGCGCAGAACCGGTCGGGGACCCCGGGCTCCAGCCCGAGCGGACCTCGTTGGCCTGGCGCCGGACGCTGCTGGCCCTCGTGGTGGCGGACCTGCTGATCTGGCGCAGCTGGGCGCTCGCCGGAACCCGCACCGCCGCCCCGGCGGCCGGCACGGGTGGCCCGGACTACCTGGGCATCTGCGCGCTGACGGCCATGGCGGCCACCGTCGTCCTCTGCATCTGCGTGCTGGCCCGCGGCCGGGAACTCCGGCGCTCCACGGCGGCACCTGCCGCGGTCCTCCTGCGCTGGGCGGCCGGCGCCGTCGTCGTCCTGGCCGGGAGCGCCGTCGCCGCGGTGGCCCTAGGCCACTAAGCCCGGACCCAGCGAACGCCCAGAATCCGCTGGAAGACTTCTCGCGGACCAATCTTCCGGGCGGGGGGCACACCGCGCGCCCCGCCCCTGAGCCGCCGGCCGAAGAACCGTGCAGCCGCAGACCCCAAGCTAAGGAATTTACTGAACATGACCACGCCTGTGCCAGCCCCCGAGACGGGCGGCGCCAAACCGTCCGCCACCCGCGAGAATGCGCTCCGGCCCGGACTGGTGGCACGGCTCTCCGCCGAGGCCGTCGGGACACTGTTCGTGGTGGTCGCAGGCCTGGGCGTACCGCTGTTCACCATCCCGCAGTCCAACCCGCTGCCCGCATCCCTCGCCGCAGGCCTGGCGCTGACGGCGTCCATGCTGGCGTTCGGCTACCTCTCCGGCGGCCACTTCAACCCCGCGGTCACGGTGGGAAATGCCATTGCCGGCCGCATCCGGCTGAAGGAAGCCGCGGCCTACCTCGGCGCCCAGCTCGTGGGCGCGCTGCTCGGGGCCGTCACGCTCTTCGGCATCCTGCGCACGGTCCCCACGATCAGTGACAGCCGGGCCGCGTTTGACACCGTCACCGCAGGCTTCGGCGAACACTCCATCATCCAGGTCCCGATGGCCGGGGTGCTGCTCGTGGAGGTCCTCGGTGCGGCCCTGCTCGTCGCCGTCTACCTGGGCACCACCTCGGGGCGCAACCCCGCGAAGGCTACGGCTCCGTTCGCCGTCGGCCTGGCCACGGCCGTGCTGCTGCAGCTTGGCCAGGCGATCGGCAACGCGCCCTTCAACCCCGCCCGCGCCACCGCCTCCGCCATCTTCAGCAACACCGGCTCCCTCGGACAGCTGTGGCTCTTCTGGGTTGCTCCCCTGCTCGGCGCCGCCCTCGCGGGACTTCTCTTCCGCGGCTTCGGGCAGAGCGCCGCGCAGCCGCAGCCTGCCGTTTCGAAGGCCGTGCCGGACCGTGCGGACGGCGAGGAAGACGCCGAGCCGGACGCCGCCTGGGCCCATGCTTCCGCTGCTCCGGCAGCCCATGCCCCGGCACAGGAGTCCGGGACGACGGGCGGCGACGAGGCCCGCGACTTCTTTGACAAGCGCGGAGAGTAGCACCGCTTCCAAGCAACGCGGGGTCACTTACGGCCCATCCCGGCCGCCTGCATGGGCCGTAAGTGACCCCGCGTTGCGGTCGGGGCGGCTGCACAAAACTGTCGGTGGCAGCCGATACCGTAGGAGCATGCGGTTATTGCACACCTCGGACTGGCACCTGGGCCGGTCATTCCACGGCGTCGGGATGCTCGACGCCCAGCGCGCCTTCGTGGACCAGCTCGTCACGTTCGTCCGGAAGGAAGGGGTCGACGTCGTCCTCATCGCCGGGGACGTCTATGACCGCGCCCTGCCGGGAGTCGACGTTGTCGGCCTGCTCGACGACGCGCTGGTGCGGATCACGGGCGCCGGCGCCCAGGTGGTGCTGACCAGCGGGAACCACGATTCGGCCATCCGGCTCGGGTTCGCCTCCCGGCTGCTGGAGCGCGGGGGAGTGCATCTGCGGACGCGGCTGGCGGAGCTGGACAAACCCGTCCTGTTTCCCCTCGGCGAGGGCAGTGAGGACGGCCCCGTGCTGGCGGTCTACGGCATTCCCTGGCTGGAGCCCCGGCTGGTCGCGGAGCAGCTGGGGGTCGGGACGGCGAGCCACTATGAGGTGACGCGGGCCGCGACGGCACTCATCCGGGACGATCTCGGCGTCCGTTCCGCGACGCGGACGGTTCATTCGGTGGTGCTGGCGCACACCTTCGCGAGCGGCGGCATCAGCTCGGACAGCGAGCGGGACCTGAGCATCGGCGGGGTGGGTGCCGTGCCGCTGGATCTCTTCGACGGGTTCGGGTACACCGCGCTCGGGCACCTGCACGGCCGGCAGGAGCTTTCGCCCGCCGTGCGGTACTCAGGATCACCGCTCGCGTACTCCTTCTCCGAGGCGAAGCACCGGAAGGGCGGCTGGCTGGTGGACGTCGGGGCCGCGGGCATCACGGGCGTCACCGAGGTGCTCTGGGAGGCGCCGCGGACCCTGGCCGTGCTGCGGGGCAGGCTCGAGGAGCTGCTCTCTTCGGAGGAATTCGTCTGGGCCGAGGACGCCTACTGCCAGGTCACGCTGACGGACGCCCAACGCCCCGCGCAGGCCATGGAAAGGCTGCGCGCCCGTTTTACGGACACCCTGGTGCTTGGGTTCGAGCCCGAAGGGGCGGCCGCGGCGGCCAGGACCAGCTACAGCAGACGGCTCGCCGAGGCCGACGACGACCTGTCCATCTGCTCCGGCTTCCTGGCGCACGTCCGGGGCCGGGACGCGGACGACGCCGAAACGGCAGTCCTTGCCGAAGCCCTGGAAGCCGTCCGCCTGGAAGGGATTTCCCTGTGAGGATCCACCGCCTCGAGATTTCCGCCTTTGGCCCGTTCGCCGGCACCGAACACATCGATTTCGACCGCCTGAGCGCGCACGGGCTCTTCCTGCTGAACGGGCCCACCGGCGCGGGCAAGACCAGTGTCCTTGATGCCATCTGCTTCGCCCTGTACGGCTCGGTACCCGGCGCCCGGCAGGACGGCAAGCGGCTGCGCAGCGACCACGCCGGGGCCGCCGTCGAACCGCGGGTCACCTGCGAGTTTTCGGCCAGGGGCAGGCACTTTGAAGTGTCGCGGTCGCCCGCCTGGGACAGGCCCAGCGCCAGGGGCAGGAACGGTTCCACCGCCCAAAAGGCGAACACGTTGCTGCGCGAACGCGTTGACGGCGCCTGGCTGGAGAAGTCGGGCCGCAACGACGAGGCCGGGGCCGAGATCGCCGACATTCTGGGCATGAACCGGGAGCAGTTCACCCGCGTGGTCATGCTGCCGCAGGGGGACTTCGCGGCCTTCCTGCGCTCCAAGGCCACGGAACGCCTTGAACTGCTGCAGAGCCTGTTCGGCACGCAGCGCTTCGAAGCAGTGGAACAGGAACTGGCCCGGAAGGCACAGGCGGCCCGGACCGAGGTCGCCGGCCTCAACAACCAGCTGGAACTGCTGCTCGCCCGGGCCGAGGAAGAGACAACGGCCCTCGAACTCGATACGGCCGGGGCCCCGGACCGGGAAGGCGCCGATGCGCTCCTGGCCTGGCTGGGGGACAGTGCGGCCTCCGCGGCCAAGGAACGCCAGGCGGCCGCGGCGGAGGCCGAGCGGCGCAGGGCCGAACACGCGGCGGGACTGGACGCCGCGGCGGCGCGCGCGGCGCGCCAGGCCAGGCTTGCCGCCGCGGAACTTCGTCGGTCCGGCGCCGAGTCCGCCGCGCCCGTCCTCGCCGCGAAGACCGGCAAGCTGGGCCTGCACCGCAGGGCCGAGGTGCTCGGCGGCCAGCTGGAGGCCGTGGAACGCGCAGCGGACGCCGAGGAGACGGCCGCCCAGGCCATGGCCGGGGCCGCCGCGGAACTGCAGACGGCGGCCCTCAGCGACCCCGAACTCACGGGGCTCGGACTCGCTGGCACCGACGCCGCCGGCCTCGAACTCACCGGTTCCGAAGCCGCCGGCCCGGACCGCCAGGCCCCTCCTGCCGGCGGGGCAACCCTTGACGGCACTGCCCAGCGGAGCGCCCTGGTCCGACTGCGCTCGGTGCGGGCGGTGCTGGAGGAACGGTTGCCCGAGGAGTCCAGGCTTGCCGGGCTGATCGCGCGCACCGGCCAGCTGGGCACGGCGCTGGAGCAGCTCACCGCGGACCGCAATTCGGGCGCTGCGGCCCTGGATACCCTGCGCACGGAAGCGGCCGGGCTGCTCGCAGGTCTCCGTCCGCTCGAGGAACTCGCGGCCGAGGTCCGGCTGCGGACCAAGGAGGCTGCGGCGGCCGGGGAGCTCGTGGCCATGGTCGGGCGCCATGCGGCGGCCGAGGCGGCGTGCGCCGGCGTGGCGGAACGCCACCGGCTCGCCCGGGATGAGCACCAGGACCGGCGCCAGCGCTGGCTTGATCTGCGCGAGGAACGGCTCGCCAATGCCGCCGCCGAGCTCGCCGCGCAGCTGCTCTCCGGCGTCGCCTGCCCGGTGTGCGGCAGTCCGGACCATCCGGCGCCCGCCCCGGCCGCGGCGTCCGCACTGGCCGTCGCCGAGGCGGAGCAGAGCGCGCAGGACGCCTGCGAGGCCGCGGAAGCGGCGCTGTCCGCGCTGGAGCGCCAACTTGCCGATGCCCAGCAGGAGGTCGCGGTCCTGGCGGCGCAGGGCGGCAGCACCGCGCCCGAGGAAGCACGCCGTGACGCGGCTGTGGCCACGGAACGGGCGGCCGAAGCCGCCGCCGCAGCCAAGGGGCTCGCCGTCAGCCGCGCCCGGCAGGCCGAGCTTGCGGGGGAGATCTCTGCCGCCGAACAGGCACAGGCGGAGGCCGCCGCCGGCATCGCCCAGACGGAATCCGCCATGGCGGAAGTCCAGGAACAGGCGGACGCCCTCGAACTGTCCCTCGGGAAACTGCGCTCCGGCCACCGCACCCTGGCGGGGCGCATCGCCGCCGTTGGCAAGGCGACGGCGGTCCTGGAACGGGCCGAGGATGCCCGGACCGGGCTGGAACAGGCCCGGACCCGCACGGCAGGCGCGCGGCAGCAGCTGGAACAGGCCCTTCCCGCGTCCGGCTTCGAATCCGCGGCCGAGGCCCGTGCCGCGTTGCTCGCGGCGCCCGACGCTGCGGCGCTGGAAGCGGCCATCCGTGCCGGACAGGACGAAGCCGCACGGGTTGAAGAGCTCTTCGCCGGTGAGGAACTCGCCCTGGCTGCCCGGGAGCTGGAGGCCGAGGGGCCGCTCGGGGACGACGTCCTGGAGCGGCTCCAGGCAGCGGCTGCCCTGGCCGAACGCGAGGCGCGGGACGCCGCGCTCGGGTCCGGCCTTGCGGAGAAGTCCGTGCGCACCCTGGGCCGGATCACGGCCGAGTATGCCGGGCTCGCCGCCGCTGGAAGCGGGCCGCGGGAACGCGCAGCACTCCTGAACGCCCTGGCCGACGCGGCCCGGGGCGCCGGGGACAACACCTACCGCATGAGCCTGAACAGCTACGTGCTCGCCGCCAGGCTCGAACAGGTGGCGGTCGCCGCCTCGGAGCGACTGGTCGGCATGAGCGATGGCCGCTACACCTTGGAGCACACGGACGCCAAGGCCGCACGCGGGGCGAAGTCCGGGCTGGGCCTGGAGGTCGTGGACGAGTGGACCGGACTGCGCCGCGACACGGCAACGCTGTCCGGCGGCGAATCGTTCATGGCCTCCCTGGCCCTGGCCCTGGGACTGGCGGACGTGGTGCAGCAGGAATCCGGCGGGGTGGACATCGAGACCCTCTTCGTCGACGAGGGATTCGGCAGCCTCGACGAACAGGCCCTCGAACAGGTGATGGACGCCCTCGAAGGGCTCCGGGACGGCGGGCGGGTGGTCGGGCTCGTGAGCCATGTGGGGGAAATGAAACAGCGCATCAGCACCCAGCTCCAGGTGGTCAAGGGCCGCAACGGGTCCACCCTGCACATCTCCGACGACGCCGAGGGCTGAGCCCGGCCAGGCTGAGCAGGCGGAATTCCATTGGCCATGGTGGCAGACAAGACCCTTGCCACCATGGCCAATGCCGCTACTATTGAACAGTTACCGGGTCGCGCGCATCGGGAGGAGGGACGATGCGCACCATTGAACGAACCCGGAATCATGACCCCTCCAACGTCTTTCCAGCCGCCCGTTTCCGCCGCGCCCACCTCCGAACCCCGCACCGGCGGCCGCTTCGCACGGCTCCCGCTCCTTGCCGGCCGGAGCTTCATCCCGCTGGGACTCTTCGCCCGCCTGCCCCTGGCCATGCTCACCATGGGCGCCCTGACTCTGGTCACCGCCGTCGCCGGCTCCTACGCCGTTGGCGGAGCCTCGGCTGGGGCCGTTGGCATCGGCTCCGCGCTTGGTGCTCCCATTCTCGGCGCCCTGGCGGACCGGCTGGGCCAGCGCCCGGTGCTGGTGTTTGCCGCGATCTTCAACACCGTCGCCGTTGTCGCCCTGATCCTCGCCGCCTATCTGATCCCGGGCGGGCAGGACATGGCCACCGCGGTGCCGGTGCTTGCCGCCTCGTTCGTGGCCGGTGCCAGCTGCCCTCAGGTCGGTCCCCTGGCACGGGTCCGCTGGATGGCCCTGACCTCCCGGGGCGGGCGTGAAGCCAACACCGCGGACCTGGACACGGCCCTGTCCTACGAAAGCACTGCGGATGAGCTGGCCTTCGTCCTGGGGCCCGCGCTGGTGGGAATCCTCGCCAGCCTGATTGCGCCGTGGCTGCCCCTGGCCCTCGCCGCCGCGCTTACCATCACGCTCGTGCCCGCTTTCGCCACGCACCCCACCCATCACGCGGTGGTACGCACCCCGGCCAGGACCGCAGCAGGCTCCGCGCAGGAAATGCGCCGGGACGCGTTGACGGCACGCCAGCGCATCGGGACCGTCGCCGCCGTCGCCCTGCCTGTGCTCGCCATGGTGTGCATGGGCACCTTCTTCGGCTCCACGCAAACCTCCCTGAGTTCGTTCTCCGCAAGCTTCGCGGGCTCCGAACTGGCTGGCCTGCTGTACGCCGTGATGGGCCTAGGCTCCGCCGCGGCTGCCCTCTCGGTCGCCTACTGGCCCCGGCGGTTCACGGTGAACGCCCGCTGGCTGGTCTGCGCGGCGCTAATGGCCGGGCTCGCCGTGCTGCTGCTGCTGCCTTCGACGGCGCTGCCGATGATCCTGGTGCTCCTGGTCCTGGGAGTGCCGGTGGGACCGCTCATGGTCACGGTCTTCGCCGTCGGCGCCCTCGTGGCCCCGGCCGGCAAGCTCGGCACGGTCATGACAGCACTGGCCAGCGGCATCGTCGCCGGCATGGCCCTGGGGTCCTCCATCGCGGGGCGGCTGGCACAGGACCATGGCTACTCCGCGGCGTTACTCGTCCCGGTCTGCGCCGCCGCGGCGCTGTTCCTCCTCGGTGCGGCAGCCGCCGTCGTCCTCCCGCGACGGAAGACGACGGCCCCGGCCCAAGTAGCTGGCGGTAGTTGTCGTTCTGTGGGCTGAAAACGGCAACTAATGCGGGCCAGTCGGGAAGGGGCCACCTCGGTCCGCTTGTCAGGGAAGGCGGGCCTCAGCCCAGCTGGCCCCCGATGCGGGCGGCGCCGGCCGCCAGCGCGACCGCCACCTCGGCCGGGCGTTTTCCCGCCATCATCCGCAAGTTCTGCGCCTCCGGCCTGATGGCGCTGCCGGGCGAGGCGGACGTCAACAGCGACGCCCGGGCCGACATAGACATGTACCTGCAGGGCAAGACCGTGCCCGGTCCGGAGCGGGTCTGGCTGTTCTGGCCTTCGATGCCTCGGTTTCCGGATTCTCCGGCCGCCAGCCGCTGTACGGGTACTTCTTCTTCGGCGACCCGGTCCGGATGGCCGGAGCCATGGTGAACAGCTACGACCGCGGGCCTGTCCGCGCGAGGGTCCGCGAATTCCTCGCCCGCGAGGACTGAGCCGGCCGGCCGTTCCCCGCCGGCGAAGCCGGCGGGAGCAGCCCCCGCAAGAATCATGTGCGCTTAGTCACATTTCCGTAGTAGTGTATTTTGTACCAACTGACCGAACGATCAGTAAATCACCTCGCACCCACCCGGGCAGTGCCTCTGCCCCCAGCAACGGAGTTCCAATGACCGCAACTTCATCCGTCGATTCCGAGGCGGGACCCAGCAGCAAGCATGAGGAACGCAAGGTCCTCGCCGGGACGCTGGTCGGCACCACCATCGAGTGGTACGACTTCTTCATCTTTGCCCAGCTGACAGGGACGTTCCTGTCGCCGCTGTTCCTGGCCCCGCTGAACGATTCGAACCCGGGCCTGGCGCAGATCCTGTCCTTCGCCCTGATCGGCATCAGCTTCCTGTTCCGCCCGCTCGGTGCGGTCATTGCCGGCCACCTCGGTGACCGGCTCGGACGCAAGGCCATGCTGGTCTTCACGCTCGTCATTATGGGTGCCGCCACGGCCCTGATCGGCATGCTGCCGACCTACGGCCAGATCGGCGTCTGGGCACCGATCCTGCTGATCCTCCTCCGCGTCATCCAGGGCTTCTCCGCCGGCGGTGAATGGGGCGGCGCTGCCCTGATGGCTGTGGAGCACGCCCCCAAGAGCAAGCGCGGCCTGTTCGGCGCGTACCCGCAGATCGGCGTCCCGGTCGGCATGATCCTGGCCACCGGCCTGCTGTACTTCCTGAACACCAGCATGTCCAAGGAAGACTTCGCCGCCTGGGGCTGGCGGGTGCCGTTCCTGCTCTCCATCGTGCTGATCGTGGTGGGCTACCTGATCCGCCGTGCGGTCGGCGAGAGCCCGGTCTTCAAGGAGATGGCCGCCCGCAAGGAGGAAAGCAAGGCCCCGCTGGGCCAGCTGATCAAGTTCCACAAGAAGGCCGTGCTCTACTCGACCATGATCTTCATCGGCAACAACGCCGCCGGCTACCTGCTGATCGCGTTCTTCATCTCCTACGCCACCAAATCGCTGAAGATGCCTACCCCGCAGATCCTGCTCGCCACCACCCTGGCCTCCTTCGGCTGGCTGATCTTCACGCTGGTGGGCGGCTGGCTCTCGGACAAGATCGGCCGCGTCAAGACCTTCCTGATCGGCTACGCGATCGTCTTCGCCTGGATGATCCCGATGTTCGCCCTGATCGACACCAAGGACATCGTGCTCTACGGCACCGCGCTGTTCGTCCTGACCATCGGCCTGGGCCTGTCCTACGGCCCGATGTCCGCGATGTACGCCGAGATGTTCCCGGCCAACGTGCGCTACTCGGGCATCTCGATCGGCTACGCCTTCGGCGCGATCCTGGGCGGCGCCTTCGCCGCCACGATCGCCGAATCGCTGCTGCAGAGCACGAAGTGGACCGGCTCGATCGGCATCTACATCATGATCCTGTGCGTCATCTCCGCCGTCGGCGTCCTGCTGGCCAAGGAAACCCGGGGCCGGCCGCTGGGTGTCCACGCCCACGAACCGGCCGGGCCGCCGCAGGCAAAAGCCAAGCACTAACCCTTTTCTGTCAACACGGGGTCACATCGCGCCCGTCCGGGGCCTCCGGATGGGCCCGATGTGACCCCGTGTTGCTGTGGCCCTGCGGTTACCGGGCGCGGAGCAGTCGGACGACGTCGTCGTCGCTCACCTGCCCGAACGCGCGGTAGTAGCTGCCGACGCTGCGGAACCCGCCGGGGATGAAGAGGCTGACGACGGCCTCGGCGAACGGCTCCAGGGACGTCTGCGCGTCCAGTGCGGCCACCGGGACCGCGACGACGATGCGTGCCGCCCCGGCTCGCCGCACCGCCTCGATGGCGGCCCGCATGCTCGCGCCGGTGGCCAGGCCGTCGTCGGCCAGGATGACGGTGCGGCCCCGCAGTTCGTCCCGGGTGCCCGGATACAGCTCTGCGCGGCGCTCCAGCTCTACACGCCCGTCGTGTTCCACCCGGTCCAGGGACGACTGCGGGATGCCCAGTTCCAGGAGCCGGACCACAAGGGGCTGGTTGAGGACGCGCACCACCTTGCCGGGGGACCAGGCGAGGGCACCGAAGGCTGTTTCCTCGTGGCCGGGGACCCCCAGTTTGCCGACCGGCAGGGCGCCGAAGGGCAGCCGGAGCGCGTCCGCGGCGGCGGCCGCCACCGGTACGCCGCCGCGGGCCAGGCCCAGCACCACCGTGCCGGCGCGTCCGCGGAACTGGGGGAGGGCGGCTGCCAACAGCCCGCCCGCCTCCGCGCGGTCCGTGAAGCGCATTCCCATGGGGTTCACCTTCGGGTCTGGCCCGGGACGCCGTGGACGGCCCGGCACGGTTCAGACGGCCAGGAAGCTGATGGCCTCCTGCTTGAACGCGCGGCTGGTGACGGCGTTGGTGTGGTTCCGGCCCGGCAGCAGGACCTGCTCGACCATGGCACCTGCCTTGGCGCCCAGGGCGGCGAGCTCCGGCATGGACGCGGCACGCTCGTCCTTGTCCCCGGCCACGAGCAGCATGGGCATCCGCGGGACGGCCTCGGCGGGGTCGAAGGGCTCGCCCTTGATCGCCTCCACGAGGGAGAGGAGCGAGAAGATGTTGTTGCTGGGCAGCAGCTGGGCCATCTTCAGCAGCCCCGCCGTGGACTCATCCGCGATCGGGGTGCCGTCGGCGAGGTACCGCTGCGCGGCGACAAGGTCGAATTCGGCGAGCGGATCGGCAGTGTTCGGGCCCCCCAGGACGAGGCGGTGGACCAGTTCGTGCTGGGTGGCGCCGAACTCCCAGGCCAGCCGGGAGCCCAGGGAGTAGCCGATCAGATCCAGCCCGCTGGCCGGGTCGCCGTCGCGCAGGGGCCGGGCGCCGGCGTCGAACGCGATCTGCAGCAGGTCCGCGCGGATCCGGCTCGGCGCGTAGGAATCCATGTCCTCGGGGGCGCCGCTGCGGCCATGGCCGGGCAGATCGACCGTGATGACGCGGCGGCCGGCCTCGAGCAGGGCGGCCAGCCAGCCGGTGTCCTCCCAGTTGAGCTTGGCTGAGGAGGAGAAGCCGTGCAGCAGCATCACGGGCCGCAGCCCGGCGTCCGTCCCGGGCTCGTGCACCGCGACATAGAGCTGGGGGTCGGTGCCCTCGACGGTGTGGGAATGCTGCTCGCCGGTGTGTCTGCCGCTCATGGTGTCAGTCCTCATCAAGTACGGCGCTCAGGCGGACCCGGCGCTTCGGTGCCTCGTCCTGCGGGACCGTGCCCACGATCCCGGCGGTGTTGTCCGGCACCTCAAACACAATCAGGGGCTCGCCGACATTGATCGTGTCGCCGGGCCCGCCGTAGGTACGCACCACTTTACCTGCCTGCGGGCTGGGCAATTCAACCGCCGACTTGGTGGTCTCCACCTCCACGAGGGGCTGGTTGCGTTCCACCTGATCGCCGGGCGAAACCAGCCATTCGAGCACGGTCGCCTCGATCAGGCCCTCGCCGAGATCGGGGAGCGGGAAGGAAATTTCAGCCACGTTTGTACTCCAATACCCGCTGGATGCCGAAGAGGATCCGGTCGATGTTCGGGATGTATTCGTCTTCCAGGTCGCCCGAGGGGTAGGGGACGTCGAAGCCGGTGACGCGTTCCACCGGCGCCTTGAGCGTGTCAAAGCAGGCCTGGGTGATCAGCTGCGCCACCTCGGCGCCGAGCCCCGAGGTCAGCGGCGCCTCATGGACGACGACGGCGCGGCGCGTCTTGCGCACGGAGGCGGCCAGCGCCTCCGCGTCGATCGGCTTGAGCCAGCGCAGGTCCAGGACCTCGACGTCGATCCCGTCCTCGGCGGCGAGCCCGGCGACCTGCAGGCAGCGGGCCACCATGGCGCCCCACGCGACGAGCGTGACGTGGCGGCCTGCCCGCATGACCTTCGCGCCGGTGGGGGAGCCGCCGTCTGCATCGTGCCTGGCGGCGTCCACCTCACCCTTCTGCCAGTATCGCGACTTCGGCTCCAGAAAGATCACCGGATCCGGCCGGGTGGCGGCGTACTTAAGCAGGTGGTAGGCCTCGTGCGGGTTCGACGGCGAGACCACCTTGAGCCCGGGCACGTGGGCGAAAAGCGCCTCGAGGCTTTCGCCGTGGTGTTCGGGGGCACGGATGCCGCCGAAGCTGGGCACCCGCAGGGTGATGGGCATCGGCAGGGTGCCGCGGCTGCGGTAGTTCATCCGTGCGATCTGGCAGACGATCTGGTTGATCGCGGGGTAGGCGAAGCCGTCGAACTGGACCTCGGGGATGGGGTGGAAGCCTGCCATCGCCAGGCCCACAGACATGCCGAGTATGCCGGATTCCGCGAGCGGGGTGTCGAAGACCCGCTGCTCGCCGTGTTTGGCCTGCAGCCCGTCGGTGATGCGGAAGACGCCGCCGAGCCGGCCGCAGTCCTCGCCGAAGACCAGGGTCCGGGGGTTTTCCGCCAGGACCTCGTCGAGGGCCAGGTTCAGCGCCTGCTGCATGGACATCACGGCGGTTGTGCTTGCCGGTGATTGAGCCTGTGCCGGTGATTGAGCCTGTCGAAATCCGGCACTTTCGCCTTCGAGAATCGAGTTAGACATGTTCGGACTCCTCGCGCCAGCTGGCGGCCTGCGCCTGCAGGGCCGGGGTGGTTTCCTGGAAGACCAGGTCGAACATCTCGGTGCCGGGGCGGGATCCGAGGGCGGTGAGGCCGGTGCGGATCTGTTCCGCTTCGGCCTTGGCGGCGGCCAGGGCCGTGGCGAAGACGGCCTCGTCCGCTGTCCCGTCGGCGAGCAGCCGCTGCCGGAAGCGTTCCAGCGGGTCGATGCCGGCGCCGTCGCGCTCTTCCTGGAGGGAGCGGTAGCGCCCCGGGTCATCGGCGGTGGAGTGCGGGCCGCGGCGGTAGGTCATGGCCTCGATGAGCACGGGCCCGTTGCCGGACCGGGCGTGCTCGAAGGCCCGGCGGGTCGCCTCGAGGACGGCTACGACGTCGTCGCCGTCGATCTGCAGGGCCGGCATGCCGTAGCCGGCGGCGCGGGCGGCGACGGATCCGCCGGCCACCTGGCGCTCGGTGGGGACCGAGATGGCCCAGCCGTTGTTCTGGACGAAGAACACCACGGGGGCCTTCATCACGGCGGCGAAGTTCATGGCCTCGTGGACGTCCCCCTGGGAGGAGGCCCCGTCGCCGAAGTAGGTCAGAGCCACGCCGTCCTTCGCATCCAGGGTCTGGCCGTGCGCCCAGCCGACCGCATGCAGCACCGACCCGGCCACCACCGCCTGGATCGGGGCCAGACGTGATTCGAGCGGGTCGTAGAGTCCGCCGTGCCAGGTGGCCTTGTGCGTGGACATGTACGCCACCATGTCCACGCCCATGGTCCGGGCGACGCCCATCTCCCGGTAGGTGGGGAAGACGAAGTCGCGGGTGGTGTCCACGGCGTAGCCGCTGCCCACCTGGGCCGCTTCCTGCCCGAGTTCGGGCGCGTAGCCGGGGATGAGGCCCTGCCGCTGCCAGGCGATGGCGGAGGTGTCGAGGTGGCGCACGGCCACCATCAGCGCGTAGAGCTCGCGCAGCTGGGCCGGAGTCGGCGGCGCGGCGGATTCACCGGAAGCCGGAGGAGGAAGGGTGTCCATGCCTGTGACCCTAGTCACCCCCGCGCGGCCGTGCAATCAGCTCAGGAACGGGTGGCCAGACTGCACAACCTTGCGGGCCATGCCGCCGTCCTGCCTTGCAGTTTGTGCAGCCCGTCGCGCCCCAACTGGCTCGCAGCTGTTGTCGTTTTGAGCGCCCAAAACGACAACTGCTGCGAGTTACTTGGGCCGTCCCGCGATCAGTCTCGTCCACGCGCCCGTACTTCCGCGGATGCCACTGCAGGCGATTGTGAAATCGGATCATCGCCACCTATCTCCCTTTGCTCTGACGTACTGCTGCCACACGTATCGCCACGGAACCACAGCCAGGATGATGACGACGAACAGGCAGCTGAACACCACCTCTTGCGTTGCCGAATCCATGTCATCAGCCACTAGCTTGGGCACGGCGACGACCGACAACCAGATGATTTTCCAGGCCGACTCGAACAAGAGGAGTGGCAGCAGCCGAACCGGGTACCGCAAACCCAGGAACGCCAGGAGCGACATTGCGGTGAGGATACAAGCGACGACTCCTTCAAACAGGGGCCAAGTTTTGTCGTGGTTTACGACCAGCGGCCACTTCACCACGGCGAGGCCAACGCCAAGTACGAGGTATCCGACTCGCATCAGATGCAATCGGTAGAGCGGCAAATCCGCCACGACGGCGCTGGGCCGGGACGATCTTGCTGTTTCACTGGTGGTCATGGGTCCTCCCTGAGTGTGCGCAATTGTGCTGTGGGTGTGGGGTGAGGGGCCGGCGGGGTCGTCGAACCATCCATTCCGGACGGGAGAAGGGATGGGGGATGGTTGGAGGGACCATGATTTTCACTCTCTGGTCAGGGCGCTCAACGCACTCGCCGGGATGAGTGGAGCCAGAAACCCCAGAGTCCCCTTGGCCTGAAGTGTAGGTCATGCTTGACCGGAGTGGATGGGACTTTAGACTCCGTCAGGCCGGCCCGTGGCGGCACGAATCCCACAAAGCGCTGCGCGAGGGCGCCTCCGACGGCGCCATGACATCATGCACAGTCAAACCCGGCAGTTCGGCACGGTCTATCGACCGGTAAAGGTTCGGATCTCGACCAGGTACGGACGGTTTGGCTTGACAGCGTGAGAACAAAAGGCTTCTCATGACCAGGTGCCGACGGCCCCTATCGGGTGATGCCAAGGGGCTTCGTTGGTGGGGCACATGAGGCCCCTAGAAGGGTTACAGCGGCTCCGTCGGCACGGTTGTTCCTGCCGGTGTCATCGCACCAGTCGATGTTGTACGGCATGGCAGTGACGGCCGCATCGCCGGCGGCCGTTCGGGCCGGGACCTCGAAGGTGTAGGTGAATCCGCCGGCGTCGTTCATCGGGGCAGTCGTGTTGACGACTTCCGCGCCGGTCGCATCGGTGACGATCACCTGGATGCGGGCGTTATCGCCGTAGCGGGGATTACAGCCGGCGTCTGGCGCTGCGACGGTGACCTTCTCACCGGCTTTCGCGCCCGACGGGTCCACTGAAAAGGCGGGCGGGAGACAAGGCGGTTCTCCGTTCCCCGAGGAAGCGCATCCGGATGCAGCAGCAACTACCAGGACGGCAATGACCGCAACCATGACCGAATATGGCGGGCTGCTGTTGCGAACGGGATACCTGCAAGGGAGCGGCATTTCCTTATTATGGTGGGTGAGTGACGAGCGAATACTCCCGCCCGAAATTCGCCCCCATATCGTTGCCCGAGTGGCCGCTGGCAGCGTGCGCACCTGAAATCCATGCCCTTGCCGCACCATCCGGGAACGATGCGCCCACGCGTCACGCTGGCGATCCGCGGCGCGTCGATACCCAGAAGCACACCGTCTGGTCGCGGGCGTGCTGATCAGGCGAAGCCGAAGACGGGCGGGAAGACCATGACCACGATGGCGGCCCAGGCACCGTAGACCGGCAGATACCGTGTCTGCCAGCGCTCCAACGCGGTGAACGGGCGCCGCCCACGCAGGAACCCGACGGTGAGCCAGGCCGCCCGGACCAGGTGCACCAGCAGCAGGAGGTTCAGGCCGAGCGCGGCGATCTTGTTGGGGCTGAAGCCGAACTCGGCGATACGGGTCAGCATCGCGGTCAGCATCACCGCGTCGACCGCGAGGGCCGCGACGACGAGGACCAGCTGCAGGGCATCGGACAGGCCGGGTGGCGCGAGCGGGTCGCGGGCGGAAATCGAGTAAAGCAGCAGGCACAGGACGAGCACGAGGATCGCGTCCATGAGGATGAGCAGGTCCCGGTCGGTGTCGACGAGGCCGCCGACGGCCGTGAAGACGGCCAGGAGGGCCAGCAGCATGGCAATCGTCAGGGGCGTGAAGACCCGCGTGAGGACGGGGGCGATGTTCTCGACGACGTCCTGCTTGGCCTCGACGAGCCACGCGGCGATGATGAGCGCCCCGGGTATGGCGAACGGCAGGATCCAGTCCTCCAGGATCGGTCTGAGGTCGGTGCCGGCGATCTGGAGGGCCGCGAACGTGAGCCCGATCAGGACGGCACCGCCCAGGGCCAGGAGTGTGTAGTAGATCGCGAGCTCGCCGGTGAACCGGACGAAGTCCATGCGCCGGCTGTCGGACCGCCACCTCCCTCCCGCGTACGCCGCCCCGGCCAGCAGCCACAGGACGACCGGGGCGTGCAGCGTGGCGAGAACCTCGGTGGAACCGCCGGAGGCGAACGGGTAGACGTTGAGCACGACCGCCAGCGCGGCGAACGGGACGAGCAGCGTCGCCGCCACGCGCGCGGTGAGGCGGCGCTTCCACGCGAAGTATGCGGCGAGGAAGGGGAAGACGAGCAGGCAGAGGTTGCGCGCCAGCACTGCGCCGTCGTCGAGCCAGGCAAGGCCGGCCTTGGCAGCCACGCCCGCCCCGACAGCGAGCGTGAGGACGACCGCCAGCTCGCGCCACGGCGGTGTGCCCGCGTCGCCGGAGCCCTCCGGGACGAGCACGAGCTGCTTCCACAGCCGGTCGGAGTGCTCGCGGGCAAACTCGCGCGAGACGGCGTCGAGGTTGCCCAGGCGCTTGATCGCGACGAGGAAGGCCTCCTCGTCGTCGAGCCCGGTCGCCCGCCGGTCGGCGATCTGCCCGCGCAGGTGGTCTTCCAGCTCATCGACGTCGGCAGGGGAGATCGCCTGACGCCGCTGGACATACCCGCGCCACTTATCGATCTGGGCCTCCAGCTCAGCGTGCAGCGCCATCACGCCCACCCCTCGGCCGCGGCGACGGGCGGCCGCTGCGCGGCCTGCCACACCTGCCGCAGTGCGTCGGCAACGACGGTCCACTGCTCCTGCCGGTCGGCGAGCACATCCCGCCCCGCCGGCGTGATCGCGTAGTGTTTGCGCCGGCGCCCGGCCTCGGACGTGCCCCACGACGACGACACGTAGCCGAGCCGCTCGAGCCGGTGCAGCAGCGGATAGAGCATGCCGTCGGTCCACTGCATGCCCCCGCCGGACAGCTCGCTCACGCGCTTGAGAATCGCGTAGCCGTACAGGTCGCCCTCCGACAGGATCCCCAGCACGAGCGGGGTGGCCGAAGCGGCGACCAGGTCCTTATCGATGCGCACCGTGCCTCCTATACCTAGATCTGTAAGGTATTCGACCATAGTAGTTCTAGGTATGGCAAGGAGGATTGTCAGGCTGGACGTCGGATAGCCACCCTGGGCACGGCCGTCCCGCAGGAGGGCAAGGAAAAGCCCAGCCCTGGCACTTACTCTTCCCCCGTGGCCCAGTAGCCCGGTTGGGGGCACGCCACACGTCATTTCCCTCAAAGTGACGATTCCCAATCCCACAGACTGGCTCCATCGTTCTTCTGACAATGGAGCCAGTCTTCAGGGCCGGGATGCCACGGCAGTAGTGGAATTTTTCCGGAGCTTCGTCCGGTCCGGCCGGGACTCACGAGGTGGTGCTTGCGTTGCCGGCACCGCTTCCTCGCCGGGCTCAGCGAGAAGGTAATGAGGGAAGGCGGCGTTACAGCTTGCGGGTCAGGTCCGGGGCGGAGTCGGTCCGCCCGGCGCGGCGGGATCGGGTGAACCGGTCGCCGAGCCAGCAGGCCGCGGCGATTCCAGCGACGAGGGCCATGGTGCTGAAAAGCTGCCTGCTGCTGTCCGGGCTGCTGAAGCCGACCGCGAAGATCAGCGCCAGGAGTGCGAGCCCGAAAACGGTCAGCCCGGGGAAGCCCTTCATCCGCAGCGGCAGGGCGGTGCCGTCCCGGTCGGCCCGGCGGCGGAGGACCAGCTGGGACACGAGGGCGGTGCCCCACACCACGAGGCAGGTGGAGCCGACCAGCTGGAACAGGGCCGGCAGGATCCGGTCCGGGAAGAGCAGTTCCAGCACCGCGGCCAGGAAGCCGAACGCCACGGAGACGCCGACGGCCACCATCGGGACCCTGGCCCGGCTGAGCCTGGACAGGATCCGCGGAGCCTCGCCGCGCCCGGACAGCGAGTACACCATCCGTGACGCGCCGTACAGGTTTGCGTTCAGCGCCGAGAGGAGCGCGACGACGGCGACCAGGGTGATGGCGGTGCCCGCCCCCGGAATCCGGGCCATGTCCAGGACGCCCGCGAACGGCGACTTCAGGGCCGGGGACGTCGACGGGAGGACCGCCGCGATGACGAAGACGGAGCCGATATAGAACACCAGGATCCGCCAGACGACGGTGCGGATGGCCTGGCCCACACTGTGTTCCGGGTTTTCGGTCTCGGCCGCTGCCACGCTGACGATCTCGGTGCCGCCGAAGGCGAAGATCACGACGAACAGGGCGGTGGCGATGCCGCCGAGGCCTGCCGGAGCGAAGTCGGAGGTGACATTGCGCAGGCCGGGGGAGGCGACGTCGGGGAGCCAGCCGAGCAGCAGGGCGGCACCGACGGCCAGGAACAGCACGATGGCGGCCACCTTGAGGATGGCGAACCAGAACTCGAACTCGCCGAAGTTCTTCACCCCGGCGAGGTTGATGGCCGTGAACAGCGCCATGAAGATCAGCGACAGGGCCCAGACCGGGATCACCGGCCACACCGTGAACAGCAGTCCCGAGGCCCCGAGGGCTTCGGCCGCGATGACCACCACGAGCTGCAGCCACCACAGCCAGCCCACGGTGGCACCCGCCGTCTTGCCCAGGGCCTTTTGCGCGTACACGGAAAACGCGCCGCTGTTCGGGTTGGCCGCGGCCATCTCGCCCAGGGCCCACATGACCAGGATGATCAGGGTGCCGGCCACGAGGTAGGAGATCAGCACCGCCGGGCCCGCTGCCGCGATCCCGGCTCCTGATCCCAGGAACAGGCCGGCGCCGATCGCGCTGCCGAGTCCCATCATGGTGAGTTGGCGTGGCTTCATGCTGTGGCCCAGTTCCAGGGCCGGGCGTTCCGCGGTGGACTTCATCGTCATGTGGCGAACCTTCTTGTGGTTTTTGATCTGTGTGTCCTTATGGGACTTATTGAATTTACCGCTTCTGCAGCGTCCGGCCGGCTCGGCCGGCGCTTGCGGGCGTGAGAGCATGGTGGCAGTTTGTCAGCCGAAAACTGAGTAACTGCAGCGGTTTGTCCTCCTGCTGCCGCCTGGGAAGGGATTTCCGATGGATGTGGATCCTCTGGATGCGAAGATTGTCCGATTCTTCACGGATGCACCGCGTGCCTCTGTCCTGGAGGCCTCCCGGGTCCTGAAGGTGGCGCGCGCCACCGTGCAGTCCCGGCTGGACCGGATGCAGGACCGCGGCGTCATCGGCTCGTGGGTGCCGCAGCCGGATCCGGCCCACTTCGGCTTTCCCGTGGTCGCGTTCTGTTCCCTGACGATCAACCAGGACCTGGGGCACGACGCCGTCGTCGAGGCGCTCGCGGAGATCCCGGAACTGATCGAGATCCACACCGTTTCCGGCAGTTCGGACCTGATGGCCCGCATCGCCGCCCGCTCCAACCCGGACCTGCAGCGGGTGCTCGATGCGATGATCGCCACCCGGACGGTGCTGCGCTCCTCTTCCGTGATTGTGCTCAACACCCATTTCCAGGGCCGCACCCTCCCGCTGCTGGAATCCGCGGCCCGGGGCCGCTGAGCCAGACGACGCTGAGCTAGTGGTGTGTCTCCAAAATAGTTTATGAGTGTTCCGTTAAGCTGGGGGCATGTCGAATCCAGCTCCTGCTTTGGTGGTCTCCGATGGTCAGCGTGCCGCGTTGGAGGTGTTGTCGAGATCGCAGACGGCGTCCCATCGTGAGGTGCAGCGGGCACAGGTCTTGTTGATGGCCGCGGAGGGGCTG
>NZ_JAGPOT010000068.1 GCF_018224015.1 Pseudarthrobacter albicanus
ATCATGGCCGTCCCGCCGAACCTGTACTCCCGGGTTTCCTTCAACCCGCCGCTGCCCCGCCGCCAGCACCAGATGCACCAGCACCAGTCACTCGGCCTGGTCATCAAGGTCCACGCCGTGTACAGCTCGCCGTTCTGGCGGGAAGCCGGCCTGTCCGGCACCGGCTTCGGCGCCGGATCCCTGGTCCAGGAGGTCTACGACAACACCAACCATGAGGATCCGCGCGGCACCCTGGTCGGCTTCATCTCGGATGAGAAGGCCGACGCGGTGTTCGAGCTCAGCGCCGAAGACCGCAAGCGGGCCGTCCTGGAATCCATCGCGGGCTTCCTCGGCGGGAAGGCCCTGACGCCTGAGGTCTACTACGAGTCCGACTGGGGCTCGGAGGAATGGACCCGCGGCGCCTACGCCTCCAGCTACGACCTCGGCGGCCTCCACCGCTACGGCAAGGACCAGCACGCACCCGTTGGCCCGATCTACTGGTCCTCCTCCGACCTTGCCGCCGAGGGCTACCAGCACGTGGACGGCGCCGTGCGGATGGGGCGCCGGACGGCGGCCCGCATCGTCGCCGCGGACCGTACGCCCGCGGCGGTCTGAGAACGCTGCCGGTGATGGTCGCCGCCGGCCACTACCCACCCATGCCAATCCATTCAACGTCGAATGACTCCCCAGGAGGGGCAACCGCATGACAGTTGCAACAGAATAGGCACAACCGCCGCCCAAGACGCTGAGCGACAAAGGACTGAAAGCCGGGTCGGTGGGGCTGATCGGCGCCGTCGTCATCGGCGTGTCCTGCATCGCCCCGGCCTACACCCTCACGGCGGCCCTGGGCCCCACCGTGTCCGAAGTCGGCGTGCACCTGCCGGCGATTTTCCTCGTGGGATTCATCCCGATGCTTCTCGTGGCGCTCGGCTACCGCGAACTCAACAACGCCATGCCCGACGCCGGAACCTCCTTCACGTGGGCCTCCCGGGCGTTCGGGCCGTGGATCGGCTGGATGGGCGGCTGGGGCCTGATTGCGGCGACCATCATCGTGCTCTCCAACCTGGCGGCAGTCGCCGTCGACTTCTTCTACCTCATGCTGGCGCAGCTCTTCGGCAATCCGGACCTTGCCGACCTGAGCAAGATCCTGCCGCTCAATATCGCCACGACGCTGGTGTTCATTGCGCTGGCCTGCTGGATCTCCTACCGCGGCATGGAAACCACCAAGACCGTGCAGTACGTGCTGGTGGCCTTCCAGCTGCTGGTCCTCGGCTGGTTGGCGACGTGGCCGCGTTCAGCCACGTCGCCAACGGTACGGCCTTTGACGCCACCCAAATCTCGCCCGACTGGTTCAACCCGTTTGCCGTCGATTCCTTCTCCACCTTCGCGGCAGGGGTGTCGCTGTCCATCTTCATCTACTGGGGCTGGGACGTCACCCTGACCATGAACGAGGAGACGAAGAACCCGGAGAAGACGCCGGGCCGCGCCGCCACCGTCACGGTGCTGGTCATCGTGGTCATCTACATGACCGTCGCCCTGGCCACCCTGTCCTTCGCGGGCGTCGGCGACACCGGGCTGGGCGCCGGAAACCCGGAGAACCAGGGCAGCATCTTCGCCGTCCTCGCCGGACCCGTGATGGGCCCGTTCGCCATCCTGATGTCCCTGGCCATCCTGAGCAGCTCCGCCGCCTCGCTGCAGTCCACCTTCGTCTCCCCGGCCCGGACACTCCTCGCTATGGGCCACTACCAGGCGCTGCCGCACAAGTTCGGCAGGATCAGCCCCACGTACAAGTCCCCGAGCTACGCGACGATCGCGGCCGCAGTTGCCGCCGCGGCGTTCTACGTCATCACCCGGACCACGTCCGAGAACGCCCTGTGGGACACCATCACGGCGCTGGGCATGATGATCTGCTTCTACTACGGCGTCACCGCCCTGGCCTGCGTCTGGTTCTTCCGCGCCCAGGCCTTCAGCGGAGCCCGGGCGTTCTTCTTCAAGTTCCTGGCACCGCTGCTGGGCGGCGTGATCCTGCTGGTGATGTTCTTCAAGACCGCCTACGACTCCATGGACCCCGGGTACGGCTCCGGATCATCCATCGGCGGCCTGGGCCTGGTGTTCATCCTGGGCATGGGCGTGATCCTGCTGGGCGTGGTGCTCATGCTCGTGATGTCCAGGCTCCGGCCCGGATTCTTCAAGGGCCAGGTCCTCGCCAGGGGCCTGTAGCTGGATTATGCGATGCTCATCGGCATACCTGTCAGTTGGTGACCACGCGGGTGCTCTCTGTTCCTCCGCAGCCCAGCGCTCAAACGGCAGGAAGGATGCCACCAACTTCGTTGGGTGACCGCGCCGAAACGGCCCTCGACCGGTTGATCAGGCGCATTGGAGTTGATCAGACGCATTGGGACAGGAAGCATTCCGGGAAGGGGTCCCCGGGTAGTGCTGGCCAGCCCGGATCGTCCGTGTCTGCGGCGTGCAGTGGATGCTCGGCCGTGAATTGATGCCATTCGGGGAACGGGTCCGGGGGCAGTTCCAGTTTTGGGTCTGCGGGCGGGTGTTGGTCCGGGCCTGTGTCTGTGGTCAGGATGTGGTGTGGCCAGTGGGGTGGTTCCCAGTCCTGGTGTTCGCTGGGGTAGTGCCGTTTTGAGGGTGAGGTCCATCCTGGTGGGGTGTCCTTGCTGGCTCCGGTTGGTTTCCAGGAGGAGTCGTGTTTGAGGCGGTGGTGCCTGGGGCAGGGCTGGCCCAGGTTGGAGATGCCGGTGTTGCCGCCGTCGGCCCAGGCCAGGAGGTGGTCTGCTTCGTTGTCCAGGGAGTGGTTGCTGCAGCCGGGGAAGGGGCACCTGCCATCGCGGAGGCGGAGCCATTGGCGCTGGGCCTTCGTGACGCGGTAGCTGGTCCGTCCGATTTCCAGCGGGGCGCCGTCACGGGGGTCTGTCAGGACGCGGTAAAAGGAGCCGGCGCCGTCGGTGATCAGCCGGCGGGCCATGGACGGCGGGATCGGCCCGTACCCGTCCAGGACGGCTGGTTCGTCGGTGGCGCCCAGGAGGGACAGGACCGGGACGGTGATCAGGACCTGCGCCCTCGGGGACGGGACACCCCCGGCCCTGCACCCACCCCCGGCCCTGCACCCACCCCCGCCGGTTCCGCCGTCGGCCGTTCCGCCGGTGCCGGTGCCGGGGGTGTGGCTGGTGAGGAGCCAGGTGGCGGTGATGTCGGCGCGGAGCTGGCTGAGGGGCCGGGCCTCGTGGGGGCCTTGGAGGGCGCGGGCGGCGGCGGTGGTCCGTTCCCAGATCCCTGTGGCGGTGTCTGCCGGGAGGTAGGCGGAGAGCCAGGCCATGCCGTCCCGGTCCGGGGTGTAGTCGACGCGCCGGTCTTCGGCGCTTTTGGTGTGGCGTTGTTCGATGCTGACCGGGTGGTGGCGTTCGCGCCAGGTGCGTGCCTTGGCGCGGAACCGGGACGGGACGAGGTCCCCGGCCGGGCACCCGCGGGCGGGGTCCGGCGCGTCGGGGTCCAGGAAGTGCGCTTCGAGCGCGGCCGCCCCGGCGGGATCCAGGCTGGTGGTTTCCTCGACGAGGATCCGGGCGTGCTGCCAGGAGATCGCCCCGGCCTGCAGGGCCGCCAGGGTCAGCGGCAGTGCCGTCGTCAGGGCCTGGCATTCGGACAGGAGGGCTCCGGCGGTGCGTTCGCTGACGGTCAGGACGCAGGCGACCTCAGCGACTACGGCCATGTCCTGGGCGGCGTGTTCCTGCGGGGACGCCGCCGGGGGCGCCAGGGCCCTGGTTGCGTGCATGTAGTCCGCGGCCAGCCGCACCTTCAGCGCCGCGGTCCGGGCTTCCAGCCGCGCCACGGCGGCGAGCCCGTCCAGGCAGTCATCGGCCAGATTCCGCAACGGATC
>NZ_JAGPOT010000069.1 GCF_018224015.1 Pseudarthrobacter albicanus
GCACCTTCAGCGCCGCGGTCCGGGCTTCCAGCCGCGCCACGGCGGCGAGCCCGTCCAGGCAGTCATCGGCCAGATTCCGCAACGGATCGGCGTTTCCGAGGGGATCGGCGCCGGGCGGACCCGGGTGGTCCGCGCCGGCGCCGGTGAAGGCAGCAAGCACAGCAGCGGACGCGGCGACGGCCTCCAGGGCCTCCCTGCTTCCGGCACTCCACGCTGCTGTTCTGCTGTCCACACACTCAGTACATCAGGAGGCACTGACAATATGATGAAATTGGCTGTGAGGCAGCAGGACACCGGCACTGCGGGGAACACTCTTCGGGTGCCACCGTGAGGGCGCACCCACCAGTTCCCGTCGTCTCGTGTATTGGGTCACGGCACTGGAGAAAAACCAGCATGGACGCGGGCACCTTTGTCATTGTCGTCGAACGGCAGGGCGCTGATTTCCCCGTTGGGTTCCAGAAAGGCCCGGCGTACCGGAGCAAAGTCGGTAAGCCCACGCAGGCGCAGTGGGGGAATGCAGCTCTTCACTGCTGATGAACTCCCGGGCGGGGTCGAGGCGACCGTTGAGCGGTGCGCACTTCGGCCGCCCAAGGCCATGGGTTTCAGATGTGGGCGGACGGCTGCAGTCCGGTTGTGATCAGCCTGTGCTTCCGCGGCAGCGATCAGTGGAACTGTAACGCGCCGGGCTAGTCGATGACCTTCAGGCCCGTGCCCCAGTTGAAGTTCTCATAGGCGGGGTTGGCCTGCAGCGCCATGATCAGGAGCATGAATCCCTCCAGTTCCCGCGCGTGGTGCAGCCCGCCGACCTTCAGCGGCCGCAGCCCGGCAGCGGCAGCGAACGCCGCCACCTCATTGCCGGCCGTTTCGGAGTCGGAAGCGATGAACACATCCAGCGGCATCCCGCCCGTGGAGCCAGCGGCGAGGGGGCCTGCAAACGTGGTGTTGAACGCCTTCACCACGCGGGCTCCCGGAAGCAGTTTGGCGATCTCCTCGGCGGAGGAGGTGCCGGATTCGACGACGAGCGAGTCAAAGGTTTCCGTATTGATGGGATTGCCGATGTCGATCACCGTTTTGCCGCTCAGGGTGTCACCGTAGTGCGTGGCAACTTCCTTGGCCGGACCGAAGTAGAGGGCCAGCACCACAATGTCGCCGTCGGGGATGTCGCCGAGCCCCCCGGACGTGGTGGTGCCGCCAATCTCCGCCGCGAGCCTGGCGGCGTTCGCCGGGGTCCGGTCCAGGATCTGGACCTTGCGGCCGGCCGCCACGGCACGCGTGCCGATCGCCCGGGCCATGTTTCCGCTGCCGATGATGGTGATGTCTGTCATGGTGCTTCCTTCCGGGAAATGGTGGAGAGATTCAGCTCAATAGGGAAGCATCCGAGTCCACGCCGGCCGCGCGTTCGGCCTCGGCCAGTGCCTGTTCCAGCCGCCGGACCGCCGGTCCGTAGCCGGCGTCGTTCTCGTCCCGCAGCCGCTCGGCCGCCTTCATCGCCTTGATGAGGGCGGCCGTTTCCGGCCGGCGCGGATCGCTCATGGCCGGGAAGTCGATGAGGCACGCTGGGTCGAGCTCGTAGCGCTGCCACCGGGCCAGCACCCTCCGGTGGAGGGCGGCGGCGGCTTCATTGGCGGACACCGTTTCCCGGCAGGCGCGGCGGACCTCCTGGCGGCGCAACAGCCGGGGGGTCCACCGGTAGGCGGCGACGCCGGTCCCCGCCGCGAGGAGTCCGAGCATCAGCCCGGCCCACGGCGCGGCGAGGGAGGGGAGGATCACGGCCGGCGCAACGACGGCGAGTCCCGCGAAACCGTCCCAGAACACCGCATCCGGCAGCCCGGCGTCGGCGTTCCGGTGTTTCCGGGCCAGATAGGCGGACCCGGCCACCGCGACAACGACGAGAACGGCCAGGGCGAGCAGCTGCCAGATCCCGAGCGGGGAGGATCCTGATTGAGCCGGCATTCCAACACACCTCCAGGACACGCTTACAGGGAACCTGCCCGGGCGGGCCTGGTTCCGCTAGTTCCATTGGAATCCACGGGGCGCGGGCCGTCAATGGCGTTCACGGCCCGGGCAGTCCGGGCGTAGTAGCCTTGGCCCCATGCGATTGAAAATGTGCAGCATCCACGTCCGGGAGCCTGCTGCGGCCCATGAGTTCTACACCGGGATCCTGGGTTTTGAGACCCTGATGGCGCTGCCGGAGCAGAACCTGTATATCGTCAAGGACCCGGCCGGGGCGGGCTCCGTGGGGCTCCTGCTGGAGCCCAGCGAGAACCCGATCGGCGCTGCCTACATGAACGGGCTCCACGACGCCGGGATGCCCGCGATCGTGCTGGGCGTTCCGGACGTCCGGGCCGAATACGAGCGGCTCACGGCCAAGGGGGTCATGTTCCAGGGCGAACCGTCCGAAGGCCCCGGCGGGATCTCCGCCGTGCTCGACGACGGCTGCGGGAACTTCGTCCAGCTGCACCAGGACTGAGCTGTTCGTCGGCCGGCGACCCGGCGCACAGGGTCGGCCCTGCCCACTAAGCTCGATCTGTGATTACCGGTGAAATAAAGTCCCAAGTCGACAAGGTCTGGAATACGTTCTGGAGCGGCGGCATCTCCAACCCGCTGGAGATCATCGAGCAGATCACCTATCTGCTCTTCCTCAAGAGGCTTGACGAGCGCCACACGCTTCAGGAGAAGAAGGCCAATCTGCTGGGCCAGCCGATGGAGGAGGCCGTCTTCCCGGCCGGCAATGATCCGAAGGGCCGGCCGTACGCGGATCTTCGCTGGAGCCGCTTCAGGAATTTCGCCAAGGACGAGATGTTCACCGTGTTCTCGGAGTCCGTCTTCCCGTTCCTGCTTCCCGTTCCTGCGCAACGAGCTGCCCAAGCTGGCCAACGGTGAGGACTCCACCTACAGCCACCACATGAGGGACGCACAGTTCAAGATCCCCAACGCCGGCGTTCTGCAGCTGGTGGTGGATGTCATTGACGGCATCAACATGGACGGCCGGGACACCAAGGGCGACCTGTACGAGTACATGCTGTCCAAGCTGGCATCCGCCGGGCAGAACGGCCAGTTCCGCACGCCGCGCCACATCATCGACCTCATGGTGGACATGACGGCCCCGAAGCCGCTGGAGGCGATCTGCGACCCGGCGTCCGGCACCTGCGGCTTCCTGGTGCAGGCGGGGGAGCACCTCCGCAGGAACCATCCGAGCCTGCTGACGAATCCGGATTCGAACAAGTTTTTCCACAACCAGCAGTTCCACGGCTTCGACTTCGACAACACGATGCTCCGGGTCGGCTCCATGAACATGCTGCTGCACGGCGTGGAGAACCCGGACATCTCCTACCGCGACTCCCTCGCCGACCTGCACAGCACCGAGGAAGAGAAGTACGACGTCATCCTCGCGAACCCTCCGTTCGCCGGCAGCCTGGACTACGACAACGTTGCCAAGGATCTCCTGAGCGTCGTCAAGACAAAGAAGACCGAGCTCCTCTTCCTGGCGCTTTTCATCAAGCTGCTCAAGCCGGGCGGCCGGGCCGCGGTGGTTGTGCCCGACGGCGTACTGTTCGGCTCCAGCAAGGCCCACAAGGAACTGCGGAAAATGATCGTGGAGGGCCACAGGCTCGACGCCGTCGTCAAGCTGCCGTCCGGGGTCTTCAAGCCCTACGCAGGGGTGTCCACCGCCATCCTGTTCTTCACCAAGACCAACTCCGGCGGCACGGACAACGTCTGGTTCTACGACGTGCGCTCGGACGGCTTCTCCCTGGACGACAAGCGCACGCCTCTCGGTTCCTCCGACGTCCCCGATGTCCTCTCCCGCTGGAAGCAGCGCACGACGGCGGAACTCACCCGGGCGCGGACCGAGCAGTCGTTCTGCGTGCCGCTGTCGGAGATTGCGGCGAACGACTACGACCTGTCCCTCAACCGGTACCGGGAGATCGAGCACGAAGAAATCGATCATGCGGCCCTGGCGGATATTCTTGCGGCTCTGGACGAGCTTGAAGGTGAGATCTCGCAGGGCATGGCGGAACTGCGGGGGCTGCTGAAGTGAATCGAGTTCGCCTTGATGACGTAGCTGAATTCATCAACGGCTTCGCCTTTAAGCCACAGGACTGGGGCGAACACGGACTGCCGATTATCCGAATTCAGAACCTAAATGATCCAGCGAAGCCGTTTAACAGAACGACCCGAACCGTCAATTCGAAGTTCGTGGCGGCGCCAGGTGATCTGTTGGTTTCGTGGTCCGCATCTCTTGGAGTATTCACGTGGACCCGGTCCGAGCGTGGCCTTGTCAACCAGCACATTTTCCGCGTGCTCCCGCTCGAGCTCCAGGTGGACAAAAGCTACCTAAGGCATATGCTGGCTGGCGCTTTGGCTGACATGGCGGCCCATCTCCACGGAGCAACGATGCAGCATGTCAATCGGGGCGCTTTCTTGGATACTACGATCCCCTTGCCACTGCTAAGCGAGCAGCGGCGGATAGCGGTGATCCTGGACAAGGCCGACGAGCTGCGCACCAAACGCCGCCAAGCCCTCGCCCACCTCGACACCCTCACGCAGTCGATCTTCCACTCCGTGTTTGGCACACCCGGCGATGGTTGGCGAACGGCCCGTCTAGACGACATGTGTGATGTTTCGTCCGGAATAACCAAGGGCAGGAAAACGGCTGCTGAAGGCCTGACAGACTATCCTTACCTGGCCGTATCGAATGTTCAAGATCGGTCCCTGGACATGTCTGTTGTCAAAGAGATTGCCGTTTCGGCTCGGGAGGCCGCGCGCTATCGTCTTCGACGCGGCGACCTCTTGCTGACTGAAGGCGGCGACCCCGATAAGCTCGGCCGCGGCACCATCTGGAACGACGAACTGCCGTGGTGTCTCCACCAAAACCATGTCTTCCGCGTTCGTCCCAGATCGGTGGAAGCCGTTCCGGTGTACCTGAGTTGGCATCTGGCATCGCCTGAGGCGAAATCCTACTTCTTGCGAATGGCCAAACAGACGACTGGGATTGCGTCAATCAATAAGACCCAGCTGTCGGCCACGCCCATTAATCTCCCCCCGCTAGAACTCCAGCAAACCTTCGCAACCCGCGCCGCCGCCGTCGAGCGTTTAAAAGAAAACCACCGCAAGCACCCCGCCGAACTGGACACTCTGTTCGCGTCGCTTCAACACCGGGCGTTCAAAGGAGAACTCTGATGACTGAAGTTGTCGAGCAAGACGGCATCCCCAAGTGGCACGGTTTCATGTCTCCGATCCTTCGGGTCCTTTCAGACGGACAGCCCCGGACAAGGACCGAGCTCAGCAAGCAGGCGATGGACACTCTTGGCCTGCCTGAAGAGCTGCGCGCTGTTCGGCTCGGCTCCGGAGGCCTCAAGGCAAAGGGCCGCGTGGGCTGGGCAATCTCGCACCTGATCGCTGCCACCGCGTTAGCGCGGCCAGATAACGCTCTCTACGTCATTACCGATGCGGGGCAACAGCTCCTCATCAGCAACCCCGACGGTTTGGCCCAGGCGCAGTTGCGCGGGATTGACGCCTACCGTCGGCATCAGGCAGAGGTGCGGGCCGCGCGGCGGGAGACCTCTCCCTCGGCCGAGATCGAAATCCTGGACGAAGACGCCGACCCCACGGACGTCATTGAAGCGGCCATCGATCGAATTCACGCCGAAACCGGATCGTCCCTGCTGAGCCGCATCCTCGCCAGCTCGCCTGAATTCTTTGAGCATGCGGTCGTGGACCTGCTCCTGAAAATGGGCTACGGGGGAGCCGAGCAGCGGGGCCGCCGTATCGGCGGCTCCGGCGACGGCGGGGTTGATGGTGTGATCGACCAGGACGCTCTTGGCCTCGACCGCGTCTACATCCAGGCAAAGCGGTACAGCGCGGACAATACGGTGGGCAGGGAAGCCATCCAGGCCTTCGTGGGCGCTCTCCATGGTGTTTCGGCTTCCAAAGGCGTCTTCATCACCACCAGCAGATTCTCGCAGGGGGCCAAGGACTATGCGGCCAATATCCCGACCCGTACCATCCTGATCGATGGGAAGCGACTGGTGAAACTCATGATCGAGTACCGAGTAGGAGTCCAGGTCAAGCAGAGCTACAACGTGGTGGAGCTGGATGAGGACTTCTTCGAATAAGAATGGAGAATCTCAGCGATTTCGTGGATCTGGCGGGGTGGACGCCGTACCAGGATGAACCCGCCGGCGAGAACGAGAAGACGTGGTTCCAAGACGAGGACGGGGCATTATGGATCTTCAAACGGAATCGTCCGCAACGGAGCCCTAACGAGAACGCGACCGAGTTCATCGCCAGTCAGATCGCTGGACTGCTTGGAGTGCCGGCGGCCACAGTCAGGCTGGCAACGCTGGGAGGCAGCATCGGGTGCGTTTCCAAAGATGTTAAGTCCGATCCACGAAACCAGTTGGATGCAGGTTCGCTGTTTATCGCGGAAATCGTCCCGGATTTTGATCCCAAAGACCGCGGGGCCCGTGGGCATTCTCTCCGGAACATCGCGTCGGTCCTGGCGGCGGTGTCGCCACCCCTGGGACACGAAGAGGCCGGTCTGTCGGCGACCGGATGGTTCGCCGGCTTTCTCGTCTTGGACGCGCTCATTGGCAACCAAGACCGGCACAGTGAGAACTGGAGCATCGAAATAACTCCGGATGGGACCTACCACCTGGCGCCGTCCTACGATCACGCAACCAGCCTTGGTATTGTTCAAAGGAACCCGGAAAAACTGAATCGGCTGGTAAGCGATCCGGGAGCTGTCCGAAAATTTGCGGCCAGGGCAGTCGGCGGTCGGTTCGAAGGAATGGCGAAAGTGCCGCTCGTCGAGGTTGCTTCGCAGTTTTGCGTGGATGCGGGACCCGCTGTCACCACTCATTGGGCATCCGCGATAGCGGGACTGGATATCGGTGCCGCCCCAGAAATCGTGGCCAGGGGTAAAATGTCGTCTCCAAGCGATAGGTTGGCCCTGGAACTAATTCGCATCAACAAGGAAAGGCTCGTGACATGTCTTCGCTCGTGACCGATCCTCGTCCCGTCGCTGTCCAGAATGGAGACGCCGCCCTCCTCGTGGCCTGGCAGCATCCGGAGACGCGCCGGTACCGCCTCCTGGGACGCGCAGTAGCCTCGCAGGACGGCTATCACTTCGAGTACTTCGCATCCATGCAGTCCGAGCCCGACTTCCGCCCGATTCCCGGGTTCTCGGATCCGCACAAGACGTACACGTCGAAAGTGCTGTTTCCACTTTTGTCCGGACGCATCATGAGCGCCAGCCGGCCTGACCGCCCCGAGTGGCTGCAGCGGCTTGAGCTGCCCGAGGATGCGGCACCGTTCGAAATCCTGGGGCACTCCTTCGGAAAGCGGGTTGCGGACACTTACGAGTTCTTTGATGAGCCGGAAATAGACCTGGTCAAGGGAACCCTGACGTTTGTCGTGCCCGTCCATGGACTTCGATACATGACATCCGCGGCGCAGGAATACGTCGACCGGTCGCTCACAAAAGGGGATCAGTTGGATGCTGTCGCCGAACCAGGGAACGCCGCTGACTCCCGCGCAGTTGGGCTATGGGCCGGTGGCCACAAGATCGGGTTTGTCCCTGCTCCTGTACTGGACTACGTCGGCATGCTCGGCAAGTCCGGAACGTACTCGGCGCGCGTCGTGCGCCGGAATCCGAAATCGGAGGGCTCCCACACCCGGGTGGTCACGCAATTGGTATGGCGCCAGACCCCGTAACGCACTCGGTAACACGACCGTCCGGGCCCTCCTGGGCAGCAACTGTCGCCGCCTCATGATTGGCTGGTGCCAGCCCGCGACGCTGCCAGATGGGGGCCACTTCAGTGGGGGCAGCCAACACCAACTTCGGTTTTCTCGTGTGAACTCAGTTGCCTTAGTCACCCACCTCAAGAATCTCGACAACGTCGCTGACCAACTCGAAATCCTTGGCGTTCCGCGTCATCAAAGGAACGCCAAGCGCGTGCGCCTGTGCAGCGATCATGATGTCCTTGCTTCTGGCATGCTGCGGCCTGAGTGTCCGGACCCGTGCGGCGAGCTCGCCGTAGCTCTCGGCTGCATGTTCATCGAAGAGAATCCAGTCCATCAGCTCCCGCCAGACCGCGAGACGGCGCACCCGGTGGCGTCGGATTTGCTCCGACGCCGATGACCGGATGCCGAACTGCAGCTCCGCCAGCGAGATGATGCTGGAACCGAGCACGGCACCCGCTGGCCACACGGACGGCGGGCTGATGAGGACGTTCGTATCCAGGAGAATCACTGAGCGTCCCACGGGTCCACAAGGGGATCGGCATCCCGGGATTCGTGATGCTCTTGCAGCCAACCGGTCTGATCTGGCCCCAACTCGGCCAGTTTAAGAGCAATCGCCACTTCAGCGGCAGAAGTCCACTTCTTGCGATGAGTAATCGGAGAGATCATGGCCACGGCCCTTCCCTGGAGTGTTATCTCCACAGTGGCTCCATGTTCAACCCGCTCTATGACGGCTCTGGGGTTTTGCTTAAGTTCCCGCACGCCAACCCTATCCATGGCTGCATTCTAACCGAAATGTAGTCTTTGTTCTACAGCTGCCCGCGACTGATGCCAAATATAACTGTCGCCGTACGGCAACAAATGCAAAGGTCGGCGTACGGCACAGTTCAGCAGGGACCCTGCCGAAAATTGCAGACGATGCGGCGGCCAACATTACGCAAGCTCCCATTAGTCCGGTCCGCGGACGGAGAATAGGACGGAAACTGTCCCGCCCGCATGATTGACTTGTTCCAGCAACGACGGAGACCAACAACGGGGGCCAAAGCGGTGGGGGCAGGCAACAGTAATTTCGGGTTTCTTGTGGCCGAATGGCCGGATCTGGCACAGCATGCCCGGCGCGCCGAGCAGTTCGCCCGGATCGATCCCCGCGCCTCCATGTTCTACGCCCGGTACACCGCCGAACGCCTGGTGGAGTGGCTCTACAAGGTGGAGCCCGCGCTGATCCTGCCGTACACGGACGATCTCAACGCCCTCCTCAAGGAACCCGCCTTCAAGACCCTCGTCGGTGGAACCATCGGAAGCAAATTCACGATCATCCGCAAAGCCGGAAACAACGCGGTCCACAACCCGGTCAACCCCACCATCCAGGGCGCCGGGCTCGTCCTCAAAGAGCTCCACCACGCCTGCTACTGGCTTGCCCGGAACTATGCCAAAAACGGCAGCCAGCTGCCGCCGTCGTTAGCGTTCGACGCCGGCCACCTCGCCCCGGTCTCCAAAGCACCGGTCCCGCAGCAATCACCTGAGCAGCTCCGGAAGCTGGAAGCAGAACTCAAGGCGAAGGACGACGCCCTTGCGAAGGCCGCCGCGGAAACCGCTGGCCTCACGGCGCAGCTTCAGCAGCTCCAGGCCGAGATCGCCGCGGCCAAGAAGCAGAACCAGGCCGTCCCGGACCACCACAACTACGACGAAGCGCTGACGCGCAAACACCTGATCGATCTGGACCTCAACGAGGCCGGGTGGCCGCTCACCAACCCGGAAGACCGCGAATTCAAGGTGGACACCATGCCCACCTCCAGCGGGACGCTGAGCGGCATCGGCTACGTGGACTATGTCCTGTGGGGCGACGACGGGCTGCCGCTGGCCGTCGTCGAGGCCAAGCGCACCACCAAGGATCCGCACGTCGGCAAGCAGCAGGCCAAGCTGTACGCCGACTGCCTGGAACGCCGCTACGGCCGCCGTCCCGTCATCTACTACACCTCGGGTTATGAGACGTGGATCTGGGACGATTCGATGTACCCGGAACGGAAGATCCAGGGATTCCACACCAGGGACCAGCTTCAGCTTCTGGTGGACCGCCGGGGCAGCCGGAAACCGCTGGCCGGACAGCCAATCGACAATTCGATCGTCGAGCGCGCCTACCAGCACAACGCCATCCGCGCCGTGACCGAGGCCTACGAAACCCACCACGAGCGCAAGGCACTCGTGGTGATGGCGACCGGCACCGGAAAGACGCGCACCGTCGTCGCGCTGGCCAAACTGCTGCAGGAGGCCAACTGGGCCAAGCGTGTGCTGTTCCTCGCCGACCGCACCGCGCTGGTGAGGCAGGCAGCCAACGCGTTCAAGACCCACCTGCCCGGCTCCGGACCGGTCATCCTCAGCTCCGGCGAAGAGGCCGACAGCCGCATCCATGTCGCCACCTATCCCACCATGATGAACCTCATCAACCAGACCAGGGGAGACCTGGGCCAGCGGCGCTTCGGCATCGGGCATTACGACCTCATCGTCATCGACGAGGCACACCGCTCGGTCTACCAGAAGTACCGGGCGATCTTCGAGTACTTCGACTCCCTCCTGATCGGCCTTACCGCCACGCCGCAGTCGGAAGTGGACCGCAACACCTACAGCCTCTTCGACATCGAGGACAACGTTCCCACCTTCGCGTACGGCCTGAACGACGCCATCGACGCCGGGTTCCTGGTACCGCCGCGCGTGGTGCCGGTTCCGCTGAAGTTCCCCTACGAGGGAATCCGCTACGACGACCTCAGCGACGCCGAAAAGGAACAATGGGACGAACTGGAGTGGAACGAGGACGGCGAGATTCCCGACGTCGTTGACGCCGCCGTCGTGAACTCCTGGCTGTTCAACACCGACACCGTGGACAAGGCGCTTGAGGTGCTGATGACGCACGGGCACAAGGTGGCCGGCGGTGACCGGCTGGGCAAGACCATCATCTTCGCCAAGAACAGCCAGCACGCCGAGTTCATCGCCAGGCGCTTCGACCACCACTATCCGCAGTTCAAGGGCCACTTTGCCCGTGTTGTCACCTACCAGGTGACCTACGCGCAGACCCTGATTGAGGAGTTCTCCAGGAAAGACGGCAACCCCCACATCGCGATCTCCGTGGACATGCTCGACACCGGCATCGACGTTCCCGAGGCCCTCAATCTGGTGTTCTTCAAGATGGTCCGGTCCAAGACGAAGTTCTGGCAGATGGTTGGCCGGGGCACGCGGCTGTGCCCTGATCTGTTTGGCCCGGGCCAGGACAAGCAGGACTTCCTGATCTTCGATCTGTGCCGCAACGCCGAGTACTTCAACGCCGGGATGCCGGGCAACGAGGGCACCGTGGCCAAGTCCTTGGCGGAAATCACGTTCGCCACCAAGGCCAGGATCCTGCGCTCCGCCGCGGACCTGTCCTGGGCCCCGGCCATCGACTATGTGGAAGGCCTCCGGTCATCGCTCCGGCACACCATCGACAGGCTTCCGCACGATAACTTCCTCGTGAAACCGGCACGCCAATGGGTGGACCGGTTTGCCGAAGACCAGACATGGGCGGCCCTCACCGGCGACGACTTCGACGCCCTTGAACACGACCTCGCCCGGATCGCCAGCATCGGCGCCCTGCCGGACACCGAAGAGGCCAAGCGCTTCGACTGCACCATGTACCAGGCGCAGCTCGCGGCTTTGACGGCGCCCACTGCGCTGGCCGGGTTCCGGAGGACTATCCAGTCCGTGGCAGCGGCGCTGCAGGACCAGCCGAACGTTCCGGCCATCGCTGCGCAGCTGCCGCTGCTGGCCATGGTTCTCGACGACGGCGAGTGGGAATCGGTGTCGCCGGAATGGCTGGAATCCATCCGCGTCCAGCTGAGGGAACTCGTGCACCTGATCGAGAAGCGGAAACGGACTGTGGTCTACTCCAACTTCGAGGATGAGCTCGGAGAACTGGAGGAGCTTGAGCTCGCCGGGGCCACCAACGGCTTCATGGACTTCAGCCGGTACCGGGACAAGACGCGGCTGTACCTGGCCGGCTACCAGGACCACACCACCATCCAGCGGCTGCGGCGGAACCGGCAGCTGACCGATCAGGACCTTGAGGAGCTGGGGCGGATTCTGGCGCAGAGCGGAGTGGGCACACCCGTGGACCTGGAGCGGGCGGGGACGGAGGGCCTTGGCCTGTTTGTGCGCTCCCTCGTGGGCCTGGACCGCGAAGCTGTGGAAGAGGCCCTCGCGGAGTTCGTTTCCGACACCGCGCTCACCGCGTCCCAGCTGGACTTCCTCCAGTTGCTCGTCAACCAGCTCACCGAGAACGGCGTGGTCAGGCCCGACGCGCTGTTCAAATCGCCCTACAGCGAACTGGCCCCCAGCGGGCCGGACGAGCTTTTCGGCGAGCAGCGTGCAGTCCGGCTCATCCGCACGCTCCGGGCGATCGAAAACAGCGCCCGCGTGGGTTAGGCCGGGCCCTAACGGTTCACTTTGTCCTTGTCCGGGTGCTCGTCGCCGATATGGCCGGGCGCATTGGCGGCCAGGACTCGCTCCACGAAGGAGCCGTACTCCTCCATGTAGTGGCGCAACAACTGAGCCGTGGTTTCGTCTTTGACGTCGCCGTCCTCGCCGTAGACCTCCGGAGCGAAGCGGATGTACGCTTCCGGCGCGTTGAGCTGGGGAGCATCGAGGAAGCTCAGGAAGCTCAGGACGCTTCGGAACGAGGACTGCATGACGGCGGTGCCGATGCCGCCGGGGGAGGCGCCGATGATCCCCGTGGGCTTGCGGGCGAAGGAGTTCGTGCCCCAGGGGCGGGATCCCCAGTCGATGGCGTTCTTGAGCGCTCCGGGGATGGAGCGGTTTTACTCGGGAGAGACGAACAGGAGGCCGTCCGAGGCGGCCACCGCGTCCTTGAGGGCCTGCCCTTCGGGCGGATAGGCGGCATCAAAATCCGGGTTGTACAAGGGCAGGTCCTTGATGGGAATTTCGGTGAACTCCAGCTCCGCCGGTGCAAGCCGGATCAGGGCCTTGGACAGGGTCCGGTTGATGGAACTACTCGAAAGACTCCCGACAAAATATCCGATCTTGAAGGCCATGGCCTGATTCCTTCCCGATGCTCCGCCGGTCGCTGGTGGATTGAGAAATGAAGATCAGGCCGGCGGTCCCGACTCATTCCGCGAGCGTAGTCCTGCGTCCGCGGGATGAAAATAGGGGCCGGATAGGAAAGCCCGTCGCTATTCAGCCTGGGTGCGGGCCTTCTTGGCGTCCTTCTTTGCGGCCTCGTCCTTGACCCGCTGGGCTTCGGTGCGGACGGCGGCGTGGGTGGAGCGCTCGGCCACCAGCCACGCCGGAGGAGCCTGCAGCAGCGCGGTGATTTCCGCCGTCGTAAGCGCCTCTTCGACGCCGCCGCGGGCCAGGCCGCTGATGGAGACGTTCAGCTTCTGCGCCACCACGGGGCGGGGGTGGGGGCCGTTGCGGCGGAGTTCGGCGAGCCATTCCGGCGGGTTGGCCTGGAGCTCGGCGAAATCGGCGCGGGAGATGACCGAATCCTGGAACTCCTGAGGTGTTGCGGGCAGGTAGATGCCAAGCTTCTTGGCAACGGTGGCCGGCTTCATGGACTGGGAGTTTTCAGAGGTCATGCTTCAAGGGTATCCGGCTGGGCGCTTGCGGGGCACCGTGGCAGAGGCCTACCCCGGCATGGGCGGTACTGTGAACTTGTGTCCGCTGAAGATGAATCACCCCAGAACGCCTCCCCGTCCGAGCCCTCCCGGCCTTCCGCGCCGGAAGCGCGGGAAGCGCGGCAGCTGCGGTTCGCGTACGTCGCCGGCGTGACCCCCGGCAAATGGATCCGGCGCTGGGAAGAGCGGATGCCTGATGTTCCGCTGCGCTCGTTCATGTCCGACGACGGCGACCAGCTCAGCGTCTTGCGCGACGGTGCCGCGGATCTGAGCTTCGTCCGCCTGCCGGTGGAGCGCGAGGGCCTGAGCGTCATTACCCTCTATGAGGAACAGCCCGTGGTGGTGGCGCCCAAGGGACACGAGATTTCCCTGTTCGAGGAAGTGGCCCTGGCGGACCTGTCCCGGGAGACCTTCCTGGACGTGCAGGAGCTCGGCGGCCCCGAGACGGCCCTGCAGGTGGTGGCCTCCGGCGCCGGCCTGGTGATCCTGCCGATGTCCGTGGCGCGCCACTTCAACGTCAAGGACACCGTGGCGCGCAGGCTCACCGGTGCGCCCGCGACGGAGATAGCCCTGGCGTGGCCCAGCGAGGCCACGGACGAAGTGATCGAGGAGTTCATCGGAATTGTCCGCGGGCGCACCGCGGCAAGCTCCCGCCAGCCCTCCGCGCAGCAGGAGAAGCCCAAAAAGGAGCCGAAGCCGGACCGGCGCGGGTCGGGCGTCAAGAAGCCCAAGGTGGCCCAGCGCTACGCGCCCAACCCGGACAAGGGCCGCGGCAAGGGATCGCGGAAGAAGGGCAAGCGCTAGGCTGCGCAGGCGTCCCTGAGCGACTTCACAGCGTCCGCCGGAACCTGGTCGCCCGAGGCCGCGATCTGCCGCAGCGGCGTGGTGATGTCGGCGGGAACCCCTGCCGTTTCCGCTCCGGCGGCAAGGCCGCCGAGCAGCTCCTTGTCCTTGATGCTGACCAGGCCGTCTTCCACCAGTGCGCAGGCCTGCTGCTTGATCTGGTCCGCGGCCGCGCCGGCAACCTTTGATGCGGCATCGCTGGCGGTACTCTGCGCTGCTTCCTGCACCTGGCCGCAGCCGGTCAGCATCACCAGGAGCGATGCGGCGGACAGGGCGGCGAAGGTTGCTTTCATGGTCCCAGCCTAGTTGCCGCGGGGCGCTTCGCTCCGCCGATTACTGGTAGCTGGCAACAAAGTGAACACATCGCGCGTACTATCGGGCTATGCAGAACCCTGACCAAGGGGAGTTGAAGCGTCGGCTGGAGTTGCTCGCGCCATTCCTTCGGGACCTCGGGTCGCGGATCCTTGAAAGCTACGCCAAGGCCGGAATACTCACTGCCATCCCCGGCAACGCCTTCCCCGTCTCGGACGCCCGCTTCACCCGCAAAGCCGAGGGCTATGCTTACCATCCACACGGCCCGGTGTATTTCAACATCACCCGGGAGGGGGAGTTGGAACTCGCCGGCCAGGACGCCGGAGTCCCTCTCACGGAAGCCATGAGTGCGTACGTGCGGTTGGCGCGACACGACGAGCTTGAGGACATCGGGCCAGATGACGGAGCTACAGAATGGTTTCCACCACCGCGCTTTCTTCTGGACACGGCCACGTCCCGGCTCCAGATCGCAGCGGTTGCCCGAATGAAGCGGTCGAATTCCCGTACCCGCTTCATACCGCTGGAGCAATACTTGGACGAACGGGCGCGGCTGTTTGTCGAAGGCTTCCTGGCTGTGCGCTGAGGTCTCTTCAGATTCGGGGGCCGGAGCGTTTCGTAGGCAGACGGAGGGGAGCGCCCGCTCGCGGGAGCCGCCGTTGAACTCACGATGGAGTCGGCTCCGGGCACTGTGCTCGACCAAAGTGGGTATGAACGTTCGAATGCGGCCACGGTCCAGGGAGTCGTACTGCGGACCGCGGCCCCTACTTCGGGATACGCCGGCCGCCGGAGCGTTTCAGGATGAACAGCAGGACGGCTATCACCAGGAGGATTGGGGCGACCCACAGCAGAAATGCGACAGCCTTGATCATGGCGCCGATAATGAGGGCGAGAAGGGCAAGGATGCCCGCGGTCCAGATCAATCCCCTCATGATTACCCGGCCTTCCCCGCATCCCATTCTGGTATTAGCGGATCGTACCTCCGGCACGCCGGGCCTTACAAGGCTTCGTTCAACGGGGCGCTGGTCCCAGACGCGGGTCCCAGGATTCCTCCGGCGGCACCTGTTCACCCAGCGAGCTGCTCACGGCTGGACAGCCGCCAAAATTTGGTTAACATTGCTAATGAGCGATGCTAACCAAATTGGCGTCCGAGAACCGGGGAGAAATGATGACCCTAGAAGCCCATCCCGAGGAGCCCGGCGAGCCTGCGGATGATATCCAGCCGGATGTCCTCGGGGTCGACCTGCGGATTGCCGTCATGCGCACGTCCCGCCGGCTGCGCAGCGAGGCCAGCGGGGATATCGTTTCACCCGGACAGTATGCGGTGCTGGCCGATCTTAGCGGCGGGCCCCGGACACTGCGTGAACTGGCGGACCGGGAGAACGTGCAGGCGCCGTCAATGACCCGGATTGTCAACGCCCTGACCAGCCAGGGTTTCGTGACCCGTTCACCGCATCCCGAGGACGGGCGCCAGGTCCTGGCCCGCATCACTCCGGCGGGTGAGGCTGTGCTGGGAGAAGCCCGCAGCCACCGCACGGCCTGGCTGGCCCAACGGGTCGCCGTCCTCAGCGAGGAGGACCGCCGCACGCTCAGCCGGGCTGCGCACCTGATGCAGGAATTGAGCGCCCGATGAACGCGACCTTCCGGGCCCTGGGATCCGGAACTACCGGCTGTGGGTTGGCGGGGCCCTCGTGTCCAACATCGGCACCTGGATGCAGCGGGTGGCGCAGGACTGGCTGGTGCTGACGGTCCTCACGGACCATTCCGGCACCGCCGTCGGCATCACCACAGGCCTGCAGTTCCTGCCCATCCTCTTCCTGGGCCCCTACGCGGGGGTGCTCGCGGACCGGCACCGCAAGCGGGTGATCCTGCTGTGGACCCAGACGGCCATGGGCCTGTACGCACTGTTGCTGGGGCTGCTGGTACTGGCCGGCACGGCGCAACTGTGGCAGGTCTACGCACCGCCCTTGCCCTGGGCGTGGCCAGCGCCTTCGACGCGCCGGCCCGGCAGGCCTTTGTCTCCGAAGTGGTCGGACCGGACGACGTGTCCAACGCCGTCGCACTCAACGCCGCCTCCTTCAACATGGCCAGGCTCGCCGGACCGGCTATCGCGGGCCTGCTGATCGCCTGGATCGGTACCGGGCCGGTGTTCCTGCTTAACGCCGCCAGCTTCGCCGCCGTCATCATGTCCTTGTGGCGGATGCGCACCTCCGAGCTGTTCCCGACGGTGCCGGCACTCCGCGGCAAGGGCCAGATCACCCAGGGCTTCAGGTACGTACGCGGGCGCCCTGACCTGGTGCTGATCTTCGTCCTGGCGGGGCTGGTGGGAACGTTCGGCATGAACTTCCAGGTCACCAACGCGCTGATGGCCACCGCCGTGTTCGGCAAGGGCCCGCAGGAGTACGGGCTCCTGGGTTCGATCATGGCGGTCGGGACACTGTCCGCGACCCTGCTCGCCGCCCGCCGGCGGGGACCGCTGCTGCGCTTGCTGCTGGGCGGTGCCATCGGGATGGGCTTCTTCACCCTCGTGGCCAGCGTGGCGCCCTCATACTGGTTGTACGCGGCAGCCCTGATTCTGGTCGGCCTCACCTCGCTGACGTTCCTGACCAGCTGCAATACGAGCATCCAGCTCTCCGTGGAACCGCAGTTCCGCGGACGGGTACTGGCCCTGTACGTGGGCGTCCTGCAGGGCGGGACGGCCCTCGGGGCGCCCCTGGTCGGCTGGATCGGAACCGAGTTCGGGGCCCGCTGGTCGGTGGCTGCCGGCGGAATCGTGGTGCTGCTGGCCGGCCTGTGTGCCCTCGTTCTCGTCAGCCGGCGCAGCGGGCTGACCATCCGGGACCGGGCGCGGAGGATTTCCTTCAGAATCCCGTCCCGCAGCGGCCGCGGGGCAGCGGGGCCGCGCCCGTAATCCGGCGTGCCAGCACTCCGTCCGCGGCGCCACGGGTGGATCAGGCCGTGAGGGTGGCGAGGGATTCCCTGGCGGCGGCGGTGACGGCTTCGGCGGTGATGCCGAAACGCCGAGTCCCCCCGGGGCAACGAAGCTCTCCGGCAGCAGCGGCGACTGGCGCGTCCGCACCGGCGAGTACCGGATCATCTACGAGATCCGGGACGCACAGCTAATTGTCCTGGTTGTACTGGTCCACTAGACAGCGAACGGAACGGGATGCACCTCGTCCGCAGGGTGACCTGCACGTTCGTGAATGCGCCGCACTGCGTCCGCGGAAGGCGCCTCGGACAGGCAGTAGACCACACCGGCCTCAGGGTCAGCCCACGCACTCTTGAATTCGACGTTTTCCTCGCCCTGGATGGCCAGGTCGGCATCGTGGGCCGCTTTCAGATCTTCCTTCGTGAGGCCCTTCATGTTGTTGTGAACGTCCATAAACTGCGGCATGACAACGCTCCCTAATAATGGTCGACCTGTTGGTCGGCCTGGGGTTGTGGGGGATATAAGCCGACGCTAGACGCGTGCGCGGAAGCAGTCAAGAGCCGCGTTGAAGGCAGCCCCGGCGGCAGTCAGCGGCCTTGGCAGTTACGCCCTATCCGGCGCCCTCCCCGGGCGCTGCCCCCTCATCCAGGGTTGCCGGCTTGATCCAGGTCGCCACCACATTGACCCCGCCGTTCTCGTCCCGGTCCGTGACGATTTCAATTGCGGAAGCCGACGCCCCCATACCCAACAGCTCGTCCCGGTAGGAGGCTGCGAGGGCCGTGAGGCTTTCCTCCGTCCACTCGCCGGGGCGCATTCTGGTCGAGATTTCAACAGGTTCGGGCTGGTATAGCGTCACGTGGTGCCTCCTTGGGGGACTGCCCGTGGCTGGTCCTGCCACTGCGGTCGTTGCGAATCGTCACGGTTCCGGGATGTTTCCACGCTAGGACGCGCAGGCGCCCGCGGCAAGGAAGGGTTCAGGGCTGGCGGCGGCCATTGCCTGGCTGCAACAGCCGCCGCGGCATCACAGGCAGGGATGCCATGCCCCGGGATGGAGCTGGATAACGCATGGGTATGAAGAACCTGGACCTGCTGCCCCGGCTGCAGGTGCTGCTGGAACTCCGCAATGTCTCCCGGGCGGGGAGCGTCTCCAGCTCAGCCAGCCGGCCGCGAGCGCCGCGATGGCCCGGCTGCGCCGGCATTTCGACGACGAACTTCTGGTCCGCACCGGCCGCGCCTACGAGCTCACCCCCTTCGCGCACGCCCTGGTGCCGCTCGTGGATGAGGCCATGCTCCACATCCAGCGGGCCACCCGGATCCGCTCAAGCTTTGATGCCTCGACGAGCGAGCGGGAATTCGTCATCGCGGCCTCGGACTACGCGGCCGCGCTGATCGTCGGCCGCTCCGCGGGATACTGCGGGAGGAGGCTCCTGGTGTCTCGGTGGACTTCATCCCGACCTCAGGGATGCGGGGCGAGCTTGCCGAGTACGCCAAGATGGACCTGCTCATCGGCCCTACCGGCTACCGGATGCCTCAACATCGGGGCTCGTGATTTCAAGATGGGCGAGATGGGCGAGGAACTTTTCCACGTTGATTCCTTCGGATGCTGGATCTTTAGGGAGGCTCGGTTGTGAGCCTCATCACCACCCCGACGCCTCTCAGGTATATCGGGAAGGGGGAGCCTTGGATATGAGCTATTCGTTCAACGGATACATGCTGCCGCATCCCCGGCCACGCCCGGTCCCCGCCCTACTCCCCGTGGACGGCGGTCTGCTTCTCTTCCGAGCGGTCCAGGTAGGCCAGCAGGAGCCGCCCGGCGCGGTCCAGTTCGCCGGCTTCGAGGGCGGCGCAGATCTCCTCGTTGTCGGCCAGGTAGCCGCGGTAGAAGTCCGCCTCCACTGTCGCCTTGTGGAAGAAGAGCCGCATCTCGGCCAGGACCTGGGACATGATGGTGTCCAGCCGCCGGCTTCCGGCCAGGGCCACGATGGCGCCGTGGAAATGCGCGTTGGCGCTGCCGAGCGCCTCGTCGTCGTCGGCGGCCGCCGCGGCCTTGCCTTCCTCCACCGCGGCCCGGACCGCGGCGACGCGCTCGGGGCCGCCGCCGCCGCGGATCGCGCTGACTTCGATCGCGCGGCGCACCGTGTAGACGTCGTGGATGTCCCCGGGCGCCAGGCTCGCGACGAACACCCCCCGGTTGGGATGCCGGACCACGAGGCGTTCGGCCGCGAGTTCGGCGAACGCTTCGCGGACCGTGTTGCGGGAGACGCCCAGCTCCTCCGCAATCGTCGATTCCGTCAGCCGGTTCCCCGGCAGCAGCCTCCCCTCGGCCAGTTGCAGGCGCAGTTCCGCGGCCACGCGGTCCGCCACGGACGGGACGGCCACGCGCAGCCGCGCTGCCGCCTGGCTGCGGGTTTGCGCTTCGGAAGTGGTCATAGTGCCGAATCTACACGATTGTTCCAAAGTTGAATCGTCGGATTGTTGAACAATCGTCGCAAGTGATGCATCCTTGTATCGGGGCTATCATGAGACGAGGATCACAAATGGCAACCATCGACCTTAACAGCGACGTCGGCGAGTCATACGGCCGCTGGACCCTGGGCGACGACACAGCGATGTTCCGCTCGGTTTCCAGCGCGAACGTGGCCTGCGGATTCCACGCCGGGGACCCGTCCGTGATCCGTGCGACATGCCGTGAAGCGGTTGCCGCCGGCGTCGTGATCGGCGCCCACGTCGGTTACCGCGACCTGGCCGGGTTCGGGCGCCGGTTCCTGGACATCGACCCCATCGAGCTGGCGGACGAGGTGGTCTACCAGATCGGCGCGCTGCAGGCGCTGGCCGCCGTGGAGGGCGGCACGGTCAGGTACGTCAAGCCGCACGGCGGCCTCTACAACGCCATCGTCACGCACACCGGCCAGGCGCAGGCCGTCGTCGACGCCGTGAAATCCGTGGATCCGGGCCTGCCCATCCTCGGGCTGCCGGGCTCGGAGGTGCTCCGCCTGGCCGAGGCGGCAGGGCTGCGCGCCGTGACCGAGGCTTTCGCGGACCGGGCCTACAACCCCGATGGCACCCTGGTTTCCCGCACGCTCCCCGGCGCCGTCCTGGCGGACCCAGCGCTCGTCACCGAGCATGTCCTCCGGATGGCCTCCGATTCCGCCGTCCGCACCGTTGACGGCTCCATCCTGAAGATCCGCGCCGAGAGCATCTGCGTCCACGGCGACTCCCCGGGAGCCGTGACCATGGCGGCCGCGGTGCGGCAGGCGCTGTCCGACGCCGGCATCACCACCGCGGCGTTCGTCTAGGCCGCACGCAGCACCCGGCACCCCGATGCGCTCCACCCACCCAGCAGCACAGGCAGCACCCGCACCCCTGGAGGAACAGTCATGACCGCACCACACCAGGCCTCACCGGCCGGCGCCACGAGGAAGCTGCCGCCCGGCGCCCTGAAGGCCTACATCGCCAGCCTCACCGGCACATCTCTGGAGTACTACGACTTCGCGATCTACTCGGTGGCCTCGGCCCTGGTCTTCCCCAAGATCTTCTTCCCGAACAACGACGAGTTCGTGGGCCTCCTGCTTTCCTTCTCCACCTTCGCCGTCGGATACCTGGCCCGCCCCATCGGCGGCATCGTCTTCGGCCGCCTCGGTGACAGGATCGGCCGCAAGAACGTCCTCGTGATCACGCTGCTGCTGATCGGTGCCGCCACCGTGCTGATCGGCGCCCTCCCCGACTACTCGGTGATCGGCGTAGCAGCCCCCACCATCCTGGTGCTCCTGCGCCTGGCCCAGGGAATCGGCGTCGGCGGCGAATGGGGCGGCGCTGTCCTGCTCTCGAGCGAATTCGGCACCGCCAGCAAGCGCGGATTCTGGTCCTCCGCAGCCCAGATCGGGCCGCCCGCCGGCAACCTGATGGCCAACGGCGTCCTGGCGGTGCTCGCCGCCACCCTCAGCAACGCGGACTTCCTCGCCTGGGGCTGGCGGGTGGCCTTCCTGGCCTCCGCCGTGCTGGTGGTCTTCGGGCTCCTGATCCGGCTCAAGCTGGAGGAAACCCCGGTCTTCAAGGCCATCAAGGCCCACGGCGAACAGCCCAAGGCCCCCATCAAGGAGGTCTTCACCAAGGAGCCCCGCGCCCTCGTGTCCGCCGCGCTGTCCCGGATCTGCCCCGACGTCCTCTACTCCCTGTTCACCGTTTTCGTGGCCGTCTACGCCACCAGGGAACTGGGCATGACCACCGGAAACGTGCTCGGCGCCATCCTCATCGGCTCGGCGTTCCAGCTGGCGTTGATCCCTGCCGCCGGCGCCCTCACGGACCGCTTCAACCGGCGTCTCGTCTACGGCATCGCCGCCGCCGGCACCGCAGTCTACATCCCGCTGTTCTTCCTGATGGTCCAGGGCAGGTCCGTCCTGCTGCTGACCGTCGGTGTCGTGATCGGCCTGGCCTTCCACGCCTTCATGTACGGACCGCAGGCGGCCTACATCACCGAGCAGTTCCCGGCCCGGCTGCGCTACGCCGGCAGCTCACTGGCCTATACGCTAGCCGGCGTCGTCGGCGGCGCCATCGCACCGCTGGTCTTCACGGCCCTCTACGCCGCCACCGGCAACTGGTACGTGATCGCGGCGTACCTGCTGGCAAGCTCCGTGGTGACCATCGTCGGCCTGGCCATCGGCCGGGATCCGCACACGGATGAGGAAGAGCGGCTCCTGCAGGACGCCCGCGCCTGAACGGCGCTGACCCTGAGCGGCGCGGACGCTATTCGTGAGACACCGGCAATGATGGAAGCGGCTGATGATTGAGGCAGCGGGGGAAACCCCGGCATTACAGAAGGTCCGCTCCGTGCGGGCCGTGGGAACCTGCGCGGTGCTCGCCGAGCTTTCCGGGACGCAGGACGTGCTCGCCCTGCAGGCACTGCTCCTCGAAAAGCCGCTGCCGGGCCAGACGGACGTGCTGGCCGCGGCCGAGACCGTCCTGGTCAGGGCCGACTCACCCGCCTCGGCCCGGCGCATCGCTGCGCTCCTGCCCCGGCTCCAGCTCACCGCGCGGGCCCGCACCGAGGGTGAACTGGTGGTCATAGAAACCGTGTACGACGGCGAGGACCTCGCCGAAGTGGGGCAGCTTACCGGTCTCGGGACCGACGGCGTGATCGCAGCCCATTCCGGCCAGCTCTGGACCATGGCCTTCGCCGGCTTCGCCCCGGGGTTTGGCTACCTGGTGGGGGAGAACCAGTCGCTGGAAGTCCCCCGGCGCAGCTCGCCCCGCACCGCCGTCCCGGCGGGCTCGGTGGCGCTGGCCGGCCACTACTCGGCCGTGTATCCGCGCAGCTCACCCGGCGGCTGGCAGCTGATCGGCCGCACCGGCGCGAAGATGTGGGACCTGGACCGGGAGCAGCCGGCCCTCGTCACCCCCGGCCACCGCGTCCGGTTCCGCGCGGTCCGGAACGCGGTGACACTGGCCGCGGAGCCCGCCACAGTTTCCCCGGAAGCTCAGCAGGCCGCGTCCGGCCTCCGGGTCCTGTCACCGGGAGTGCAAAGCCTGATCCAGGACCTCGGCCGGCACGGCCACTCCGGCCTGGGCGTTTCCGCCGCCGGGGCACTGGACCGCGCCTCGCTGCGCCGGGCCAACCGCCTCGTGGGCAATGCGCCCGGCGCGGCGGCGGTCGAAACCGTCGCCGGCGGCCTCCGGGTCCAGGCCGTCGGGGACCAGGTCCTCGCCGTCGCCGGGGCGCCGTCGCACCTGGGCATCGAGTCGCCGTCGGACCCTGAGCCAGGGGAGTCAGGGGAGTCCGGGGAAGCCGGACAGCGCCGGACGGCGCCCATGGCCACACCGTTCGCCCTGCTCGACGGCGAAATCCTCAGCATCGGCGCGCCGGAGAGCGGGTTCCGCAGCTACGTCGCGGTCCGGGGCGGCGTGGATGCCGCCCCGGTGCTGGGCAGCCGCTCCACGGACACCATGTCCGGAATCGGCCCGGCGCCGCTGGCCGGCGGCGGGGTCCTCGCCGCCGGCCCGGACACGGAATCCGGCGTCGTGGGGGATCCGGAACTGCAGCCGGACTTCCCGGGCACCGGCGTGAGCGTGCTCGACGTCGTCCCCGGCCCGCGTGCCGACTGGTTCGACCAGGCGGCCCTGGACTCCTTCTGCGGCCAGGACTGGGAAGTGACACCGCAGTCCAACCGCGTGGGCATGCGCCTGCAGGGAACCCCGCTGCAGCGCAGCCGCACCGGCGAACTTCCCAGCGAAGGGACGGTTGCCGGGGCCCTCCAGATTCCCCCGGAAGGCCTGCCCGTACTCTTCCTGGCCGACCACCCGATCACCGGGGGCTACCCGGTGATCGGCGTCGTGGTCGACTCCCAGCTGGACCGTGCCGCCCAGATCCCGATCGGCGCCAGGATCCGCTTCCGCTGGGCCGCCGCCGGACCCACCACTTCCGAACGAAAAGCGAGTAACTGATGCGCAAGGTCCTGATCGCCAACCGTGGGGAAATCGCGGTCCGGATAGCCCGGGCCTGCGACGACGCGCAACTGGCCTCCGTCGCCGTGTACGCGGACATCGACGCCGACGCACTGCACGCCTCCGCCGCGGACGAGGCCTTCGCCCTGGGCGGCAACGCCCCGGCGGACACCTACCTGAACATCCCCAAGCTGCTGGCCGTGGCCGCCGAATCCGGGGCCGACGCCGTCCACCCCGGCTACGGCTTCCTCTCCGAAAACGCCGACTTCGCCCAGGCCGTCCTCGACGCCGGACTGACCTGGATCGGCCCCGCCCCGGACGCCATCCGGCTCCTCGGCAACAAGATCACCGCCCGCGAGGCCGCCGTCCGGGCCGGTGCGCCGCTCGTGGCCGGGAGCGACGGCCCGGTGCATTCCGCCGCCGAGGCCCGCGCCTTCGCCGAGCAGCACGGCCTGCCGATCGCCATCAAGGCGGCCTTCGGCGGCGGCGGCCGCGGCATGAAGGTGGTCCGCGCCCTGGACGAGGTCGAGGAAGCCTTCGACTCCGCCGTCCGCGAGGCCGTTGCCGCCTTCGGCCGCGGCGACTGCTTCGTGGAGCGCTACCTGGACCGTCCGCGCCACGTCGAGGCGCAGGTGCTGGCGGACGCGCACGGCAACGTCGTCGTCGTCGGAACCCGCGACTGCTCCCTGCAGCGCCGGCACCAGAAGCTCGTGGAGGAGGCCCCCGCGCCGTTCCTCAGCGAGGAGCAGACGCAGCAGATCTACGACGCCGCGAAGGCGGTCTGCCGGGAGGCCGGCTACACGGGCGCCGGAACGGTGGAATTCCTCGTGGCGGCCGACGGCACCGTCGCGTTCCTGGAGGTCAACACACGGCTGCAGGTGGAGCACCCGATCACCGAGGAGACCACCGGGATCGACCTCGTGCAGGAGCAGTTCCGGATCGCCGCCGGCGAGCCGCTTCGCGTCCGCGAGGACCCGGCACCCCGCGGGCACGCCTTCGAATTCCGGCTCAACGCCGAGGACGTGGGCCGCGGCTTCCTGCCGTCGCCCGGCACGATCGGGGAGTTCGCCGGCCCCACCGGGCCCGGCATCCGGCTCGACACCGGGGTCCGCTCCGGATCTTTCGTCCCGCCGCAGTTCGATTCCCTGCTGGCAAAGCTGATCGTCACGGGCGCGGACCGCCAGCAGGCGCTGCGCCGGGCACGCCGGGCACTGGCGGAGATCAGCATCACCGGGGTGGCCACCGTGCTGCCGTTCCACCGGGCCGTGCTCGAATCCCCGGACTTCACCTCCGAGACGCACCTGGGCATCCACACCCGCTGGATCGAGACCGACTTCGCGGACCTCATCCCTGCCGACCCGGACTTCAGCACCACCAGTCCCGACGGCGAACGCCGCACCATCACGGTCGACGTCGACGGGCGCCGGCTCGCCGTCGGACTCCCCGCGGAGCTGCTGGACGGCTGGGCGCTTTCTGCCCGGACGCTGTCCGGCGGGGCGCTGCCGGCCGGGGTTTCGCTTGATCCAGCGTCCGACGGCGGTGCGGCAGCCGGTACCGCCGACCCCGCCGAACTCCGCGCCGACATGGCCGGGACCGTGGTGAAGTGGCTCGTCGAGCCCGGCGCCGAGGTCGCGGCGGGGGACCCCGTGGTGGTCCTCGAGGCGATGAAGATGGAAACCCAGGTGTCCGCCCACCGCGCCGGAACCGTGACCGGCGTCCGCGCGGAAGCCGGCGGCGTGGTGGCCGCGGGCGCGGTGCTGGCGCTGATCGGGTAGCTGTTTCCGCCTCCACCCGAGCACTGGACATGCCCTCCGCCCGGGCCCAGGAGTGGACATAACCCCCATATGTCCATTGCTGGGGCGACGCGCGGGACATGTCCGGATCCGGCTTGGGGACATGTCCATCCCCGGGGCCAGGCGCGGGGCATGTCCGGAAGGGTCCGGGCATCCCCGGGCCCCAGATGGCTACGGGCGGACAGGGGACTTCAGTGTGGGTTCCGCTGGGCGGAAGCGACTCCTTGCCAGCCGGTGCCCCGGAGGGGACGCTGGCTGGATGACTAAACTTCAGCCCGCAGCCAACCACTCCGGCCTCGAAGTCTCGGCCGGCATCGAGATGGAGCCGGACGGGGTGATTGCCCTGGACCCGGAGCTGGCCGCCGTCTGGGAGCTCGCCGCGCCGCTGCTGAAGGTGCGGGACAATGACGCCCACACGCTCTACGCCCTCGGGCTGGCCCGCGCCCTGCTGGATGCGCACCCGGAGGCGGACGCCGCCGTCGTTCTTCCGGCAATCATGCTGCACGACATCGGCTGGTCACAGGTGCCGCCGGCGGAAGTCCTGCAGGCGATTGCGCCGGGCGGAGGCAGGCCGGACCTGGTGCTCCTGCACGAAAAGGAAGGCGCCCGGCTCGCCGCCGGCATCCTGGCCGACGCCGGATACGACGCCGGGAAGGTCCCGGCCATCCTGGCCATCATCGACGGGCACGACTCACGGCGGGAGGCCCTCTCGATCGACGACGCGATCGTCAAGGACGCGGACAAGACCTGGCGGCTCAGCCCGCACGGCATCGACACGGTGATGGATTGGTTCGGGCTGGACCGCGGCCTGGCGCTCCGCCTCTGCAGCCAGCGCGTCCACGGGCACCTGTTCACGCCGGAAGCCCAGGCGATGGCCCGCGCCTTGTCGGCGCTGGAATCGGTGACACTGTGGCCGCAACGGCAGGCACTGCTGGGCGCGGGCCGGACCTGACGCGGGCCGCCAATCCGGCGGCACCGAGCAAGTCCGAACTGCCCGTATCCGGCGGCTTTCAGCGCGAAGCTGCTGCATGGGGCTCGACAGATCGGTCGGAAGTACGGGATGCCCGCGCGGATCGCTGAGAGCGCCGGTGGATGACGTACTCGGCCACCGCAAGGTTGAGCACCCACGATGCCCCCATGAACACTGCCTTGGTCAGCTGGTCGGCGGGGCCGATCAGAAGAATCCAGGGAATTTGCACCAGGGCCTGGGTTCCCGCGGCGACGCCGATTGCGTAGCCGCGGGTCATCCAGGCGCTGTGCCTGACGAAGTCCCGGCGCCCGATCGCGAGGAGCCCCAGGACGATGCTCACCACCATGGCCGAGCCGAAGACGAGCCGAAGAACGAGGAGAATCTCGCCGTCGGTGGCCGGGAGGGCGTAGAAAACCGCCATCCATAGGCCGGAAAGGGCAGCGAGCAGGCCGGCAGGGATGAGGACACCTCCGGCGATGCGGTGCCAGCTGCGCTTGCCGCGGCTGCCTCGACGACGTGAAGGAACGAACTGGAACGCCCCGAGCAGGCAGTACACGGTGACACTGGGAATGTGGATCAGCACCGGGACAGGCGAGCCGAAGATCACCGGGATGAGGCTGAGGAAGATCAGGGCGGCGGGCACGAGCCACGCGGCTTGGGGTCTGCGGATGGTTGCAGGGTCCGCCCCTACGGTCGCGGTCTTTCTGCTGGGGTCCACCGGGAATCCTTTGTTCGACAGGTGGTTTAGGTGGTTCAGCAGATCGAGGTGGGGCCGCGCGTGCGCCTGAACACGGACCGGGTGCTGCACGCCGCCGTCTCCCTCGCTGACGACGTCGGCATCGAGTCACTGAGCATGCGCAGGCTCGCGCAGGAGCTCGGCGTGGTGCCGATGGCGCTGTACAAGCACGTCGCGAACAAGGAAGAGCTTCTCGACGGCATGGTCGGCGTCATCGTCGGCGAGATCGATCCGCCGGTCCGCGATGCCGGCTGGAGGAGCGCGGTCCGGCAGCGGATCCTCTCGGCAAGAGAGGCGCTCCTGCGGCACCCGTGGGCCCGCCAGGTGCTCGAATCCCGCACCAACAGGACGCCGGCCGTACTTGAATACATGGACACGTTCATCGGGATGTTCCTGGCCGGCGGTTTCTCTGTTGACCTCACCCACCATGTCATGCACGCCCTGGGCAGCCGCATGTGGGGGTTCACCCAGGAGTTGTTCCAGGACCCGGCCGGGGCCGACACGGAAGGCAAGGCCGAGGTGCCGCCGGAGGTGCAGGCGGCCATGTTCCAGGAGATGTCCACGCGGTACCCGAAAATCCTGCAGATTGCCATGGCCGCGAAGCACGACGACGGCCCTGTCGTCGGGCCAGGCTGCGACGACCAGTTCGAGTTCGAGTTCGCCCTCGATCTTCTCCTCGAGGGGTTTGACCGCCTTCACCGGCAGGACTGGACCTCGGCGCGGGCGAAGCTGGTGCGTGGATAACCGGCCGCCCGGGACACGCGGGGAGATCGTGGCGGCCGCCGCGCCCCAAAGCACTCGTCCAGGCCCGCCGGTTTGCCGCAAAAGGCCGGAATGGGGTGCCCATGGCGGCCTTCTGCGGCAAATGGGTGTCCCCGCCCGGAGCCGCTGGGCCGTATCTCAGCCCTCGATGCCCGTGCTGAGGCTGAGGTCCCGCCATTGGTCCAGTTCCGTGCGCTGTGCCTGGGCGACGGCGGCAAATGCGTCGAAAGCGTCTTTGCCGAGCACCATCAGCGACGGCGGGTTCGCACTTTCGACGATTGCCAGGATGGCTTCTGCGGCCTTTGCCGGGTCGCCCGGCTGGGTGCCGTGGACCGTGTCGTGCTCCTTGCGCCGTTTCCCGGCCGTCTCCGCGTAGTCCTCGATCGCCGTCGCGGACTGGGTGAGTGAGCGGCCGGCGAAGTCCGTGCGGAACGCGCCGGGCTCGATGACGGTGACGTGGATGCCCAGCGGCTGCAGTTCCTTGTGGAGGGATCCGGACAGGCCTTCCAGGGCCGCCTTGGTTGCCGAGTAGTATCCGGATCCGGCCGGTGAGATGCGTGCTCCGATGGAGGAGATGTTCAGGATGGACCCTGCCCTGTTCGCGCGCATGTCCGGGAGGACTGCTTTGATCATGTCGACGGCGCCGAAGACGTTGGTGTCGAACAACTGCCGGATGTCGGCGTCGTCCGCTTCCTCAACCGCGGCGCGGTAGCCGTAGCCGGCATTGTTGACAAGCACGTCGATGCCGCCGAAGCGGGTCCGGGCACCTTGCACCACCGAGCTGATCTGTGCCCGGTCGGTGACGTCGAGGGGGAGGGCCAGCGCCGTGTCAGGGAAAGCGGCCGCGATGTCCTGCAGCGTGGTGGCGTTTCGTGCTGTGACGACGGCGTTGTGGCCGTGGGCGAGCACTGCCTGGGCGAGGGCCCGGCCGAGTCCGGTCGAGCATCCTGTGATGAGCCATGTAGCCATGGGGGTCTTCCTTTCGTGGGGGACGCCAGCGGCGAGGTGCCGGAATGGCGCAGCTCGACGTCTGGCGGGGTGGGGTGCGCTACGGCCGGACGAGGACCTTGAGCGCCTCGCGGGCGTCCATCGCGCGGTAGGTCAGTCGGAGAGGGCAGCGGAGGCGGAGAGTTCACTGGTGGCGGTCGCGGCCCAGCTGGCCAGCAGTTTCAGGCGTTCGTCGCTGGCGGAGCCGGGTTCGGCGGTGTAGGCGAACATGGTCCAGCCGGGGTTGGCCGGCAGTTCCATCGCTTCGTAGCTCAGTTCGAGGTCACCGACCACGGGGTGGTGGATGCGTTTGATGCCGGTCCGGTGGAACCGGACGTTGTGGGCGGCCCAGCGGGTGCGGAATTCGTCGCTGCGCGTTGCGAGCTCGCCGATCAGGTCGCTGAGACTCCTGTCATGCGGCTTCCGGCCGGCGTAGCCGCGGAGGACGGCGACGATGTCGTCGGCACCCCGGTCCCAGTCCGGGAAGTAGGTGCGTGCTTCTGGGTTGAGGAACATGAAGCGGGCACTGTTGGCAGGCCGCACAGGGTCGGCGAGGAGCGGCGCGTAGAGGGCACGGCCGAGGGGGTTGGCGGCGATGAAATCCATGCGTTCATTGCGCACCCAGGTGGGGGCGCCGGTTACGGCATCCAGAAACCGCTGCAGGCTGGGACGCAGTTCCGGCGGCCTGGCCGCACGCCTGCGGGCCGGTCCCGGCTGGGCGGCACGGGCGAGATCGAACAGGTGGGCCGTCTCGGCTTCGTCCAGTCTCAGGGCGTGGGCAATGGCTTCGAGCACTTCCTCGGACACCCCGGTGAGGTTCCCGCGTTCCAGCCGGGCGTAGTAATCGACGCTGACGGAGGCCAGGGTGGCGACTTCTTCCCGCCGCAGCCCGGGCACGCGGCGGTTGCTGCCGACGATCAGGTTCACCTGCTGCGGTGTCACGTTGGCCCGGCGGGAGCGCAGGAACTCACTCACATCATTTCGACTATCCATGGTTTCAGGCTAAGGCCGGACGGCGAACCGCGGGAGGGCCTGACAGTACACGCCTCGTGGCCGCAGGCCGCGCTGAAGGGTGGTCTGCCAGTACGTGGAACAGCAGTGACTCCCGCCCGGCTTCCAGATGCGGTGTTCTTGATAGTGCAGGCCCGCCCAGGCCCCGCCAATCCTGCTACCAAGAAGGACAACCGTGAAAACCACCACGGCCACCACGGCCGCCCCGGTCGCCCCGGCCAGCCGGGTCCGCCCGACGGCGATCCTGGCGATCATCCTCGTCAGCTACTTCATGATCATCCTGGACAACTCGATCATCTTCACCGGCCTGCCCAGGATCCAGGCGGAGATGGGCCTGTCCGCCACCGGACTGTCCTGGGTGCAGAACGCCTATACCCTGGTGTTCGGAGGCCTGCTGCTGCTCGGCGCCCGGCTCGGTGACATCCTGGGCCGCCGCCGGGTGTTCATCGCCGGCCTCGCGGTCTTCGCCCTGGCCTCCCTGCTGGTCGGTGCGGCCCCCAGCGAGTGGTGGCTGGTCGCCGCCCGGGCACTCCAGGGAGTCGGCGCCGCCGTCGTCGCGCCCTCCGCCCTGTCGCTGCTGACGGCCACGTTCGCCGCCGGCAGGGAACGCACCCGCGCCGTCGCCGCCTACGGCGCGGTCGCCGGCATCGGCGCCAGCCTGGGCCTGGTGGTCGGCGGCGCCCTCGCCGAATGGGTCTCCTGGCGTGCCGGCTTCTATATCAACGTGCCCATCGGCATCGCCATGATCATCGCCGCGGTCCGGTTCATCCCGGAGACCCCGCGGGCCACCGGCCGCTTCGACATCATCGGCGCCGTGGCCTCGACCCTGGGCATGGGGGCCCTCGTCTTCGGCATCGTCAACTCCGTCGATGCCGGCTGGGCGGCGCCCACAACGGTCACTGCCGTGGTGGCGGCTGCGGTCCTGCTGACCCTCCTCGTAGTGAACGAATGGAAGGTGAAGCAGCCGATCATGCCGCTGCACCTCTTCGCGAACCGGGAGCGGGCCGGCGCCTACACCGCCCGCCTCCTCTTCGCCGGCACCATGATCGGTTTCTTCTTCTTCACCACGCAGTTCCTGCAAGGGGTCTACGGCTACAACCCGCTGCAGGCCGGCGTCGCGTTCTTCCCCATGACGGTGGTCAACTTCTTCGTCGCACTCGCCGTCCCGCGGCTGACGCACCGGTTCGGCAACGCGGCACTGCTGGCCGCCGGGCTCGCCCTGACCCTCGCCGGCATGTTCTGGCTCAGCCGGATCACCGCCGATACCCCGGACCTCACCGGCGTCGCGCTGCCCCTGGTCCTGATCGGAATCGGCCAGGGCCTCGGCTTCGCGCCGCTCACCGCCGCCGGCATCGCCGGCGTCACCGCGAACGACGCCGGAGCCGCCTCCGGCCTGGTCAACACCTCGCACCAGCTCGGCAGCGCCCTCGGAGTCGGTGTCCTGGTGGCCCTTTCGGCCAACGCGGGCTCGCTGGCCGGCAGCGTGGCGATTGCCTATACCGGCGGATCCGTCATGCTGGCCGCCGCGTTGCTGGCCGTACTGCTCCTCATCGTTCCCGCCGAGCGCGCCGTCCGGCGCACGGCCCGGACCGGGTCCGGCAAGCCGGCACCCACCACCCCGCACTCCTGACACCCCCTTGAAGGGACACACACATGGAATACACACACCTCGGCATCTCCGGCCTGAAGATCAGCCGCATCGCGCTCGGTTGCATGAGTTTCGGCGCCCCCGGCACCGGACGCGACTGGGTCCTGGATGACGACGCCGCAGAACCTGTCTTCCGGCAGGCCCTGGAGCTCGGCATCACGTTCTGGGACACCGCCAACGTCTACGCCCAAGGCACCTCAGAGGAGATCGTTGGACGCGCGGTCCGCAAGTACAGCAGCCGCGAGGACGTCGTCCTGGCCACCAAGCTGTTCTGGCCGATGCACGCCGGCCCGGGCGGCTCGGGCCTGTCCCGCAAGGCAATCCTCGAACAGGTAGACGCGTCCCTTGACCGCCTGGGCACCGACTACATCGATCTGCTGCAGATCCACCGCTTCGACCCCGAAACCCCGGTCGAGGAGACGATGGAAGCCCTGCACGACGTCGTCAAGGCCGGCAAGGTCCGCTACCTCGGTGCCTCATCCATGTGGGCGTGGCGGTTCGCCAAGATGCAGCACACCGCCGAGAAGAACGGGTGGACCAAGTTCATCTCGATGCAGGACCAGTACAGCCTCACCCACCGTGAAGAAGAACGCGAGATGTTCGGCCTGCTCGCCGATCAGGGCGTCGGGAGCATCCCGTGGAGCCCCCTGAACGCCGGGCTGAATGCCCGTCCCTGGGGGCAGCAGAGCACCGCCCGCGCGAACAGCAACCCGTCTAGGGACATGTTCGGCAACCCGCTGTGGCTCGACGGCGACAAGGCCATCATCGACGCGACCGAACGCATCGCGAAGGACCGCGGCGTGCCCATGGCACAAATAGCGTTGGCCTGGGTGCTCAGGAACCCCGTCGTCGACTCAGTGCTCTCCGGCGCGACCAAGCCCCACCACCTCGGTGACGCCGTGGCCGCCCTCGACATCCACCTCACCGACGACGAAATCCGCTCGCTCGAAGAACCCTATGTACCGCGCACGCCCACGTACTTCGCCTAAAACAAGCAGACACCGCAGCTGCGCGGGCGCGCACTCGCCCGGCGGGAGCACCCCCACACAACAACCGAATCTGACGGAGTAACTCCATGACCACTGCAACGCCACAACGCGTCCTCCTCATCGGCGCTACCGGCGGGACCGGGCGGCTGGCCGCTGCCGCCGCGGCCCGGCACGGACTCAAGGTCCGCGCCCTCGCCAGAAACCCCCAGCGGGCCCGGACGATTCTTCCCGACGTCGAGATCGTCCAGGGCGACCTCGAAGACCCGGCCAGCCTCACGGCAGCCGTTCAGGACGTCGACGCAATCCTCTTCACCCACGGCTCGGACAGCGACGGACGCCCCGGCTCCGCCCAGCGCATCGACTACGGCGGCGTCGCCAACACACTGAACGCGCTGAACGGGCGTCGCCCGAGGATAGCCCTCATGACGTCGATCAACGTCACCCGCAGTGACAACGGCGCCTACCAGGACCTGCTGGACTGGAAGCGCCGGTCCGAACGGCTCGTCCGGCTGAGCGGCGCCCCCTACACGATCGTCCGCCCGAGCTGGTTCAACCCGGGCGCCGGGAAGCATCTCGTGATCAAGCAGGGCGACACCGGATCGGGCGCCGTCCGCCGCGAAGACGTCGCAGAAGTCCTCATCCGCAGCCTGCTGACCGACGAAGCCGCAGGCAAGACCTTCGAGCTCTACGCCACCGCCGGCACGCCGACGTCCGACTGGGCGGGGCTGTTCGACACCGCTGTCCCAGACGCCGATGGCGCCCTGGACGGTGCCAAGGACACCGGCAACCTGCCGCTGGAGAAGGAACCCGCCCCCGTCCGCGAGGACGTGGCCCGGTTCCGCGCCTGATAACCCCTACCGACACCCGCCCGTTTTACCAAGAACCACAGGAGAAAATCATGCTGACCGTCAACGCCTACGCCGCCACCTCCGCGACCGGGGACCTCGTCCCGACCACCATCGAGCGCCGCGACGTGGGCCCGCACGACGTCCTGATCGAGATCAAGTACGCCGGCATCTGCCATTCGGACATCCACACCGTCCGCGGCGACTGGGGACCCCAGCAGTACCCGCTCGTTCCCGGCCACGAAATCGCCGGCATCGTCACCGGGACCGGCTCCGCCGTCACCAGGCATGCTGTCGGTGACCGGGTCGGCGTCGGCTGCATGGTGAACTCCTGCGGCGAGTGCGTCAACTGCCAGAAAGGCGAGGAGCAGTACTGCCTGGCCGGGAACACCGGCACCTACGGTGCCGTGGACCGGGACGGCGCCATCACCCAGGGCGGCTACTCCACCCACGTCGTGGTGACCGAGGACTTCGTCGTGCGGATCCCGGAGGGCATCGGGCTCGACGTCGCCGCGCCGCTGCTGTGCGCCGGGATCACCACCTACTCCCCGCTGCGCCACTGGGGCGCCGGCCCCGGCAGGAAAGTCGCCGTCGTCGGCCTCGGCGGCCTCGGACACATGGCCGTGAAGCTCGCCCACGCCATGGGCGCCGAGGTGACCGTCCTGTCCCAGTCGCTGAAGAAGATGGAAGACGGGCTGAACCTGGGCGCCGACTCCTACTACGCCACCAGCGACGAAAACACCTTCACGGACCTCGCCGGCACCTTCGACCTGATCATCAACACCGGCAGCGCCCCGATCGACATCAGCTCCTACCTGCAGCTGCTGAGCCTCGACGGCGCCCTGGTGAACGTCGGCGCGCCGGCCGAACCGCTCCCGGTGAACGTGTTCTCCCTCATCATGGGCCGCCGGTCCTTCGCCGGATCCGCCATCGGCGGCATCCGCGAAACCCAGGAGATGCTCGACTTCTGCGCCGAACACCACCTCGGCGCCGAGATCGAGGTCATCCCGGCCGCGAAAATCAACGACGCCTACGAACGCGTCCTGGCCTCCGACGTCCGCTACCGCTTCGTCATCGACACCTCGACGCTGAACTAGCCCCACCGCGCCTCTCCACGGCAGCCCTCGGCAACAATCTGCCGAGGGCGGCCGTGCGAGGGATCCCGTTCAACAGGAGGGACGAAGTCGTCGACTGAGCCCGGCGCGGACTCAGGGCACTGTCAGGATGATCTTGCCGTGGGCCCGACCGCTGCGCATGCGATTGGCGGCTTCCTTGGCCTGGCCGAACGGGAGGACGCTGTCGATGACGGGGCGGATGCGGCCGTCGGCCACGGCGGGCAGGACCTGATGGGCCAGGGCGGCGATCACGTGGCCGAGTTCGTCGGGGCGGCTGAAGCCGAACGACACTCCGGCGATCCGGAGATGGCGGTAGGAGAGCGCGTCCAGGTTGATGGTCGACTCCGCCTGGTCCAGCCGACCGATGTTGACGATCCGGCCGTCCACGCGTGTGGCGGGGAGACAGTCGGCGAAGGTCTGCCCACCGACGTGATCCAGAACGAGGTCGGCCCCTTGGCCGTCGGTGGCATCCAGGACCAACCCGGTGAGGTCCTGACTGGCCGTGGCGATGACGCAGTCGGCCCCGGCGTCCGTCAGCAGGTCCTTCTTGGATTCGGTTCTGGTGGTCGCGATGACGGTCCCGGCCCCAAGGCTCTTGGCGATCTGGATGCCGATCAGGCCGATGCTCGAGGTGGCGCCGGTGATGAGCACGGACTGGCCGGGCTGGAAGTCGCCCAGGGTCAGTGCGCCGTGCTCGGTGAGCAGGCCGGTGGGCAGGGCAGAGGCGTCCTCGTCGGCAATGCCGGCGGGGACGGCGATGACGTGCCGGTGGTCGGCCAGGACATACTGGGCAAAGGCTCCCTGTGTGGTGCCCATGACCCGTTCGCCGAGGCGGACGCCGCCGGCGCCCTCGCCCAAGGCGGCGATCTCGCCGGCGAACTCGAAGCCGGCCAGGTACTCCTGGCGGCTGCCGGAGGCGGGGTCGGCCGCCGCCAGCATCTGCACGTCGGCGTTGTTGAGCGAGACCGCGCGGGCGCGAACCAGCACTTGTCCCGGCCCAGGCTTGGGTACGGGTACCTGGCGCGTTTCCCAGTCGGGTCCGGCCCCGCCGAACAGGGCGGTCATCATTTCGGTCATGTGCTGTTCCTTCGGCTTCGTGGCTGTTGATCTGGCGCTGCGCGACCGCCTAGCTTCGGGGCTGGTCGGTTTCTTCGACGATGCGCTTGAGGGTGGTGATGGCGCTCATGCCGTTGGGCCAGCCGGTGTAGAAGGTCAGGTGGATGATCGCTTCGACCAGTTCGTCCTTGGTCAGTCCGTTCTCCAGGGCCTTGCGCAGGTGGAACTCGACCTGGTCGGTGCGGTAGAGCGAGACGAGGGCCGAGACGGTGACGAGGCTGCGGTCGCGCTGAGACAAACCCGGGCGCTCCCACATGTCGCCGAAGAGCACGTCGTCGGTGAGTTCGACGAGCTTGGGGGCGAAGTCGCCGAGCATCTTCTGGATTGCGCTGGGTTCAGTGGACATTCGGCGGTGCTTACCTGGTGCCGTATTCCTCGTCGGTGACGAGGGCGCCCCACTCGGACTCGGGTCCTTCGACGGGGGCTTCCCACATGGCCAGGTGGGTCATGAAGTGCTCCGGTGCGGCGCCGTGCCAGTGCCATTCGCCCGGGGGCGTGTAGATGGTGTCGCCCGGGCGGATCTCAATGACATCGCCGCCGCGGGACTGGACCAGCCCGACGCCCTCGGTGACGTGCAGGGTCTGGCCGACGGCGTGGGAGTGCCAGGCCGTGCGCGCGCAGGGGGCGAAGTGCACCGAGTTCACGCGCATGCGTGAGGGTTCGGGCTGCGGGGCGGCAACGACGTCGAACCAGACGTCACCGGTGAACATAGCGGCCGGGCCCTTGACGCTCGGCTTCTTGGGTTGGATTTCCAATGGGTCTCCTTCTGGGTTGATGGCTTCGGCGCGCACAGTGAACGTCACTGGTTGTCCGCTACGGCCGCTGTTTCCTTCTGCTCGGCCTGTTCCAGGGTCGCCGCCCAGCTGCCCAGGAGGCGCAGAGCGTCCTCGGAGGCCGAGCCGGGTTCGGCGGGGTAGACCAGCAGGGAAAGTCCTGGGTCGGCTGCCAGGTCCATCGCCTCGAACTTGAGGTCGATGTCCCCGACGACCGGGTGGTGGAAGTGCTTGAGCCCTGTGAAGTGCTGCCGCACGTCGTGTGCCGCCCACCGGGTGCGGAACTCCTCGCTGCGCATCGAGAGCTCACCGACAAGGTCGGACAGCTCGCGGCTGTAAGGGTCGCGGCCGGATTCGGTGCGCAGGATCGCGACGGTGTCGCTTGCCGCCTTGTTCCAGTCCGGGTAGAACTCCGCCGAGCGGGGGCTCAGGAAGATGAACCGGGCATGGTTCACCGGCCGGCCCGGATCGCGGTACATCTCCGAATACAGGGCGCGCCCGAGCCGGTTGACGGCCAGGATGTCCAGGCGGCCGTTGCGCACGAACGCGGGTGCGCCCGTGATCGCATCGAGGGTGAACTGCACGCTGGGCCGCACCTGCTGCGCGGGGCGGCGACGGGGCCGCGGGGTCGTCCCCGCCGGCGTCGTCAACCTGGTCACCGGCTCCGGCCGGCTTGGGGATGCCCTGGTGAAGCACCCGGGCGTGAACAAGGTGGCGTTCACCGGTTCGACGCCGGTGGGGCGGAAGATCGCGGCGGCCTGCGGGGAACTGCTGCGCCCCGTCACCCTGGAGCTCGGCGGGAAGTCCAGCGCCATCGTGCTGCCGGACGCGGACCTTGACGCCATGTCGAAGGTGCTGATCCGCTCTGCGATGCGCAACACCGGGCAGACCTGCTACACCTCCACCCGGATCCTGGCCCCTGCCAGCCGCTACGAGGAAGTCGTGGACATGGTCACCACCACCATCGCCGCCGGCAAGCAGGGCGACCCGCTGGACCCGGCCACGGTGTTCGGCCCCTGCGCCACGCAGTCCCAGTACCGGATCGTGCTGGACTATCTCGAGGCGGGCCGGGCCGAGGGGGCCCGGGCCACCACCGGCGGCCGCGCCGCGTCACTGGGTGGCGGCCTGGAAGGCGGCTTCTTCGTGGAGCCGACGGTCTTCGCCGGCGTCATGCCGGACATGCGGATCTCCCGGGAGGAGATCTTCGGCCCGGTGCTCTCGATCCTGAAGTACGACGACGCCGGCGGCGGCGTTGATGAGGCTGTCGCGCTGGCCAACAACACCGAGTTCGGCCTCGGCGGGCTGGTGTTCGGCCAGGACCCCGAGGCGGCACTCGCCGTCGCGGACCGGATGGACACCGGCTCCGTGGGCATCAACTTTTTCGCCTCCAACCATGCCGCGCCGTTCGGCGGCCGGCGCGATTCGGGCCTCGGCACCGAGTACGGCATCGAGGGCCTGAACGCGTACCTGAGCTACAAGTCGATCCACCGGAAGGGGTAGCTCGCAAAGTGTTGGTGCCGACATTGCCGGGCGTTGATCCCTAGGAGAGCGCTGAACAAGGGGCAATCCGGAGATGGGATACGGCTTCCGGGCCGCTCTTCGGAGCTTTGGGCGGCCCGCTGACGGCCTGGGAATGAGAGGCCGGGGCCCGGGAATTT
>NZ_JAGPOT010000007.1 GCF_018224015.1 Pseudarthrobacter albicanus
GGGGCAGGTTGTGCGCCTCGGAAACCGAGCGGTGGGCGACCTTGCCGGCGGCGATGTTCAGGCCGGCGGCCAGGGCGGCGTCGCGCTCAAACGCGGCAGAGACGCCCATGTTGGCCAGTGCCACGCCGTAGCGCAGCGTGACGTTGGTCAGCGCATAGGTGGAGGTGTTCGGGACGGCGCCGGGCATGTTGGCCACGCAGTAGAAGACCGTGTTGTGGACCTTGTAGGTGGGTTCCTGGTGCGTGGTCGGGTGCGTGTCCTCGAAGCAGCCGCCCTGGTCCACGGCGATGTCCACCAGCACGGAGCCGGGCTTCATCCGGGACACGAGTTCGTTGCTGACGAGCTTGGGCGCCTTGGCGCCCGGGATCAGCACGGAGCCGATCACGAGGTCGGCGTCGACGACGGACTTGTCGATCTCGTAGGCGTTGGACGCGACTGTCTTCAGGCGGCCCTGGTACTGGGCGTCCAGTTCGCGCAGGCGGTTGATGTTGATGTCCAGGATGGTCACGTCGGCGCCGAGGCCCAGGGCCATGGCGGCGGCGTTGGTTCCGGCCACGCCGGCGCCGAGCACGACGACCTTGGCGGGGCGGACGCCCGGCACGCCGCCGAGCAGCACGCCCTTGCCGCCGGCAGGTGCCATCAGGGACGCGGCGCCGACCTGCACGGACAGGCGGCCGGCAACCTCGGACATCGGGGCGAGCAGCGGCAGGGTGCGGCCCTCCTGGACGGTCTCGTAGGCGATCGCGGTGACGCCGGTGTTGATGAGTTCCTGGGTCAGGTCCGGCTCGGCGGCCAGATGCAGGTAGGTGAAGAGGATGAGGCCCTTGCGGAAGCGGTGGTATTCGGCCTTGACCGGTTCCTTGACCTTCATGACCATGTCCGCGCGGGCCCAGACGTCGTCGGCTTCGGCGACGATCTCCGCGCCGGCGATGGCGTATTCCTCGTCCGTGATGCCGGAGCCCAGGCCCGCCCCGCGCTCCACGAGGACGCTGTGCCCATGGGTGCGGAATTCGTGAACGCCCGCGGCCGTGATGGCGACGCGGAATTCGTTGTTTTTGATCTCTTTGGGAACACCGATGATCATTTTTTGGCTCCAGTGCTGTCGGCCTGATGGGCCTGGTTGTCCGGGGGATGTTGTGCTTCCAGAATAGTTCCGCTTGTGAGCCGGGCAACAAGGCCGGACGGCGGCCGGGACCGTCCTTCCGCGCGTTTCCAAGGTTTTTGAGATATTGCATTAGACATTTGTCGAGCCAGCGAGCGTCAGGTGTCGCCTGCTGTCCGCTCGCCCCGGACCGGGCGGGGGCAGTAGTCTTGGCAGCATGCAGCAGCCGGATGTGGAGCAGCTCGTGGAGCAGGTGGCGCTGAAGCTGGGCCGCGGCCTCTCGCTCGAGGACCTCGACGGCCTCCTCCTCGCCTACAGCTCCAACCAGTCCCACGCGGACCGGGTCCGGGTGAACTTCCTGCTCAGCAAGCGGGTGGCCGTGGATGTCAGTGCCTGGCAGCTCTCGCACGGCATCGCGACGGCGGTGCGTCCCGTCGTCGTGCCGGCGAACGAGGAACTGGGCATGCTGGGCCGGGTCTGCGTGCCGCTGCTGGTGCGCGGCTTCCGGGTGGGGTACCTCTGGGTCCAGTTGGACGCCGACGAGCCCGGCGCGGCCCCGGTCCTCGCCCGGCTGCCGGAGGTGGGACGCGAGGTGGAGCAGCTGTCCGCCCTGCTGCTGGACTCCAACACGGCCGAATCAGAGTTCCGCCGCCGCCGCGAACAGGAGTTCCTGGCCGCCTGCGCCGGCGAGGCGAATGCGGTGGCAGCCGTGGCCGGCTGGAAGGAAGTGCAGGGCCGCGGGCCCTGGCAGCTCGTGACCGTGCTCGACGCCGACGGCTGGGCCGAAGGCGCGGACCCCATCGCCTCCACGCTGATCCACCGGTCCGCGGCGCTGCAGGCCACGGTGGGGGTGGACGCCGCCCTGTTCAGCGCCGGCACCGAAACCCACGCCGTCGTACTCTTCAAGGAATCGCCCGGCCGGGCGGACCACGCCCAGGTCCTGGTCCACTACCAGCTGGAACTTGCTAAACGCTCGGGGCGGACCGTCCGGAGGATCATCCTCGGCGCGTCCGAGGGCTTCGCAAAGCCCCGTGAAATCGCCGAGGCCTACCGGCAGTCGAGACTGGCCGCCCAGGCCGCGGCGGTGGACCCCCAGCTGGGGGAACTGGTCGACTGCCGCGCCACGGGCCTCTACCAGCTCCTGGCCTCGGCGGGCGGCGGTGCGGGGGCATGGGCGGACGCGGGATCCGTGTACTTCCGCCTGCTCGAGGACCACGACCGCAACGGCGAGCTGCTGCCTGTCCTGGAGCTGTTCTATGACAATGACGGCTCGGTCCAGGAGGTCGCGACCAAGCTGCACCTGCACCGGAGCAGCATCTACAACCGGCTGGGCAGGATCCGCCAGCTGCTGGGGGTGGATCCGCTGAAGGGGAGGGTGCGGCTGGAACTTCACGCGGCCCTCAAGGCGCGGCGCTGGGCGGCCCGGCCGCGGATCTAGGACGGGTCCCGGTACGGCCTGTGCTCTGCGGTGTGCTCTGCTGCGCGGTCCGCCTCGGGGCCGCGGGCGGCGTCCCGCGGTGTTTCCCGTGTTGCCTCCCGCGCTGTTCCCCGCGCTGTTCTTCGCCGGAGGCGCGTAATCCGGCTGTCCGTCCATAAGGAGACGGCCACGAAGGCGACGCAACTGGACATGAAGGTGGCTGTGTTGTTCAGCCCCATGGCGGTCCCGAGGACGTATGTGAGCACCATGGCGGCAATGCCGGCCGCGATATGCCACCCTCTGAATTTACCCACCATTCAAGCGTAACCCCGGGCCCATACGCGTTTCCGCGCCGCGCAGGGATCGTTGCTTGATCCTTATCACCGCGTCACGAACCATCCGTACCGCTGTCATTCCCGCCGGTGGCGGCACTGGCTGTGGCACCGGCTCCGGCCCCGGCTGTTGCACTGTCTCCGACCCCCTCCGCAGGAGCGTTCTTTTTCTGCGTTTCGAGCCATGCCATGATATCTGCGAGCCGGATCCGCCGGTGCGTGCCCCGGTATTCCACCGGGATCTCGCCGCGGTCGGTCATGTTCCGCAGATAAGTGTGCGAGATGCCGGCCAGTTCCGCCGCCCGGGACGTGGTCAGCATTTCCTCGACGCTGCTGACCGTCACGGCCTCGCCCCGGCTGAACCGGTTGAGCAGGTCGACGACAGCGTCCCTCGCCTCGGGCGGCAGCCGGTGCACGGTGCCGTCCACGAACACCGTGATGTCGTGGCTGCCGCTGAGCGCGTACTGGAGTTTCTGCGCGTCCTCGGCAGGAAGGCCGGCCGTCACCCGGGGTGCTATCAGTGCCATGGCTGAATCCTAGCGCGGCCGGCCTCCGGGGGCGCCCGCATCCCGGCCCGCCCTACAGGCCGAGCTCCTCCAGCACCGGCAGCTTCTCCCGGACCCAGGCCCGCGCCTCGGCGGCGCTCGGCGCGGACAACGCCAGTTTGGCCAGCTCCTGCGCCTCGGCCAGCGTGACCGTTTTCAGCACGGCCGCGACGGCCGCGAGGGAGCGCGCCGTCATGGACAGCGTGGTGACGCCCAGCCCGGTGAGGACGACGGCGAGGGCAGGGTCCGCGGCGGCCTCGCCGCAGACTCCCACGGGCTTGTTGTGGCCTTCAGCCGCCGATCCCTCGACCGTGAGGCCCACCAGCCGCAGCACGGCAGGCTGCCAGGGCGTGTTCAGCGCGGCGAGGGGGCCGAGCTGGCGGTCGGCTGCCATGGCGTACTGGGTAAGGTCGTTGGTGCCCAGGCTCGCGAAGGCCACCTCCCGGAGGATGGCCTCGGCGGTGAGGGCCGCCGACGGCACCTCCACCATGACGCCCGGTGTCCGGATGCCGGCCGCGGCGCACAGCGAGGCGAACCGGGCGGCCTCCTCCGCGGTGGAGATCATCGGCGCCATGACCCAGACATCGGCCGCGGATTCCTGCTCGGCGCGGGCGATGGCCTGCAGCTGGCGCTCCAGCACGCCCGGGGTGGTGAAGTCCGTGCGGTAGCCGCGGACACCCAGGGCCGGGTTGGGTTCGGTGGCGTCGGTGAGGAAGGGCAGGGGCTTGTCCGCGCCGGCGTCGAGCGTCCGGAGGACCACCTTCCTGCCCGGGAAGGCGTCGAAGACGCCCTTGTAGGCTGCGGCTTGTTCCTCCACCGTGGGCTCGGTGTCCCGCTCGAGGAAACAGAACTCGGTCCGGAACAGCCCGACGCCCTGCGCGTTGAGGCCCGCGGCGGCCACGGCATCCTTCGCCCCGCCGACATTTGCGAGGAGCGGAACGAGGTGGCCGTCCGCCGTCGAACCCGTGCCGTCAAAAGCCGCCAGCAGCGAGGCTGTGGTGGCCCAGGCCGCTGCCGCGGCCCGCTCGGATTCGTCGGGATCCGCCGTGATGATGCCGGCGGCGCCGTCCACATAGACCTCCGTGCCGTCCGGAAGCTGGTCGACGCCGGCCGCGGCCACCACGGCAGGCAGGCCCAGGGAGCGGGCAATGATCGCGGTGTGGGACTGCGGGCCGCCGCCGGCGGTGAGGAGGGCCAGGACCTTTTCCGGATCGAGCGTCGCGGTGTCCGCCGGGGCCAGATCCTCCGCGATCAGGATGAACGGGGTGGCGGAAACCGGGATGCCGGGGGCCGGCACGCCGCGCAGCTCGGCGACGATCCGGGCGCGGACGTCCAGGACGTCGGTGGCGCGCTCGGCCATGTAGCCGCCCAGGTTGTGGAGCATTTCCGAAACCGAGGCGCCGGCCTCCCAGATGGCGCGCTGGTTGGATGCGCCGCGGCCGATCAGCTTGGCGGCGGACTTGAGCAGCATGGTGTCCGTGGCCATGAGCGCCGTCGCTTCAAGGACGGCCTTGCCGTCGCCGCTGACCGTCCCGGCCCGGGCCCTGAGCTCGTCGTGGACGGACTTCGCGGCCGTCTTGAGCGCTGCGGTGGCCTCCTCCGCGGTGACACCGGCCGGCAGCTGATCGCCCGCCGGGGGCTCGCTGACCGGTTTGGGCATCTGGCGGATGGTGCCGATGACGCGGCCGGGGCTGACGCCCACTCCTGGGAAGTTCTGCACTGAAGGTCCTCATTCTCTGCTGTAGACAGTAAGCCGGTTCGCAAGCAGCGCCGCCGAACCGCTGGTCCGGGCCGATCCTTCCGGTCCGCTGACGGCTACGTCAGCCGGCGGATCGCGGCACCTGGAAAAAGTGTATGTGATGCACTTCATATAGCGTTGCTATAGGTGCTAGGGTAGCGGTTATGAGTTTCGATGGCCAGCTTCCGCCCAAAGTGAGGCTGTTGCGCGCAGCGGCGGAGTTGCTGGCCGCCTCCGGCGGATCGGCGGTCTCCACCCGCCAGATCACCCAGCTGGCAGGCGTCACTGCCCCTACCCTCTACCACCACTTCGGTGACAAGGAAGGGCTGTTCGATGCCGTCATCGCCGCGGGTTTTGAGGAATTCGTGGCGGACGAACGTGACTTCGCGCCGTCCGGGCAGCCGCTGGAGGACATCCGGCGGATGTGGGACAACCATGTGCAGTTCGGGCTGGACCAGCCGGAACTGTACCTGGTGATGTTTGGCAATATCCGCCCCGAGAGCCGTCCGGTCATCGTCGCCGATGCCGAGGCCCTCATGGAGGAGATGCTGAACAAGGCCGCGGTCGCCGGCCAACTCAACGTCCCGCCCAAGGAGGCGGCCAGGAGCATCCTGGCGGCCAATGTGGGCATGACGCTCATGCTGATCACGGAAAAGGCGCCGGAGCGCAATCTCGAGCTGTCCGCCATGACCCGTGACGCCATGATCTTTGCGGTTTCCACGGAGCAGGCCAGGGACAGCGGCCCCGAAGATACCGGGAAATCGTCGGTGGTCGTGGCGGCCATCGCTTTGAACGCGGCGCTCCAGGTGTCCAACTCGGACCAGCTCTCCAGCTCGGAACTCAAGCTGTTCCTCGAATGGCTCCACCGGATCTCCACCAGCTCCACCAGCTAGCTTGTCGAAATTATCGGATCATCCTGCGCTGCCGCAGGAATGACGGTTAGGAAATCACATGGCAACAGAGAGAGTTGCAAAGCCCAGGACCAGCGTGCGGGTTGGCGTCCAGAAGTTCGGGACGTTCCTGTCCGGCATGATCATGCCCAACATCGGGGCGTTCATCGCCTGGGGCATCATCACGGCGCTCTTCATTCCGGCAGGCTTCACGCCCAACGCGGAGCTGGCCAAACTGGTCGGGCCGATGATTACCTTCCTGTTGCCGCTCCTGATCGGCTACACCGGCGGCCGGGCCATCCACGGCATCCGCGGCGGTGTGGTGGGTGCCGCTGCCACCATGGGCGTGATCGTGGGAACCGACATCCCCATGTTCATCGGCGCCATGATCATGGGCCCGCTGACGGCCTGGGTCATGAAGAAGCTGGACAAGATCTGGGAAGGCCGCGTCAAGCCGGGCTTCGAGATGCTGATCGACAACTTCTCCGCCGGCATCGTCGCGGCGGCCTTCGCCATCGTGGGCATGCTCGTGATCGGCCCGGTGGTGAAGGCCTTCAGCAACGGGGCAAGCGCCGTCGTCGAATTCCTGGTCCACAACGGACTGCTGCCGCTGACCAGCATCTTCATCGAGCCCGCAAAGGTCCTGTTCCTCAATAACGCCGTCAACCACGGCATCCTGACCCCGCTGGGCACGGAGCAGGCGCTGGCGCAGGGCAAGTCCATCCTGTTCCTGCTCGAAGCCAACCCCGGTCCGGGCGTGGGCATCCTGCTCGCCTACACGCTCTTCGGCAAGGGACTGGCCAAGGCCTCGGCCCCCGGCGCCGCCCTGATCCAGTTCGTCGGCGGCATCCACGAAATCTACTTCCCCTACGTGCTGATGAAGCCGATCATCATCCTCGCCGCAATCGGCGGCGGCATGACCGGCATCTTCACCCTGGTGCTCACCGGCGCCGGCCTGCGCTCGCCGGCGGCCCCGGGCAGTATCATCGCGGTCTTCGCCGCGACCGCGTCGGACAGCTACTTCGGCGTGGCCCTGTCGGTGCTGCTCGCCGCCACCGTCTCCTTCCTGATCGCCTCGGTGATTCTGAAGTCCAGCAAGGCCCCGGACGAGGAAGAACTCGGCGAAGCGACGTACCGCATGGAAGCGATGAAGGGCAAGAAGAGCTCGGTGTCCTCCGCCCTCACGGGTGCCGCCGGTGCAGGCAGCGTTGCCGTGCTGTCCGGCCCGGTCAAGAACATCGTGTTTGCGTGCGACGCCGGCATGGGCTCCAGCGCGATGGGCGCCTCGGTGCTGCGGAACAAGATCAAGGCTGCCGGGTTCACGGACGTCAAGGTCACGAACTCCGCCATCGCGAACCTCAGCGACACGTACGACGTCGTCATCACCCACCAGGATCTGACCGAGCGGGCCAAGCCCGCAACGGCCAGCGCCGTGCACGTCTCCGTGGACAACTTCATGAACAGCCCGCGGTATGACGAGATCGTGGAGCTGGTGAAGAGCAGCAACGCCCCGGACGAGGCGGCCGCCGCACCGGACGCCGGCGCGGCCAGTGCGGGCGCGGGCGCAGCGGCGGCTGCCGCCGTCGTCACTCCTGCGGAGTCTGCGGAGCCCGAGGAAACCGGTCCGTCCGGCATCCTGGCGCCCGAAAGCGTCGTCCTGGACGGGACGGCCACCACCCGGGACGCCGCCATCGACGAGGCCGGGCAGCTCCTGCTGGACCGCGGCGCCGTCGACTCCGGCTACCTGGATGCCATGCACGAGCGCGAGCAGTCCGTCTCCACCTACATGGGCAGCTATCTCGCCATCCCGCACGGCACCAACGCCGCCAAGGACCACATCATGAAGTCCGCCGTCTCCGTGATCCGCTACCCGAACGGGATCGACTGGAACGGCAACGAGGTCAAGTTCGTGGTGGGCGTCGCCGGGATCAACAATGAGCACCTGCACATCCTGTCCTCGATCGCGAAGGTCTTCACGAACAAGGCACAGGTCGCCCGGCTCGAGGCGGCCACCACGGTCGAGGAAGTCCTGGACCTGTTCGGAAAGGTCAACTCCTAGTGAAGGCTGTCCATTTCGGCGCCGGAAACATCGGGCGCGGCTTTGTGGGGCTGCTGCTGCACGAGGCGGGGTATGAGGTGGTGTTCGCGGATGTCGCGGAGGCCCTGATCACCGAGCTGGCCGCGGCGCACAGCTACGACGTCCACGAGGTGGGGGAGCACCCCACCGTCCGGACGGTGGAGAACTTCCGGGCGCTGAACTCCAGCACCCAGGAGGCGGACGTCATCGCGGAAATCGCGACGGCGGACCTCGTCACCACCGCGGTCGGGCCGCACATCCTCAAGTTCGTCGCTCCCGCGATCGCCAGGGGGATCGCCGTCCGGGCCGCAGGACTGGCTCCGCTGCAGGTGATGGCGTGTGAAAACGCCATCAACGCGACGGACATCCTGAAGTCCGAGGTGGTTGCCCAGTGGGATCCGGCCGCGGGCCCCCTGGATGCTGTGGCCGTGTTTGCGAACACGGCGGTGGACCGGATCGTGCCAAACCAGGAGGCCGGGCAGGGACTGGATGTCACGGTGGAGACCTTCTATGAGTGGGTCATCGACCGCACCCCGTTCGCGGGCAAGGAACCGGCCATCCCCGGGGCGACGTTCGTGGACGACCTGGAGCCGTACATCGAGCGGAAACTGTTCACGGTGAATACCGGGCACGCCGCGGCCGCCTACTTCGGCTTCGATTCCGGCCTCGGCAAGATTTCCGAGGCCATGGCCGATCCCGACGTCGCCGCCGATGTGCGCGCCGTCCTGGACGAGACCAAGGAGCTGCTGGTGGCCAAGCATGGCTTCAGCCGGGACGAGCAGGAGGCGTATGTCCAGAAGATCCTGGGCCGCTTCTCCAACCCGCACCTGCCAGACACCGTGAACCGGGTGGGCCGCGCGCCGCTGCGCAAGCTCAGCCGGCACGAACGCTTCATCGGCCCGGCGGCGGAGCTGGCCGAACGGGGGATCGTCCCGGAAGGGCTGCTCGGTGCGGTCGCCGCGGCCCTGCGGTTCAACGACCCGGCCGACGCCGAAGCCGTGGAACTCACGCAGATCCTGGCCTCCTCCACCCCGGACGAGGCCACGGCGAAGATCACGGGCCTGGCCCCTGACCACCCGCTGTTCGAGGCTGTCTCCACCCTGGTGGAAGAGGCCAAGGCCGCGGTCTGACCGCAGAACCATCGGACCCTCCCTCACTTTTCGGAAGAATCCGGCGGACCCTCCCTCACCTGATGTGCGGGAGGGCCCGTTGCTTAAGCCCCGGATCTGCGGGAGCGCCGGGACATTACGTGCGGAAGGCGAGGGAGGGTCAGGAACGCACGGTCTCGGTTTCGGCGTCGGACATTGCCTTGCGGGACGGGGCTTGGACTCGCGGCCGGCCGCGCAGTTGGGGGAGCACTTCGGCTCGCAGGTGCCGTTCTCCGCCGCTACGTTGCCGGGCACCAACCGCACGTGGTCGAGGCGCCGTCGTCGTTCCTTAGCTGCGTCACTGCGCGCAGACTTTCGACCCGCTGCCGGAGGCGTCCGCTTGGATTTAGGCGGAAAATCGCCGGAAACCGGCCCAGAAGGGCGCCTCCCGTGACGGCGGGCGGCGGGCTGCGGCAGGACCGCCGGGCTGCCCTCAGGCTTTCTTCCCGTAGCGCCGCAGCAGGAGGTAAGCCGCACTCCCTGCCAGCAGTCCCCAAAACGGCGAGACGATGCCCAACGGCGCCAGGCCCGAGGCGGTGACCACAAGGGTGATCAGTGCGGCCTCGGCGGCGAGGGGGTTCGCCTTGAAATCGGACACCGAGTCGATGAGCGAACTCTGGAGCGCTCCCAGCAGTGCCACGCCGGCCAGTGCCGCCATCATTGCGGCGGGCACGGCGGAGAAGAGCGCCACGGCGGTATTGCTGAAGAGACCGAACAGGATGTAGAAGAGTCCGCAGAAGACCCCCGCCATGTAGCGGCGGTCCATGTCCTTATGGGCCTCCGGGCCGGCGCAGATGCCTGTGGTGATGGCTGCCAGGTTGATGCCGTGCGAGCCGAACGGTGCTGACACCAGCCACGCCGCGGAGGCACCGCCGAGGACGAGCCTGTCGTTGACCTTGTAGCCCAGGGTGTCCATCATGGTGAGGCCGGGCCCGTTCTGCCCCGCCATGGTCACGATCACCAGCGGGATGGCGATTCCCATGATGGCCTGGAGGTCAAAGGTCGGCGTGGTCCAGATAGGCCCGGAAAGGTCCAGCGTCAGCGCCGGCAGTGTGGCCTGTCCCGTGAGGGCGCTCAGCAGGGCGCCCACCACGACGGCCAGCAGCACGGCGTAGCGCGGGGTGATGCGCCTGCCGATCAGGAAGGCCAGCACCAGCCCTCCCGCCACGAGGGGGGAGGTGACGACGGCGCCGGCGGCCCTGAGGGCGAAGGGCAGCAGGACGCCGGCCAGCACCGCCGCCATGACGGGCTTGGGCACCACCGACAAGAGCCGGCCGAACAGCCCGGTCACCCCGATGGCCAGGGACAGCACGGCGGCCACGACGTAGGCGCCGATCGCGTCGCTGTACTCGTAGTTCCCCAGCGCCGTCAGCAGGAGCGCGGCGCCGGGGACCGACCACGCGACCACGATCGGCTGGCGGGTCAGCATGCTGAGGACCACGCACGTGATGCCGCTGGCGACGGCGAGTGACCACACCCAGGATGTGGTCAGCTCGGCGCTCAGGCCCGCACTCTGGGCAGCCTGCAGGACCACCAGCATGGGTCCGGCATACGAAATGGCCACCGCCACGAAGCCCGCCGTTGCGGCTGACAGCGAGAGTGATTTCCTGAGCGGCGGGCGCGCCGGCCGGTGCTCCTTGCCGGTCAGGATGCTGGTCATTGTTGCTCCTCGTCGAGTGGTGGCCGTGCCGCGAATCGTGCCCTATCGAGTCTAATGGGCCGGGACGGCCGCAGTACCGGCCTCCGAACCCGCCGCGTCCGGCGACGCCTTCGGGTCGGTGAGCTTCTTCTTCGGCAGCGCGAAGCTGATCAGGAAGGCCACACCGGTGAGCGCGGCGGCGGTCAGCATCACGGCGTCGATCGACTGGGCAAAACCCTCGGTGATGGGCCGGATCAGCGTCGGGTTCGCGGAGTGCAGCCAGCTCGTGTCGTTGAGTGAATCGTTGCTGGCACCGTTCTTGAAGAAGGCGTAGAGCTTCGCGTTGGCGGGGTCGGCGGCGACGGCGGGATCCCTCAGGACCTTGAGGAAGCCGGCGTCCTGCGCCGCGGCCTTCATCCCGCTGGCGACCTTGTCCGCCGCCAGGGCGAACAGCATGGAGATGAACGCGGCCGTGCCCACGGCACCGCCCATGGAGCGGAAGAACGCGGCCGAGGAGGTCCCCACGCCCATGTCCTTCGCCGGCACCGAGACCTGCATGGCCAGCGTGAGCGGCTGCATGCAGAAGCCCAGGCCCAGGCCGAAGAATACGGCGATGGCACCCGGAACCCACAGCGGGGTATCCGCGCGGAGCGAGAGCCCCATCACGAGGGCGGCTCCGGTCAGGATGGCGGTGCCCATGATGGGGAAGATCCGGTACGTGCCCGACGCCGAAATGGTCCGGCCCGCGGTGATGGAGCCGAAGAGGATGCCCGCCGTGAAGGTGATCATCATCAGGCCGGCCTCGGTGGGGGTCAGGCCCTTGACCAGCTGCAGGTACATCGGAAGCATCGCGATGGCCCCGAACATGCCGATGCCGATGATGAAGTTCAGCAGTGAGGACAGGCCGAAGGTGATGTTCCGGAAGAGGCGCAGCGGGATCAGGGCGTAGTCGCCGGCACGCTTCTCGAGGAAGAGGAACGCCGCGATGCCCACGATGCCGAGGCCGACGCAGAGCAGGGAGCTCACCGAGGTCCAGCCCCAGCTGCGCCCCTGCTCAGCCACCAGCAGCAGCGGAACGATCGCCAGGGTGATGGCGGCGGCGCCCCAGTAGTCGATCTTCTGCTTCACGTGCTTGGCCGGCAGGTGCAGGTAGAGGAACACCACGGCCAGTGCCGCGAGGCCGATCGGCAGGTTGATGAAAAACACCCAGCGCCAGCCGTCGAAGCCGAGGATGTTGGCCGAGCCGGCGAAGGCGCCGCCGATGACGGGGCCCAGCACCGAGGAAATGCCGAACACGGACATGAAGTAGCCCTGGAACTTGGCGCGGTCCTTCAGGGCCACGATGTCCCCGATGATGGTCAGGGCGAGGGCGAGCAGGCCGCCGGCGCCCATGCCCTGGATGCCGCGGGCAATGGCGAGTTCGGTCATGGAGTGGACCGAGCCGGCGTACAGCGAACCGGCGAGGAAGATCAGGATCGCGGCCAGGTAGAGCGGGCGGCGGCCGAAGATGTCGCTGAGCTTGCCGTACAAAGGGGTGCTCACCGTGGAGGTGATCAGGTATGCCGTGGTGGCCCATGCCTGCAGCGAGAGACCGTCGAGGTCGTTGGCGATGGTGTAGATCGAGGTGGACACGATGGTCTGGTCCAGCGAGGCCAGGAACATGCCGAGCATGAGTCCGACCATGACGGTGATGGTCTGGCGCGGGGTCAGGACCGCGCCGGGGGCGCGCACAGAGGTGGTTTTGGACATGGCCGCTCCAATGGGGAAGTTCTGGGATAAAGCTGATAGTTGCTTTCGGTAACTATGCTACTGGCTCCTTTATTCCCCCGACGCCCTTTCCCCGGCATCCCGCCAGGGAAACTCAGCGCTCGACCAGGATCCCGTCCGGGTCGCACCAGATCATGACGCCCGGGCGGACCGTGACGCCGCCGATCTCCAGTTCCACGCCGCTCTCCCCGGCGCCGGCCTTGGCGCTCTTGCGCGGGTTGCTGCCGAGCGCCTTGACCCCAAGGGGTAGTTCGGCGAGGGCGGCACGGTCCCGGACAGCGCCGTTGATAACGACGCCGGCCCAGCCGTTCGCGACGGCGCTCGCCGCGATCAGGTCCCCCATCAATGCAGTGCGGAGGGAACCGCCGCCGTCGACCACCAGGACGGAGCCGTCGCCGGGCAGCGCCAGGGTGGCCTTGACCAGGGCGTTGTCCTCGAAGCACCGGATGGTCCGGACCGGGCCGCTGAAATGCGAATGCCCGCCCAGCGACTGGAACTGCAGCGGGACGGAGTCGAGCTCCTCGCCGCGTTCGTCGTAGAGGTCGGCGGTATTGACGGGGGAAGCGTGCACGGGTACTCCTTGGCGCGGGGAATGGGGGCGGACCTTGATCCCCACCATAGTCTGGCCCACACTGATTCATCAGTCCGCTTCGTCCGTCTGGGGGCACATGAGCTTCTCCGATCCGCCTGCAACTCCGGACCCCGCCCTGGCGAGCCAGGCTGACGGCCAGGTCCCGGCGGCGTCGCTCGCCGAACCGGAGCGGCGCGTACGCCCGGTCTGGATCGCAGGCGTCGTGCTGGTCAACATCGGCATCAACACGGCGTTCTTCGGACCGATCCAGGTGCTGCTCGGGCAGCAGGCGGCAGCCTTCAGCGAGGGGGACAAGGAGGCCATCCTTGCCCTCGTGACTGGTGCGGGCGCCGCGGTATCGCTCGTGGCCAATCCCCTGTTCGGAGCGTTCAGCGACCGGACAGCCTCGCGCCTTGGCCGCCGGGTGCCGTGGGTCCTCGTCGGTGCCGTGCTCGGCGCAGCGGCCCTCATCGCCCTGGCCGGGGCGCCAAGCGTCGCCGTCATGACGCTGCTCTGGTGCCTTGTGCAGGCCGGCTGCAACGGCGCGTACGCGGCCGTCACCGCAGCCATCCCGGACCGCGTACCGGTGCCGCAGCGCGGCACGGTGGGCGGACTCGCGGCCATGGGCCAGACGGTCGGGATCCTGCTCGGCGCCGTGATCGCCGCCTCCGTGGCGGGCAACTACGCCGTGGGCTACCTGATCTGCGCTGCGGCGCTGCTCGCCGGCGTCGTACTGTATTTCTTCCGGAACGACGACGTCCCGCTTCCTGCCCAGGCGCGTCCGCCGTTCAGCCTGGCCGGCTTCGTGAAGGGCTTCTGGATTTCCCCGGCGCTGTATCCGGACTTCGCGTGGGCCTGGCTGACCCGGCTGCTGGTGAACATCGGCAACCACATGGTCACCCTGTACCTGCTGTACTTCCTCCAGGACGCCGTCCATGTCCGGGAGACGCAGGGCATTACACCGGAGTCCGGCGTGCTGGTCCTCACCGGCCTCTACGCCGTCATGGTGATCATCACGAGCGTGATCGGCGGCCGCCTGAGCGACCGCGCGGGCAAACGGAAACCGCTCGTCATCCTCTCTTCGCTCATCATCGCCGCGGCCTCGCTCATCCTTGCCTTCGCGCCGACCTGGGCCGGCGCGCTGATCGGCGCCTCCGTGCTCGGCATCGGCTTCGGCTGCTACCTGGCCGTGGACTTCGCCCTGATAACCCAGGTGCTGCCTACCGCGCTGCACCGCGGCAAGGATCTGGGCATCATCAACATCGCCAACTCGCTGCCCCAGGTGCTCGCCCCGCTCATCGCGTTTCCCTTCGTGGTGCTCTGGGGAGGGTACGTTTCGCTGTACGTGGCGGCTGCGGTGATCGGCCTCCTGGGCGCCGTGTTCGTGGTCAAGATCAGGGGTGTCGACTGAGCCGCCGGGACGGCCGCCGTGGCGGCTCCTGGGGCGGCTCCCCCGGGAGCGTAGACGCCGGCGGTGCCGCTGTTTGACCGGGTTCCGGCCCTCTGTTGTGGCGTATAGTTGACGGGAATTGCCGCGGCAGCGCCAGTGGGGGAACCCCTCCCGGCTGCCGAGAAAACCGACCCCGGAACGCTGCTGATGCCTGAATTTCACTCAGATCTTCCTCCGATGGCCCCTCCACCCACCCTGCCCAGGCAACGGCTCCGCTACACCCGGATTCTTGAGGTTGCGGCGGGATTCGCACGCAAAGGCCTCGACTCGGTGGTGCTCTCCGAAGTGGCGGCCAAGGCGGATGTTCCGCTGGGGACGCTGTACCGCTATTTCCCGTCCTCCACCCAGCTCGTGCTGGCGCTCTACCGCAAGCAGCTCGGGGAGCTTCTTGCCGGCAGCTCGCAGGCGGCCGGAGGTGCCGCTCCCGGAAGCGCCGCCCCCGGACGCGCCGCTCCCGGAGGCGTCCCAGCCGGGAAGGTCCTGGCCCACGCCCTCGTCGGGGTTGTGATGGAGATCTTCCACATGCGTCTCATGCAGCCCGCCGTGGAGCAGTGCCTCAACCGGGCGGTCTACGTCAAGGACACGGACACCACACGGCTGCTCCGCGATATCGACTCCATTGCGGAGAAGGCGGTGACGGCCGTGAGCGGCGACGCCGCCGTCGCCCGGGTCCTGTTGCTGACGGTCACGGGGCTGGTCCAGGCCGTCCGCTGCCGCCGCTTGTCACTGTTCGAGGCCGAGGAGGACCTGAAGAAGGCCTGTTCGCTGCTGTCGCGCGCCCGTTCCGGCGCGTAACTGGTCTAGACCAGCGAGGCCTGCGGGCCGGAGAAATCATCGAATTCCGGTGATTTGACTCACCGAAAACGTAGGATAAACGTTTCACCACCGGCAGGGATGTGTCCTGCGGCACTTCGCCGGGGTGCGGTTTGTTTACCATTGCAGGACAAAGGGCGGCCCGCCGCCAGCAGTGCCGGAGCTTCACCGCAGACCCGCCATCCCCGGGGCCTGCCGATGTTCCCAGACCATCTTGAGCATCCCTGTGCTTGAGCCACCATGAGCCCTACGCCCACGATGAGCCCCAGGAGACAACGAAGTGTCCACTGAAACGACCATTCCCGCCGGCACCACTTCCCCCGCAGAGCCGGTAGCCGCGCTCAGCGACGAGGAAATCTTCGCATCCCACCAGGGTGGCAAGCTTTCGATTTCCAGCACGGTCCCGCTCGCCAGCAAGCGCGACCTGTCCATTGCCTACACCCCCGGCGTCGCCCAGGTCAGCCGGGCCATCCACGCCAACCCCGAGTTGGCCAAGACCCTCACCTGGGCCCAGCGCCTCGTCGTCGTCGTCAGCGACGGCACGGCGGTCCTGGGCCTCGGCGACATCGGTGCCAGCGCCTCGCTGCCCGTCATGGAGGGCAAGTCCGCCCTGTTCAAGGCCTTCGGCGAGCTGGACTCCATCCCGCTGGTGCTCAACACCACCGACGTCGACGAGATCGTCGAGACCCTGGTCCGGCTGCGCCCGAGCTTCGGCGCCGTCAACCTCGAGGACGTCTCGGCCCCGCGGTGCTTCGAGCTGGAGGATAAGCTCATCGAGGCACTCGACTGCCCCGTCATGCACGACGACCAGCACGGCACCGCCGTCGTGGTCCTGGCCGCACTGACAGGTGCCGCGAAGGTGACCGGCCGCGAACTCGAGAAGCTGCGCGTCGTCGTCTCGGGGGCCGGCGCGGCAGGCATCGCCGTCGCCCAGATGCTCCTGGCCGCCGGCATCACGGACGTGGTCCTGCTGGACTCACGCGGCGTGATCAACAGCGACCGCGCGGACATCGCCGCGGACCAGGCCAGCAAGAAGGCCCAGCTGGCCGCACTCGGCAACCCGCGCGGCGTCTCCGGCGGCCCCGCCGAGGCGCTCACCGGCGCCGACGTGTTCGTCGGCGTCTCCTCCTCCAAGCTGGATGAGGAGCACCTGAAGCTGATGAGCCAGGACTCGATCGTTTTCGCCCTGTCCAACCCTGACCCCGAAGTCCTGCCGGAGGTCGCACACCGGTACGCGGCCGTCGTCGCCACCGGGCGCAGCGACTTCCCGAACCAGATCAACAACGTCCTGGCGTTCCCCGGCATCTTCCGCGGAGCCCTCGACGCCGGCGCCCGCCGGATCACCCCGGCGATGAAGCTGGCCGCGGCCCGCGCCATCGCTGCCCTGGCAGCGGAAGACCTCTCCGCCGACTACATCGTGCCCAGCCCGCTGGACCCGCGGGTCGCTCCGGCCGTGTCCGCCGCCGTCGCCGCGGCGGTTGAAGCGGAGTAGTTTCCACAACGCGGACACCGGATACGGCACACTGCACACCGGACGACGACGGCGGGGCCTCCTTGGGGAGGCGCCGCCGTCGCCGATTAATTTCCGGATGGTTGGTCCGGCGGGCTGAACCGCAACGCCGGCCCCTAGACTGGGGCGATGAACCCCCAGACCGTCGTGACGGTCCTCTGCGGCCTCGCCATCCTGGTGGGGGTGGCCGGGACCATCATCCCCGTCCTTCCGGGCAGCATCCTGATCGGCCTGAGCCTGCTGGCCTGGGCCATCTGGGGTGGCGCGGGAACCACCGGCTGGGTGGTGTTCGGCGTCGGCCTTCTCTTCGTGCTGGCCGGGATGGCTGCCGGCGCCGTGCTCACCGGCCGGAAACTCAAGCAGCACAACATCCCCAGCCGTTCGGTGGTGGCGGGGCTGGTCCTGGGCGTCGCCGGACTGTTCCTCATCCCCGTGGTCGGTCTCGTCGTCGGTTTTGCCGCCGGACTCCTGGCCAGCGAATTCCACCGCACTCGCACGTTCCGGACCGCCGTGGCCTCCAGCTGGGCCGCACTCAAAGCCACCGGACTGGGCATGATCGTCGAGTTCGGGCTGGCCTGCCTCGCCGCGAGCACCTGGGTGGTCGGCGTCTGGGTGGCGGCGGTCGCCTGAGACGGCGTGCATGCCTACTAGCATGGGTGCATGACCGCCGGAGCCCCAGAATCCGCACCCCAACACCAAGTCCTGTACCGGGACACCCGTGACCTCACGCCCTTCCGCGGCGCGGCGGTGCGGACGCCCGTGCGCGGTCTCGCCGACGGCGTGGGCGGCCTGGTCTCCGGCGTCCTGGCCGGACGGATCCGCGGCGCCGTGGCCGTGGAGGGCCCGGTGCCGAAGCTTGGCAGGATGCCCGGCAAGGCGGCCAAGGCCGTGCACGGCGCCGTCTTCGGCAGTGCCGATCCGGACCGACTGATTGCCCTGGCCCGCGCCTTCCCCGGCTGGGCCGGGCTCTGCTACCTCATGGCCGGGCTGCTGGCCTACTCGCACGGGGGCCACCTGCGCGCCGCCGAACTGCTCCAGCGCGGCCTCTCCACCAGGAACGACGCCGACGCCAACCGCTTTGCCTCCGCGTGCCTCTCCGGGGTGCTCACCCGCGTGGCAGTCGCCGAAAGAATCGAGGTCCCGGTGCTGTTCAGCGAGGAGGCGGTCTTCCTCGCCCTGTCGCATTCGCTGCGGGAGACCGGGGAGGCGGAGGCCGCGCTGGCGGCGTTGACCGGGCTACCGCCGTCGTTGCCCCTTGCCCTGGCACGCTGTGCGCTGGCGGCCGCGCTGGGACGCGATGCCGAGGTGGCAGCGGATACCGAGGGGCTGCTCAACGGCGACGACCTCTCGGCTGCGCTGCTGCTGGTGCGGGCCCGCTCGCTGCGCAGGCTCGGGGACTACGCCGCTGCCCGGCCCGCGCTCCAGGAGGTCCTGCGCCGCCGGAAGACCGACTTTTCGCTGCGCTACGATGCCCTGACGGACCGCGCGCTGCTCCTGCTGGACAGCGGACGGAAGTCCCTGAACCCGCGGGAGTGGCCGCGCCGGAAGCCTGCCGAGCTGGAGACTGTGAGGGCCATCCGCAAGGACGCGGAAATGCATGAACTCTGGGACCGGGGATACGGCCAGGCCGACGGCGGCTGACGGCGGCTGACGCGGCGCTCATGGTTTTCCGCCCCAGCCCAGCGGGCCGATCCGCGTATCCGGTACGCTTGCGGGCCCCCGACGCGCGGGGTACAAACGAGGCATGAAAGATGCAGCGGCACGGTGGATGCAGCACTACATCACGGCGTGGGCGTCGAACGAGCCGGAGGATATCCGGGCGCTGTTCACCGAGGACGCCGTCTACGCGACCAGCCCGCACGAACCCGAGCCATGGACCGGCCGGGAGCAGATCGTCGAACACTGGCTGGGCAGCCGCGACGAACCCGACGACTGGACCTTCGAGTGGAAGCTGCTGGGGGTCGACGGCGGCCGGGCCTTCGTGCAGGGCCTCACCAGCTACCGGGGAAACGGCCGCAGCTACGACAACCTCTGGGTCATCCAGCTCACCGGGGACGGCCGCGCCTCGTCCTTCACGGAGTGGTACATGCAGCGCAAGTAGGGCGGCCGGACGGTGCCGGCGTTGCCGGGTGCCGGCGTCGGCTGTGCTGTGCCGTCCTGTGCCGGACCGTGTCAGCTGTGCCGGACGGCGGCGCCCAGCAGGGGAATCAGCTGTTCGGACAGCAGCACGGCGCCCAGCGCCAGCATGATGACTCCGCTGGCCAGGGTCACGCCCCGGGCGGCCGCGGGCCGGGACTGGAGCAGTTTGCGGGCCAGCAGCGCGACGCAGCTGTAGATGACCGCCACGAGGAGGACGAAGGTCAGGCCCAGCAGCCCGGACTGGACCTGCACGGGAAGCGCGGCCTCGGGACTGACAAACTGCGGGACCAGGGCGACGAAGAACAGCAGGCCCTTCGGGTTGATGCCGCTCGTCCCCATCCCCTGCAGAAAGGTCCGGAACTGGTTCGCCTGCGCCTGTGCCTTCGGTTGTGCCAGCGCTTGCCCCGGAGCGGGGGCTCCGGCGGTTCCGTCGGCGGTGAAGCTGGCGCCGCGCCAGGACCGCAGGGTGGCCACACCGAGCCAGAGCAGGTACGCGGCGCCCGCGACGGTCAGCCAGCCCAGGAGTCCGGGCATCCCCGAGAGCAGCGCCGCCAGCCCGGCCACCATGAGCACGGTGTGGACGACATAGCCACCGCAGAGCCCGGCCACGGCGGGGACGAAGCTGCGGTCCTTCAGCCCGGCGGCGATGGAGTATGCCCAGTCGACGCCGGGGGTGCACGCGAGGGCGACGGCAACGGCGATGAAAGCAAGGAAGAGCTGGATGTTCACGGCGGACTCCTGGGGCGCAGGCACCCCCGGCGGGGTACAGGAGTAACTGTACGAAATTTCGCCCCAGAAGTGTTCCCTGATTTAGCGCAGAAACGCCCGGCCTGGGTAAGATTATTGCGTGATTGATGCTATTGATAGAAACATTTTGCGCTACCTTAAAGAGGACGGGCGGATGACGGCGACCGCGCTCGCCGCCAAGGTGGGGCTCACGGTGGCGCCCTGCCATCGCCGGCTGCGGGATCTGGAGGCCTCCGGCGTCATCCGGGGCTACCGCGCGGACATCGATCCGTCCGCCGTCGGGCTTGGTTTCGAGGCGATCGTTTTCGCCACGCTCCGGCAGGTTGACCGGGCCACGATGGAGATTTTCGAGAACCGGGTCGCGGACAATCCGAACATCGTCGAGGCCCAGCGGCTGTTCGGCTCGCCGGACTACCTGCTCAAGGTCATCGCCGAGGACCTGCCCGCCTACCAACGCTTCTACGACAGCGAGCTGACCTCGCTGCCCGGCGTCGAACGGCTCACTTCAACGCTGGTGATGAAGAACCTCAAGCCCAATACCGGCCCTCCGGTCTAAGCGCGCCGGTCTGGCCTATGATCCCGGCGGTCCCCGGCGGTCCCCGGGGGCACGCGTCCCACGGTTTCTGCAACACGGTGTCTTCTGCGGCACGACGTTTTCTTCGCCGCCAAGGCGGCGGAAGTCCGGGCTACTGCTGTGACAGTCCGCGAACGGGCGGCTTTCATGACCTGAAGTAGCGGTTTCGTCGTGGCATCTGGCGCGGGTCCACATGGGGCGGGGGGATGAACCAGGGGATGCCGGTGCGGACCTGGATGGTCCATTCTTCCTTGTGGACCAGGGCGTGGTGATGTGAGCAGAGGATCGTGCCGTTGTCGGTGCTGGTGGACCCGCCGCGGGACCAGTAGCTGATGTGGTGGGCCTCGCACCAGGGCGCGGGGATGGTGCAGCCGGGGAAGGCGCAGCCCTGGT
>NZ_JAGPOT010000070.1 GCF_018224015.1 Pseudarthrobacter albicanus
ATGCGCCCGCAATGCCGCGTATCGTCTTCCCGCGGACTCCGCCAGTTGCGCAGTATTCGACATAGCACAACCGTAAGCCCATCAAGTCCAAAAACTCGGTTTATTTAATCGCGCGTCCTTAGCCAAGCGAAAGGTGTTCTTCGGACGCGAGCCTCCCGCCGGTGCTAAGCGTCCGCCGGGGCCGGCCGCCGGCTGGGCTCCCGCGCCAGCAGCCAGCCCGCGGCCGCCGCGACGAGGATCCCGCCGGTGACGCCGAAGGCCCAGCCGTAACCCAGCCGGTCCGCCAGCAGCCCCGCCAGCACCGGGCCGGTGATCGCGCCGGTGTCCGCGGTCATCTGGAACACGGCGAGCACCCGCCCGCCGGACCGTTCGTTGCCGATCACATCGGCGATGGCCGCCTGCTGGGCAGGCCCGAGCAGTCCCGAACCGATCCCGGCGACCGCGGAGGCCAGCAGGAACCAGCCGAACTGGTCCGTGAATCCGACGGCCGCGGTGGCCGTCCCGGTGACCGTCAGCCCGGAAAGCATCAGCGGCTTCCGGCCCAGGCTGTCCGCCAGCTTTCCGGAGAAGGTCAGCGCGGCCGCGTTGCCGGCTGCGAACACGGCCAGCGCCCAGCCGGCGGATTCGGGCCCGCCGCCGAGGGCCACGACGGCGAACAGCGGCACCGTGGCCATCCGCACCCCGATCGTGGCCCAGCCGTTGGCAAAGCTGGAGAACAGCGCCGCCCGGTAGGCGCTGTCCCGCAGCGCTTCGCGGAGTTCCATGGCCGGGGCCGCACGGCCCGGCAGGCGCGAGGCAGCCGGGACATGGCTGAGCTGGGTCTGCACCACGAGCGCGGCCAGGACCAGCGCGGCCGCGTAGGCAAGGAACGGCACCCGCAGGCCGAAGCCGGCGAGCAGCCCGCCCACGATCGGACCGCACACGTTGCCGATCAGGAAGGCCGACGCGTAGGCCCCGGAAACCCGGCCGCGGCTTTCGGGCGGTGCCAGCCGGACCACCAACGCCATCGACGCCACGGTGAACATCACCGAGCCCGCGCCGCCCAGTCCCCGGAACACCAGCAGCTGCCAGTAGTCCTGGGCGAAGGCGCAGGCCGCCGTGGAGGCCGCGACGATCAGCAGCCCGGCCACATAGACGGGCCGTTCCCCCAGCCGTACGATCAGGGCCCCGCCGGCCGGCGCGAAAAGAAGCCTCATGAAGGCAAAGATGCTCACGATCACGGCCGCCTCCGTCGCACCGACGTCGAAGGTGGTGGCGAACTGGGGGAGCACCGGTGCGACCAGGCCGAAGCCGATCGCAATGAGGAACGAGGCGACCAGCATCACCTTGATATCCCGGGGAAGCCGGGGTTTGCGGGTGGTCTTGCTCATGGTGCTGTCGTCCTTGCGGGGGAATTTGTTCGGAAGAGGAAGAGGTAGGGGCAGGGGAGCCGAGGCGGGCGTGACTGAACGCCCGAAACATAACCGTAACAAGCCCGAGATGCACCATTTACTTCCGGGAGGTTCTCGTAACAAGCAGGCAATCTAAATCCTCTGCAGGTGAAACACGGCACGGCAAGACTCTTACTAGAACGCAAAAAGGCGTTGGGACAGGCGGGCAACTCCGCACAAAAAGCAAGAGAGGACGTAGACCATGGAACTCACCGCAGGTCTCGTTTGGCTCCTGGTCGCTTCAGCACTCGTGCTGTTCATGACCCCGGGCCTGGCATTCTTCTATGGCGGCATGACTCGCGCCAAGTCGGCTTTGAACATGATGATGATGAGCTTCGTCGCCATTGGAACCGTTGGCATCATGTGGGTCCTGTGGGGCGCTTCGATGGCTACGAGCAACGAGGACAACTTCTTCCAGATCTTCGCGAACCCGTTCAGCCACTTCGGGCTGCACAACTTCACCGACCCCGCGGATCTGCTCAAGGTAGGCTACGCAGCCACCTTCGCCATCATCACGGTGGCACTGATCTCCGGAGCAGTCGCCGATCGCGCCAAGTTCTCGGCATGGGTCATCTTCACCCCGATCTGGGCCACCCTCGTGTACGCCCCTATGGCCTTCATGGTCTGGGGCGGCGGCCTCTTCTCCAAGGACGGCTGGTTCGGCCAGACGTTCGCTCCGGTCATCGACTTCGCCGGTGGCACCGTGGTCCACATCAACGCCGGCGTGGCCGGCCTCATCCTGGTCCTGATCATCGGTAACCGCAAGGGCTTCGGCAAGGACCCGAACCACCGCCCGCACAACATCCCGTTCGTCATGCTGGGCGCAGCAATCCTCTGGTTCGGCTGGTTCGGCTTCAACGCCGGTGCCGCTGCCACCGTTGAGCAGGCAGGCCTGATCTGGATCAACACCCTCGCCGCCCCGGCCGCCGCAATGCTCGGCTGGCTCGCCGTCGAACGCTTCCGCGATGGCCACCCGACGTCACTCGGTGCTGCATCGGGTGTAGTCGCCGGCCTGGTCGCGATCACCCCGGCCTGCGCCAACGTCTCCCCACTCGGTGCCATTGCCCTCGGCGTTGTCGCCGGCGTCGCGTCCGCCCTGGCCGTCGGCCTGAAGTTCAAGTTCGGCTATGACGACTCGCTCGACGTCGTGGGCGTCCACCTCGTCTCCGGTGTCGTCGGCACCGTCGCGATCGGCTTCCTCGCGACGCCGACCCAGGGCACGGCAGGTCTCTTCTACGGCGGCGGCACGACCCAGCTGGTGGCACAGGCCCTCGCTGCAGTCTGCTCCATCGTCTTCACCGCGGTCATGACCTTCATCATCGCCTTCCCGATCCACAAGACCATGGGCTTCCGGGTTTCCCAGGAGCAGGAAGCAGTGGGCGTGGACCTCAGCCTGCACGCAGAGACCGCCTACGAGTTCGGCGTCGGCGGCCACGGCGGCAGCTTCCAGCCGCTGCATGATCTGATCACCGGCAAGCCGCAGGCCGGGGACGCAACGGCCACCGGTACGGCGGACGCCTCGTCCGACGGCAAGAAGGCCGCAGCAGGCAAGGAAAGCGTGGGCGCATGAAACTGATCACAGCGATCGTCCGGCCGGAGAAGCTCGATGCCATCCGGGAAGGGCTGGAAGCCTACGGAGTCCAGGGCCTCACGGTCAGCGCGGCGAGCGGCTACGGCCGGCAGCGCGGCTACACCGAGGTGTACCGGGGCGCCGAGTACAACGTGGACCTGCTGCCCAAGATCCGGGTGGAGGTCCTGGCCACCGATGAACAGGCGAACGACATCCTGGATGTCATCATCGCCAGCTCGAACACCGGCCGGGCCGGCGACGGCAAGGTCTGGACGGTGGATGTGTTCGAGGCGGTACGGGTCCGCACCGGTGAACGCGGACCGGCCGCCATCTGAGCGGATGCCGGGACAGCGGGCCGGATACCTGGAAAGGTATCCGGCCCGCTTTTTCGCTGCCCGCCCGACGGCGGCTACGCCGGCCAGTCCCCGGGGCCCGGGCTCCCGGCGGGGTACTCCTGGAGCGGGACGCTGCCGCGCGCCCAGGCTTTCAGTACCGGATCCACGATGCGCCAGCACTCCTCCGCCGTGTCAGCCCGCACGGACAGGAGCGGATCGCCGGTGAGGACTCCCTGCAGGACTTCGCCGTAGGGCAGCAGCTCGGAGTCGCTCAGCTCGGCCTGCAGCGTGATCCGGTCCAGGCTCAGGACGTCACCCGGGCCGTTCACGTCGACGTCGAACGCCAGCGTGTCCGGGCCGAAACCGATCCGGAGCTGGTTGGGCGCGTCCACCCCGGTAAACCCTTTCGGCAGGTGCGGTGCCGGCCGGAACGTCACCACCGCCTCCTTGCGCCTGTTCCCCAGGGCCTTGCCGGAACGCAGGATGAACCGAACGCCCTGCCATCGCCAGTTGTCGATCTCCACCCGGACCTCGGCCAGCGTCTCGGTGCCGCGGGACGCGTCCACGCCGTCCTCCCTGGCATAATCGGGAACCTTCCGGCCGCCGATGGTCCCTGCCGCATAGCGGGCGCGGCGCGTGCTCTTGGCGTAGGGGGCCTTGATGCTGCTGGCGCGCAGCACGGTGGCCACCGCATCGCGGAGATCCCGCTCGTGCACGGAGGCCGGCGGCTCGATCGCCAGCAGCGCCATGATCTCGAGCAGGTGGCTCTGGATCATGTCGCGCAGGGCGCCGGCGCCGTCGTAATACCGGGCGCGTCCCTCCAGCGCCAGGTCCTCATCGAAGATGATCTCCACCGTCTCAATGTGCTCCCGGTTCCAGACCGGCTCCAGGAAGTTGTTCGCGAAGCGCAGGCCCAGGATGTTCAGCACCGTGGCCTTGCCCAGGAAGTGGTCCACCCGGTGGATGTGGTCCTCCGGGACCAGCGCGGCCAGCGTCTGGTTGAGCCGGCGGGCGGACTGCTCGTCCGAGCCGAACGGCTTCTCCATCACCAGCCGGGTCCCGGCGGGCACCTGCTCCGGGGCCAGCGCCTCGCAGGCAAGCTGGCTGATCCGCGGCGGCAGGGCGAAGTAGACGGCCACCGGGCCCTCCAGCTGCGCCAGGAGCCCGGCCAGCTGGCCCCCGGCGGTGACATCCAGCTGGTGGTAGGTGCTTTCCCGGCGGATCCGCTTCAGCTCCCGCCTGCCGTAGGCGTCGGCCTGGGAGTTCTCGTCCGCGAAGGACTCCCCGATCCGGTCCAGCCATTGTTCCGGCGTCCAGGGGTCCGATCCCGCGCCGGCCAGGGCAAGGCCGTCTGCGTGCCCCCGGGCCACGAGCCTGGCCAGTCCGGGCAGCAGGAGCCTGCCGGTGAGGTCGCCCGAGGCGCCCAGGATGAGCAGGGTTTTCACTGTTGTTTGGCTGGTCACCCAGCCAGCATGCCATCTTGCAGGCCTGACTTGGTACCCTAGATAGTCGAGTCCCGTTGTCGAGGCAGTTCGTTCCGGCGAACATCAGTCGCGACGCTGGCGTGCCGGACCGGCCGCCATCCGTAGATCCACTGAAAGAAGTGCACGGCGCGTGTTCAATTCACTCTCTGACCGGTTGACAGCAACCTTCAAGAACCTCCGTGGCAAGGGCCGCCTGACCGAGGCGGACGTTGACGCCACGGTCCGCGAGATCCGGCGCGCCCTCCTGGACGCCGACGTTGCCGTTTCGGTCGTGCGGGAGTTCACCGGCCGCGTGCGCGAACGTGCCCTCGGCGCCGAGGTTTCCGGGGCGCTGAACCCGAGCCAGCAGATCGTGAAGATCGTCAACGAGGAACTCGTCGAGATCCTCGGCGGCGAAACCCGCCGGATCCGCCTGGCCAAGACCGGGCCCACCGTCATCATGCTCGCCGGCCTCCAGGGCGCCGGCAAGACCACCCTCGCCGGCAAGCTCGCCAAGTGGCTCAAGGGACAGGGCCACAGCCCCCTGCTGGTGGCCTGCGACCTGCAGCGCCCCAACGCCGTCACCCAGCTGCAGGTGGTCGGCCAGCGCGCCGGCGTGCCCGTATTCGCGCCGCACCCGGGCGCCACCTCCGAACTGGAGCACCCGAGCGGCGACCCGGTCGCCGTCGCCCGTGCCGGCGTCGAGGAAGCCAAGCGAACGCTGCACGACGTCGTGATCGTGGACACCGCCGGACGGCTCGGCGTCGACGCCGAAATGATGGAACAGGCCCGCCAGATCCGCCGGGCCATCGTTCCCAACGAAGTCCTGTTCGTGGTCGACGCCATGATCGGCCAGGACGCCGTGAACACGGCGATGGCGTTCGACGACGGCGTCAACTTCACCGGCGTCGTGCTGTCAAAGCTCGACGGCGACGCCCGCGGCGGTGCCGCCCTCTCGGTCGCGTCGGTGACCGGCAAGCCCGTCATGTTTGCGTCCACCGGCGAAGGCGTGGACGACTTCGAGCTGTTCCACCCGGACCGGATGGCCTCGCGCATCCTCGACATGGGTGACGTGCTCACCCTGATCGAGCAGGCCGAGAAGTCCTGGGACAAGGACGAAGCCGCCCGGATGGCGAAGAAGTTCGCCGACCAGGAAGACTTCACCCTGGACGACTTCCTGTCCCAGATGCAGCAGATCCGCAACATGGGCTCAATGAAGAAAATGCTCATGATGATGCCGGGCGCCCAGAACATCCGGCAGCAGCTGGAGCAGTTCGACGAACGCGAGATCGACCGCGTCGAGGCGATCGTCCGGTCCATGACGCCGCACGAACGCGTCGCCCCCAAGATCATCAACGGCTCCCGCCGCGCCCGCATCGCCCGCGGTTCCGGCGTGCACGTCTCCGACGTTAACGGCCTGCTGGAGCGCTTTGCCCAGGCCCAGAAGATGATGAAGAAAATGGCGGCCGGCGGCGGGATGCCGGGAATGCCCGGGATGCCCGGCATGGGCGGGGGAGGGGCCCGGAAGGGCGCCAGGAACGCGCCGAAGAAGAAGGCCCGGTCCGGCAACCCGGCCAAGGCAGCGCAGGAACTCCGCGACGCCGAGGCCCGGCGTGCCGCGGCACCCAAGGCCCTGCCCACGGGGGCCGCGTTCGGCCAGCAGGGCGGCGACTTCGATCCGTCCCAGCTGAACCTGCCCAAGGGCTTCGACAAGTTCCTCGGCGGCAGCAAGTAATTTCCGGCCAGGACGGCAGGAGCCGTATGTCGGCGGCCCTGTTCGCGGACCCGTGCCATAAGGTTGGAGCATGTTCAAGCAGCGCGTAGTCTTCGTCCACGGGGAAGGCCGCTTCGGTGCCGCCGCGTGGCCCAAGCAGCACGGGATGGCGCTCAACTACGACGCGCTGTTCCTGCGCCGGCACGGCTTTGACGCCGTCGCCGAACCGCTCGAATCCGACTTCGCAGCCGACGCCGCGATCGTGCTCGGCGCGCTCGCCGACGACGGCCGCGGCGCCGCCGGCGGACACGTCGTCGCCCATTCGCACGGGGCGATCGCCGCGATGATGGCCGCCGTCGAACGGCCCGACCTCGTGCAGTCGCTCACCCTGGTGGAGCCGGCCTGCCTCTCGCTCACCGCGGAACTGCCGGCGACGTCGGCGCACCGGGCCTTGATGCAGCCGCTCTTCGACATCCGCCACGAGCTCGGGGACGAGGATTTCCAGCGCGAGTATGTCCGGCGGGCCTTCCCGGCGGACGCGCCCGGGACCGCGACACCGGAAGCCCGCCGGGAGGCCCGGCGCCTCCGCCTGCAGGCCCCGGGCTGGGAAGCGCCCCTGCAGATCGTGCCGGGAGTCCCCACCCTGGTCCTGACCGGCGGCTGGGAACCCCTGTACGAGGAAATCGCCGGCTACCTGCGCGAGACCGGAGCCCTGCACCGCATCGCAGCGGGAGGGCACCGGCCCCAGGACTCGGCCGAGGGCGACCACTTTGTCCGCTCCTTCATCGCCGGGGTCAGCCGGCTCCAGCACGCCCAGGCGTCCTGAACCCGCCGCTCCTGAACCCGCAGCCCCAACTGGGTCGCAGTTGATGTCGTTATGGGCGCCCATAACGACATCTGCTGCGACCCAGTTGGGCGGGTCCGCTAGCGCTGAGCCGGAAGCTGCAGCTCCGGCAGATAGACCTTGCCGCCCGCGGCCAGGAATTCCTGGCTCTTTTCCCGCATTCCTGCCGCCATATCGGCGAGCGCTGCCTGCGACTCCGCCGAGCCGTATTCATCGCGGATGTCCTGGCTGATCCGCATCGAACAGAA
>NZ_JAGPOT010000071.1 GCF_018224015.1 Pseudarthrobacter albicanus
GCCAGGAATTCCTGGCTCTTTTCCCGCATTCCTGCCGCCATATCGGCGAGCGCTGCCTGCGACTCCGCCGAGCCGTATTCATCGCGGATGTCCTGGCTGATCCGCATCGAACAGAACTTCGGGCCGCACATCGAGCAGAAGTGGGCCGTCTTGGCCGGCTCCGCCGGGAGCGTCTCATCGTGGAAGGCCTCGGCCGTCACCGGGTCAAGGGACAGCGCGAACTGGTCGCGCCAGCGGAACTCGAACCGGGCCTTGGACAGCGCATCGTCACGCTCATGGGCGCCCGGATGACCCTTCGCCAGGTCGGCGGCGTGGGCGGCGATCTTGTACGTGATCACGCCCGTCTTGACGTCGTCCTTGTTCGGCAGGCCGAGGTGCTCCTTGGGCGTGACATAGCAGAGCATCGCGGTGCCGTAGCGGGCGATCTCGGTGGCGCCGATCGCGGAGGTGATGTGGTCGTACCCGGGGGCGATATCGGTGACCAGCGGCCCGAGCGTGTAGAACGGGGCGCCCTTGCACAGCTCCTGCTGGCGCTCCACGTTTTCACGGACAAGGTGGAACGGCACGTGGCCCGGCCCTTCCACCATGACCTGGACGTCGAACTCCCAGGCCCGCTGCGTGAGCTCGGCGAGGGTGTCCAGCTCGGCGAACTGCGCGGCGTCGTTGGCATCGGCCGTCGCACCGGGCCGCAGCCCGTCCCCGAGGGAGAACGCGACGTCATACTTGGCGAAGATTTCGCACAGCTCGTCGAAATGGGTGTAGAGGAAGTTTTCCTGATGGTGTGCCAGGCACCAGCCGGCCATGATGGCACCGCCGCGGGAGACGATTCCGGTCACCCGGTTGGCCGTCAGCGGTACGTAGCGGAGGAGCACCCCGGCGTGGACGGTCATGTAGTCCACGCCCTGCTCGCATTGCTCGATCACGGTGTCCCGGTAGATCTCCCACGTGAGGGCGTTCGCGTCGCCGTTGACTTTTTCCAGAGCCTGGTAGATCGGCACGGTGCCGATCGGGACGGGCGCATTGCGGATGAGCCACTCGCGGGTGGTGTGGATGTCATCACCCGTGGAGAGGTCCATGACGGTGTCCGCGCCCCACTGTGTGGCCCATTGGAGTTTGTCGACTTCTTCCGCGATGGAGCTGGTGACCGCCGAGTTGCCGATGTTGGCGTTGATCTTCACCAGGAAGGCCTTGCCGATGATCATCGGCTCGGATTCGGGATGGTTGATGTTGTTGGGGATGATGGCCCGGCCCGCCGCCACTTCGCTGCGGACCAGCTCCACGCCGCAGTTCTCGCGTAAGGCCACGAACTGCATCTCCGGGGTGATGACGCCGTCCCGGGCGTAGCGCATCTGCGTGACGGTCCTGCCGTCGACGGCGCGGCGGGGCACCGGCCGCGCCCCGCGCCATTCTGCGGACGCCGCGCCGCGGCGCACGGCCGACTTGCCGTCGTCGAGCAGGTTCCGTTCCCGGCCGCTGTACGGTTCGGTATCTCCCCGGGCCTCAATCCAGGCCGCCCGGAACGGCTCAAGCCCCAGTACGGGATCGCTGCCGGGGCCTGCCGTCCGGTAGATCTGGAACGGCGCGTTCTGCTGTCCGTTCGGGGAGTTGTCCAGCGCGATTTCGGTGACCGGGACGCGGATCCCGGTTGCATCGTCAGTGATGTAGGCCAGCGAGTGGGACTTCAAAGACTGGGTTTCTTCCCTGCCGGACGCACTGCGGGCTTCTTCTTGGGCAGGCATCAGCTGTGTTTCTTGCGTATTCACGGAATACTCACTTCCTTCGCCGGAATTACCCGGACAGGTTCAACGGTCGCAGGCTGCGTCAGCCCGATCTCAGCCCCTGCGAGGGCACCCGTGTGGTCGTAGACGAAGCTACCACAGGCCGCAGGGCCAGGCCGGGTGTGACGTGGCGCCCGGCTGCCGGGCGGTTAGGCTTTAAGCCATGAGCAGGATCATTGAGTTCAGCGGCCCGGTCCTCACCAGCGCGGAGCAGGAGCACCGCGGCCTGTGGTCCGTCGACGGCGTGCTGACCTTCCACCGTCCCGCCGCGGCGCCGGACCTCGTGCTGGACGGCTGGGTGATTCCCGGGCTGGTCGACGCGCACTGCCACATCGGGCTCGGCCCCGGCGGAGACGTCCCGGAGCACGTCGTGGAGGAGCAGGCCGCCACGGACCGCGACGCCGGCACGCTGCTCGTGCGGGACGCCGGGGCCGTGCATGACACCCGCTGGCTGCAGCAGCGCACGGACCTGCCGCGCATCATCCGCTCCGGCCGCCACATCGCCAGGACCGGGCGCTACCTCCGCGGCTTCGCCGTCGAGGTGGAGCCGGAGAACCTCGTCGAGGCCGTGCGCAAGCAGGCGCTCGCCGGCGACGGCTGGGTCAAGCTCGTGGGCGACTGGATCGACCGCGGCGCCGGGGACCTGGCACCGTCCTTCCCCGCCGCCGTGCTCAAGGACGCCGTCCGGGCCGCCCACGATGAAGGCGCCCGCGTGACGGCGCACTGCTTCGCCGAAGACACCCTCGATGACATGCTCGACGCCGGGATCGACTGCATCGAGCACGGCACCGGCCTGCTGCCGCGGCACCTGCCCCGGTTCGTGGAACAGGGTGTGCCGATCGTCCCCACCCTGATCAACATCGCCACCTTCCCGGACATCGCCGCGCAGGCCGCCGCGAAGTTCCCCCGCTACGCCGCGCACATGCGCGCCCTCTGGGAGCGCCGGAGCGAACGGATCCTTGAGGCCTTCGAGGCCGGCGTGTCCATCTACGCCGGGACGGACGCCGGCAGCGTGATCAGGCACGGACGGATTGCCGATGAAATCCAGGCCCTGCACGCCGCCGGCCTCCCGGCGCGGGCTGCCCTCGACGCCGGCGCCTGGGCAGCACGCGCCTGGCTCGGGGCCGACGCCATCGCCGAAGGCGCCAGCGCCGACGTCCTGGTCTGCGCCGAGGACCCCCGGGGCCGCCTCGAAACCCTGGACGAACTCAGGCACATCGTGTTGAGGGGAGAACTCCTCCATTAGGAATAAATTGAAGCTTCAAGTAATTTTAACAGTATGAAAAGGTCATCGAAGGTCGGTGGCCACTGAACCCCGGAGCGTTCAAAATGACTGCTGAAGCCACCACCCAGGACCTGCTTCCCGCCGCACTCACCATGGGCACCGTGATGCTCAAGGCCGGCGACATGAAGCTCATGACGGACTACTACCAGCGCGCCCTCGGCCTGGACATCGTCGCCGAGCAGGACGGCGGCCTGTACCTCGGCCGCAAGCAGAAGCCGCTGGTCCACCTTGCCCCCGCACCCGGGCTGCCCGTCCCGGCCCGCGGCGAGGCCGGCCTCTTCCACACGGCCTTTCTCTTCGATGACCAGCCCGCCCTGGCCGCCACCGTGGCCACGGCGGCGCAGTACGCGCCGCAGTCCTTCACCGGCAGCGCCGACCACCTCGTCAGCGAAGCCTTCTACTTCAACGACCCCGAGGGCAACGGCATCGAACTGTACTGGGACCGGCCCCGCGAGGCCTGGTCCTGGGAGGGAAAGAATGTCGTGATGGACAGCCTGGCCCTGCCGCCCCAGCGCTTCCTGCAGCAGTTCCTCACCGAAGAATCCGTCTCCGGCCAGCGCGGGACCGCCGCCGGCATCGGGCACGTCCACCTGCAGGTGGGCGACGTCGCGTCGGCGCATGACTTCTACGTCGGCACCCTGGGCTTCGAGAAGACGGCCGGCTGGCACGGCCAGGCGCTGTTCGTCTCCGCCGGCGGCTACCACCACCACATGGCCATGAACGTCTGGAACAGCCGCGGCGCGGGCCCCCGGCGCGACACCCTGGGCCTGGGTGAAGTGCTGATCGAAGTACCGTCCGGGGACGACGTCGGAGCGCTCGCCGACCGCCTCAAGGTCGCCGGCGTCTCCTCGCACCACACCGGTGCCGAGCTGCGCTTCGAGGACCCGTGGCGCAACCGCATCCGCGTCGCCGTCCGCTGACGCGGGCTGCGTCGCCGTCCGCTCACGCGGGCCGCGTCGCCGTCCGCTGACGCGGGCTGCGTCGCCGTCCGCTCACGCGGGCCGGCTGGGTTAGGCTGGCAACCGGACCGCCGCCCGCACCCCTGACCCCGGTCACGAGGGCGGCGGCGCCCGCCGGCCGGGACCTCCCCGCCGGGCAATGCAGCGACAGACTCGACAGAATAAGGATCCGTCCCATGGGCTACACCGAAGTCTTTGTGTCCACCCACAATGAAGCCCTCAAGCGGGCCGCGGCCCTCGACGGCGGCTCAGCGCTTGCGCCGGGAGCCGTCCGGATCCCGGATATCAGCGACTACGAGATTGAACGCCTCGGCGACCTCGCCGGGGCCGCCGTGCACGCCTCCGGGGCCGACTATGAGCTGGCCATGGTGGATGTAACCAGCGACTCGCTGCTCGGGGTTCCGCACGCCATGGTCCGGGCCCTCGCCGAGCTGCTCAGCTACGAAACCGAAGGCGAGGGCGACGTCCTGGACGACGTGGCGGCGGCCTGGGCTGCCGAGGAGGACATGCCCTTCGGTGCAGACCAGGCCAAAAGCTACGTCCGCGAGCTCGCCGGACTCGCCGCCGGCATCGACCCGGCCACGAAGTCCGAACTCTACGTCTGGACTGCTGCCTGACAGGCTGAATCGGGCGCTGCCCACGTGTCAAGTCGAAATCCCGCCGTCGATCTGGCACAATGAACACGTACTTGATCTGCGTGGCCCCTCTCTCCGCGTCCGGATCTTGTCCTTTTAGAACCCCCTAGTACGGCCCGCCCCACGGGTGCAGAACGCCGGGCTCGACCCCGTTTCAGAAACAGGAGTGACCACAAAAGTGGCCGTAAAGATTCGCCTTAAGCGCTTCGGCAAGATGCGCGCACCGTACTACCGCATCGTCGTCATGGACGCACGCTCCAAGCGTGACGGCCGTGCCATCGAAGAGATCGGCAAGTACCACCCGACCGAAGAGCCCTCGTACATCGAGGTCGACACGGACCGTGCCCAGTACTGGCTCGGCGTCGGCGCCCAGCCGTCCGAGCAGGTTGCCGCGATCCTCAAGATCACCGGTGACTGGCAGAAGTTCAAGGGTCTCCCCGGCCAGGAGGGCACCTTGAAGACCAAGGCCCCCAAGGCTGCCTTCGTTACCCCGGAAAAGGGTTCCGTGATCATCCCGGAAGCCATCACCAAGAAGGCCAAGAAGGACGACGCTTCCGCTGAAGCCGCAGCAGAGACCACCGAGGCCGAGTAAATTGCTGGCAGAAGCGCTCGAACACCTCGTCCGCGGGATCGTGGACACCCCTGAGGATGTCAAGGTCAGTGCGAAGAACAACCGCCGCGGGGATACCCTCGAGGTGCGCGTTCACCAGGACGACCTCGGACGGGTGATCGGCCGCCAGGGCCGCACCGCACGCGCACTGCGCACTGTGGTGGCTGCACTGGCGGACGGCGAGCCGGTCAGGGTCGACGTCGTCGACACCGACCGCCGCCGGTAGCGCGTCCAGCAATACTTGCTTTGAGTCCGGCCCCTCCACCAGATAATGGTGGAGGGGCCGGACTGTTTTCCCCGCAGATCCCAGAATCACCAACCCCGAACAGAGGAACAGATGCAGCTTCAGGTGGCACGAATCGGCAAGCCCCACGGCATCCGCGGCGAAGTGACCGTCCAGGTGCTCACCGATGCCCCCGGCGACCGCTTCGTCCCGGGCACCCGGTTCGTGGTGGAGCCCGCCTCGGCCGGGCCGCTCACCATCCTCGGTGCGCGCTGGAACAAGGACATCCTGCTCCTGGCCTTCGAGGAGATCGAGACCCGCAACGAGGCGGAAACCCTCCGCGGCGCCAAGCTGTTCATTGAGACCGAAGAACTCGACGAGGACGACGACGATGAGGGCTGGTACGAGCACGAGCTCGTCGGCCTGGACGTCCGCGTCGGCGGCAAGGTGGTCGGCAAGGTCTCCGGGCTGAACACCCTCCCGGTCCAGGACCTGCTGGTGGTGACCTCGACGGACGGCAAGGAAATCCTGATCCCGTTCGTGGAGCAGATCGTCCCCGAGGTCAACGTGGCCGAGAAGTTCGTCCTCGTCACCCCGCCGCCCGGACTCTTCGAGGTCAACGCCGAAGAAGCCGGCGAAGAAGCGGCGGCCACGCCTGACGCCGAAGAGGCTGCTGCCACGTCTGACGACGAGGCCGGAGACAACGCCTAGATGAGGATCGACGTCGTCAGCATCTTCCCGGAGTACCTGGCGCCCCTGGAACTGTCCCTGATCGGGAAGGCGCGCCAGGACGGGCTGCTGGACCTGAGGGTCCATGACCTCCGCGACTTCACCACGGACCGGCACCGGACCGTGGATGACACCCCCTACGGCGGCGGCGCCGGCATGGTCATGAAGCCCGAGCCCTGGGCGCAGGCGCTGGCCGCTGTAGCTGATGTGTCCGCCGAACAGCCGGCGGCTGCCGGGTCAGCGGTGGCCCCCCGGCCGGTCCTGATCGTCCCGTCGCCGGCGGGGGAGCGGTTCACCCAGGCCGCCGCCCAGGAGCTGGCGGAGGAAGACCGGCTGGTCTTCGCCTGCGGCCGCTACGAGGGCATCGACGAACGCGTGATGGAATGGGCGCAGGAGCACTTCACCGTGCGCCCCATGAGCCTGGGCGACTATGTCCTCAACGGCGGGGAGGTGGCCGTGCTGGCCATGGTGGAGGCGGTCGGGCGGCTGCTCCCGGGCGTCGTCGGGAATCCCGAATCCCTGGTGGAGGAGTCCCATTCGGACGGGCTGCTGGAGTACCCGGTGTACACGAAGCCCTCCAGCTGGCGGGACCGCGAGGTCCCGGCCGTGCTGCTCAGCGGCAACCACGGCAAGATCGCCCAGTGGCGCCGGCACGAGCAGTACCGCCGCACCGCCGAACGCCGGCCCGACCTGTTGGCGGAGTTCGACGCCGGCAAACTGCCCCGCGCGGACCGGACGGCGTTCGCGGACCTGGGGTACGACGTCGTCGACGGCCGCCTGAGGCGCCGGCCGGACACCGCCGGGGAGCAGAACTAGCCGCATGCTGACAGCCGGGGCTCGGGGATTGGCTCGAACGCCCCGCGTGTGGCAAAATTAGTCCTTGTGCCTGCTGGGTACGAACCTGCCACAGGGGGATCGTTATCAACAGCCGGGCACCCCGGCCCCGTCAAGTCCTGACGGAGCCGGACCACAAAATTTTCGGCGGGAATTTCCGGGCCGCATTTTTGCACCCGGGCTTGGCCGCCGTGACCCAACGTGGATGACCTGTGGCGTTCACCAGGAGTGGATCAATGCATATCCTCGATTCCGTAGATGCAGCCTCGCTGCGCACCGACATTCCCGAGTTCCGCGGTGGCGACACCCTCAAGGTCCACGTGAACATCATCGAAGGCAAGAACTCCCGTGTCCAGGTCTTCCAGGGCTTCGTCCTGGGCCGCCAGGGTGACGGCCTCCGCGAAACCTTCACCGTCCGCAAGGTTTCCTTCGGCGTCGGCGTGGAGCGTACCTTCCCGGTGCACTCCCCGATCATCGAGAAGATCGAGCTCGTCTCCAAGGGTGACGTGCGCCGCGCCAAGCTGTACTACATGCGTGAACTCCGCGGCAAGGCAGCGAAGATCAAGGAAAAGCGCGACTTCCAGACCGCTAAGTAAGTCCTCCAGACTTCCTTAGCGGATCCACGGACCGTATCCGGCGTGTTGCCGGAGCTATCCGCCACAGCATTACAGGATACGGATCATGGAGCAGACCAGACGCCAGCCCGGGAAACGGGGCTGGCGTCTTGCGTTGCTGGCCCTTGTCCTGGCCGTGGCCATCAGCGGCGTGGTCCGTTCGCTGTGGCTGGACGTCTACTTCATCCCCTCCGCATCCATGGAGCCGCTGTTCCTCTCGGGGGACAGGATCCTGGTCTCGCGCACCGACTTCCAGACCGGTTTCCAGACTGGACCGTTGCGCCGCGGCGACGTCGTGGTGTTCGACGGCCGCGGCTCCTTCGCCCCGCTGAACAGCGGCAAGGGCCCCGTGGTGGACTTCCTCGCCGGGGCAGGGCACTGGTTGGGCCTGGCGGGCAGCGACAGCGTGTACGTCAAGCGTGTCATCGGGCTTCCCGGAGACCGTGTGGCGTGCTGCGACGGCAACGGCGGACTCACAGTGAACGGCCAGCCTGTTGCGGAACCCTATCTCTATGGGGGTGATGCCGCCAGCGGGTTGGCGTTCAGCGTGGCCGTTCCGGCGGGCCGGCTCTGGCTGATGGGGGACCACCGCTCCATGTCGGCCGATTCCAGAAGCCTTCTGGGAGCCCCCGGAGGGGGTATGGTGCCCGTAGACCGGGTGATCGGCCGGCCGGTACAGATCATCTGGCCGCTTGATAGATTTGCAGCAGTACCACGGCCCGCCCAGGCCGCGACGACGACGACGAACGGACAGTAGATGCCCGAGACCGGACCCCGGACTCCTGATCCACGGGGGCAAGATCAGCCCCGGGTGACTTCCGCCGCGATCCCCACCGCCGAGCAGCAGCCGAACGGGAAACATGCCCCGGACCACCTGACTGAACACGCGGCCGAACACGCGGCGCCTGCCGCGGCACCGGACGCGGGCGCTCCGGGCGCTGGCGCTCCGGAGGCTGGCGCCCAGCCTGCCGGACCGGCCCCCGCCGTCGCGTCCTCGAGGCGCGCGCGCAAAGCCCAGGACCGGGCCGGGCGCAGCCCGGTCTTCGTGTGGCTGAAGGAAGTGGCCACCGTGGTGGTGGTCGCGATCGTGCTGTCCTTCCTGATCAAGACCTTCCTCTTCCGGGCCTTCTACATCCCCTCGGAATCGATGGTCGACACCCTGGACGTGAACGACCGCATCTTCGTGAACCTCCTCGTCCCCGAGCCGTTTGCCCTCGAGCACGGCGACGTCGTGGTGTTCAAGGACACGAAGGGCTGGCTGGTCCCCGCGGCCGAAAAGCCGGCGGGGCGCTTCACCTGGGTGCAGGACGGACTGACGTTTGTCGGCCTGCTGCCGGACAACTCGGAGCAGCACCTCGTCAAGCGTGTCATCGGGCTGCCCGGGGACCACGTCGTCTGCTGCGACGCCGGCGGCCAGCTCACCGTCAACGGCACGCCGCTGAGCGAGAAGTACATCAACCCGGCGGAGGTGCCGCAGGCCCGCGACTTCGACGTCGTGGTGCCCGCCGGCAAGGTCTGGGTCATGGGGGACAACCGCAACCACTCGGCCGATTCCCGTTCCCACCTGGACACTAACGGCGGCTTCGTGGACGTCGCCGATATCGAGGGCAGAGCCGCCGTCATCGCCTGGCCGCTGAACCGCATCGGCGCCCTGGATAACTACCCGGACGTGTTCCGCAACGTGCCGGCACCGGCCGGCAAGTAAGGCCCCGCCGCGATGTCCGAAGCACCCACCCTCGACTACGAACGCCGTTTCCGCAGCTCCGGCGCCCGGCTCCTCGCGGGCATCGACGAGGTGGGCCGCGGCGCCCTGGCCGGTCCGGTCAGCGTCGGGATCGCGGTCATTGACCTGGAAGCGCAGGAACTCCTTGCCGATGTCCGGGACAGCAAGCTGCTCAAGGTGGCGGACCGTGAACGGCTGGAACCGCTGGTCCGCAGCTGGAGCGTCGCCTCCGCCGTCGGCCATGCCACCGCCGGGGAAATCGACGCCGTCGGCATCGTGGGGGCCCTCCGGCTCGCGGGGAACCGCGCCTGGTCCGCGGTGCTGGCCATGGGCGTCACGCCCGACGTCGTGCTGCTGGACGGCAGCCACAACTGGCTCTCGCCGTCGGCCCAGCCCTCGCTCTTTGACGAAGGGCCCGCGGAGCCGTACTGCGACGCGCCGGTGCATACCCTCGTCAAGGCCGATATGCAGTGCCTGAGCGTGGCCGCCGCCAGTGTCCTGGCCAAGGTGGCCCGCGACCGCCTGATGTGCCAGCTGCACACCGAATACCCCGCGTTCGGCTGGGACGAGAACAAGGGCTACGGGACCGCCGCGCACAAGGACGCGCTCCGCGCCGCCGGGCCCACGCCCTACCACCGGGTGAGCTGGCAGCTGCTCTGAGCCACCGTGCGGCCGGTGGGACCGTGCGGTGCGGGGCCCTGGGGAGCCCTGGTGGCGCATGCCCGGCGCCGGATGGTGCAAGATGGAAGCATGAGTGCCGAGGACCTTGAAAACTATGAGACCGACATGGAGCTTCAGCTCTACCGGGAATACCGCGACGTCGTCGGGCTGTTCAGCTATGTGGTCGAGACCGAGCGGCGTTTCTATCTTGCCAACCACGTGGACCTGCAGGCCCGCAGCGCCGACGGCGAGGTCTACTTCGACCTGACGCTGCAGGATGCCTGGGTGTGGGATGTCTACCGCTCGGCCCGGTTCGTCAAAAGCGTCCGCGTGCTGACCTTCAAGGACGTCAACGTCGAGGAGCTGCCCCGCAGCGAGGACCTCGGCCTGCCCAAGGTCGGAGACCTGGGCACCTGAGCCGCCGGTTCCACGAAGGAAGGCCAAACGATCATGGATGGATCTGTTCTCGAACTCCTGGAGCGGGCGCTCAATCAGGGCGCCGCCGTCATCGCCCTGGTCCGGCCGGGGCAGGCCGGGTTGCCCACACCGTGCACCGACTGGGATGTGGAACATCTCGTCAGGCATCTCGTCGTGCAGGACCTTCCGCACTTCACGGTTGCCGCCCGCGGCGGGGCGCCGGACTGGACGTCGCCGCCGGGTGAGCTCGGCGGGGACTGGCCGCAGCAATTTCTCCTGGGCGCCCAGCAACTGCTGGAAATCTGGGCTGCCGCGGATCTCGACCAGCCGGTCGCACTGCCGGGCGGCGGCCAGGCGCCGCTGCGCTCCCGGGCCGACCAGCAGATAGCCGAGCTCGCCGTCCACAGTTGGGACCTGGCCCGGGCCACGTCCGCCGGCGTGCATCTGGACCCCGCTCTGGCCGAGCACGCCCTCGCCTGGTCCCGGCGGATGCTGCGGCCCGAATTCCGCGGACCCGGCAAGGTCTTCGGTGCGGAGATTCCGGTGCCGGAGGATTCCTCCGCCTATGACCGGCTGGCAGGCTGGTTTGGCCGTGATCCGGGATGGACGCCCGCGGCCCACCGGTGAGCGACACGAGAGGGCGTCATGGCTGCGGATCCCCGGCAGGCAGGAACTAGGCTGGGCCCATGGCATACCCTTTGGCCCCCACCGTTCCAATGGCGCATGGCCCGCGCATCCCCCTGATCGGTCTCGGCACCTGGCCGATGCAGGATGAAGAAACAGCCGACGCCGTCGCCGCCGCCGTCGAGGCCGGATACCGGCTCTTTGACACCGCCGAGAACTACGGCAACGAGACAGGCGTGGGGAACGGCATAAGGCGCAGCGGAGTAGCGCGCGAGGATGTCTTCATCACCACCAAGTTCAATAAGGAATGGCACAGCTACGACGGCGCACACCGCGCCTTCGACGCCAGCGCCGCCAGGCTTGGCGTCCAGTACATGGACCTGCTGCTCATACACTGGCCCAACCCCGGCCAGGACCGCTACGTGGAAGCGTTCCAGGGCCTCAGGGCCCTGCTCGACGCCGGAAAGGTCCGGGCGATCGGGACCTCCAATTTCAAGCCGGCACATTTGAAGCGGCTGTTTGACGAAGGGCTGACACCCCACGTCAACCAGATCCAGCTGGATCCAGAGCACACCCGGGCAGATATCCGCCAGGTCCATGCAGAATACGGGATTGTCACCGAGGCCTGGAGCCCGCTGGGCAGGGGCGGCCCCGTCCTGGACAACCGCCTGATCGTGGACCTGGCCGCGGCCTACCAACGGACGCCCAGCCAGATCGTCCTCCGCTGGCACACCCAGCAGGGCATCGTGGCGACCCCCAAGTCAGCCGACGTCGGGCGGCAAAAAGAGAACATCAACATCTTCGACTTTCACCTGACCCCGGACGAAATCGACCAGATCAGCGCGCTGGATTCCGGGGCGCCGGTGGGGCTCGACGCGGACGAGTTCGGCCACTAGCCCGCCCGGTTCCGTCTTGCGTGGCGGGGCCGGAGTTTCCCACATAGCCCGTTGAGGCCCTGTGCCGCCCGTCCGTGCCGCCGCAGGCTGGTGTCATGAGAGCTAAGGATGTGCTGGGCCGCCGCGGGGAAGAACTCGCCGCCGGCTACCTTGAAGCCCACGGCATGCGGATCGTGGACCGCAACTGGCGCTGCCCCGAGGGTGAAATTGACATCGTCGCGCTCGACGGCGACGCGCTGGTCGTTGTGGAAGTGAAGACGAGGAAATCCCTCGACTACGGGCATCCCTTCGAAGCGGTGGGCGCGGAGAAACTGGCCAGGCTGCACCGCCTGGCGGCGGCGTGGTGCCGCGGGCATGAACCGCGGAGGCCGCTGCGCCGGGTGGACGTGGTTGCTGTGCTCGACGACGGCACCGCGGCTCCCGTCCTCGAACACCTCAAGGGGGTGGTGTAGGTGGCCCTGGGCCGGACGTACTCCGTGGCCTTGGTGGGGCTCAACGGCTACATCGTCGAGGTCGAGGCGGACATCGGCCAAACGCTGCCGGCATTCGTGATCCTGGGGCTGCCGGATGCCTCGCTCAACGAGGCCAAAGAACGGATCCGCTCCGCGGCCCAGAACTCGGGCATCCCGCTCAGCCGCCGGAAGATCACCGCCAACCTCATTCCCGCGTCGCTGCCCAAACGCGGCTCCGGCTTTGACCTCGCGATCGCCATGGCGGTGCTGCTGGCCTCGAACGACATCCGTTCCACCGGCCGGACAGTCTTCATCGCCGAGCTCGGCCTGGACGGCAGGCTGCGCCCGGTCCGCGGCATCCTTCCGGCGGTCATGGCAGCGGTCCGGTCCGGCTACCCGGATGTGGTGGTGGCCCGGGGCAACGCGGCGGAGGCAAGCCTCGTGCCCGGCGCCCGGGTCCAGGGCTATGCCACACTGGCCCGGCTCGCCTTCGACTTCGGCGCCGATCCCCAGGATCTGGCGCTGGACTTTGAACCCGGGCCCGACGAGGCGGACAGTGACGCAGGAGCCGATGCCGTTCCCCTCCAGCCGCCGGACATGTGCGATGTCTCCGGCCAGGCCGAGGCCCGGCGCGCCCTGGAAGTTGCGGCCGCCGGCGCCCACCACCTTTTGCTGACGGGTCCGCCCGGAGCGGGCAAGACGATGCTGGCCGAGCGGCTGCCAGGACTCCTGCCGGACCTGGGGGACACCGAGGCCATGGAAGTGACCGCGATCCATTCGCTGTGCTCCCTGACCACGGCCTCCGTGCGGCTGCTGCGCCGGCCGCCCTACGAGAACCCGCACCACACGGCCACCTCGGCCGCCATCATCGGCGGCGGGTCCGGGCTGCCGCGGCCGGGTGCCGCGTCCCGGGCCCACCGCGGGGTGCTGTTCCTGGACGAGGCGCCGGAATATGAACGCCGCGTCCTGGACGCCCTCCGGCAGCCGCTGGAAAGCGGCGAGCTGGTCATTCACCGCTCGGCGGGTACCGCCGCCTATCCGGCCCGGTTCCAGCTGGTCCTCGCGGCCAACCCGTGCCCCTGCGGCAAGGCCTCCGGCAAGGGCGTGGACTGCACCTGCACCCCCACCATGCGGCGCCGCTATCTGGCCCGGATGTCCGGCCCGCTGCTGGACAGGGTCGACATCCAGCTGGAGGTGGAGCGGGTCTCGTTGGCGGACTTCGGCCGGCCCGGCGCGGAGGAGGACACCGCCACCATCGCGGCACGGGTCCGGGCGGCGCGGGACCGTCAGCTGGAAAGGCTGCTGCCGTACGGGCTGGAAACCAACGCACAGGTGCCCGGGCGCCTGCTTCGCGGTTCCCTGCGGCTCGCCGCCCCCACCACCAGGATCCTGGACCACGCCCTGGAACGCGGCGTACTGACCGCCCGCGGCTACGACCGTGTGCTGCGCCTAGCGTGGATGCTAGACTAGCAGATGTGAAATCAATTGTGTACCTACGAATTTCTCAGGATCGTACCGGTGAGAGGGCAGGCGTTGACCGGCAAAGGGAGGACTGCCTCAAGCGTGCCGCCGAGCGCGGCTGGGAGGTTGTAGCCATCGAAACCGACAACGACATCTCCGCGGCTGGCAAAAGGCGCCGCCCTGGCTTTGAATCGGTCCTCGAAGCCGTAGAAACGGAAGCAGTACAAGTAGTCGTCGCATGGGATCTGACACGACTACAGCGGAGCAGACGGGATGAGGTGCGTCTCTACGAACTCTGCCAGAAGCGCGGCGTCCGGTTGGCACTCGTGAACGGTGCCGAATTGGATTTCCAGACGGCTGCCGGCAGGTTTGTTGCCGACTCATTGGGAAGCGTCGCCCGATTGGAAATTGAGATGAAGTCTGACCGCCAGATACGAGCGTCCCAACAATCAGCGGCGGCGGGTAAAAGGGTCGGAGGCAGGCGCCCGTTCGGTTACGACGTCGACGGCATGACTGTACGCCGGGACGAAGCGGAAGCCATACGTTCTGGCTATGAATCCGTGCTGGCGGGCGTCCCGTTGGCGGAGATTGCCAGGGCATGGAACGCGGCCGGATTTGTTACGGGTCAGACGAGGCAGAAACCGCCGCATCAGGGGGAACCGTCGCCTTGGAAGGCGTATTCGGTCCGCATGGTCATGCTCAACCCTCGGAACATGGGAGAGCGGGCGTACAAAGGCGAGATAGTATCCAAGGCCCTCTGGCCGCCTATCGTGGAGGAAAGCACCTGGAGGGCAGTGGAGGCCATTTTGAAGCATCCTAAGCGTCGTAGCGCCCCCGCGAGCGCCAAGTATTTGTTGTCGGGTATCGCTCGATGCGGTGTTTGCGGCGCAACGGTACATGCTGGGGGATCGGCGCGCCCGGGCGTTCGCGCCTACAGGTGTGGCGGATCCACGGGTCACTTCGCACGGATGGCCGACCCAGTGGAAGCCTATGTCCGCTCCGTCGTGGTTGGCATCCTGTCCAACTACGACGCCCGGGACCTTCTCCACGACGACAAGCACCCGGACATAGACGCCTTGCGGGCGCAATCGATCGGCCTCCGGGAACGACTAGACGCGCTCGCCGTCGATTTTGCTGATGGGATCCTGACGGGCTCCCAAATACGGACGGCCACCGAACGGCTGAGGCGTAACCTCGCAGAAGTCGAGGCCCAAATGGCAGACGCCGGCCGCGTGGACAAGCTCGGCCCGCTTGTGTCCGCTTCGGACGTCGGGGCAGCCTGGGATGCTTTGAGCGTCTCACGCCAGCGGGCAGTATTGGAGGTGCTGATGGATGTCATCATCTATCCGCCAGGCCGTGGAACAAGAACGTTCAACCCCGATACCGTGGACATTAGACCCCTTACATCCACCCAACCCAACTCGAACCAGGGAGTTTGACTAATGCCAACCAAGAGAGTGTTGGACAGTGCTGATGGCGGAGGGTGGCACACCAGCAAAATCCGGGAGTGGCGTGTTTCCTTGGGTACCAATCCCTCTATGCAAACGCCATCGCTTCGGCGTGCGGTGGAGTCTGGAAATTGGCCAAATGTCATTTTACGGTGCCGCCATTTGCATCCGCTGGTCAGCGTTCATTTGTATGACGTCGCGGGACATTGGCTCCTTGTTGCGACTGGTGCTGACGATCTGAGTACAACTGACTCCTTTTCGTGGGCCAGCACAAAAATGGAAGACCCAGCAGTTGAAAGGCACTGTGCATGGAATCCGAAGACCGGCAAGGGGGAAGGATTCGGGCTGATTCCTGGGACCTGCAGCAAGCGCTTCGTATCACACCACAGAGGGCAATACACCTGTCCCGAACACGGGTCCAAGATCCGCAGTCAAATTGGTCAGCACAGGACTACGTTCATTTGCATGAAATGTAGCTCGGCAACTAAGACCGTGCGGTTCGATCGCACATTGGATGATCTGTTGGAGTCGTATTGCAAAGCGGTGGCAAGGAAGCAACGATTCGCTCAAGTCCAGCCGTGAATTGACGTGCATGGCGCATATGCCCTATGTTGGCAACAAGGCATAGTTGCCCTAGAGATGGATTGATCCAAGCTCCCCGACGGAATGGGCCCTCAGTGCGAACCGTCTACTGCGCTTAGCGCCATCGTCCGACAAGACATGAAACCGAGATTGGTCATGTCTTGTCCGTTTCTGACGAAATCAACTTTCACAAAACGTCCGCCGCAGCTCTCACTCGGCACCGATCGTCCGACGATCCAGAACTCATCGCGCACCGCCAAGAGCTGAAAACGCTCACTCTTTCCAAGCACGTCCAGAAGGTAGTCGATTCTTGGCCGCGTCTAACGGAAGATCAGCTAAACCGAGTCGCACTCCTGCTCCGCCCTTCGCAGGGAGGCCGTGCAGCGTGATGGCAAAAGAAAACCGGCCCGTTGCTACCGGACCGGCCTCGACTACCTTTTCTACCTCGAGTGTACGTTACCAAGTTAGTGATGATCGAGTCACTGCACGCGGAGCGGCATACACGGTGCCGGGTAAGCGTCCGGAGGTTCAGTGCGGGCACGGCGGACCAAGCCACCGTTGTAACCGGCAACGCAGCCATTCCGGACGCCATGCCTTCATCTGGTGGGGCCTCGGTGGCGTGGTGCGCTCGACATGGGGCGGTGCCTGATGGCGCGGATCAGAACCATCAAGCCCGAGTTCTGGACCGACGGGAACATCGTGAAGCTGTCACCCCTGGCCCGGCTCTTCTTCATCGGCATGTGGAACTTCACACTCTGCGATCACGGCCATGTCGCCGACGACGCGCTCCGCCTGAAGTTGCAGATCCTGCCCATGGACGACATCGACCCCGAAGCCATCTTGTCGGAAATCATCACAGCCGGCCGCGTGCATCGGATCGCGGATACGGCAGGCCGGTCTTACCTGCACATCAAGCGCTTCGAAGACCACCAGAAGATCGACCCTCGCTGGAAAACACGGTGCCCCGCCTGCGCTCAGGCGGACTCACTCACTCTCACCGAAACTCAGGTGAGTTTGAGTGAGCCACAACGAGACTCCCCGGAACTCACCCTAGGAAGGGATGGGATGGGAAGGGATGGGAAAAAGACTTCATCAAAGCCTGCGGCTTCGCCGGAGTTCGACGCCTTCTATTCCGTGTACCCGCGCCACGTCGGCAAGGTGGCAGCGCGCAAAGCCTATGACAAGGCGCTGAAGCTCACCGACGCGGCGACGATCAGGGCCGGCGTCGAAGATCTGCGCATTCAAGTAGCGGGCAAAGATCAGCAATTCACCCCGCATCCCGCTACATGGCTGAATGAAGGCCGATGGGACGATGAGGCGACCAAGGTAGCTGCTCCGATAGTCCCGGCGATGTACGGATGGGCGAACCGATGACCCCGGAAGAAATGGTCATCGGGGCATGCCTGCTCACCCCGGACAGTGTGCGGTTTGCCTCGAGCATCCTGGAGCCCGCCGACTTCCGATCAGCGACCCACGCGCACCTGTTCCACGCCATCGTGCAGTTGCAGAAAGCCGGGGAGCCGGTAGAGCCGTTCAGTGTGTGGACCAAGGCGGAAGAGCTGGGCGCCCGCGGCGTCGGCGTTGTGGAGCTTCACGAAATGCTTCAGCGCGTCGGCTCGTCCGAGTCGATCAGCTTCTACGCCGATCAGGTCAAGGAAGCGGCGTCCCGCCGGAAGCTCTCAGCAATCGCCACAAAGCTAATGCGGGAGGCGGGCGACGAAACCTACCACCCGTCACAGGCGGCACAGACGGCCACGGAGGCGATCAAGAACATTCAGGCCGGCACCAGCCATCGCATGACCACGAAGACGCTCCAAGAGATCCTTGCTGTCGAAGAGGATCACGACTGGCTGATCCCCGGCCTGCTCGAGCGCGGGGACCGGCTCATCCTGACCGGCTTCGAGGGCGGCGGCAAAACAACATGGATCCGGCAGATGATCATCTGTATGGCGGCGGGTATCCACCCGACGACCATGAACATGCTCGAGCAGGCGCTGACAGTCCTTGTGGTGGACGCGGAGAACACGGAGGCGCAGTGGCGGGCGCAGGTCCGCGGCATGACAACCAAGGCCGCGAGTTATGGGTCAGTTGACCCGGCACCGAACATCCACATCCACGCTAAGGGCCGGATCGACATCACCAAGGATGCAACCTTGGGCGAAGTGCACCGGCTCATTGATGAACACAGGCCCGACGTCGTCGCCATCGGGCCGCTCTACAAGATGGTCTCGACCGGCATCAATAACGACCAGGAAGCGGCGCCGCTGATTATGGCGCTCGACTCGCTGCGAGACCGCGGCGTGGCGCTAATCATGGAGGGCCACGCGTCCAAGGGCAACTCGCAGAACGCCACCCGGGATCTTGCGCCGCGTGGTTCGGCGGCGCTGATGGGGTGGCCCGAGTTTGGTTTCGGGCTCCACCCGGACGCCGACGACCCCGACAAGACGATCGTCACGAAGTGGCGCGGGGACCGGGAGGCCGGCAGGCAATGGCCGAAAGAGCTATACCGCGGCGGCCCGTTCCCGTGGACCGGCGAGACGGTAGCCGCAACCACCAGGCAGCAGTACTACGGATGGGACAAACAAGAGGAAGAACGAACCGCATGGTAACCGCGGGTCAACATCAAGCCACCTACCCCATGCACGTCCCATCTAAAGGAGGACCCCATGCAAGCTCAATGTAAGGCCACAGCCCGCAGCGGTGAGCAGTGTTCCAACCCGCCCATCAGTGGCGGATCTGTTTGCCGGATGCATGGAGGCTCCGCACCTGCCGTGAAGGCCGCAGCGGCCCGCAGGCTGGAGGTAGCGGCCGTAGAAGCGGACGTCCGTGCAGTCATCGCATCCGAAGGTCTGGAGGGCGTCACGGACCCGCTGGAGGCCTTGGCGAGGTTGGCTACGGAGACCCTTGCCATGAAGTCAGCGCTCGCGGCCAGGGTGAACGCACTGTCGGACATCACAACGACATCGAAGCTGGGAGTCGAGGCCCTGAAGGTCGAAGTCGCTCTCTACGAACGAGCCATCGACAGGTCTGGGAAATTCCTGGACCTCCTGGCTAAGTCCAACTTTGAGGAACGTCGCCTCCAGATCGATGAGCAGACGGCCGGCATGTTTGTGACGGTCATGAAGAACGTCCTGGCTCGGCTGGACCTCTCGCCCGCGCAACAGGCCCTTGTCGGCACCGTCGTACCCGAGGCCCTGCGAGCGCTCAATGTGTGAGGCCCTGAGCGTTTCGCACGGCCCCGCAGCAACCCGGAGCGCACACACTCCCACGGCTAACCGCGAGCGCGTCTCCGGACCCGCCACGGCCCCGGCATCGGCGGCGTATGTCCGTCTGTGCGAGCTTTGCATCCCGGTCATCCAGCGCGGCTGCACCAACCACCCCAGCAACCACCCCCAGACCTTCTAGGAGCATCCCATGGTCAACGCAATCCTTGGCACCCAGTACGACCTGACCCAGCAACTCAACGAGATCAAAAGGCAGCTCCGGCAGCTCGCTACCCAGCCGGTCCTGCTCCATGCCTCCACCGGGCAGGACGCGGGTACGCCGGGCCTCTCCACCGACATCAACGGACTGCATCTCCACAACGCCTCGGGCGTCGAGGTGGCCCGCCTTGAGACGTCCGACGGCGCACTCGTCATGTTCGACTCAACCGGCGCCGAAATCGCCCGGTATGGGATCCTCACCCACACGGCGGCCGGGTCCTACGGGGCAGAGGTGCTTGTCGGCGGTACGTGGGTGCAGTTGGGCGCACAGACAACCACTTGGGCCAGCGTCTCGGGTAAGCCCGCCGCGTTTCCCCCGTCTGCTCACACGCACGTCGGCGCGGACATCACGTCCGGGACTGTACCGCAGGCTGATGGCTCACAGTACGGCTGGACTAACACGGTGGCCGGCACCACCCAGTACGCACTGTGGGTGGGCAATGACGGCGGCTTCCACTTCGGGCGCAACGTGTCCTCGATCCGGTACAAGCAGGACGTCCGGTCCCACTACACAGACCCGGCGAACGTCCTGGCCCTCACCCCTGTCCTGTACGACAAGATCGGCGGCAACAAGGACGAGTATGGACTTATAGCCGAGCAAGTCGCAGAGCACTGCCCCGAACTGGTCCAGTGGTTCGAAGGCCAGATTGACGGCGTCCGCTATGACCTGCTGGCGGTGCAGCTCCTGAACGTTGTCAGGGACCAGGAGAGCCGCCTCCGTGTCTTGGAAGGCCGGGCGCCGCTCCCGGCACAAACAGCCACGGCAAACACGCCGGCACCGGGCGCACCAGCTCCACAGCCCGCGGCATTGCCCTACACCATCCAGCCCCAGTAACAGGAGACCGTCCATGACCAGCAATGAAGATCCAAACCTCAATGACGTAATGCCCGCCGACGAACAGGAAGCCATATGGAAGGCCGGGATCCTCGGCCACTTCCGGGCGCAGTGGGCCGAGCTGCAGGCGGTCATCGCGCAGTTGAAGGAACACCCCGAACTCGTCACCCGCGAGCACGTTATGTTTGTGAAGGAAGCAACCCGCGGGCTGATGGAGTGGCTTCGCGCCAACGGCATCAACGCATGGTTCGACGTCACCGAAGCCACGGGCCTGGACGAGGTCAAGGCAGGAGATCGGCTGTGAACGACAACGCGACAACGAGGCAGCTAGAACAGATCATGGCCGGGGCCGACCCCGCCGACGTCGTGAACAAGCTCCGTGCGGTACTCGACACGCTGCCAGCCGACGAAGCCAGCGCCAAGGATCGGCACCTGAGGGCGACGATTGAATCGTTCATCGCAGGGTATGACCTCGGATCGCAACACCGCGAGCGCCCGGACTCTACCGCCTGAGACCTGCGCTTGTGATCCACCCGCAGGCACGTTAGTTTGACCCATAAGGGAAGCCCCGGCGCCAGCCTTCACATGCGGCGCCGGGGCTTTTCCTGTTCTCTGTTCCAATACAACTACGGTCACCCCTATACATAGTTGGTCCCAACTATGTATGATCAACTCATGAGCAACGCAGAGAACGGCCTCCGGATGATCGGCTACGTCCGCGTCAGTACCAGCAAGCAAGACCTCGGCCCCGAGGTGCAGATTGCGGACCTCAAAGCCGAAGCCGAGCGCAAGGGCTGGATCCTCACGATCCGCCGCGAAGAGGCCGCATCAGGCAAGAGCATGGCCAACCGCCCGGTTCTCGCCCAAGCGCTCGCAGACCTCAAGGCGCGGAAGTTCGACGGCCTCGCGGTGTCGAAGCTGGACCGCCTATCCCGCCGAATGGTCGACTTCGCCGGCATCCTCGAAACATCCAACCGCCAGCGCTGGGCACTGGTTTGCCTCGATCTTGGCGTGGATACCAGCACCACGACGGGCGCGGCCATGGCACAAGTGACCATGACTTTTGCGGAGATGGAGCGGAAGCGTATCGGTGAACGTGTCGCCGGTTGGCACCGTGAAAAGCAGGCGAAAGGCGAGCGCACCGGGGGGAAGTCCAAGCTGCCGACCGCCACCGTAGAGCTCGTACTTAGCCATCGGGCCGCCGGGACGTCCATGGCAGGTATCGCGGATGTCCTGAACGCTGAGAGCGTCCCCACGGCAAAGGGCGGCGCGTGGCACGCCTCGACCATTCGTCAGGTACTGGGCAGCACCAAGGCCCAGGAGCTCATGTCGGCATAGCCCGTTCCATGGGGGTCGGTAGTAGCGACGCCCTTTCAGTGGCCACGGCGAAAGGGGGCGCAGATCCTGCACGCCCTCACGGCGAGGTGCGCATAGCATCCGTACTGCGGATGGAAACTCGGACGACATTGGCGCGGGACAGGTTCCGTTCTTCCTTCGCTGCGTCGAGCGCCGCGTCGAACTCTGAGTCGGTCACGTCGTCGGTCACCGAATAGGTTTTATTCCCGTCATCCCCGCTGGTAAAAAAACTCGATGCCGAGGGCAGCGATTTCGGATCTAGAACTTCTTGGTCGCCGCGCTTCCTGGCTTCACGATTGGTTGCGGCAATGTGGGCCGCAGTCGACCTGCTTGCGATGGTCCCGATTTCCTGCCCTTCGCGGATGGCAACCCCGAGGGAGCGTTCGGCGCGGCGGACCATTCCATCACTACTAGTGATGGAACCCTGCCCTGATCGGAAAATGAGGGCAGGGACACAGGGCGATGGGGTAGGCCCGACCGAGGGCATCGGGGATGCGGATAGTATCCGTACCCGCAAGGGGGGTACGCAGGGTGGACGCCCTTTCAGGCGCCGAGTCGTACATCCCAGGCTCGGTGACGCATGTCATCGACTGGGTGCCGCCAAAGGGTCTCAACTTCCCTTAGGCCCTTTTCGTCGGCATCCGAGTCTGGCTCACCCCCTCGACCCCCGGACCGCCGCCAAGCGTGTGCAGTGACCGCACCCCCCTATGCCCTCAGCTGGGCTTAGGCCATAGAGGATAGGGGTACTCGCTGAGTGCGTACCCCCCTCACACCAAAGAGCCCTGCCCCGTGATTGCTGGTCACGGTTGCAGGGCTCTTTCGTTGGGCCTACGGTCTAGTGCCAGCGCATGAGGTTACTGTGCGCCGTCACAGTGTTGGGGTAGGCCGCCATCCACCAGATCGCCTCTAAGCGCCAAGGATGCGCGTCACTGGCTGGGATCGCCCAGAGCCTCAATGACGGCGCTGTGCCGAGTGCTACGGGCGGGAAGCGGTACGCCTCTACGGTGCGCCAGGTGCTTGGGGGTGCGCAGGCCGCGCAGATTGGACGTGGCGCGGGCCGCGGCCCTCGCGTTGAGTTCCGACTCCGTGCCTTTGATGTGGAGGACGACAGTTTTGTCGCGTGCAACAGATCCGCCCTGGGCAACGTCAGCACTTTCGATTATGGCGTCGGGTACGGGAAGGACCCTGAATCGGGCGCCATCCGACCCCACGGCCTCGTAAGCAATACCATTGGCCGTCAGCAGGTCTTTGGCGTCCTTGAACGGCTTGCCTTCGATGGCCGGCATCACGCTCGGCTTTAGTGAGGGAGTCGCTGACGCGGTGGGTGAAGGGCCGGACGGCTGCCCACTCCCGCCGCCGCATCCGGTTAGTGCCAGCAGTAGGCCGAGCGCTGCTATCGCTGCAATTCTTGTCCCCATGTCCCCAAGTCCCCTTTTGTTGCGTGCGAATCGGCGCCCGGCCCTCAACGCCGGATCCTGTGGTGATCGTAAGCCGAAGGACGGGCTTTCCTGAGTATGTCCATCGAATTGTGACGCTGTTGCGGTGGGCAGCAGTGCCTTTTGCGTGTTCCAAGTACTCATTCCCCACATTTCAAACATCAGCGCGGGAGCGGGACTCCGTTACTGCTTGCGCTCTGCAATGGCCCCCAACAGCTTGGTCCCGGCCTCTACGATGGCTGCCGCAAACTTGGAAGTGGCCTCGATGGATCCGCGGAGATCGAGTACGTCCCCTTCGGCGTCAAGGACGGCGCCAAGGTCTTTGAACAGCTCAAGGGGAATCTGAACATGGACGCCCTCGCCGGCAGGGCCCTGAGTCCGGCCGACAGTCATCAGCGGCCCGACCGTCTCATCATCGGAAGTCAGCCACTGACTCTCGAAGTCATGCGTCCCGGAAGGATCATGCTCCGAGACCGGCACGACACACCCGCTGACGGGGCACGTCTCGGCGGCGGCGTGGATCAATGCATCCAGACGGGCCAGGACGCCCCGAGCCTCGCGACAGTTCGAATCCGGGTAGACGTCGCTGTTGATGTAGCGCTTCAGATCCCCCTCGGGCGTCCACGTGGCGGACGCTACCGGGCTGCCCTCCGGATCGACGATGGTGGGGCCGACCCACCCGTCGAATCTGTCCGTGAAGTCGTCGGCTGTGGCGGGCTCAAACCCGGCAGGAGGCGTCAGAGCGGGCTTGCTGTGGCTCTTTTTGGGGCGCGGCCGAACTGCTGTAGTGCTCATGGTGAAACCTTTTCTCTAGTTGTGGTGGCTGGTGCTGCTGTGGCTGCATCCCCAGCGGACGCAGCGAGGTTATGGGCGTGGATCGGTGGAACTCGGAACAGCTGCTATTTCTTCCGGGTGCCATTGCTCACATTGGTCAGCGGGCGGGCCCCGCGGGCAGCACGACGGTAACCGAGTCCGGGTGCCACTGCTGACGTGAACCATCGGGCAGGGTTACCCAGATACCGCGTGTGGTGACCCGCCAGACTTTCCCGGTCGGCCCGTCAACGTTGCTGAACATGCCGGTGAACTGCACATGCTTGCCGGCGAACTTCGCTTTGAGCTCCTGTAGGTCCATATCGCCTTCCCTCCCCGTAGAGGATGAACCGCTGCCAGACATCTGTTGTTTGGCTATCCTCTGTCTCGCCTGGACCCTGGCCGACCTGTCCCGCCGGGACACTCCGCACGCGGACGACATCGGGCAGGCGCTCAGCCTCCGGCAGGCCGCCGTGGCCGCCGCATGAACTCCGACGCCGGACGCCCGGCAGACCACCAGCAGCCCCGTACCGGCGGCTCCGCCGGAACAACCACCATTCGAACGATCAGCCACGCGGAAGGACACACCATGAGGGACGACGAAAGGATCGCCAGGGCCGCGCTCTCCCGCCTGTTCGAACCGCAGGACGCGGCGGGGCTCGCCCTCGTGCAGATCGCCGGAGCGGAGGACGCCCTGAGGATAGCCACGGGCCAGTCGGCCGCCGGCCCGGGGCTGGAACAGGAGATGTTCCAGGTGATGGCGGACAGCGGCTCCTGCGGTGCCTGGCCGGGCCTTCGCGACGCCTTGAAACGCTGGGCCCCCCGCGTTCCGGACCTGGCGCCGGCACGGGACCTCGCCACGATGGCCCGGCTCGGAGGCCGCATGATCATCCCCGCCGATGAACTCTGGCCACGCCAGCTGGCGGATCTAGGCCTGCAGGAGCCCCTGTGCCTCTGGTGGCGCGGCGTCGAACAGGAACTGCCGCCGGCCGCCAGGTCCGTCGCCCTGGTGGGCTCCCGCGACAGCACCTCCTATGGATCCTCCGTGACGGGCGATCTTGCCTACTCGCTGGCCCAGCGCGGCTACACCATCATCTCCGGCGGGGCCTACGGGATCGATGCCCACGCCCACCGTGCCGCCCTGGCGGGAAGCGCCGGAGGCATGCCCACCATCGCGGTGATGGCCGGGGGAGTGGACCGGTTCTACCCCTCAGGCAACGAGGACCTGCTCCGGGCCGTCGCGAACCAGGGCGCGGTCCTGGCCGAGGTGCCGCCGGGCTCGGCGCCCACCCGGTACAGGTTCCTGCAGCGGAACAGGCTCATCGCGGCACTGGCATCGGTCACGGTCGTCGTCGAGGCCCGGTGGAGGTCAGGGGCACTCAACACCGCCCACCATGCCGAAAGCCTGGGCAGGGCAGTGGGCGCCGTCCCCGGTTCGGTGCACAGCGCCAATTCCGCCGGCTGCCACCGGCTGCTCCGCGAAGGCGGGGCCATCTGTGTCACAGACGCCGGCGAAATCGCGGAGCTGGCCTCGTCCAGCGGCGACTCCCTGCCCGCGGACAAGACCGGCAGGGTGGAAGACCACGACGGCCTGACCCTGGAGGACCTGATCCTGCTGGACGCGCTTCCGCTGCGGACCACGACCTCGGTGGAGAAGCTGACGGCGGTGGCGGGGCTCAGCCCGGACTCGGTCCGCGGCGGCCTGGGCCGGCTCGGACTGCTGGGCCTGGCCGAGTCACACCGCGGCGGCTGGAAGCGCTCCGGGACAGGGGGATAAAACACGGGGCGTACCCGGGCAGCAGACACGGCCGCGGCGCGCCGTCGGGCTCCTTGACCGGCCGGCGAATACTGCGAGAGTGGGGGTGTGTCTACACAGCAGCTCCCGCCCGCGCTGGCCGCCGCGGCCCACGGCTTCGGCCGCTACCTGTCGGCGGAACGGGGGCGCTCGGCACACACCGTGCGCGCCTACCTCTCGGACGTCGGAAGCCTGTTGGCCTCGGCTGCGGCCGAGGGAGTCACGGCCCTTGACGGCGTGGAGCTGGGCACGCTGCGGCGCTGGCTCGGCTCCCAGAGCGAGGCGGGGATGTCCCGCGCCACCCTGGCCCGCCGCTCCGCCACCGCCCGCGCCTTCACCGCCTGGGCCGTCCGCGAGGAACTGATCGACGCCGATCCCGCCCTGCGGCTGAGGGCCCCTAAACGGGAAAAGTCCCTGCCCGGGGTGCTGCACCAGCAGCAGGTCCTGCGGCTCGTCGAAGGGGCCGAAGCCGCAGCGTCCGACGGCGGCCCGCTGGCCCTGCGCGACCGGGCCATGGTGGAACTGCTGTACGCCACCGGCATCCGGGTCGGCGAGCTGGCGGGCATGGACGTGGATGACCTCGATCCGGACCGCCGGACCCTGCGCGTGCTCGGCAAGGGCAACAAGGAACGGACGGTGCCCTACGGCGTGCCGGCCGCGCTCGCCGTCGACGACTGGCTCCGCCGGGGCCGTCCGGCCCTGGCCACAGGTACCAGCGGCGCGGCCCTGTTCCTCGGCGCCCGCGGCAGACGCGTCGACCAGCGGCAGGTCCGCAGCGTCGTCAAGGAAATGCTGGCGGAGCTGGGGGACACGGCCGCGACCGGTCCGCACGCCCTGCGGCACTCGGCCGCGACCCATCTGCTCGACGGCGGGGCGGACCTGCGGGCGGTCCAGGAAATCCTGGGCCACAGCAGCCTGGCGACCACCCAGATCTACACCCACGTCTCGGTCGAGCGGCTCCGGCAGAGCTACCAGCAGGCGCATCCGCGGGCCTGAACCGGGGACTTTATGACGCCGAAATTACCGCTTACGGCGAGCCGGGGAAGACGCGCCGAATTCCACTGGCGTAATTAGAGGGGGTACGGCAGAATGGAACTCACACCGGGTAAGTTTCAAGTTGTACTTGAAGCTGGAGTGTTTTGCGCCCCAGCTCGAAATCCGGCAAGAATTTAATAGTCTGGCAGGGACCACCGGCACCGATTCGGATCCGCGCAACAGACAGACATCCAGGCAGAGGTCGTTGGGGAAGACGTACCTATAGCTATGGAGGATGGAATGTCTGTTGCACTGACCCGCGGTGTTTTGTTTGTTCACTCGGCCCCGACAGCCCTGTGCCCCCACGTTGAGTGGGCCATAGGGTCTGTCGTGGACAAGCGGACGGATCTGGAGTGGACCGCTCAACCCGCCGCGCCCGGAATGTACCGGGCCGAGCTTTCGTGGACCGGAACCCCGGGCACGGGGGCCCAACTGGCGTCCGCGCTCCGCGGCTGGGCGCACCTGCGCTATGAAGTCACGGAGGAGCCCAGCCCGGGAGTCGACGGCAGCCGCTGGTCCCACACCCCCGAGCTCGGCATCTTCCATGCCGTCACCGATGTCCACGGCAACATCATGGTCTCCGAGGACCGCATCCGCTACGCCTACGAATCCGGTGCCGGGGACCCCTCCGCCGTCTACCATGAGCTGTCCCTGGCCCTCGGCGAAGCCTGGGACGAGGAACTCGAGCCCTTCCGGCACGCCGCCGAAGGCGCCCCCGTCCGCTGGCTGCACCAGGTCGGCTGAGTCCCAAACTCGGCTGCCCTCAACTCCATAGCTACGCCAGATGACAGATGGCGGCAATGTTCACCGTGAACATTGCCGCCATCTGTCATCTGGGCGCTGAGAGCCCGCGGAAGGCCCCGCAGAAAGTGCTAGATGCTGCGCACGGCGATGACGGCGTTGTGGCCGCCGAAGCCGAAGGAGTTGCTCAGCGCCACGATGCTGCCGCCGGGCAGGTCGCGGGCCGTTGTGACGACGTCGAGCGGGATCTCCGGATCCTGGTTCTCCAGGTTGATCGTCACCGGCGCCTTGCGCTCGTACACGGCCAGGACAGTCAGCACGGCTTCCACGGCGCCGGAGGCGCCCAGCAGGTGGCCCATCTGGGACTTCGTGGCCGAGACTGCCACGCTGTCCACGTGGTTGCCGAGGGCGGCCTTCAGGGCCGTGTACTCGGGCTTGTCGCCCACGGGGGTGGAGGTGGCGTGCGCGTTGACGTGCACCACGTCCTCGGGCTGGATGCGGCCGTCGAACATGGCTGCCTTGAGCGCGCGGGTGGCCCCCAGGCCCTCGGGGTCCGGGGCCGTGATGTGGTACGCGTCGGCGGTGACCGAGGTGCCGGCGAGTTCGGCGTAGATCCGGGCGCCGCGGGCCAGGGCGTGCTCTTCGGCTTCCAGCACCAGGGCTCCGGCGCCTTCGCCCATGACGAAGCCGTCGCGGCCGAGGTCGTAGGGCCGGGAGGCGCCCTCGGGATCATCGTTCCGGCGGGAGAGCGCCTGCATCGAGGAGAACGCGGCAATCGGCATCGGGTGGATGGCCGCTTCGGCGCCGCCGCAGACGACGACGTCGGCCTTGCCGGAGCGGATCAGGTCCAGGCCCACGTGGACGGCCTCGGTGCCGGACGCGCAGGCGGAGACGGGGGTGTGGGCGCCGGCACGGGCGCCCAGGTCGAGGCTGACCGCCGCCGCCGGGCCGTTGGGCATCAGCATGGGCACGGTCATCGGGAGGACCCGGCGGGGGCCCTTTTCGCGCAGGGTGTCCCACGCATCCAGGAGGGTCCAGACGCCGCCGATGCCGGTGGCAAAAGCCACGGCGAGCCGGTCGTGGTCCACTTCGGTGATGCCGGAGTCGGCCCAGGCCTCGCGGGCGGCGACGACGGCGAACTGCGTGGACGGGTCCATGCGCTTGGCTTCGACCCGGCTCAGGACCTCGGTCGCGGGGGTGGTGGCGCGGGCGGCAAAGTGGACAGGCAGCTCGTACTTGGCCACCCAGTCGTCCTCCAGCGTGTGGGCTCCGGAGACGCCCTTCAGCGCATTCCTCCACATCGTGGGGACATCGCCGCCAATGGGTGTGGTGGCACCCAGACCGGTAATGACTACTTTGCGTGCCATGGGATCACTCTCTGTCGGTGCGCCTGCCATGTCCGGAACCGTGAACCGGATCGCCGGGGCCTGCGTGGGGAAATCTCTTCGGTTTTGCGAACTGGGTCGCGCAAACTCTGCTGATGGTGAAGCAAACTCTCGTGATGCTGGATGGGCCGGTCCGGGGCGCCAGGCGGCGCCCCGGACCGGCCACGGGTTCAGCCGTTGCCGGCCGGAGCCAGTAAAGCCAGGATCAGGCCTGGGCGTTGGCGATGAAGCTGACGGCGTCGCCGACGGTCTTGAGGTTCTTGACCTCTTCGTCCGGGATGCGCACGCCGAACTTCTCTTCGGCGTTGACCACGATCGTCATCATGGAGATGGAGTCGATGTCCAGGTCCTCGGTGAAGGACTTGTCCAGCTCGACAGCTTCCGTTGCCAGGCCCGTCTCTTCGTTGACGATTTCAGCCAGGCCGGACAGGATCTCTTCGTTGCTAGCCATTGGTGGCTCCTTTTCTTGTTATTGCCAGCGGCGGCCGGTGGAGTGCCGGCAGCCTCGGGCGGAAATGACTCAAACCGAGGGTTCGGCTTGGTGCGGGAACGGGTGCTGGGTTGGACGTATGCAGTTCGGGGGAGGTGCTTGAGGTGCTACGGAAGCACGATCACCTGGGCGCCGAAGACCAGGCCGGCGCCGAAGCCGATCTGCAGTGCCAGGCCGCCGCTCAGCTCCGGGTTTTCCTGCAGCAGGCGGTGGGTGGCCAGCGGGATGGACGCGGCCGAGGTGTTGCCGGCGTCGGCGATGTCCCGGGCGATTGTGACGGTCTCCGGCAGCTTCAGCTGCTTGGCCATCTCGTCGATGATCCGCATGTTCGCCTGGTGCGGGATGAATGCCGCGAGGTCATCGGCGGTGATGCCGGCGGCGTCCAGCGCCTGCTGGGCCACCTTGGCCATCTCCCAGACCGCCCAGCGGAACACCGTCTGGCCGTCCTGGCGCAGGGTGGGCCACAGCGCGGCGTCGGTCGCGGCGGCTTCGGCGTCGGTGAGCGCGCCGGGACGTTTGCCGGTCGTCACGAGTTCGCGCAGGTCCAGCATCGAGCCGGTCATGCCGATGGCGTCCCACTTGCTGCCGTCCGAACCCCAGACCGAGGGGCCGATCCCGGGGGTGTCGGAGGGGCCGATCACGACGGCGCCGGCGCCGTCGCCGAGCAGGAAGGAGATCGTCCGTTCGGTGTTGTCGATGACGTCGGAGAGCTTCTCGGCGCCGACGACCAGGACGTAGTCGGCGGCACCGGAGCGCACCAGCGCGTCGGCCTGGGCGATGCCGTAGCAGTAGCCCGCGCAGGCGGCGGAGATGTCGAAGGCCGGGGACGGCGTCGCGCCGATCCGGTCGGCAAGGCTGGCGGCGGCGGACGGCGTCGCGTACGGGTGCGTGACGGTGGAGACGATCACGGCGCCGAGCTGGGAAGCCTCGATGCCGGCCTTCTCGAGCGCCTCGCGGGCTGCGCCTTCGGCCATGTCGATCACGCTGACGTCGGCGGGTGCACGGTGCCGGGTGATGATGCCGGTGCGCTGACGGATCCACTCATCGGAGGAGTCAATCCACTGGCAGACGTCGTCGTTGGTGACGATCACGTCGGGCCGGTAGGCGCCGACGCCCAAAATGCGGGTGTTCTCGTGCCGGGGCGCCTGCTTCAGGGTGGGAACGCTCATGCCTGTCCTTCCAGTTCTGCAAATAGGGCCAGGGCGGCGGAGAGGTCGTCCGGGGTCTTGACGGTGACGGTCTTGACGCCGGGCATGGAGCGCCTGGCCAGTCCGGCGAGTGTTCCGGCCGGGGCGAGTTCAATCACGCCGGTGACGCCGCGCTGCACCAGGGTCTCCATGCAGAGGTCCCAGCGGACCGGGCGGGAGACCTGGGCGATCAGGCTCTCGACGGCGGCGGCACCGTCGGTGACCTCCGCGCCGTCGAAGTTGGACAGCAGGGGAACCTGCGGGTTCCGCGGGTGGAGCGAGGGCCGGAGCGCCTGCAGGGCCGCGGCCGCGGGGGACATGTGCGAGGTGTGGAAGGCGCCGGCCACCTTCAGCGGGATCACGCGGGCCTTGGCCGGCGGGTTCTCCGCGAGGGCCTTGAGCTGGTCCAGGGTGCCGGCGGCGACCGTCTGGCCGGCGCCGTTGACGTTGGCCGCGGTGGCGCCGCAGGCCTTAATGGCTATCAGCACCTCGGCGGGGTCACCGCCCACCACCGCGCTCATCCCGGTGGGGGTGGCTGCGGCGGCGGCGGCCATGCTGTTGGCGCGTTCGCGGACAAAGGTCATGGCTTCGGTTTCGGTCAGGACTCCGGCCAGGGCCGAGGCCGTGATCTCGCCGACGGAGTGTCCGGCGAGGATCACCGGAAGCGTGCCGAGTTCGACGTCGAACAGGGACTGCGCGGCCACCAGCCCGGCGGCGACGATCAGGGGCTGCGCCACGGCGGTGTCCTTGATCGTCTCTTCATCGGAGGTGGTGCCGTGGGCGGCGAGGTCGATCCCTGCTATCTCGCTGAGGGAGGCCAGGTGGCCTGCGACGGGAGGCAGTTCTAGCCACGGGGCCAGAAAGCCAGGGGTCTGGGAGCCCTGTCCAGGGCAAACGATTGCAAGCACGTATCCAGCTTTCCAAATTACCGCGTGATTATCGGTGTAGTCATGCACCAAGGTCACCGGGCCAGTTTGTAGGAAGTCTACAACTGATCAGGGGTTGTTGCGGGACGGCTGGCGTTCCGTGGAGGGCTTCACCGGAGCGGCGAGCCTGCCCACCACCAGCGCTGTCTGGAGCACGAAGGCCTCCCGGGGCAGGAGCGGATCCCAGCCCGTGACGTCGCAGACCCGCTTGAGCCGGTACCGCACGGTGTTGGCGTGGACGAAGAGTTCCCGGGCCGTCGCCTCCAGCGAGTGGCCCAGTTCCAAGTACGCGCCCAGGGTCTCCACGAGCCCGTTGGACGCCGCCAGCAGGGGCCGGTAGATGTTCTTGACGAGGGACCGCCGGGCGGCGTCGTCCCCGGAGATCACCCGTTCGGGCAGGAGGTCGTCCGCCGCCACCGGGCGCGGCGCGGAGGGCCAGGCGCGGGCCGCCGTCAGCCCCGCGAAGGCTGACTGGGCGGAGCTGCTGGCCTCGAGCAGGGAGGCCGCCTCGGCGCCGTAGACCACGGGCCCGGGGGCGAAGAGTTCGCTGAGTTTCAGGTAGGCCGTCTCGCGGTCCTTGACCCCGCCGAGGATGAGGATGAGCCTGTCGCCCTGGATGCCCACGAGCGCGTCCTCGGCGAAGCGGCCGGCGGTGCGGCGCAGTTCGCTGACATAGCTGGCGCTCGGTTCGGACGGGGAATTCCCCACCATTACGGTGAACCGTTCCTGTGCCTTCCAGCCAAGCGCGGCGATCCGGGAGCGCAGGGCATCGGTGTTTTCGCCGCGCAGGATGGCGTCGACAATCAGCGCTTCCAGCCGCGTGTCCCAGGAGCCGCGGGATTCCGCGGCGCGGGCGTACACATCGGCGGCGGCGAAGGCGACCTCCCGCGAGTAGCGCAGCACCGCTTCGCGCAGGGCCGACTGGTCGGCTTCCGGGGCGATCACCGGCACCTGGTCCTCCACGACTTCCACGACGATCCGGATGAGCTGGAGGGCCTTCTGCAGGCTGATCGAGCGGGTGAGTTCGGTGGGTGCGGTGCCGAAGACGTCGGTCAGGATCCACGACGGCGAGCTGGGGCGCTCATACCAGGTGACGAAGGCCGCGATGCCGTTCTGGGCCACCATGCCCAGGGCGGAGCGTTCGTCGGAATTCAGCCTGCTGTACCACGGGAGGGACTTCTCCAGCTGGCGCAGGGTGGTGGTGGACAGCTGGCCGACGCTTGCCCGGAGCTTCTTGAGGGTCTCGGCTTTCTCCGGAGTCATCGCCCTCGAGCTTGGCTTGCGTTTTGCGGGAGTGGTGATCGGCTCTGCCATGCATCGAGCATACGGTGCCGGCCGCCCAAGCTCCATTTGTGCGAAGGCTACAACTCGCTTTGCCCTAAATCACAGTTCTGGATCACAGCCCTGGATCACAGTTCCGGATCACAGCCGGACCGCCGGCTTAAACGTCCGACGGCGGTCCCCACCCTCCGGTGGGAACCGCCGTCGTGCGCCGTTATCTGGGCCTGTTCCTTGCGCCGTTTCTTGCGCTGGCGCGCAGTTAGGAGTCGCCGCCCGCGTTGCCGGTGGTGCCGGCGTTGACGTTGTGCAGCTTGTACTTCTCGATGGCCTGGGCCGGAGCCTGGGCGTCGACCTCGCCGCGGCGTGCCAGCATCTGCAGGGAACGGACCACCACCGAGTGGACGTCGTTCTTGAAGAAGCGGCGCGCTGCGGCCCTGGTGTCGGAGAAGCCGAAACCGTCCGCGCCGAGCGAGGCGAACTCGTTCGGGAGGAACTGGCGGATCTGGTCGGGGACGGCCTTCATGTAGTCGGTGACTGCCACGATGGGTCCGGTGGCGCCGGCGAGCTGCCGGGTGACGAACGGGACGCGTGCCGGCTGGCCCGGGTTGAGGAAGGCTTCCTCCTCGGCGGCCATTCCGTCGCGGCGCAGTTCGGTCCAGGACGTCACGGACCAGACGTCCGCGGAGACGCCCCAGTCCTCGGCGAGGACCTTCTGGGCTTCGAGGGCCCAGGGGACGGACACCCCGGAGGCGAGGATCTGCGTGCGCGGGCCGTCGATCCTGGCCGGTGCGAGCAGGTAGATGCCCTTGACGATGCCCTCGACGTCCATGTTCTCCGGTGCCGGAGGCTGGATGATCGGCTCGTTGTAGACCGTGAGGTAGTACATCAGGTTCCGGTCGGTGTCTGTTCCGGCGGCGGAGGCGGGGCCGTACATGCGGTTCAGGCCGTCGCGGACGATCACGCCGATCTCGTAGCCGTACGCCGGGTCGTAGCTGACGACCGCGGGGTTCGTGGAGGCCAGGAGCGGGGAGTGCCCGTCCGCGTGCTGCAGGCCTTCGCCGGTCAGCGTGGTCCGGCCCGCGGTGGCGCCGATGATGAACCCGCGGGTCATCTGGTCCGCCGCGGCCCAGAAGGAGTCGCCGGTGCGCTGGAAACCGAACATCGAGTAGAAGACGTAGACCGGGATCAGCGGTTCGCCGTGGGTGGCGTAGGACGTGCCCGCGGCCGTGAACGCGGCGACGGATCCGGCCTCGTTGATGCCGGCGTGCACGATCTGCCCGGAGATGGACTCCTTGTAGGCCAGGACGAGTTCGCGGTCCACGGAAAGGTAGTTCTGCCCGTTCGGGTTGTAGATCTTCGCGGTCGGGAAGAACGCGTCCATCCCGAAGGTGCGGGCCTCGTCCGGGATGATCGGCACGATGCGCTTGCCGAACTCCTTGTCCCGCATGAGGTCCTTGAGCAGCCGGACGAATGCCATCGTGGTGGCGGCGTGCTGCTTGCCGGACCCGCGGTTGGCGACCTCGTAGACCTTTTCGTCCGGGAGGGTGATATCGGTGTGCTTGTGCCGGCGTTCGGGGACGAAGCCGCCGAGTTCGCGGCGGCGTTCCATCAGGTATTTGATTTCCGGGGCGTCCATGCCGGGGTGGTAGTACGGGGGCCGGTAGAGGTCCGCTTCGAGCTGG
>NZ_JAGPOT010000072.1 GCF_018224015.1 Pseudarthrobacter albicanus
TCGACTACCGTGCCCTCCTCGAAAGGCTCGGGAACACCGACGCGGCGGCCCGGACGGCGTCGCACACCGGAACAGGGAACACCGGAACACTGAACACCGGGACACTGCTGTTCACCGGGCCCGTCACCGCCGCCTCGGTCCGGAAGATCGCCTGCGACGCGGACATCATCCCGGTCCTGCTCGGGGGCGAGGGCAGGATCCTGGACATCGGCCGGACCTCACGGATCTTCCCGCCCCACATCCGCAAGGCCCTCACCGCCCGGGACCGGGGCTGCGCCTTCCCCGGCTGCACCATCCCCGCGCCCTGGTGCGAGGCCCACCACATCAGCTACTGGTCCCGCGGCGGGTCCACCGGCACCGACAACGGCACGATCCTCTGCTCACATCACCACGCCCTGGTCCACAAGGAAGAATGGACCATCCAGGTCCGCACCGGCATCCCCTGGTTCATCCCGCCGCCCCACCTCGACCCGCGCCAAGTGCCACGACGAAACCGCTACTTCAGGTCATGAAAGCCGCCCTCGCCCGCGCCACCGGCGCTGGCCCCTTCGCCGGAAACGTTTGGCTTCGAAGGCGCCCGCCGTGCACGCCCGGGCGGGGAACCACCGCCGCCGCCGGAAGCTGCCGTTCGTCGTCGAGCCTCAAGGTCGGGGAGATGCGTTGCCATTTCGGCTCCGTTCTCACCCGGGCGGTGCCGGCCGCACGCGGACGGGTGCCAGGATTCCGATCAGCGTGACCGCGGTGATGGACCCGGCCGCCATGATCGAGGCGAGTACGACGATCTGGAAACGCCCCGCCTCCAGGGGCGAGACTCCCCCGAAGATCGCGCCGACGAACGCCCCCGGCAGGGTGACCAGCCCCGTCGTCTTCGTCTGGTCGGTGGACGGAATGAGGGCGGAATATACGGCGTGTCGCGCCAGTTCCAGCGTGGACTGCCGCCGCGTGGCCCCGAGGGCCAGCCATGCTTCGACCTCCTCCCAGCGCGCGATCACGGTCCCAGCGAAGTGCCGGCCGGCCAGGGTGGCGATCGTCATCGAGTTTCCGACCACGATCCCGCCGATCGCGAGGGCATACCGGGGCGTGAACCCGATCGCGCCCGTGCTGAAGACGATCACCAGGGTCGCAGTGATGCCCAGGGCCATTGAGCCGCCGACCACCCCCAGACTGTTCCAGCTCCAGCCGAGGCGGCGTGAAGCCGTCACGGCGGCGACGCTGAACATGACCAGCAGTGCGACGGAGACCCAGGCCGGGCTGGTGATCACCCCGCCGAGAATCACGCTGATGACGGCCAGCTGCGCCGCTCCGCGGAGGATGGCGAGCGCCGGCGCGACACTGTGCGGTGCGCGGAACGCCGAGAGGACCGCCACCGTGAGGACCATCAGGAGCCCGACGCCGAGCAGGGTCGGTACGAAGTCGGCAAGGTCGGTCATGAGGCCAGCCTAGCGAGAGCTGAGCGCGCGGTTGTGGTGGGCGGGCGAAATGGTACCGGCCGCACGCTGGTTGAGGAGAGCGTGCGGCCGGAACTTTGGGACTGCGACTCCTGCCGAATACTCCTGCCGATTACTCCTGCCGATTACTCCTGGCGATGACCACTGGCGGGTGTCCGGATCCTGTGCCCAACTCTCGCTCATCCGGCTGAGAGCACGCTGAGAGAATCCGAACGCTCCGGTCCGAGGCTGCCCTGTCCGGCAGGAAGATCCGGGCGGGGCGCCACGCCGGGACCAGGCGGCGGCCCGGAAATTATGAACATGGTGGTTGTCGGGGGGCCGGAGGTGGCCCATTGTTGGTACATGGAACAGCCCCCCTCAGGCGCCGCCGGCCCCTCCCGCAGCGGCGTGTCCCACTGGGGCGTGCGCAGGCGCCTGACGGCGGTCGCCGTCGGCGTCATGGCATTGGCGTTGCTGGTCGGCGGAGTGATCTTGCTGGTGCTGCTCCAGACATCGTTGATTGCCTCGACGGAATCAGCCGCCGGGCAGAAGGTCCAGGACGTGATTGCCGAACTGGAAGATCGGGACGTCGCGGACGCCAGCGACTACATCGCCGCCACGGCGCATGCTGGCCAGTTCGTCCAACTGCTGGACCCCGCCGGGTATATCGTGGCCAGCTCGGACCCCGGCGCCGCCAGCACCCCCCTGTCAGCCCAGCGTCCCGGACCCGGCCGGACCTTGACCCAGGAGGTTTCAAGTCTTCCGGGCGTCGGTGATAACGACAATTTCTACATCGTCACCACCGGTGTGCGGGTCGGGGAAGGCGACTACACGGTGATCGTCGCCTCCACCGTGCAGGTCCGGTCGGACACCATCTCCACGGTGGCGTGGTTCATGCTGGGGGCCACTCCGCTGCTGCTGGCGGTGGTTGCGGTCTCCGTGTGGCTGCTGGTGGGGCGGTCCCTCCGCCCGGTCGAAAGGATCCGGGGGCAGGTCGCCCGGATCAACGCCGAGCGCCTGGACGGACGCGTCGATGTCCCGCCCACCAATGACGAAATCCATGCCCTCGCGTTGACCATGAACACGATGCTGGACCGCCTCCAGGTCTCGGACCGGGAACAGCGCCGGTTCGTCTCGGACGCCAGCCATGAGCTGCGCAGCCCGCTCGCAACCCTGAGGGCGGGGGTGGAGATCGCTTCGGCGGATCCTTCCGGGGCGATGTGGATCGAGCTGAAGGATGTTCTGGCGGGCGAAACCGCCCGCATGGGCTACCTGGTGGAGGATCTGCTGACCCTCGCGAAGGCAAACGACGGCGGGTTCAGGCTCGAGGATGCGGACGTGGATCTCGACGACGTCATGGACCAGGAGATCCGCCGCCTGCGCTCAACGAGCGCCCACCGGATCACGGCCGAGCTCACCCCCGCCCGGATCACGGGAGACGCCCGCCGTCTGACGCAGGTGCTGCGCAACGTTCTGGACAACGCCGACCGGCACGCCGACTCAAGGATCACGATCAATCTTAGGACCGCCCCGGAGGGGGTCGTCGTCACGGTTGACAACGACGGCGGGCCGGTGCCGGAGGCGGATCGGGAAAGGATTTTTGAACGATTCGTCCGGCTCGACGGGAGCCGCTCCCGGGAAGGCGGCGGCAGCGGACTCGGCCTGGCCATTGCGGCCGGGATCATGGCTGCGCATCAAGGCTCCATCCGGGCCACGGAAGGGCCGGCGGGCGAGTGCCGCTTCGAAATGGCGTTTCCCGCTCCGGACGAGGCCGCCGCTGCCCCGCTCACCCCCCGGGATGCCCGCCGGCCGCGGCAGCAGGGATCCGGTCGGCGCTGAGCAGATATCCCATGCCGCGCACCGTCGTCAGCGTGTGGAGGTCGAAAGGGAGATCGATCTTGCGGCGCAGGTAGCCGACATAAACCTCCACGACGTTGTCTCCGCCGTCAAAGGCAGGGTCCCAGACGTTGCTGAGGATCTCCGTCTTGGAGACGATCTGGTCGTGCCGGCGCATCAGGTATTGCAGGAGCCCGTATTCCCGGGCCGTGAGGCTGATGCCTGTATCGCCGCGGCAGACGCTGCGGTTAACGGGGTCCAGAGTCAAGGTCCCGAGGGTCAGCACGACGGGCCGCTCGGGAGCTCCCCTGCGGATCAGGGCCCGGATGCGGGCCACGAGGACCAGGAAGCTGAAGGGTTTGGTCAAGTAATCATCGGCGCCCAGGTCAAAGGCATCGGTCTGGTCGTATTCGCCGTCCTTCGCCGTGAGCATCAGAACCGGTGTCCAGATCTTGCGCTGCCGCAGTTCCTTCAGGACGTCATAGCCGTTCTTGAGTGGCAGCATCAGGTCCAGCAGGATCACGTCATAGGAGTTGTCCGTCGCGGCCCAAAGGCCGCGGACGCCGTCATGCGCGACATCCACGACGAACCCTTCATTGTTCAGCCCACGGCGGACCGTAGCGGCCAGGATTTTTTCATCCTCCACCATCAGGATCCTCAATGCCGGACTCCTCCCTTTGGGACAGTATGGCGCGTCCGGAACCAGCTTAGGTTTTATCCGTGGCTTCCACACCGGGACGAAAGTCCTCAAGGGATCCCTTGGAGTCTGCGGGACCTGCTGTGACGGCCCGGGGCCCCCGGCTGGCCGTCCTACGGTACCTGCGGAACTGGCCCGAACAGCCAGCCGGACACATCGCTGCGCAGGACAACGTGCGGCCCGCCCGTGGCGCTGACGCTTCCGCTTGGAACGTAGTAGCCCCGGCCCAGGCCAGGGCCCCCGGCCGCCCGGTCCAATGCGTCGGTGAGCTGCCTGCTCAGGTGTCCTTGAGGCCCGAGGGCGCGGAGTTCATCCAGTTCGCTGGGGGTCAGCCGTCCCAGTACCGCGGTGATATCGGCCATCATGAATCCCTTCCGCCTGTTGTGCCTAAGGCAACAGGCTAGGCCACTGCAATTAACGGGGAATGTCATCGAGGTGACCAACAACGAACGATCCCGGGTGCCCCGGGTTACGGAGGTATGCGCAGACTGTCGTGAGGGTCACTCCGCTGTGGCCTCCGGTACCCGGCAAATTAAGGGATTGATGCTGTACCGTTCAATCCCGGAACGCCAGAACAACGGAAAAGAGTATCACCAGGTGGCAACCGATTATGACGAAGTCCGATCCGACGTCGCGGAATCCCGCAACGCCTCCTTGGAGGCCCTCCGCTCCGCGAACGCGCCGGACGCCCGCAGCGTGGCCCGTGAGCTCGACGAGGCCGACACCTCGGAGGGCGTGGAACTGCCGGGCGCTGACCTCTCCGGCGAAGAACTGACCGTAACGGTCATCCCGCGGCAGGAAGATGAGTTCACCTGCTACTCATGTTTCCTGGTCCGGCACCGTTCCCAGCTCGCCCGCGAAAAGGACGGCCACGCGTATTGCGCTGACTGCCTCAGTTAGGCGGTCGGCCCGCGGTCGATGAACTCCGGGCCGATGAACTCCGCGCCGATGAACTCCGGTAGGCGACGGCCCGGTTGGCGCCGTCGACCTCGAAACGGTTGGGTCGGTGGCCAGCGTCGGTGCGTCCGATTTCGTGCAGCACCGTTCCGAGGAATAGCACCTCGTCGTCATAGTGCCCGCCGGCGACCAGACCTGCGCGACGCCGCTGCTGCGGCTGTAGAAGTAGCTCCGCCTCGGTGACGAATTCGACGGCGGCAACCGTCGCGGCGGCCTGCGGCCAGGAACCGATGGCCTCCGGCAGGTCTTCGAACGCCGTGGGCACAACGGCCGTCATCAGCGCACGTCCTCCCCCTTCAGAGCGAGGTGTTCGGCGGCGATGGCGTCGACGGGGCGGAGTGCGCCGAGCACGTTGACCTGCTCGAACCAGGTGTACCAACCGGAACGCTCGACGCCCTGCAGGAAGGCGCCCGCGAGTTCGGCGTTCGGCGCCTGCCACACCGCGAACCAGTCGTAGTCCGCGCTGTAGTCGGCCGATCGGTCGCAAAGGCCCCGGCCATCGCGTGGCCATCGTGATGCAGCCGGGGGTGGTGCCGCTCGATCTGGTGGTTCACATGCAGATCTTCAGACCGTGGCCGAACCACCTGCTGGCGGATGGCGCGGTCGCCAACCCGCACCGGGTCGATCTGGTCGGCAGCGACGGCGAATCCTGCGGCGATTGGCCGGGCGCCCACGGGATCGCGGCGCTCGACACGGCCGCCACCGTCGTCGACTCACTTCTGCCCGCGGACCCCAGCACGCCGCCCCAGGAAAGGATTTACCGGTGCTATTTCCCCGCGCCGGGCGGAGAATGAAGGAGTAAACTCTCCATGATTGCTCATTCCCAGCGCCGAGGATGGTACGCCGTGAACAATGGAAAGGTACGGGCCGCACTCCTGCTGGCCCTCGTATTGGCAGGGACGGCCGGATGCGCCTCCGGCGGCGGATCAACCGCCACGCCGTCGGCGCCGGCCCCGACGGCGACCGCGACCGCCAGCATGCCGGCGGAATCTTCCTCCGCCATGACATCCTCCCCGGGGACGGGAAGCGTCATGGCATCCGCCGCGGCCATCTCCATCAAGGACTTCGCCTTCGGGGATCCGATCACCGTGTCCCCGGGCGCGACGGTGATGGTGACCAACATGGACACCGCGGAGCATACCGTGACGGCGGACCAGGGCTCGGCGTTTGACGTGGAGGTCAAGGGCAGCGGCGGAACGGCCACCCTTACGGCTCCGTCAAAGCCTGGGACCTATGCGTTCCACTGCACCTACCACCCGAACATGCACGGGACGCTGACGGTCAAGTGAGCGTGCGAAGCCACTCCGGCGGTGCCGTGGGCGTGCGGGGAAATGACGTGGCCCTGCGGGTGTTCACTGCTGTAGCCCTGTTCATCGATGCCGGCGTCCACGTCCATCTCGCGCCCGGCTATCAGGCCGGGAACTCCGCCGGGATCGGGCAGGGCAACCTCTTCCTGCTCGAGTCCGCGGCCGCCGTCCTGGTTGCGCTGTATGTCCTCGTGCGGGGAAGCAGGGCGGCCTATGCGGCAGCCTTCATCGTTGCCGTGAGCGCCTTCGCGGCGGTGGTCCTCTACCGCTATGTGAACATCCCCGCGTTCGGTCCGTTCCCGGCCATGTATGATCCGGTCTGGTTCTTCGAAAAGTCCCTCAGCGCTGTGGCGGAAGCCGCCGGGGCAATTCTCGCCGGCATTGGGTTCGCCCGGGCCGGCGCCCGGCGTCCGGTCCGGCGTATCACCTGACTGTTCTCCCGGATTTCCCCTCCCGGGGGTTCGGCGCGTCTTCGCCGGTCATGCGGCGTTGCCGGGGCGGCAGCCGCGGATCCTGCTAGCATGTGGGCGGGGTGGTTCATGCCAAGGACAGCGGAGCATCGTGCCGTGGCCGACGTGGCAGCGGCAATGGCAGCGTTTTTTGTGCCCGGAATCTGGATCTCGGACCTGACCATTCCCGACGTCGGCCCGCGTGCCTTGGCGCTTGCCGCCGGCGCCGCCGTGGCCGGCCGAGCGGCCGCCTCCATTCTTCGACGCAACCCTCGGCTGTCCACCCCCGCGGACCGCGTCACGCTGCTCAGGGCCGTACTGACAGCGTGTTGCGCCACGGTAGTCGTGGCCGACCTCTTCGCAGGGTCCGGTCCCGGTGTGCTCCTCGTCCTTCTCGGCACAACTGCACTTTTGCTCGACGCCGTGGACGGCCGCGTGGCCCGGTCCACGGGCACCGCGTCTGCCGCAGGTTCACGCCTGGATACGGATACCGACGGCGCGCTCGTGTTGGTGCTCTCGTGTGCAGCGGCCGCGGCGTTCGGACCCTGGACCCTCTGCACCGGGCTGATGTACTACGCGTTTCTCGCCGGCGGCTGGTTCAGGCCGTCCCTGAGGGAACCCCTGCCACCCAGTAGTGCCCGCAAGGTCATCGGGGCCGTCCAGCCCTCAGCGTTGTTGTTCGCCCTGGCCCCCGGGGTCCCGCCCGCTCTTGGCGCGGTGGCGGCCGGCCTGGCCCTCGTGTTGCTCGTCGCGTCGTTCGGCCGGGACGTCGTCGAGCTGGAGCGCCTCCGCCGAAGGCCCCCGTCGGGTGTCGCCGCAGGGCCGGGCGCCGCCGAAGCCGCCCGAATGTGAGCCTGCCGGCCGGCAGGTGCCCGGCTTCAGCGCTCGCGGACAGGTGAGGGCCTGGGCGCCAGGTTTCTGGTGGCGGGGCCCTGGATGACGGCGCCGTCGGTGGAAAACCGGGAGCCGTGGCAGGGGCAGTCCCACGTCACGTCGGCAGCGTTGAACTCGACGGTGCAGCCCAGATGCGTGCAAATAGCCGAGTAGGCCCGGAGGCGCCCGGCCCGCTCGGCATAGACTGCAACCTTTTCTCCGTCCAGTTCGACGACGGCCCCCTCGCCCGGGGCGGGCATGGCGTTTACCGCCCTCGCGAAGCTCCGCTCCACGGAGGGTGCCGCGGTGCTGACCGGGCTGGCACGGAGGCTGTCGAACAAGCGCGCCCATGGGTTTTCCCGGCCGCACAGGGCGTCGGCGAGGATCAGGGCACCGGCGGTGCCGTTGCTCAGGCCCCATTTCCGCAGGCCGGTGATCACATGGATGTGGGCGGCCGACGGCGGCATGCGCCCCACGAAGGGCAGCCCGTCAACGGGGATGCCGTCCTGCGTGGACCAGCGGAAGACGGATTCGCCGGCGCCCAGCCGGTCACGGGAAAACGCCGCGAGCCGGCGGTAGCGCCCGGCGGAGTCGACGGTCTCCTCCGCCGGGTGCCCTTCGCCGCCGGCCAGCACGTAAGCGGCGCCGTCGACCTCGATCGCCAGGATCGAGCGCATCGGCTCGTCGACGCTGATATACGTTCCTTCCAGCGGCGCGGAGCCGGCGCGGCTGGCGACGAGATAGGAACGGTGCAGGACGGACCGCCGGTCGAAAAATCCGCCGTCGCCGAACGGCACATTCGTGGCCACGATGGCATCACGCGCCCGGACCGAGCCCCGCTCGGTCTCGACGATGACCGGCGGGCCGTCGCGGAGTGCCACAGCCCGGGACTCCTCGAACACAAAGCTGCCCGCGCCGTCGACCGCGCGGGCGAGGCCCTGCAGGTACTTCACGGCGTGGAGCTGTGCCTGGTCATCGAAGCGGACGGCGCCCTTGACCGCAAAGGGCAGCGGCACGTCCGTTGTGAAGACGGAGGGAAGGCCGAGCCTGGCGGCCAGGGCCGCTTCGTCCCGGACCAGGGCAAGGGCCTCGTCGGTTTCGGCGTAGGTGTAGTTGGCCACACGGCGGAAATCGCAGTCGATTCCCTCCTCGGCCACGACGCGCGCGATGTGTTCGACGGCGGCCTGGTTCGCGTGGCCGTAGCCGCGGGCAGTGTCCTGACCATGGCGGGCAGCCAGCGCGGTGTACGCCAGACGGTGCAGGGACGTGACCTTGCCGGTGGTGTGCCCGGTGACTCCGGTGCCGACGCGCGCCGCCTCAAGCACTGCGACGCTGTGGCCGGCCCGTTTAAGGGCGAGCGCTGCGGTCAGGCCCGCAATGCCGCCGCCAATCACCGCCGTGTCGACCTCAATCCCGCCGGCGAGCGGGGGATAACCGGTGGCCCCGGCGGTGGCGACCCACAGGGAAACCGGTTTTCCTTCGAAGCGCTCACTCATGGCGATGCCTTTCGACCAGCATGCATCCGAGTCCCGAATCTGCGTGCTTTACCCAGTGAAGATGGTCGGAATGTAGCACCGTTCAGAATGCATGCCTAGAGGCGGGCGGGCAGCGGAGAGTCCTGGGCCGGCGGGTAGCCGCACCTCTGCCCACGGCGTAGACTCGAGCAAATTTCCACGATGAAGGCCTTTCCCATGAACAAGAACCGGCTGGAGGCATTCAGCGACGGCGTGCTGGCCATCATCATCACCATCATGGTGCTCGAGCTCCATGTGCCCGCAGAGCCCAGCTGGCGTGCGCTGCTCGAGGAACTCCCGACGTTCTTCAGCTACCTGCTGAGCTTCATCTTTGTCGGGATCTATTGGAACAACCATCACCATATGCTGCACCTGGCCGGCAGGATCAACGGCGGGGTCCTCTGGGCAAACCTGCATCTGTTGTTCTGGCTGTCGCTGTTCCCTTTCACCACGCGCTGGCTGAACGCCGGCCTGGAGGAGATCCCCGTCCTGGTCTACGGGCTGAATCTGCTCCTCGCCGCCATCGCCTTCTACATCCTGAAGTCGGCCCTGATCGGCCGGCAGGGAAGGAACGGCCCCCTGGACGTGGCCATGGGCCGGGACTGGAAGGGAAAGGGATCCCCCATCCTCTATGTCCTGGGCATGGGGCTCAGCCTCGTGAATCCGGTCCTGGGGCTCGTGGTCTACTGCGGGGTTGCCGCCATCTGGCTCATTCCGGACCGGCGCGTCGAGCGGTTCCTCGCGGCCGCCGAACACGACGGCTGACCTCCAGGCCACGTGGCGCCGCATTCATCAACTGCTGCCGCGCCGGGGCAGGCGTTCGTCAACGCCGGGCGCGCGCCGCCAGCGCGCTGTCCAGAAATTCCAGAATGGCCGGGGTGGGCGTTTTGATATTCGCCGCGTACTGGCTGTGCCTTCCCAGATAGCTCCTGTTGCACGGGCAGACCGGGACGCTCACGAGGCCGGCGGCCACCGTCTCATCAAGCGCCCGGGCCGCCAGCCGGCCGGCAAGTCCCTGCCCGCCGTGCTCTTTGTCGATGACCGTGTGGGTAGAAAATCCGCCGGGAATCTTCGTCGTCGACATAGGCCGCCCGGCCGATGACGGTGTCGCCGTCGAGCACTTCGAAGCGGCTGCGCTCGGGGTTGTTGCGGATGCTGATCGTGGTCAAGGTTGTCTCGAATCTCTCCGGGCAGGCGTTCCGTGGCCGGGGTTCAGTGGCCGGGGTTCAGTGCCGGGGGCGCAGGCGGGCGTTCGGGAGTGCCGGGGCCGGCAGCGGTCCCGGGCCGCCGGCGGGGAAGGTGCCGAACCGTGGGCCCCGGCTGACGGGGTCGGGAGGGCCTTCAGCGCCGATCTCGGCCTGCCATTGGGCCCGGTATCCGACGATTTCTTCGTGGGTCCTGCCGACGAAATTCCACCACATGACGATTTGTTCGCCCAGGGGCTCCCCGCCGATCAGGAGTACGCGCAGCTGTTCGCTGCCGGCTGTCAGCGTCAGGGAAGGCCGCCCGGCGGGCAGGAACGCGAGGTGGTCCTTGGCGACGGACTGTCCGTCCAGGACCAGGGTTCCCGTGTCCACCAGCACGCCGTGTTCAAAGGACGGCTCGGTGTCGAGGGTCAGCTCCGTCCCCGGCGCCTGGATGATCTCCGCGCCGAGCAGGGCGGTGTGGGTGGTGACAGGCGAGGTGGAACCGGCGAGGGAGCCCAGAAAGACCCGCATCGTCCAGCCCTCTCCTGTGAGCGCTTCCGGGCGGTAGTGCTCGAAGGCGGGTTCCATGTGGCGGGCACGCTCCGGCAGCGCAATCCACAGCTGGGCACCATGGAGGACATCGGTGTCCGGAGTGGAGAATTCGGAATGGCTGATTCCGCGGCCTGCCGTCATCAGGTTGACTTCGCCGGGCCGCACCGCAGCATGGAAACCGGCGGAATCCTGATGCTCGATCTCCCCGGTGAACAGCCAGCTGACCGTCTGCAGGCCGGTGTGCGGATGGCGGGGGACCTGCATTCCGCCGGAATCGCCCACGCGGTCCGGGCCGTAATGGTCCAGGAAGCACCAGGCGCCGATCAGGCTGCGCTGGCGCTGCGGAAGGGTGCGCCGCACATCCATCGCCCGGGGGCCGCCCAGCGGGACCTGCCGTGGGACCAGTATTTCCACGCCGGCTGAACTGCCGGCGGCCTCGCAGAGAATTTCCCGGGGGGCGACTTCGGTATTGCTCATGAGGACAGCCTAGTGCCGCCGGGGACGGCCGTCCCGGTTCCCACCGTGCCGTCGTCGTGGCAATGTCCCGACGACGAGTGGGTCACCCGGCATCATGGACTCATGCCCGTTCCCGAATCCCCCATCACCATCGCCGTCGGCGGTACCCGGATCTCCGGCGTCTATGCCCGACCCGACAACCCCTTCGCCACCCTCGTCGTCGCCCACGGAGCAGGTTCGGGGATGGAACATCCGTTCCTGTCCGGTTTCACCCGGGCCCTGAACGAGGAGTCCGTCGCGACGCTCCGCTTCAACTTTCCGTACCGCGAGGCGGGCAGGAAGTTCCCGGACCGGCCACCGGCCGCGATCGCGGCCTGGCGGGCTGCCATGGAGGAGGCCGCCTCCCGCTCCAACGGCGAGCCGCTGTGGGCCGCCGGCAAGTCCTTCGGCGGGCGCATGGCCTCGATGGCCGTGGCCGAGGGCATGCCCGCGGCCGGGCTGGTCTACCTCGGCTACCCTCTCCATCCGCCGGGCAAGCCGGAAAAGCTCCGCGATGAGCACCTCTACGGCCTGACGCTGCCGATGCTCTTCCTGCAGGGCACTCGCGATCCGTTCGCCACCCCCGAACTGCTTGAGGGCGTGGTGGCCACGATTGGCCCGTCCGCGACGCTTGAGTGGCGCCAGGGCGGCGGACACACCTTTGAGGTCGCGGGCCTGAAGCGCAGCGCCGAAGAGGTGGGGGCATCACTGGCGGGCGCGGTCGCGGCCTTCATGACGGGGCACCGAAGCTGAGGAGGACGGCCGTGGGTGTCCACCCCGAGGCCGTGTAGCCAGCCACGCCCTGCGGGTCCACGACTGCGTAAAGGGTGCCGGCGCCGTGCACGCCCGCCTCGTCGGCGAGCGCAGCCACAACCGCTGCCCCCAGGTGATCGGCGTCGTCCGGACTCTGCGTGCGGACTCCCCCGATCACGGCCAGGCCCTCCTGGATACTGATCCGGCCGCTGGCGACCGGATGGTCGAAGACCGAAATCTCGACAACGTCGTACAGCTCCAGGGGCGCCTCGGCGAGCTGGGCATCCTCGGGCAATGCCGGCACGGTGTCCAGATCATCCGTCCGGGCGGCGAGCAGGGCTGCCTCTCCGACGACGGCCAGGCCGCGGGCCCCGGCATACTCCCGCGCCTGCCCGGGCTCGGTGGTTGCCAGCGTCAGGACGGCACCGGGTTGCTTGAGGACCATTGCGGCCACGTGGTCGACGCCGGTTCCCGGCCACGCGAGGATGTATTCTGCCTGGGATTCCACGTCCTGTACGGCCACGACGCCGTTCCCCTCGACCGCCGACGTCCGGCCCTGGACGGCGAGCCATCCGGCGGCCCATCCGGGAAGAGCGTCCTGCCATTCAGCCATGGTGTGTTCTCCTTTGATTCGCCTGGTTCAGGGAAGCGGTGTGCCTTCCGGCCGGGAAGCGCCCCGGCCGTAGGTCCGGACCAGCGTCAGCGTCGTGATGGCTATCAGTACCATCATGACGCCGCCGAACATCACGACGGCCGGGACCAGCGGGATGGTCTGCATGATCAGCCCCAACAGTACGACGGGCAGCGCCATGCCGATATACCCGACGAGGAAGAGCCCGGCCAGCGCCTCTCCACGGGTGTCCGCAGCCGCAATTGTGATCACGGTTCCGATCGCGGATTTAAACGTGACGCCGACGCCCGCCCCGGCAACAATTCCGCCGGCGATCAGCAGCGGAAGGGAGGACAGGATGATGGCCACGGTGACGAGGACGAGGCCGGCAGCCAGCAGTGCCAGCCCGACGGCGAACTGCGCGGTGCGCGCCCAGCGTGAGGAGAGAACCTGGAAAGCCGCCGAGGAGGCGAAGACCACGAAGGCCACGGCACCCGCCACCACGTGGGATTTGTTCCCCAGCTGCCCGGCGACAAAGGACGGGGCCAGTGAGGTGAAGAACCCGAACATGGCGAACCCCACGAAGGCCATCATGGCCGCCGCCGCATACTGTCCGCGCGCAGCCCGGGGAACCACGACCCGCTGGGGCCGGTAGACCCACGATTCGTCGACGTTCTTGAGGGTTTCGGGGACTGTCACCACGAGCAGCAGCCCGATCAGCAGCAGGAGCGCGAAGGCGACATACGGGGTGTACAGCGGCAGGGGCCCGTATTCGGCCAGGAATCCGGTCAGGAGCGGCCCGAGGCCAAGGCCCCCGATGTTGGCGGCGGTGGAGATGACCTCCGCGCGCCGGGAGCCCGTGCCGGGGCGCGCTTCGCTGTTGAGTTCGGTCATATGCGCCGTGGCCGTGGCCGTGAGCATCCCGATGCCGAGCCCGCAGATGAACCGCGCCAGCAGCAGGCCCGGCAGATCGGGCCAGACCATGAAGATCAGCGCTGAAAGGACGTTCAGCAGGACGGCAGGGGCGATGATCCGGCGGCGGCCGAACCGGTCCGAAATATGGCCTGCCAGGAACAGGCTGGCCACCACCCCGACGGCGTACGCGGCGAAGATGACCGTGATGGTGAACGCGCTGAACCCTTCCCTCTGCTGGTACAGGACATACAGCGGGGCGGGGGCGGCTGCGAAGGCCATGGTGATCATGAAGACGAAGGTGACGATCCAGAATCCGCGCCCGTGCCGGCGTTGGTGTGCTTGCTTTGTCGCTGTGGCCGCAGGGGCGGCGGCCGTTGAAGTGTTAATCATTCCTCCAGTATCGGACCCTCCCGAAATCGCGTCCAACGTTCATTCACGGTCGAATTCATCGCCATCGGCGATAATACTTTGATGCAGATTTCCCAGATTGAATACTTCGTGGCGGTTGCGGAGGCTCTCAGTTTCACCAGGGGCGCCGAGCGCGTCCACATCGTGCAGTCCGCCGTCTCGGCCGGAATCCGGCAGCTGGAACGCGAACTGGGGGCCGAGCTTTTCGTCCGCCACGGACGGACCATCCGGCTCGCGCCGGCCGGCGAGGCGCTGCTTCCGCGGGCGCACCGGATCCTGGCGGACATCCAGGCGGCGCGGGACGCCGTCGACGCCGTCCGCGGGACGGTGCGGGGGACGGTGGCCCTGGGCACGCTCGCCCACGCGGGCTCCATTGACGTGCTCAAGATCCTGCAGGCGGTCCGCCGGGACTACCCGGACATCGTCGTCAAGCTCCGGCAGACCGTGCAGGGAACGCGCAGCAGCCTGGCGGATGTGCGCTCCGGCGCGCTTGACCTGGCGCTGGTGTCCGTATCCGGGGAGGCCGCGGCAGGGATTGAACTGCACGCGCTGCATGCAGAGGAAATCGCCTTCGTCTGCTCAGACCATCACCGCTTGGCAAAACGGAAACGCGTCGTCCTTTCAGAGATCGCTGATGAGCGCTTCATTGATTTTCCCGAAGGCTGGGGCAACCGTTCCACCGTGGACGGCGCCTTCACCGCGGCCGGGCTGAACCGGACGGTCCAGGCCGAGGTCGTTTCCTTCGGCATGGCCCTTGAGCTGGTCAGGCAGGACCTCGGCGTCGCCTTCCTGCCGGAGTCCGCACTGCAGGAGTCCGAACTGCAGGAGTCCGCGCTGCAGGACGACGGCGTGCCGGGCCTGTGGACCATCCGCACGCCGCTGGTCTGGCGGATCCAGCTGGCCCGCTCGGCCGAACGGCAGGCCACGGCGGCCGAACACGTCCTGATCCGCAAGTTCCAGGAAGCCGGACGGCCGGATGCATCCCCGGCCCCGGGAGGGCCCGCTATTTGACGACGCCGACGGCTTGCCGTGGCCGAACCGCCCGCCCTGGCGGGCGACGGTGCAGAAGTCCACCTCGAAGGACTTTCCGGTGGGCGGCGACGCCATGGGTGGGTGGCTGTCCGCCGGGCCAGCTCACCACGGTGTCCTCCTTGTGCCTGCTCGCGAAGGTGTCCCAGTCCCGGGCGTTCCACGCATCGGCCTCAGAACCAGGCGGTGCGGCGCAGCGGCGGCTCGCTGCCGCCTGGGCGTTGCACGAGAACCTGGTTCACGCCCGTCAGTCCGGTCTCGAAGCCCAGCGCGCTGGCGGCCATGTAGAGCCGCCACACCCTGGCCCGCCCGCCGCCGGACGCCGCCGCCGCTTCATCCCAGTGATCCTCCAGGTTACGCACCCAGGCCCGGAGGGTCAGTGCATAGTGCCTGCGCAAGGCTTCGACGTCGAGCACTTCCAGGCCGCCGGATTCGAGGGCGCCGACCATCTCGGCGAGGCTGAGCATCTCGCCGTCCGGAAACACGTAGCGGGGAATGAACGAGTCAGGGTCCGGGGCCGTGGGTCCGGCGTTCCAGGAGATCGCGTGGTTCAGCAGCCGGCCGCCGGGACGCAGCAGCCCGTGCAGTTGGGAGACGTACCGGTTGATCTGCTCGCGGCCCACGTGCTCGGACATGCCGATGGAGCTGATCGCATCGAACGGTCCGTCGTCGACGTCGCGGTAGTCCTGCACCCGGATCTCCACGCGGTCCGTCAGCCCGGCGTCGGCCGCCCGCTTGCGGGCCACCGCCGCCTGTTCGGTGGAAAGCGTGACGCCCACGACGTCGACCCCATAGTTCTGTGCGGCGTGCAGGGCGAAGCTGCCCCAGCCGCAGCCGACGTCCAGGACGCGCATGCCCGGCTTGAGGCCCAGCTTGCGGCAGACCAGATCGAGCTTGGCCTCCTGGGCGGCCTCCAGTCCGGTGTTTTCGTCTTCCCAGACCGCACAGGAATAGACCATCGAGGGGCCGAGGACGATCGCGTAGAAGTCATTGCCGACGTCGTAGTGGTGTGAGATTGCCGCGGCGTCCCGGCCTTTGGAATGGCGCCGGCCGTGACGGGCGACGCGGGCTTCCTCCGGCGGAGGTGCCGGGTTGGGCCCGAGGGCGCCCAGCCGGACGGCGGTGGTGAGCAGGGTCCGAAGCTCACGCGCCGTGAGCGGCCGGAAGGGGCCGGGCTCGGCGAACTTGCCGGCGGAACTCAGGGCCGCGAAGGCCGCGAAGATGTCCCCGGGAGCATCGATCTCCCCGGCCACGTAGGCGCGGCTCAGCCCGAGTTGCCCCGGCGACCAAAGGATCCGGCGCAGCGCCCGCCGGGAGCGGAACTCGATCTTCGGGGCGTCGGCGGGGCCGGCTTCAGAACCGTCCCAGGCACGCAGCCGCAGCGGGATCTCCTGGGTTCCCAGGACGACCGCCAGCGCTTCGGCCAGCCGAGATGCCGCCCCCGTGGTTTTCGTCATATTCATTGCCTCTCTTCCGGCACCGCAGACAGGGCAGGAAGCGCCCGACGCTTCCCTTGCTCCAATCTATTGGCCAACACGTGCTATTGGCCAACACGTGCTTCCGACAGGGTCCAAGTCCGACAGATTCTTCGGCCGCTGTGGAAGCCGCGGTCCGTTCGAGGCTGTGACGGCTCTGGCGCTCCCTGCGCCGGATGTCTATCGTGATGGCTATGGCTGAGGAATTTGCGTCCCTCGTGGAGGCGTTCAAAAACGTGGGAGTGTCCAGGGCTTACGGCGCCGCCGTGCAGATCGCCGGTGAAGAGATCATCCCGGTGGCGTTGGTGACCTTTGGCTTCGGTGGCGGCTCCAGTCCTGACGACGGCAGCGGCGGTGAGGCTGCTGCCGGCGGAGGAGGAGGCGGCGGCTGCGTGCTTCCGCTGGGCGTCTATGGGCCGGGCAAGGACGGCCATGTGGTGTTCCGGCCCAATACCGTGGCGGTCCTGGCCGGGCTGGTCCCGCTGGCGTGCGCCCTGGGGTTCGCTGTGCGCGGGGTCGTCCGCGCCGTCAAGGCTTAGCGGGTACTGCGTGGCCCTACCGGGACCGGGCGTTGAAGACGTCCGCGCCGAAGCTGTTCAATCCCGGCGCCCCGGCGTAGCCGAGCCGGGGCAGCGAGAAGATGTCCTCGATGCTGGCCAGCAGACTGAAATGGTTGTACGGCTTGTCCGAAGACGATCCCCCCTGGGTAAAGGGCGAGATCACCAGGGCACCGATCCTGCCCCCGGCTGTGCCGCCGGGCACCATCCCGGAGGGCCCGGTCTTATTGCCTTCAGCCTCGTCGAACGTGATGACCAGCATGCCGTCCTGCCTGAAGGCCGGGGAGTCAAGGATGGCCGGAACCTGCTGCCGGAGCCAGGCATCGGCGCTTTCCAGACCGCCCGGGCTTCCGTCGACGCACGGACTGTCGTGGCCGTCGTTGCACAAATTGGGCGTGATGTAGGACAGGTTCGGCGTGGTCCCGGTGGACTGCAGATCACCGGCGAGCGCGGTGAGATCAACAACGTTGCTGTGGCATTCCGGGGACGAGGTGATCGCCGCAAAATAGACGAAGGGATTGTGGCGGGTGGCGTACTGGTCCCCCACTTGGGCGCCCTGATGATCATCCTTGGCACCCGGCTCCGGATGCTGGCAGGGGGTCTGCATGTCCTCCATGTAGCCTTTCCAGGTTTTACCAGCCGCGCTGAGCTGACCGGCGACGGTGGGAACCGAGGACGGATAAACGCAGCCGGTACCCTGGACCTGGCCGGGGGAAGTGGCCCCGGTCTGCTCGAACAGGGCATACCTCGGGCAGTCGCTGCGGGTCATCGGATTCGACGCCTGCCCCGAAATCTGGGCCAGATAGTTGGGGTTCGAGTTATGCGCGATCCCGTAATACTCGGAGAGCAGCACCCCCTTGGCGCGCAGCGTCTCTGACAGGTACGGGGCCGCGGATCCGGCACCCCAGACCCTCTCGTAGCCCTTGTTCTCGAGGTTGATCACGAACACATGCCCCGGCTTCCCGGACCCCTGCGTTGAACCCGGAGACTCCGCTCCGGCAGAAGCGCCGCCGTCGGGATTGCGGGAACTCGGCGCTGCCGTCGCCGGGCCGGGGCCGGGCGTCTGCGTTGCGGAGCCTGTGCCAGGCGAGGGGCCACCGCCGGGCGGTGTCGAATCGCACGCCGTGGCCACCAGTGTGAGGACCGCGGCAAGAATCAGCCACGTGGCACGTGCCGCGGGCTTCCTGTTCAGAGTTACTGCGACATTCCGGCTCATCATTTCCAGCCTTCCCTCGCCCGATCCGCCGATCGCCCGATCCGCCCGATCCGCTGGGACGGGCATCCCCAGTACTGGAACCATTCCACGCGCGGATCGGGATTGCCCCCATAGTCCCTTGGTAATCCCTGTGAATGCCGCCGTCTGCTGGTTCAACGGCAGCGGCTGCCCGGGGTGTAGCCGGCAGGGCGTCCGCTAGTCCTTGCTGCGTGCCCGGCTGGGCTGCACCCGGGACGGTTCGCCCGGCATCTTCGGGAAGTCCGGCGGGAAGGGAAGCTCTCCCAGCCCTGCCGCGAGGTCCCGCTCCCACCATCCGAGGAGTGCATCGATGGTGCCCGCGCTGGAATGCATCGCCGCCCAGGGATCACCGGTGTCCTTGAGCCGCGCCGGCACGGTGAGAACGGTGAAATCATCGGGGTTGGCTCCCGCCAGCTCGTCCCAGCCGATCGGGCAGGAGACGGTGGCGTTCGGCAGGGCGCGGGGGCTGTAGGCCCCCGCGATGGTGCGGTCGCGGTTCGCCTGGTTGAAGTCGACAAAGACCCGGGTTCCGCGTTCCTCCTTCCACCAGGCCGTGGTGACCTTTTCGGGCATCCGCCGTTCCAGTTCGCGTGCCGCCGCGATCACGGCGTGCCGCACCTCAAGGAACTCGCGGGTGGCCTCAATGGGGGCAAAAACGTGCAGCCCGCGGCTTCCGGAGGTCTTGATATAGGCGGTCAGGCCGGCCTCGGCGAGGACGGACCGCAGCTCCAGGGCGGCGGGGACGGCCTCCGCGAACCCGGTGCCGGGCTGCGGGTCAAGGTCGATCCGGAGCTGGTCGGGGTTGTCCGGGTTACCGGCCCTGGACGCCCACGGGTGGAACACCACGGTGTTCATCTGCACCGCCCACACGGCGGCCGCGACCTCGTCCATGACCAGCTGGGGATGCGAGCGTCCGCTCGGGTAGACGACGGTCACCGAGCGGACGAAGTCCGGGGCGCCCTTGGGCGGATTCTTTGAGAAGAACTGTTCGCCGTCGACGGTGTCCGAGAACCTCTGCAGCGTCACCGGCCGGTCGCCGTTCGCCGCCAGGAAGGCGTCCCCGACGTCGACGATGTAGCGGGCAAGGTCCAGTTTGCTCACGCCCAGCTTGGGCCAGAGCACCCTGCCGGGACTCGATAGCCGCAGTTCCCGGGCGCCCTGCGGACTGTTGACGGTGACCGTGGCTTCTTCCCTGACCATGGGGACAAGCTACCCCCGGAGCGGCCGCAACCCAATAGCCCGGACCTGCGCATCAAGGTGTTTCTCCGTTCTGCCGACTGTAAAGGTTTCCCCAAGCTCGGGAGCGCACCATTCCTGACAGGGATACCGGGACCAGCGCACGGAGGTGCTTCATGAAATCCAGTCTTGCAGTCTGTCTCGGCGGGATCCTGTTGCTGACAGGATGCGCCTCGACCACCGACAGCCCCAGCCCCACCCCGACCGCGACGGTCACCGTCACCGCATCCGCCCCGCCGTCGGCGGTGACCTTTGACCCGCAGACCAGCGGCAAGGTCCTCGCGGACAGGATCATGGCCCGGGCCAAGCCTAAGGATGCCGGGACCACCATATCCTCAGTGGAGTGCAAGAACTTTCCGGATATCAAGATAGCCACCCATACCGACTGCCAGATGGTCGTCAACGGCGTCAAGCGGGGGTACCAGGCGACCTTCACGCAGCGTGACGGCCACTACGAGATCAAGGCACAAGACCTGACGTGGTGAGCGGGCCTGCCCGCGGGCAGTTTCGGCCTGTTCCCGCACCCGGCACCACAGCCCGGACCCCGCACCCCATTGAGGAGAGGTCATGACGTCTCGCAGGGAAGTTCTTCAGGTGGGCGCGCTGGGCGCCTTCAGCATGGTGGGAGTAAAGACTTCAGGCGCCGGCCTGGTGCCCGCGGCCCCCTCCCCCATTACCTCCAGTCAGCTGGCTCCCCGGAACACGCCGGTTCCCTATCGGGGAATATTCCGCCGCCCGCCGGAACTCGTACCGTTTGCCACGGGCTTCGACGACGGCGACCGTGCGCGCCCCTTTGAGCGGTATGCCCTCACCCAAAAGCTCGGCCAGGCGCAGTTTGTGCCCGGGCTGATGACGACCCTGGCCGGCTATAACGGCATCTTTCCGGGCCCGACCATCCGGGCCACCCAAGGCACGCGGATCGAAGTCCGGATCCGGAATGCCTTCCCGGGATCCGGCCTGCTTTTTCCCGGCCCCATCAACACCGTCACCCACCTGCACGGCTCGGCCTCGCTGCCCCAATACGACGGCTACGCCAACGACATCACCGTTCCGGGAAATGTCAAAAACTACCACTACCCCAACTGGCAGACGGCACGGACGCTCTGGTACCACGACCACAAGCACCACATCACGGCCCAGAACGTTTACTCCGGCCTCGCCGGGTCCTATCCGCTCTCCGACAGGTTCGAACGCGCCCAGCTGCCCCAGGGCGAGTTTGACGTGCCGCTGATGCTTTCGGACGCCTTGTTCAACGCCGACGGCTCGCTCGGATTCAACGACAACGACCAGAAGGGGCTCTGGGGCGACATCATCATGGTCAACGGCGTGCCGTGGCCCACCATGAAGGTCAAGCCGCGGATCTACCGTTTCCGGGTGCTCGTGGCCTCCATTTCACGTTCCTACCGCCCGACGCTGTCGACCGGGGATCCCGTCTACGTCGTCGGAACCGACGCCGGCATGGTGCCGACAGTCCAGGCGGTGAAATCCTGGCGGCAGGGCACCGCGGAGCGCTACGAGATCCTGATCGACTTCCGGCACTACAATCCCGGGCAGATGATCGAGCTGCGGAACCTCAGCAACAAAAACAACATCGACTTCGCCAACACCGACAAAATCATGCAGTTCAAGGTCGTCCCGGACCCCGGTACTGGAGCCGGATCCATCTCCAGCATCCCCGCCACGCTGGACGACGGCGGGACGCCGAATCCGGCCCAAGGCGGCATCTCCACGATGGCCCTGACCCCCGGCCTGGTCGTGGCCAAACGGGATCTCAGGTTCAGGCGGGACCACGGCGAATGGACCATCAACGGCGTCCGCTGGGACGACGTCGAGAAGTCCGGTTTTACCAAACTGTTTGGCAACCCACGGCCCTTTGCCGTTGAGCAATGGACCATCACGAACGAATCCGGCGGCTGGTTCCACCCAGTCCACATCCATGTCGTCGACGCCAAAATCATCGCCCGCAACACCAACGGCGGCAAGCCGTTCGCATGGGAGAAGGGCCCCAAGGACGTCTTCTACGCGGGCGAAAACGAGTCCATCACCGCGCTCATGCAGTTCAACACCGGGCCCGACACCGGAGGAGGCGGACGCTACATGATCCACTGCCACAACCTGGTGCACGAGGACCACGACATGATGGTGCAGTTCTCGATAGGTGATCTGCGGAAGAACGACCCGATCACCACTGACCCGCCCATCCGTGACCCCCTGCCCGCGGACCATTTCCGTCCGGTGTACCGCCCCGGATTCCCGGCCGGGACCTGACGCCGAGGGTGTTGCAGTTCCTTAATCAACACCGCGGCCCTCCAGCTGGGCTTCGATGGCGGTGGCGGCGGCAGTGGCCCCTCCTGCGCTGCGGACGGTCCTGCCCATGGCCGCGACCTTCTCCCGGATCCCACGATTGGCGCTGACCTCGGCAACAGCGCGCAAAAGGTCCGGCGCAGTCACATCCGCGGCCGTCAGCCGGCGGCCCAGGCCAAGTTCCTCCAGCCGGCGGGCCGTGGCCTCCTGCTCGGGCTGCTGCGGGACGGCCACCAGCGGGACGCCGAAATAGAGAGCTTCCATGGTCGAGTTCATGCCGGCGTGCGTGAGGAAGACATCCGCCTGGCGGAGCACCTGAAGCTGCGGAAAAAACGGCTGGATCCGGATATTGGCGGGAATCGGCCCGAGCGAGCCGCGGTCCGTCTGTTCTCCGATGGCCATCGCGACGTCCCACTGGCTGTGGCCGAACGCATCCAGGCACAGCCGGAAGAAGTCCGGGCGGCGGTTCAAGGGGGTGGTCCCCAGTGAAATGAACAGCAGGGGACGAGGCCCCTCGTGCGTCCACGCCGGGCCGGATTCCCGCCGGCCGACGCAGGGACCCACAAACTGGAACCGTTCATCGAACGTCCCGCCCATGGGCTGGAACTCACGGGGAATGAAGACGATATTGAACGGCGCGGGCGGTCCGTCGAAGATCCGGGGCGTCTTTACCCCTTGTCCGGCTGCGAACTCAGCGACCAGGCGGGCCGCCGTCGTCCATGCCTCTTTCATCTCCGGGGGCGGCGCGGCGGGAAGCGCCCTGAACGAGAAGTGTTCGTTGGTGGCATAGGTGGGCATGAGTGCGATCGCAGGGACACCGATCTTCTCCGCCGCCATGCTGCCGCTGAGGGTCATCGCATCGAAGCAGACGGCGTCGGGCGGGTCCTCCCGGAGATGTTCGACCAGGGCCGGAAAGCTGCCCCGAAGGTCCTCGAACACCCGCTGCATCAGCGGAAGCAGCTGCGGCCCCCGGCCCGGTTGGCCGGGGCCCGGAACCGGCAACCAGGCCATCCAGTCCTCCCCGGAGGCGCGAAAAACCGCCCCGGCGTCCTCGATCCGCGGCGCGAAGCCGGCGGCGGTGAAATAGGTGACCCGGTGGCCGCGGCGAACCAGCTCGGACACTACGGCCAGGGTCGGATTCACGTGGCCTGCGGCGGGAATCGACACGAAGGATAAATGCATGACGGTCACTCCTCGTCCCCTCGCTGACACCGGATCAGCGGCGTTTCACTTCATGATGCGCCTGCAACCCGGATGCCGCGACCCCGTTCCTTTTTAAGGACACCGCCACGCGGCCTGTTCCCAGGACCGGACCAAGCGTGAAGAATGGCATCCATGACTGCAACATATGACGCGTCCCGGCCCGTTACCTCCGACGCCGCGGAGGCCATCGCAGCGGCGGTCCGGGAGGCCACCGAGGAACTGCGCGACACGCTGCACCGGCACGGGATCGACGCCACCTTTGACGACATTGCCCTGCTGGGACACTCGGAGTCCTGGGACGGCGAGGGACAGCGCTGGGTCCAGGTCAGCTGGGACGGTGAAGGCAAGGGCTAGCACGGACGGCCGGCTTCCCGGAATCACCGTGGCCGCCGTCAGCATCCGTCAGCGTCCGGCCACAACGCCCCGGCGGCGGAGCCGGGCCAGCAGCGTCGCGGCGAGGAGCGCCGTCGCGATTTCCAGGGCGATGACCGCCAGCGAGGCTTCGGCAACGGACGTTTCACTTCCGGCGGCAGCCCGGGCGGATGTTCCATGGCTGTGACCGGCCGACCCTGCTGACAGCAGCAGGAATGCGTGCAGGACAGCCATTGCCAGGGCCGAGGCCATGACCTTATGGACCGCGCTGGCGCGGGGGTGCCGCCAGATGTGCAGGGAACAGGGCACGCACACTGCCACCATGGCGAGCATCAACACACCCAGCCAAGGGCCATGGCGGTTCTCCGCGGCCAGCCACAGGTGCGCCGCACACGACGCGGCGGTCACGGTGGCGCACATCCGGGAGTGGAGGACGGGGCCGGCCGCCCGGGCCCGTGCCGGGATCGTCTTCACGTGCGCTCAGCTATGCATGGCAGTGGCCGCCGGCGGCCTTGGTCGAGGCCGGCACGTCCAGCACGGGGCTGCGGTCAAAGAACCCGTCCGGGCGCAGCTTGAACCCCACGGTGTCGACGGGCATGATGGGCCAATCCTCCGTCCGCGGGAAATGGGTCAGCCCGAAGGTGTGCCAGAGAACGATGTCCTGGCCGTCGATGTCACGGTCCTGCGCCACGTACGCCGGCAGCCCGGCTCCCCCTGGATGCTGGTTCACGAAGTCGCCCGTGGGGTACCGCTCGTCGTCGGCAAAGCGGGTGACCCACAAGTCCCTGGTCGCAAAGGCCGCCCTGCGGGCGATGGAGGATTCCGGGTCCGCCAGCAGGGTGGGCTGGCCCTGGGCGTGGAGCTTGTAGCCCACGGGCTCGCCGAGGCGGTTCCTGGACTCCGGGTTGGAGATGACCCACGTCCGTCCGCTGCGGGCGTCAGCCTCGCGGACGCCGTCGGACTCCCGGGCCAGGACGGTGCGTTTCCGGGAGAACGCGTTGCCGCGCTCGTTGCCTTCGCCCATCGCCTGGCGGACCACGTCCTCCTCCTCGACGCGGTTGGTGAACCCGTCGATCGTCATGTCCAGCCGGGCGCTGAAGAGGTGCTGGTGGTAGGGCGCGCCGAGGCCGGGAGCCAGCTGGGAGATGTTCGCCGAGCCGCCGTCGGGGAAGGCGCTGGTGAACACGACGCCGGTGGCCTTGGCCTCGAACTCGATGGTGCCGTCGAGGTAGAGGTACCAGTAGAAGCCGTAGTCGTAGTTGCCGATGGTGGTGAAGAAGGAGATCACCAGCCGGCGGTTCCGGCGGGTGTAGCTGATCCCGGACCAGAGGTCGCTGTGCTTGGCCAGGATTCCCCAGTCCTCCTCGTGCATGCAGATGCCGTTCCGGATCTCCCGGGGGTTGCCGAAGGCGTCGCTGATGACCGGGCTCAGGTACGTGATGTCTCCCAGGCAGTCGCAGCCGAGTTCCAGGGAGTTGGCGTACTGCCCCACGAGGTACTCGCCGGTGTCGAAGTAGTTCTGCCACGACCGGATCGGCGACGGATCCCCATAAGGGACCACCATCTCGGCGATCGACGCCCGGCTGATGATCGGCCGCAGCCGGTCACCGTCCTGGAAGGCGATATTGTGCAGCACCACGCCTTCGCGGGCGTCGAAGCCGACGTCGACGCTCCACTTCTCCCACTCCACATGGTTCCCGCCCGTGACGGTGAAACTGGGCCCCTCCGGCTGGGTGATGCTGATGGGCTTCTGCGTGGTCCGCAGCGGCCCCGTCAGCTGCGGGTCTGTGTAGTTGCCGTGTTCGGCGGGAACCGGGACGGCCCCCAGATCGATAACCTGGTCCACCGTCTTGCTGACGACGTCGACATAGGCGACGAGCCCGTCGACAGGGTGCGCCCAGGCGCTGTCTTCCGGGAAGTCCTGGACGAACGCCAGTCCCCGGAGGATCCGGCGCCCCTTCTCCTCGGGGTATTCGAAGACGCCGGCGGACAGGGGCGCGACGCGGACCTTGGCGACGTCCAGGTTGCGGGCCGCGAGCGCCTTGAGCCATTCGGGGTGGGTTGCGAGTATCGACTCCACCACCTCGAACTCCTCCTCCAGAACGGGCAGTTCGCCGGTGATGGCAGTGTCCAGCTCGACGGCGGTTTCCACGGTGCCGTTGGTCACCGAAACCACCGCGTCCTTGGGGGCCGCACCGGCCACGTCGTGCAGGAACACGCGGAAGCGGCGGTTCACCGGTGCTTCCTCTTGTCCGCGGGGCGGGTCCAGCAGGCCCAGGTAGGCGATGCGAGCAGACTCCCCCAGCAGCCCGGCGGCCCGCAGGATGTCCCGAACCTCGGTAATTTCTGCGGCGGAGGCCAGCGAATGGGCGGCGGTGTCGACGTCGATGGCGGCTGTCATGGCAACTCTTTCCGTGGGTGGGCGGCCGCGGCCCGGCAGCCCAGGTTTTTATTCTATGCTTGTAGATAATACCTGCACGTAAGATGCATCACAAGGGGCCAGCCCCTATCGCCTGGCCCGCGCGGCCCGTTTGGAGAGTTTGAGTGCCAAAGATTGTCAACCACGACCAGCGACGCCTTGAGCTGGTGGATGCCACGTGGCGCATCATTGCCCGGCATGGGATTGAGGGCGCCACCATGCGCGAGATCGCCACAGAGGCCGGCTTTGCCAATGGTGCCCTGAAACCCTACTTCCCCACGAAGGACCACCTCATCACCTTTGCGTTCGGGCACGTCTTCAACCGGACAAACCAACGCATCGCCGACACCTCGGCCGGCAAGGTGGGGATGGAGGCGCTGCGCGCCTTTTGCCAGGAGGTGCTGCCGCTGGACGAGGACCGCATCAACGAGGCCCGCATCGTCATCCCTTTCTGGCAGAAGGCCCTCACCGACCCCGTCAAGGCCGAGCTGCATGAGACCTCAATGAACCAGTGGCGCTCCGCCCTGGAGGGACATCTGCGCCGGGCGCGGGACCGGGGCGAAGTCACGGTCCCAACGCGGGATGAGGACATCGTCAACCAGCTGATGAGCATGCTCCTGGGGGCCCAGATCGTCGCCGCCATGTCTCCCGGGGAACATTTGCCTGCCCAATTGAGCGCCCAGCTTGACGCTTACCTGCTGCTCCTGAACCCGGCCGCGCAAGGCACCCGGCCCTGACCCTCCATTTTATTCGCCAGCGGTTGAAAATAAGTGACAGCCGGCACATGGGCCGCTACAGTTGTGGAAAGTGTTGTCCGCCACAGCCCCCCCTTCGTGCCACCGCGGCGCAGGGCATCCTACGGCGGCCAGCAGACTCCCGCCGACACCGGCCTGCACCACTAAGGGACCTCGAATGCCCGTCACCGCCGCACGCGAAACCGCCGACGCCGTCCAAACCGCCGTCGCCCATTCCTTCTCCGCGTGGCACGATCTCATTTCCGAATCCTTCGTGCCGTTGCATGTGCGCTCCAGCAACCCCGAGAAATTTCACGGCCGGCTGCGCTCCCGGCTCCTGGATGAGCTGTCCATCATCGAGGTCACGGCCACCGGCCACAGCGTGCACCGTACGCCATCACTCATCGCCCGTTCGGACCGTCCTTATTTCAAGCTCAACCTGCAACTGGCCGACACCGGGCTCCTGCTCCAGGACAACCGCGAGGCCGTGCTGCAGCCAGGCGACCTTGCCGTGTACGACACCAGCCGCCCCTACACGGTGGCCTTCGAGTCCGATTGCCGCACGCTGGTGCTGATGTTCCCCCACGACGCCCTTGACCTGCCGGCCGGTTCAGTGGGCCGGCTGACGGCCACGCGGATGGCCGCCGACAAGGGGCTCGGGCGGATGATCAGCCCCTTCATGACCCAGCTGGCGGAAAATCTCGAGGTGCTCTCCGGCCCCAGCGGGCACCGGCTGGCCCACAACACCGTGGACCTGCTGAGCACCATGTTTGCCGCGGAGCTGGACCAGGCCCAGGACAGCCCCGAGCGCCCGCACGAGGAACTCCTGGGCGGAATCCGCCGTTTCATCGAGGCAAACCTGGCCGACCCCGGGTTGTCCCCGGCAAGCATCGCGGCCGCGCACTTCATCTCCACGCGGCACCTGCACAATGTTTTCCAGGAGGCAGGAACCACGGTGGCCCACTGGATCCGCACGCGGAGGCTGGAGAATTGCCGGCGCGAGCTGCGGGACCCCCTGCTGGCGCACCGCCCGGTCAGTGCCATCGCCGCCCGGTGGGGCCTCGTGGACGCGGCGCACTTTAGCCGCATCTTCCGCTCCGCCTTCGGCGAGCCCCCCAGCACATATCGCCGCCCCGCCTGGGCCTGAACAGCCCGGCGCACCGCAGCAGTGGTTGTTCGCCTTCGGTCAACAGGCCTTCGCTAAATGACAAGACGGGGCGCTGGCGGTCAATGAAACTTGAGGCATCAAAGAATCACAACATTGCCCCACTGGCTTTGCACCTACCGACTCGAAGCGGAGTTTTCATGGAAACGTTCACTGACCTTCTCACGGCGATCACACCGGTCGCCGGCGAAACCCGGACCATATTCGACCCCGCCACGGGGGAAGCGGTGGGCGAGGCGCCGGTTCACGATCTTGGGGACCTGGAGCGTGCCATCGCTGCCGCCACCGCCGCCCAGCCGGCATGGGCGGCCCTCGGTCATGAGGGGCGGAGTGCGGCCCTGCTCAAGGCGGCCGACGCCGTCGACCACTCTGCTGAGGAGCTCGCCCGGCTGCTCTCCCGCGAGCAGGGGAAGCCGCTCAACGGCCCCAACGCCCGCTTCGAGGTCGGCGCCTGCGCCGCCTGGCTGCGCGCCGCCGCCGCCACCGAGCTGGCCGCCGAGACGTTGGTGGACGACGGTGAAACCCACGCCGAAATCCACTACCGGCCCATCGGCGTCGTCGGCGCGATCGGCCCGTGGAACTGGCCCATGATGATCACGGTCTGGCAGATCGCCCCGGCCCTGCGCATGGGCAATGCCGTGGTCGTCAAGCCGTCCGAATACACCCCCCTCAGCGTCCTTGCCCTGGTCCAGGTGCTGAACCAGGAACTTCCCGAGGGCCTGCTCCCGGTGGTCTGCGGCGGCCGGGACGTCGGCGCCCGCCTGGCCGAACATCCCGCGATCGGCAAGATCATGTTCACCGGATCCACGGCAACGGGGAAGGCCATCATCAAGTCCTCGGCCGGTACCGTCAAGCGCCTGACCCTTGAGCTCGGCGGCAACGACGCCGGGATCGTGCTCCCCGACGCCGAGCCCAAGGCCATCGCCGAGGACCTGTTCTGGGGTGCGTTCATCAACACCGGACAGACCTGCGCGGCCCTGAAGCGGCTCTACGTCCACGAGGACATCTACGACGATGTCTGCAAGGCCCTCACCACCGTCGCCGCCGCCATGCCCATGGGCATGGGCCTGGACGAGGCCAACGTGCTGGGCCCGCTGCAGAACAAGCAGCAGTTCGACATCGTGTCCCGGCTCGTGGACGCGGCCAAGGACTCCGGTGCGCGGGTGCTGGTGGGCGGCAACCCGGAGGCGGGGCAGCCCGGCTACTTCTACCCCGCCACGCTCGTGGCGGACATAGACAATGACAACCCGCTCGTGGCGGAGGAACAGTTCGGCCCGGCCCTGCCCATCATCCGGTACAGCACCGTCGACGAGGCGGTCGCCATGGCCAACGGCCTCGACGTCGGGCTCGGCGCCTCCGTCTGGTCCTCCGACAAGGACCTGGCCCGCAGCGTGGCGGCACGCATCCAGGCCGGCACCGTGTGGATCAACTCCCACGGCGGCGTGGACCCCCGCATTCCGTTCGGCGGGGTCAAGCAGTCCGGCTACGGGCTCGAATTCGGAGTCGAAGGCCTCAAGGCCCTCGGCGTGCCCCAGGTCATCAACGGCTAAGGGCTCCGACGGAGCGAGCAGAGACGGGGCCGTCGCCACACGTGTGGCAACGGCTCCCTCTGCATTTGGGACAACCTTGCCGGACTTGGTCCCCGTGGAAGTCCTGCACTGGTAGTCAATGACGGTGCCGCGAACAACAAGCTAAATGCTGTGAGCACTGACACACTCAAGACATCTTTATTCTCCCAATGGAGGTTTTTAATGTCACACGAACAAACCCTTCCGTCCACCGGCACCGCCGCAGGCAACGGGAGCAACAACGGCCTGAGCAAGCGCACGCTCGGCGTGCCCGCCCTGGTCTTCATGATCATCGCCGCCTCCGCCCCGTTGACGGTGGTGGCCGGCGGCATCCCCAGCAACTTCGCCGTGACCGGAAACGTCGGCATCCCGCTGTCATTCATCGTGCTCGGGGTCTGCCTGGCGCTCTTTGCCGTCGGCTACGCGGCCATGAGTGCGCACATCCGCAATGCCGGTGCGTTTTACGCCTACATCGCCCAGGGGCTCGGCCGTGCCACGGGGGTGGGCGCCGCGTGGGTGGCGTTGATCTCCTACAACGCGATGCAGATCGGAATCTACGGCCTATTCGGCTTTGCGTCGGCGTCCTTTGTCAACGGCAAGCTTGGGCTCGACGTCCCGTGGTGGCTGACCGCACTGGTGGGCTTCGTGATTGTCGGCTGGCTGGGGATCAACAAGGTCGACCTGTCGGCCAAGATCATCGGCGTCCTCGTGGGGCTGGAATTCCTGGCGGTCATCGTTTTCGACGTTGTCTCCTTTGCCGCCAGTCCGGAGGGTGTCAGCGGCGCCGGGCTGGCGCCGTCGAACTTGTTCACGGCCGGCGTCGGCGCAGCCCTGGCCTTTAGCATGGCGGCGTTCATGGGCTTTGAGTCCGCCGCCATCTACAGCGAGGAGGCCAAGGATCCCACCCGGTCCATCGCGCGGGCAACGTACATCGCCGTCGGCGTCATCTCACTTTTCTACGCCTTCTCCGGCTGGGCCATGACCGTCGGCACGGGCCCGAGCCAGATTGTGGCGAAGTCCCAGGAGTTTGGTCCGGACCTGCCGTTCGTCTTCCTCTCCGGCCACGGCGCCGTGATCGTCTCCGACATTGCGCAGCTCCTGTTCATCACCAGCCTGCTGGCCGCCCTGATCGCCTTCCACAATGCGGTGGCCCGGTACGTGTTCTCGCTGGGCCGTGAAAGCGTATTGCCGCGCGGCTTCGCCCGCGTCAACGCCCGGCACGCCCCGGTTGCCGGCTCGCTGACCCAGTCCGTGCTGGCCCTGGCCATGCTGGCCGTGTTTGCCATTGCCGGCGTCGGCTCCGAGTTGGGCGAGATGTACCCGGTCCTGACTTTCTTCACGTGGCTGACCAACACGGCGGCCTTCGGCCTGGTGCTGCTCCTGGTCCTCATCTCGGTGGCCGTCATCGGCTACTTCCGCAAGCACGCTGCCGGGTATTCCCTGTGGACCAGGGTGGTCGCGCCCGCCCTGGCGGCGCTGACGCTCGGGACCGTGTTCGTGCTGATCGTAGTCAATTTCAATGTCCTGATCGGCTCGGACGGCTTCTCCCCGCTTTCCTGGATCCTGCCGGCGCTGGTGGTGGTGCCCGGCATTGCCGGGCTGTTCTGGGGCCTGCGGCTGAAGAGGGACCGCCCTGACATCTACCGGGGCATCGGCTTTGGCGGCGCCCCGGACACGTCCGCCTGACCGGACGGACGCCTCGGTCACAGCTGCCCTGGGCGGCCCGGCTTCTGCCGGGCCGCCCAGGGCCATTGTTTCAAACATCAACGGCTGAGGTGCCTTCAGCCGGGGATATTGAGCATTTCGGCGTACCTGCCGGTCATCATGTCCTGTCCCTTGATCCGCGAGATGAGTTCGGTGCCGGCGATCTCGCCGCCGGGGAGCTGCCCGGAACCTCCTTCAGGCCCGAGCGGGAGGATGATGACGGGCGGCGCCGGGGTATAGCTGACGCGTTCGGCGTCTCCGGCGAGCCAGGAGCGGATATTGGCGGCGGCGATCTTCGCCTGGCTGCCTGCGATGCCGGCCTTGTTCGCGTCAATGGCTGCGATGTCCCCCACGGCGTAGACGTCCCTGGACCCTTCCACCGTCAGTTCCGGCGTGACCGACACGTACCCCCCGGGGTGCGCGCCGCGAGCAGGTCCCCGGCCAGGTAGCCGGTCTGCGGCGCAATGCCGTAGCAGCGGAACCAGATGTCGGCGTCGACGGCGGTGCCGGCCGCCGTCGAGACGGAGAACCGCCCCGGTTGCCCGGCGGCGATCTCCGGGAGCCCGGTGAGCGGGCTCCCCATCACCTGCTCCACCCCGAGGTCCCGCAGTTGCCGGTTGAGCTCATCCCGCAGCCGCTGGTCGTAGGGCCCGGGCAGGATCTGTTCGGCCTGGTCCACCAGGACGATCTCTTTGTCCAGCCAGGCCGCGGCGAATTCGCCGGCGAATTCGAGTCCCACCGCGCCGGCGCCCAGCAGCATGACGCGGCGGGCCCGCTCGAGATGTTCGTGGGCCGACCGATACTGCTTGAGCGCGTCCCTGGTGCTGTCCGTGTCACTTTTTGCCGGGAAGGGGTAGCTGGACCCGGTGGCCAGGACGATGATGTCCGGGGTCAGCCGCGTCCCGGAAGCAAGCTCGACGCTGCGTCCGTCAACCCTGACGGCCCGGTCGCGGACGACCCGGCCACGGGCGAGAAGATGGTCATAGGGCAGGAACATGCGGAGCAGGAATTCGGGCCGCACGACCGCCCGCAATGTCGCGATATTGTGCACGAATGCGTCTTTGGGCTCCACCAGGGTGACCGCGGCATGCTCATCGAGCGCCTTGGCCACGTTGATGCCGGCATACCCTCCGCCGATGATCGCGATCGAGGACTGCAGCGATGCTGGATCGTTCATGGACGTCCCTTTGCCAAATGCTGTTGAACGCCGGCACCAGAGAGTTACCGCCGGTCCTCCGGCGGGAATCCGCAGCGGACAGGCGTCAGCCGTTCATCAGGTCAGCGTGGTGGACCGCGACGACGTTCGGATGGGCCCGCAGCCGGTAGCGGAGGGCGTTGTCGCCGTAGGTCTCCAGGATCGGGCTGCTCGTCGGGTCCACGGACAGGCCGCGGGCCTTGGCTTGAAACTCCGGGCTCACCGCGAGCTGCGGCATGGTCGCGTCCAGCGCCGGATTGTAGAAGAACGGCAGCGAGACCCGGTCGGTGCCGCGAAGGGGCGAGATCACGCGGTGCAGGGTCGCCTTCAGGTAGCCGTTCGTGGCCAGTTCGAGCATCTCGCCGATGTTGACCACGAACGTTCCGGGGACCTGCGGTGCGTCGATCCACTTCCCCTGGTAGTCGACCTGGAGACCGCCCTTTCCGGGCTCCACCAGCAGCAGCGTCAGTACGCCGCCGTCGCGGTGGGAGCCGACACCCTGCTTGGGCTCCGGGTCGGACTCCCCCGGATACCGGACCACCTTCAGCAGAGGGAACGCGCGGTCGGCGAAAGCGGCGTCGAAGGTGTCCTCGGGCGCGCCAAGCGAGACCGCCACGGCCCGCAGGAGGGCGAGCGAGATGGCGCTCAGCCGTTCGGTCCACTCGGAGACAATCTTCCGCATCTCCGGCAGCGCTTCCGGCCACAGGTTGGGCCCCTCGAGGCGCCAGTAGTCCGCGACGCCGGGCCCCGGCTCCACAGCGTCACGCTCGACGCCGATGTCGATCTGCTCGCGCCAGTCCACAGCGCCGTCCGTGAGTTCGCCGCCGACCCTGGTGTAACCGCGGAACTGCCGGCTGTGGACGTTCTCGACCGCGAGCTTCTGGTCCTCGGGCAGCTCGAAGAAGCGGCGGGAGATGTCCAGCATGGCGTCCGTCAGTTCCGGCGGGACCCCATGGCCGGCCAGGTAGAAGAAACCGACCTCATGCATGGCGTTGCGCAACTCGTCACGGAATAAGGACGCCTCTTCCGGGCCGGCATTCAAACGGGAGAAGTCGAGCACAGGCAATGTTTCGAGTGGCAACGTCCATATTCCTTTTCGGTACCATTGGCAAGCTGAAGCCTTAATTAGCCTCAATGTTACGCACAGGTCTGCTGCGTTGGACATTAAAGTGTCGAAATAAGACATTTGGGCCGACCCGCGATCCGGTGGAAGCGTTGCTCCTGATGGAGGTGCGGTTATTGCTTGTCGGTCCGGGCCTTGCGAGCGGGATCGACCTTTCCGTCGGCGCCGTAGTCACCCTCGGAGTACCGGCCGATTTCCGACTCGGCGGTGCGGCCTGGAACCGCCCCGGCGTCGCCGTAGTCGGCCTTCACATACCGGCCGGCTTCCTCGGCCTTCTCGCCCAAGGGCTCAGGGAGGCCGCCCTCGCTGCCGGCCCTGCCGTAGTCGCCCTCGGCGTACTGGCCTTCCTCATCATCCGCGTGCCGGCCCCGCTCCCTGCCGGTCTTGCCGTAGTCGCCTTCGACATAGCGGCCGCGCAGTTCGGGATCTTCGGGTTCTTCCGGCCTTTCCTCCGCTGGCTCTTCAACGTTGCTGTCGGTCATCATCTTGCCTTTCCCACGACGAACTGATGCGTCTGTTTGGGCGCTCCTTAATTTTAGCGAGGCCGGATGCGACGCGACAGGGTACGGTTGGCGGGCAGCGCTACGCCTCAGGCGGCCTGCCACGTCACGGGAATCTGTTTGAGGCCGTAAATGATGGTGCTTTCCATCCTCTCCAGTTGCGTCCCCGGCGCCAGTGCAAGCCCGGGCAGGCGCGAGATCACAGCCTGCAGCGCAATCCTGGCCTCAAGCCGGGCAAGCGGCGCGCCCAGGCAGAAGTGGATGCCCTGGCCGAAGGCGAGGTGGCGGTTCGGGGATCGCTGGATGTCGAAGGCATCCGGACTCGGGAAGTGGGCCGGATCCCGGTTCGCCGATCCGATCCAGGCGACCAGGGGCGAACCGGCGGGGATCCGGCGGTCGCCCAGCGTCGTGTCGGCGGCCGCGACGCGGTACATGGACTGGACCGGGGACCGGTAGCGGAGCACTTCTTCGATCGCGTCCGGCATCAGTGCCGGCCCGGCTCTGAGCCGTTCGATCGTGCCGGGACGTTCGGTGAAGCTAAGTACCGCGTTGCCGATCAGGTTCGTGGTCGTTTCGTTGCCGGCGACGAGCAGCAGGGCGCAGAACCCGAGAAGTTCGACGGCGTTCAGGTGCTGTCCGTCGATTTGCGCCGCCAGCAGCCTGCTGATCAAATCGTTGCCGGGACGGCGCCTGCGCTCCTCGATCATGCCTATGAAATATTCCGCCATTTCGTGGTGGGCAGTGCCGTGGCCGTCAGGGGCGCCGGGGCCGGACTCGTCGGGTGCCGGCCGGGCCTGGCTGACGATGACGTCAGACCACTTTTTGAACCGGTCCCGGTCCGCTGCGGGGATCCCCATGAGCTCGGCGATGACAATAACCGGCAACGGATACGCCAGTTCCTCAATGAGATCCATTGTTCCCAGGGGGGCGGCCGGGGCCAGCAACGCATCCGTGATTTCCGCGATGCGCGGGGCGAGGGCCTCCACGGCCCGGGGCGTGAATGCCTGCGTCACCAGCGAACGGAGCTGGCGGTGACGGGGCGGATCGGTATTGATCAGGCTGGCGGCGAAGAGTTGGCCCGTCCCGGACGGATTGTCCCCTGCCATCCGGGAGGAAAAGGTGGAGTGCTCGGAAAGGACCCGCTGCACGTCGTCGTAACGGTAAACGTGCCAAACCCCGGACTCCTGGTCATGGAAAACGGGCTGGCTGCGGCGCATCGCTTCGTAGTGACGAAAAGGATTCAGCGGCTGCTCAATAGCCGGTACACGCGTCATGACAGGCCCCTCTGATCCGTCGGGCGGCTTCTTCCGTCGTTGAACTCCCACCTTATTACCGTTCAGCCCTCACCTGAATACCCGGCACCATCCACTTGAAGTCAGCTCCTGGCCTTGGTCCTGGCCGTCGCCGGCGCCGTCCACGGGTCCTCCGGCCACGGATGCTTGGGGTAGCGGCCCCGCATCTCGGCACGGACCTGCGCGTAGGGTCCGGACCAGAAGGAGGCCAGGTCGTCGGTCACGGCCAGCGGCCGCCGCGCCGGTGAGAGCAGGTGGAACAGCACCGGCACCCTCCCGCCCGCCAGCCGTGGCGTCTGGTCCCAGCCGAAGCACTCCTGCAGCTTGACCGCCACCACCGGCCGGCCGTCGTCCCCCACGTCCGGGTAGCTGATCCGCACCCGCGAACCGCTCGGCACCTCCAGCGTCTCGGGTGCCAGTTCGGCCAGCCGGGCCGCATCGGGCCACGGGAGCAGCCGCCGCAACGGATCGGCCAGATCAATCTGGTTCACGGCGGCCCCGCCGGCCAGGGCTTCAAGCTCGGGCGCCAGCCACTCGTCCAGCCGGGCCAGCAGGGACTGCTCGGAAACGTCCGGCCACGGATGGCCCAGCTCCCGGTGCAGCAGGGCCATGCGGCGGCGCAAGGCGTCGGCCGCCGTCGAGAATCCGATCGTCCCCAGCCCTTCCAGCGCCAGTACCCTGGCCACCGCCGCGCGTCCCTCCGCCGCCGAGGGCCGTACCGGCGTTGAGGACAGCACGATCGCTCCCAGCCGGCGTTCCCGCCGCGCCGTGACCCGGCCCTGGCTGAACTGTGCCTCCACTGTGTCACTGAGGAGATGCCGGGCGGCGGCCTCTGCCGTGTCCGCCGCCAGCGGCGCCGCGGACCGGATGATGGCGCCGGTCCCGGCCGCGTCGCGCCCTTCCGCGCGGGCCACCTCAGCGACTGCCAGCCACTCGTGCCCGGACAGGGGGCTGCCGGCCGGCAGCCCGGCCCGGGTGCCGGAGGTCAGCAGGTAGCGCTCCGGCCCCGCGCCCGGGACGCGGCGCGCCACCCGGTCCGGGAACGCGAGGGCGACGACGAAGCCGACGGCCTCCGGCGGTGCCACCGGCGCGGCCAGCGGCATGGCGGCAGCGGGCACAGCGGCAGAGGGCACGACGCCGGCCGTCTCCTGGCGGGCGATCGCCTCCATCCGGCGGACGTCCTCCGCCCAGCGCCGGGCCGCCGGATCCTTGCCTGCCCGCAGGGTGCCCAAAAGACGCGTGAGATCGGCGCCGGGGGCACGCTGGTCGCCGGAAACGAGGGCGACGGCCTCCGCCGCGGTGTGGCGGCCTACGGCGGCGGTGCCATCCAGCAAGGCACGCCCCAGCCGGGGATCGGCCGGAATCCTGGCCAGGGTCTTCCCGAGTGCCGTGGCGTGGCCGTCCGGGTCCACGGCGCCGAGCTCCCGGAGCACCTCGACGGCTTCCTCCATCGCCGCCTGCGGCGGGGCATCGGGAAGGGCCAGTCCGCGGCCCCCGGGGGATCCCCAGCAGGCCAGGACCAGGGCGGCACCGGTCAGGTCCGCCACCGCGATCTCCGGCATCCGGTGGGCGGGCGCGGCGCCGAAGGTTTTCTGGTCATAGCAGCGGACCACCCGTCCGGGCCCTTGCCGTGCGGCCCGCCCGGCACGCTGTTCCGCGGAGGCCCGGGAGCAGGACACGGTGACCAGGCCGGACATGCCGCGGTTGGCATCACGCCGCGGCTCGCGGGACAGGCCTGAATCGATCACCAGCCGGACGCCGGGAACGGTCAGGGAGGATTCGGCGAGTGCGGTGGATACGATGATCCGCGCCCGCCCGCCGGGTTCCCGCCCGGAGACGGCGCGGTCCTGCTCCGCCGGGCCCACCTGGCCGTGAAGCTCCAGCACCTCCGCGGCGCCCCTGCTCCGCAGGCGGGCCGCAACATGGGACACCTCCGCCGCGCCCGGCAGGAACACCAGGGTGTCGATGTCCGCACCGTCTGCGAGGGCTGCGGCGTGCGAGGCCGCGGCCGTGTCGGCCACGTGGTCCAGGAAGGCCCGGCTCACGCCGCGCGGATCCAGCCGCGGCACCGCCGCGGGGGCCCAGTCAACGTCCAGGGGGTACAGGGCGGACGGACAGTCGACGACGGGGGCGGGCCCGCCGCCGTCGTGCTCCCCGAGCGGGGTCTCCCCTACGGGGGCACCCCCGATCAGGGCGGCGAAGCGCGGCGCGTCCAGGGTGGCGGACATGGCGACGAGCGTGAGGTCGCCGCGGAGTTGGCGGACCTCGGCGAGCATGCCAAGCAGCAGGTCGGTCTCCAGCCCGCGTTCGTGGATCTCGTCGAGGATCACGGCGTCGGTGTCCCCCAGCCCCGGATCGGCGAGCAGGCGGCGCAGCAGGATCCCCGGGGTGACGAACTCGATCAGCGTTCCGGGTCCTGCCTGGCGTTCGCCGCGGACCGTGTACCCGACGCGGTCCCCGAGCCGGCTGCCGTCCAGGGCCGCAAGGCGGCGGGCGGCCGAGCGCGCGGCGACGCGGCGCGGCTGGGTCACGACGATGCGCGGTCCCATGGCCCGGCTCTCCCGTCCGTTTTCCGGTGCGGCGCCTGAGGCGAGGTTGGCCAGCAGCGGCGGAACCAGGGTGGTCTTCCCCGTGCCCGGCGGGGCCTGGACAACCGCGGCCGCTGCCGGACCGCCCGCACGCAGCGCGGCGGCGAGCTCCCCCAGCGAGCCGGCGAAGGCCAGGCCGGCCCCGAGGGTACCCAGGTCGAAGGGCCCGGGGGCGGAGGCAGGGTCCCGGAGGACAGGCGGGGATGTCACCCGTCCATTGTGCCCACAAACTTTATGCCGCCGGGTTCGCACCTGCCGCCGGCTCCCCGCACGGCGCGTCAGGGGAGCCGACGGCCCGGCGGTGCCTCAGCCTGCGTGTGCCGCGCGGACCGCTTCCAGCAGGGAGGTGGCCGGGCGGCCGAGCAGCTTGGCCAGGTCCTCGCTGTCGGTGTCCAGGTCGCCCGCGGCGGTGTTGGCCTCAAGCGCCGCGAAGAAACCCGCCGTCCCTTCGTCCAGCCCGGCCGCGACCAGGCCCTGCCGGTATACGTCCAGGCTGACGTTGCGGTAGGGAATGTCCCGGCCCGTGATGTCGCTGACCGCCGCGGCCAGCTCGGCGAAGCCGAACGGCAGGCCGCCCAGTTCATAGATCTTGTTCCCGTGGCCCTTCCCGGCCAGGACGACGGCGGCCGCGGCAGCGAAGTCCGCCCGCGTGGCAGCGGCGACCTTGGCGTCCCCGGCGGCGCCGAAGACCGCGCCGGCCTGCAGGTACTGGCCCAGCTGGCCGGTGTAGTTTTCCGTGTACCAGCCGTTGCGCAGGAAGGTGAACTCGATGCCGGAGCCGCGGATGACGGCCTCGGTGGCCTTGTGCTCGGGAGCCAGCGCGAGGGCCGTGGTGTCGGCACGCAGAACGCTGGTGTAGGCGATCCGGCGGACGCCGGCGCCCTGGGCGGCCTCGACGACGTTGGTGTGCTGGGCCACGCGCTGGCCGACCTCGCTGCCGGAAATCAGCAGCAGGTTGTCGACGCCTGCCAACGCTGCGGCCAGGGCCTCCGGCTCGGTGTAGTCGGCCTGCCGGACGGTGATGCCGCGCTCCTGCAGCCCGGCCGCTTTGGCCGGGTTGCGGACAATGGCAACGATGCCCGCGGGGTTGATGTCCTGATCCAGCAGGGCATCAATAACAAGCGCGCCAAGCTGGCCGGTGGCTCCGGTAACGGCATAAGTGGTCATGATTTTCCTTAATGATCAGCTGGATAAGTCAAGGTCGGCATTACTTGTATCTACAACTAATGTAGGCGCGTTTTATTGTAAGGTCAAGTAAATAGCGGCGGATCCCGGGACGGGGACCATTCCGGTGCGGATTTTCCCCACTATGGCTCCCGACGGCGTGTTGCCGGGACCCGGCGTCGCATCCGGACCTGATGCGGCGAGACGCGGGGAGCTTGGCGGGCGGACCGGGCCCGCCAGCCCTGGTGTTGGCTGGTGGGCCCGGTCCCTGCCGCTCCGGCTAGAGCTTGGTGTCGAAGGAATCGCAGAAGACGTTCTCGTTGAACGTTCCCTGGAACTCCGACTTGCCCTGGATCTTCTCGATGGTGGCCCGGATGGCCTCCACGGACCCCGCGTGGGCGTGGATGGCGGTCTTGACCATCGGCACGTCAATGAGGTGGTTGGGCTGGTTCAGTGACACAAACACCGTGGGGACCTCGGTGACGTACCACGGGATTTCCGCGGCCATGGGGGTGGACCACTTGATCCGGATGGCCGCTTCCTGGGCAAAGCCTTTGACGTTGGCGAAGACAAACGCGGCGTCGTACTTGTCCGCGTAGTCCCCGGTGGCTTCCTCGGAGATGACGGACATGAAGTTGATGCCCGTCTCCCCCGCGACTTCGCGCTGGTCCGCCGTCTTGAACAGGTGCACTTCGAAGCCGGCCTTCTCCAGCTCGTCCTTGACCGTGTCCAGGTAGGCCAGCGGATCGGCGCGGGTGAAGTCCGAGCCGCCGGAGATGCCGTACAGCCGGATCCGTTTGTGCGTCCCAGGCGTGATGGGCAGGTTGTTCGCCGTGTCCTTAACGAGGGTGACCGTCTTGCCGGCAATCTGTGCCGCGATGGCCCGGTGGGCGTCGCTGCCGATGAGATCCAGCGCTTCAACGGCCGGAACCAGGGTTCCGCGTGCCTTGGTGTGAAGGCCAAGGGATGCCTTCAGTGCCAGGATCCGACGCAGGGCATCGTGGAGCCGCTCTTCCGTGATGATCCCGGCCTTGTAGCCGTCCAGCATGTACTGGAAGTCCTCCGCCGGATTGCGGAAGAACAGGAACATGTCGCAGCCCGCGGCGATGGTGGCCGGGACCAGGTCCCGGCGCTTCATGGCCTGGGCCAGTCCGATCATCTGCGAGGCATCGGTCAGGATGAGCCCGTTGAAGCCGAGCTCGCCGCGCAGCAGGTCCTGCAGGAGTTCCGGTGCCAGGGTGGCAGGCAGGATGTCCCGGTCCGCCAGGCCCGGACGGAAGTGACGCGACAGCTCCGGGGCGCCGATGTGGCCGATCATGATGGACTGGACACCGTGCCCGATCATTTCCCGGTAGACGTGGCCGTAGCTGGTGTTCCACTCCTCGTAGCCGAGCGTGTTGTAGGACGTGACCACGTGCTGGTCGCGCTCGTCGATGCCGTCGCCCGGGAAGTGCTTCATGGCGCACACGGTGGGCGACTCGCTGATGCCGTCGAAGTACTCCTTGGCCCGCTCCACCACGATCTCCGGGGTGTTGCCGAAGGACCGGGTGGAAATGACGGTGTTCCGCCAGTTGTAGTGGATGTCCACGATGGGCGCGAACGCCCAGTTGCAGCCCAGTGCCGCGGTCTCCACGCCGGCGACCTGCCCCATCTGCCGGGCGATCGACTTGTCCGGGTGCGAGCCGGCCTGCAGGTGCGTGGACACGAAGGTCCCGTCGTCGCAGCTTCCGGCGCCGCCCATCTCCGGATTGGAGGCCACCAGAAGGGGCACCTTGGTCCTGGACTGGGCGTAGCGGATGTGCTCCTGCACCGCGGCCGAGGGGCCCGGCCGGTAGCGCATGCCGCCGACGTGGTAGTTGTCCAGGACGCCGTCGAGGTACTCCGGGGAGTAGTCGTTGTTGTGGTTGATGAACAGCTGCCCGATCTTTTCCTCAAGCGTCATCGAATCCAGGGTGGCGTCCACCCAGGCGATGGCGTCGTCGTCGAGGTTGAAGGGTGCCGCTTTCAGGTCCACCAGGAACGGCCCCGAAGGCTCCGTACCGGGCGGTGCCATGGCCGCCGCCGCCGGGGCAGCCGTGCCGGCGAGGCCGGCCAGCGCCTCGCTGACCACCTGGTCCACCGGCGCGGCGATGTCCACCACGACGCCGGACTCGTCCGCTTCGAGCGGTTCCAGCGTGGCCAACTGGGAGTCCAGCAGCGCGGCCGGCATGAAGTGGCCGCTGCGGCCTTCCAGCCGGGCGCCGAGGACGTCCTTGCTGCCGTGCAGGTGCAGGAACACGGTGTCCGGCGCCTGGGCCCGGATCGCGTCCCGGTAGCTGCGTTTGAGCGCGGAGCAGGCCAGTACCAGGCCGCCCGCCCCGGCCGTGGCCAGTGCGCCGCCCACGGTGGCCAGCCACGGCCAGCGGTCCTCATCCGTCAGCGGGATGCCGGCGGCCATTTTGGCGACGTTCTCCACCGGATGGAGGGAATCACCGTCGAGGAAGGGCACGCCCAGTTCACGGGCGACGAGGTCGCCGATGGTGGTTTTGCCGCAGCCCGAAACGCCCATGACAACAACGCGGTGCCCGGCAAGGCCTGTGGTTTCGATTTCGTGGCCCGTCACCAGTCGTGGACCGTTCCGTCGACGAGGCGGTTGTAGGGCAGGTAGGCCTGCTGGTACGGGTACGTGGCCGCGGCTTCCTCGTTGAACTCCACGCCGATGCCGGGCGCCTCGCCCGGGTGCAGGTAGCCGTCGGTGAACGTCATGGACTGCTCGAACACGGTGTTCGTGGCGTCCGAGTGCTGCATGTACTC
>NZ_JAGPOT010000073.1 GCF_018224015.1 Pseudarthrobacter albicanus
GCGGAGAAGCCCGGGGTGTTCCGCTGGAACCTGGGCTCGGGGAAGGGCTCCTCGGTGCTGGAGGTGCTGCGCTCCTTCGAGAAGGCCGTGGGCCGCCCGCTGCCCTACGAGGTCACCGGCCGCCGGCCCGGGGACCTGCCCGCGTTCTGGGCCGACGCCTCCTCAGCCCTGGCGGACCTGGGCTGGTCCACCACCAGGACGGTGGACCAGATGTGCGAGGACCACTGGCGCTGGCAGAAAAACAACCCGCACGGCTACAACACCTGACATCGGTTGCTCCACAACTGCCCTTCCGGGCGCTGAAAACGGCAGTTGTGGAGCAACCGATGCACAACGGACGACGCCGGCCGCGTTGGTTTCAGCCGCGGCTAAGTCGTGGAGCCCCGGCTAGGCCCCGAGGCCCCGGGGACCCCGCAGCCGCAGGACTGCCGGATCCGCAGTTCCGTGGGGAAGATCCGCTGTTCCGGCTCCTGGCCGCGGGACGTACCCACGAGGGCGCTCACCGCCGCCTCGGCCATGATCCGGACCGGTTGTTCCACCGTGGTCAGGGCGGGCCAGCTGTATTCGGCCTCGGCGGAGCCGTCGAAGGAGGTCAGGGCGATGTCGCCGGGGACGTCGAGTCCGGCCTCGTGGATGGCCCGCAGGATGCCGATGGCCTGCATGTCCGAGCTGGCAAAGATCGCCGTCGGCCGGTTGGGCGAGGCGAGCAGCCGCTGCCCCGCCGCATACCCGCCGGAGCGGGTGAAGTCGCCGCGGACAATGGGGCCCTCCGGCAGCCCGGCCGCGGTGAGCGCCTGCAGCCAGCCATGTTCGCGGCGGTCAAAGTCGTTGGCGACGTTGGTGCCCATGGCAAGGGCGATATTGGTATGCCCGTGGCCGATGAGGTGGTCCACCGCCATTTTGGCCCCGGCGGCCAGGTCTACGCCGACGCTGTTGAAGCCCGGGGCGTTGCCCCCGTGGTTCAGGAGCACCGCGGGGATTTCGGCCGATTCGAGCGCCTCCAGGTCCGGTTCAAACAGCACGCTGGCGAGGACAACCCCGTCCACCTGGCGTGAGGCGAGGTTGCGGATGTTCCGCCGTTCCTTGGCCAGGTTGCCGTCCGAGTTGGTCAGCAGCAGGGCGTAGCCGAGCTCGGCGGCGGCGTCCTCCACGGCGTGGGCCAGCAGGGAGAAGAACGGGTTGGAGTTGTCCGGGATGACCAGCCCGATGGTTTCGCTGGAACCCAGCTTCAGCGCCCGGGCGGCGGCGTTGGGGCGGTAGCCCAGGACCCGGATGGCATCCTGGACCTTGGCCTCGGTGGCCGGGGCCACCTTCTTGGGGCCGCCGTTGACCACATAACTGACGACGGCGGTGCTCACCCCGGCATAGCGGGCGACATCCTTGCGGGTCACCGGGCTGCGGGGGGTGTGCACTGCCGAAGTCGTCATGGAATACATGCTAGCTACAGGTCTGACGGTGCATCGCCGAAATCACGGATCGGCAGGCGTTCACCGTTGCGCAGGGCCGAAGCATGCGCCACGACGCCGGGCAGGGTGAACCGTGCCGCGACCCACGCGTTGACGGGAGGCAGGGTGCCCGTGTTGACCGCGGTGACGAAATCGTCCACCAGGAACTGGTGGCTGCCCTCGTGCCCGTTGGGCGCACCGCGGAACTCCTCCGGCAGGCGGCTGCTGTCATGCACCGGCGCCAGTCCGGAAATGAAGGCGTCCCGCAGTTCCGGGGCGACACCGGCCAGGGACGGATCGTCCAGGGGGATGCTGGGCCGGGTTTCCATCTGCTCGGAGATGTCCTGGAGGTCCTTCTTGTCCTGCCACACGGTCACATTGGCGAGCTGCTCGAAGCTCGCCTCGGTGCCAAAGAACCGGAAGCGCGATTCGCGGAGGTGTGAGGGGTAGCCCACCCGGCGCATCTCGTTGGTCCGCATCACCCCGCCGTCGTTCAGCTCGAAGAGCGCCGTGGCGTTGGAGAAGTCGTTGTTGAACATGCTGATGTCCTTGTCGAACACACCGTCCCCGCGGTCGTCCTTGACTCCAATGCAGCTGACGCTGATGGCGTGGGACGGCACGGCACCCAGGACACCGCCGATGGCGTGGGTCGGGTACAGCATGGGCGGGTAGCTGGCCGTTTCCTTCCAGTGCTCCCCGCCGCTGTACTGGTAGGCGTCATAGAAGCCCAGGTCCATGTCGTGGACGTAGTCGCCTTCGGCGTAGAAGATCCGGCCGAACCTTCCGGCCGCGTGCTGGCTGCGCGCGTAGACAGTGGCCGGGTTGTAGTAGCTGGTCTCGTCCATGGCGTAGACCAGCCCCGTCTCGCGAACAGCCTCGATGATCAGTGCGATCTCCTCCTCGGAGACCGCCATGGGGACCGCGGAGTAGACGTGCTTGCCAGCCCGCAGGGCCTGCACCACCAGCGGACCGTGCGTCCAGCGCTGGGTGAAGATGGCGACGGCGTCGACGTCGGACGCCAGCAGTTCCTCAAAACTGCCCTTGGTGCCATCCAGCCCCCACTGCTCCCGGCCGGCCGCGGCCCGTTCAGGCCGCTCGTCGACGGCGTATACCTCACTGACTCCGGGGTGGAGCTTGAAGAGGTGGGCGAAATGGCCGCCGAACTGGCCAAGACCGACTACTCCGATTGAAAACGTCATTGTTTACCTATCCTGACCCGCCCGGGCAACCGGGCCGGATGCCCGCCCGGGGGCTTCCGGACAGTTTCCCACCGGAATCTACTCGAGTCAATCAATTTCACATCTGCCGGGAAATGTCTTGTTAAATTATGGGAAAACTACTGTCGGTCTGAATCTACTCGTGTAGATTTGCTTCTCAGTTGTTATCCACATCACACCACCAGGAAGAGTCAACGATGACTACCATCACCAAGCTTCCGGATCCTGTGGCCGGCGGATCCAAGCCCTCGTATCGCGGAAAGGCAGGCAGGGCCAGAAAGACCGGCAGAAGACGTCGCCTCGGCGATCTCCGGATCGCCCTGCTGTTCATCCTCCCGGCAATGGTCGGTTTCGTAGCGTTCTATCTGGTTCCCACGGTGCGCGGCATTTACCTCAGCTTCACGGAATACAGCATCCTGGGTGACCCCACCTGGATCGGCACCAAGAACTACACCGCCATCTTCGGCGACGAGCTGTTCTGGAACGCCATGGGGGTGACCGTGCAGTACGTCGGACTCAACATCGGCTTCCAGACCATCATCGCCCTGGGGCTGGCCCTCCTGATGCACCGGGTGGCCAAGTCCACGTTCATCCGAGGTGCACTGCTGCTGCCGTTCCTCGTGGCCAACGTCATCGTTGCCCTGCTGTGGTTCTGGATGCTCGACTACCAGATGGGCATCGTCAACGAGCTGATCAGCTGGCTCGGCCTGCCCCGCATCGCCTTCTTCGGCAGCGAGCAGTGGGCCATCCCCACCATCGCCGGTGTCAACGTCTGGCGCCACATGGGATATACGGCGCTGCTGATCTTCGCCGGCCTGCAGTCCATCCCCAACCACCTCTACGAGGTCGCCTCGCTCGACGGTGCGTCCCCCACCCGGACCTTCTGGAGCATCACGATGCCGCTCCTGCGCCCGGTGCTGGTGCTGGTCCTGGTGGTCACCGTGATCGGTTCCTTCCAGGTCTTCGACACCGTGGCCGTGACCACGGGCGGAGGCCCCGTCAATGCCTCCCGCGTCATCCAGATGTACATCTACCAGAAGGCCTTCGGTGAATCCGACTTCGGCTACGCCTCGGCCCTGTCCGTCATTCTCTTCGTCATTCTCGCCCTGGTGGCCTTCATCCAGATGAAGTTCCTCAAGGGCAACGAATCGGATCTGGACTAAGGAACCCCAGCCATGACTACCTCCGCCCTTTCCCGCAAGAAGCCAGTCAGCAATGCTCCCGTCCCCGGGGAGCCGGTCCGCCGGAAGCCCGTCAACTGGCGCCGCGTCGGCGCGTGGACCCTCGTCGCCGTCGCCGTCGCCGTGACGGTGGCACCGTTCCTCTGGATGCTCCGCACCGCGCTGTCCAGCAACCACTCACTGGCCGCCAACGCCGGCAACCTGCTTCCCGCGGACTTCAGCCTGGGCGCCTTCAAACGGGTCCTCGGCCTGCAGAGCCCCGAAGAGGCCATCGCCGACGGCGGCTCCGGTGCCGCCATCAACTTCTGGCTCTACCTGCGCAACTCCATCATCTTCGCTTCCGTCACCACCGCCGGCCAGGTGTTCTTCAGCGCGATGGCCGCGTACGCCTTCTCCAGGCTCCGCTGGCCCGGCCGGAACGTGGTCTTCGCCCTGTTCCTCGCCACGATGATGGTCCCGCCAATCTTCACCGCCCTGCCGAACTTCCTGATGATCAAGAACCTGGGCCTGCTCAACACCTTCGCCGGCATGGCGTTGCCGTTCCTGTTCATGACCCCGTTCGCCATCTTCTTCCTGCGGCAGTTCTTCCTGAGCATGTCCCGGGAAGTGGAGGAAGCAGCCATGCTCGACGGCGCCAAGCACCTCCGGATCTTCTTCCAGATCGTGCTGCCCAACGCCGCCGCGCCGCTGGCCACCCTGGCCCTCCTGACCTTCATCGGCCAGTGGAACGAGTACTTCTGGCCGCTGCTGGTGGGCCAGGACGAAAGCGTCCGCGTCCTCACCGTGGGCCTCGGCGTCTTCAAGTCCCAGTCCCCCCAGGGAGCCCCCGACTGGTCCGGCCTGATGGCCGCAACCCTGGTGGCGGCCCTGCCCGTACTCCTGCTCTTCATCGCCTTCGGCAAACGGGTGGTCAACTCCATCGGCTTCTCCGGCATCAAGTAACTCTTCACCGAAAACACTCCACAAGCACTTCCCTCCACAAGCACTTCCACGAAAGGCCTACCATGAAGAAGACCCTCGGCGCAGTCGCTGCCGCCGCAGCCATCGCCCTCGCACTCTCCGCCTGCGGCGGTTCCGGCCCGGCATCCGCCGAAGCCAAGGGCGAAATCAACTACTGGCTCTGGGACGCCAACCAGCTCCCGGCCTACCAGCAGTGCGCGGACGATTTCACCAAGGCCAACCCGGACATCAAGGTCAAGATCACCCAGCGCGGCTGGGACGACTACTGGACCACGCTGACCAACGGCTTCGTTGCCGGCACGGCCCCGGACGTCTTCACCAACCACCTCTCGAAGTACCCCGAGTACGCCGCTAAGAAGCAGCTGCTCTCCCTGGACGACGCCGTGGCCAAGGACGGCATCAAGCTGGACAGCTACAGCAAGGGCCTCCCCGAGCTCTGGGTGGGCCAGGACGGGAAGCGCTACGGCCTGCCCAAGGACTGGGACACGGTAGGCCTGTTCTACAACAAGGCCATGACGGACTCCGCCGGCCTGGGCGCCGAGCAGATGGCGAACCTGGACTGGAACCCGAAGGACGGCGGCAGCTACGAGAAGGCGATCGCCCACCTGACAGTGGACAAGAACGGCGTCCGCGGCGACGAGGCCGGCTTCGACAAGACCAACGTGGCGGTCTACGGCCTCGGCCTGGCCGGCGGCGGCTCCGGCCAGGGCCAGACCGAGTGGAGCTTCCTGACCGGTACCACCGGCTGGACCGCTAAGGACAAGAACCCGTGGGGCACCAAGTTCAACTACGACGACCCCCGTTTCCAGGACACCATCAGCTGGTGGGCCGGCCTCACCGAGAAGGGCTACATGCCCAAGCTCGAGACCACCGTGGGTGCCAGCCTGGCGGACAACTTCGGTGCCGGCAAGGCCGCCATCAACACCACCGGTGATTGGCTGATCGGCCAGTACCAGAGCTACAAGGGTGTGGAGACCGCGTTCGCCCCCACCCCGAAGGGCCCTGAAGGCAAGCGCGCCAGCATGTTCAACGGCCTGGCCGACTCCGTCTGGGCCGGCACCAAGAACCCGGCTGCCTCGGTCAAGTGGGTCGAATACCTCGGTTCCACCGCCTGCCAGGACGTCGTGGCCAAGAAGGCCGTAGTGTTCCCGGCCATCACCAGCTCCTCCGAGATCGCAGCCAAGGCCTTCGCGGACAAGGGCACTGACGTTTCCGCCTTCACCACCCACGTCAAGGACAGCACCACGTTCCTCTTCCCGATCGCCGATAAGGCGGCCAAGGTGGACGGCATCATGAAGCCGGCGATGGACGCCGTCCTCTCGGGCAAGAAGCCGGCCAGTTCCCTCACGGAAGCCAACGACCAGGTCAACGCCCTCTTCAAGTAGGGCCCAGGCCGTGACTGCGGCGCCGTCCGCTGTCACCCGCTCCGGGTGCCGCCGCTTCCTCCCCGCGGCGGCGGCACCCGGGGACTTCCCTCCCCGCACCACCCTGCACTCCCAAGACTCCAGCGTTCCCGGACGCGCGCCGAACCACCGAAAGAGACCTGCCATGGATCCCCTGTACCTGCGCTCCGCCAGCACCAGCCTGGTGATCAGCTTCGACAGCGGGGAGGCCGAGGTGATCCACTGGGGTGCCGACCTGGGCGCCTCCCTTCCCGACCTGGCCATCCTCGGCGGGCCCGTCCCGCACTCCGCCGTCGATGAGGCCATCCCCGCAGGGCTGCTTCCGCAGGCTTCCTCGAGCTGGCAGGGCCGTCCGGCCCTGCGCGGCCACCGGATCGCCGACGGCGTCCCGGGCCATGACTTCTCCGTCCGGCTCCGCGTGGCGGACGTGTCCGCGGACGGTGCCGGCCCGGTCCGGAATTCCGCGGTGATTGTCCAGGCCGACGCCGACGCCGGCATCAGCGTTGCCTCCTCCCTCAGGCTGCACGACGGCGGGCTGCTGGAGCTCCGCCATACCGTCACCAACACCGGAAACTCGCCCTTCCAGCTGGACGAGCTGGCCACCGTGCTCCCGGTAGCGCCGGACGCCGTCGAACTCCTGGACCTGACCGGGCGCTGGTGCCGGGAACGCCACCCGCAGCGACGGACGATCCAGCAGGGCACCTGGGTGCGGACCGGCCGGCACGGCCGCACCGGACACGATGCCTCGCTGCTCTTCGCCGCGGGCACCGCCGGCTTCGGCAACCGCCACGGCAAGGTCTGGGCAACGCACCTGGCGTGGAGCGGCAACCACGAGCAGTTCGCGGACAGTGTCGCGGACGGCCGGACCATGATCGGCGGATCGGAGCTGCTTGGCCCGGCCGAGATCGTCCTGGCGCCCGGCGGCAGCTACGCCACCCCCGCGCTGTTCGCCGCGTACTCGGACCGCGGACTCGACGGCGTCAGCGAAGCCTTCTACGCCTGGTTCCGGAACCGCCCGCACCACGTGCTGCCGGGCGCCGCGGGACACGGCGCCGGGGCCGGAAAGCCTCGCCCGGTGGTGCTGAACACCTGGGAGGCCGTGTATTTCGACCACAACCTCACAACCCTGATCGAACTCGCGGACTCCGCCGCGGAACTCGGCGTCGAGCGCTTTGTGCTCGACGACGGCTGGTTCCGCGGACGCCGCGACGATCACGCCGGCCTGGGCGACTGGTACGTGGACGAGGCCCTCTGGCCGGACGGACTCGCGCCGCTCATAGAGGCGGTCACGTCCCGCGGCATGGAGTTCGGCCTCTGGGTGGAACCGGAGATGGTTAACCTCGACTCCGATGTTGTCCGGGCGCACCCGGAGTGGATCGCAGGGCCCTCCGCCCAGAGTTACAAGAACGGCGGCCGCCTGCCGCTGGAGTGGCGGCACCAGCACATCCTCGACCTCGTCAATCCCGATGCCTGGCAGTACATCTACGACCGGGTGGATGCGCTGCTGCGCGAGAACAACATCAGCTACCTCAAGTGGGACCAGAACCGGGACCTGCTGGAGCACGGCCACGCCGGCCGCGCCTCGGTCCACGCACAGACCCTCGCCGCCTACCGGCTCTTCGACGAGCTCCGCAAGGCCCACCCCGGCGTCGAGATTGAAAGCTGCTCGTCCGGCGGTGCCCGGGTGGACCTCGGGATCCTGGAGCGCACCGACAGGATCTGGGGTTCGGACTGCAACGACGCCCTGGAGCGGCAGACCATCCAGCACTGGACCGGCCTGGTGGTTCCGCCGGAGCTCGTGGGCGGACACATCGGCCCCACGACCTCGCACACGACCGCCCGCACCCACGACCTCTCCTTCCGCGCCATCACGGCGCTGTTCGGCCACTTCGGGATGGAGTGGGACATCCGGCAGGTGCAGGGTGCCGAGCGCGAGGAGCTCAAGCGCTTCATCCGGCTTTACAAGGAGCACCGCGGCCTGATCCACAGCGGCCGGATGGTCCGCGCGGACGTTCCCGACGACGCCCTGATGCTGCACGGCGTCGTAGCCGACGTGGCGGCTGGTGACGGTGCGGCGCCGGGCTCGACGGCGGCGCTGTTTGCCCTGGTCAGCACGCGGACCTCGTTCTCGGAGCAGCCCGGACGGGTCGCCATCCCGGGCCTTCCCCCCGAAACCAATTACCGGGTGGAGGCCGTCTTCCCGGCGCCGGGCGACGCTGACTACGCCCACACCTTCACGCAGGTCCAGCCCCCGGCATGGCTGGCATCCGGGGCTGAGGCCAGCGGCCGCTTCCTGGCCGAGGTGGGCGTGCCCATGCCCATTCTCAACCCGGAGCACGCCGTGCTGCTGAAAGTAACAACCGTCGGCAGCTAGCCTCGGTCCCGGCTGGTGGCCGCGTAAAGGTTCAGGCCTGCGCTGCGCAAAGCGGCGGAGTGTTTAACGGGCTGTGCGGGCAGGAGCTTGCCCTGCCCGCACAGTTGGCGCACGCCCGTGGCGGGGCGCTGTCATTACATGAGTTCGCGGGTCATTCCGAATGGAACGTGCTCGGACAGCTCCGCAGTGAAATTCCCGGGCCCGTTTCGGGTGATCAGGATTCCATGGGTTCCGGTCAGGACGGCGATTTCCTGCAGGTGCCGCACGGCTGCTTCGAGGCGTTCGTCAAGCAAGCGCCTGCTGGTGATCTGGATGTCGATGCGTTCAATGGTTGTCATGGGGTTTTCCCTCTTGGCTGGATCAGGGGTTCTGGATGGTGCTGGCCTGCCGGGCGCCGGCGGTCACGGGGGCCTGGCGCTCCTTGGCCGGTTTTGCCGGCTCGGTGGCGGGAGGGGTGGTCTTGAGCTTGAAACGCTTTCCGAGGCTGCTTCCGCCGCCGCTGCGGTTCTTGTTGAAGATGTCGAAACCGACGGCGAGGAGGAGCACCAGGCCTTTGATGAGCTGTTGGTAGTCCGTGCCCAGTCCGAGGATGGACATGCCGTTGTTGAGGACGCCCATGATGAGGCCGCCGATCATGGCGCCTGCCACGGTTCCGATGCCGCCCGTGACGGCGGCGCCGCCGATGAAGGCCGCTGCAATGGAGTCCAGTTCGAAGCCGGTGCCGCCCGCCGGCTGGGCCGAGTTGAGCCGCGCCGTGAACACGAGGCCTGCCAGTGCGGCGAGGACGCCCATGTTGACGAAGAGCCGGAACGTGACAGCCTTCGTCTTGACGCCGGAGAGTTCCGCGGCATGGAGGTTGCCGCCGATGGCGTAGGTGTGCCGGCCGAAGACGCTGTTGTTCATGAGGGCCGTGTAGACGATCACCAGGACGGCGAGCACGATCAGGACGATCGGCGTGCCCCGGTAGGAGGCGAGCAGGAAGGTGATGATCAGCATGAGCAGAGCAATGAACGTGGTCTTGGTGGCGAACCAGGCCATCGGTTCGTTTTCCAGTTCGAACTTCTTGCGGATCCTGCGTTCCTTGACGGCTTGGATCAGCAGTGCAGCCGTGGCTCCTACGCCCAGGAGGACCGTCAGCCATTCCAGCGCCGACGTGCCGCCGGAAATGTCCGGGAGAAAGCCGCCGCCCAAGGCACGCAGCTCGGCGGGGAACGGGGTGATCTGCTGGTTTTTGAGGGTGATCAGGGTCAGGCCGCGGAAGATCAGCATGCCGGCCAGGGTGACGATGAAGGCGGGGATGCCGACGTAGGCGATCCAGTACCCCTGCCAGGCGCCCACCAGCGCGCCGACCAGCAGGCAGGCCGGGATGGCGAGCCACCAAGGCCATCCCCAGTGGACGATCATGACACCGGCAACGGCGCCGATGAAGCCGGCGATGGATCCCACGGAGAGGTCGATGTGGCCGGCGATGATCACCATCACCATGCCGATCGCCAGGATGAGGATGTAGCTGTTCTGGACAACGAGGTTGGTGACGTTCTGCGGTTCCAGCAGGATTCCCCCGGTCAGCACCTGGAAGAGCAGGACGATCAGGATCAGGGCGACGAAGATGCCAATCTGGCGCAGGCGGCTAGTCAGGAAGCCGAGGGATTCTCGTAGGGCCGACATGTTCGTTATTCCTTTTCCTTGGTCATGTAGTGCATGAGGGTTTCCTGGGATGCGTCGGCGATGGGCACTTCCCCGGTGACGTGGCCGGCGGACAGGGTGTAGATCCTGTCGCAGATGCCGAGGAGTTCGGGCAGTTCGGAGGAGATTACGATGACCGCTTTCCCCTCCGCCGCGAGCTTGGAGATGATCGTGTAGATCTCGTACTTGGCGCCGACGTCGATCCCGCGGGTGGGTTCATCGAGGATCAGCACGTCCGGATCGGAGAACATCCACTTGCTCAGGACGACTTTCTGCTGGTTCCCGCCCGAAAGCTTGCCCGTGATGGCAGCCACCGAGGGTGCCTTGATGTTCATGCTCTTCCGGTAGCCGTTGGCCACGACGGTTTCCTGGTTCTTGTCCACCCAGCCGCCCTTGACGAGCTTGCGGAGTGCGGCCATGGAGATGTTGCGCTTGATGTCCTCGATGAGGTTCAGGCCGTAGAGCTTGCGGTCCTCGGTGGCGTATGCGATGCCGTGCTTGATGGCGTCCGACACGGTGGAGGTGTTGATTTCCTTGCCGTGCTTGAACACCTTCCCCGAAGTGGCGGTGCCGTAGCTGCGTCCGAAAACGCTCATGGCGAGCTCGGTCCTGCCGGCTCCCATCAGTCCGGCAAGTCCCACGACTTCACCCTTGCGGACGTTGAGGCTGGCGTTGCTGACCACCATCCGGGTGTGGTCCTGGGGATGCCGCACGGACCAGTCCTCGATTCGAAGGACTTCCTCGCCGATCCTGGGATCCCGGTCCGGATACAGGCTCTCCAGGTCCCTGCCCACCATGCCGCGGATAATGCGTTCCTGGGTAATTTCGCCTTCGTCCATCCGGAGGGTCTCGATGGTCTTGCCGTCGCGGATGATCGTGACGGCGTCCGCGACCTTGCGGATCTCGTTGAGTTTGTGGCTGATGATGATGCTGGTGACGCCCTGGCCCTTCAAATGGAGAATCAGGTCCAGCAGGTGGCCCGAATCCTCGTCGTTGAGCGCGGCGGTGGGCTCATCCAGGATGAGCAGCTTGACCTCCTTGGAGAGGGCCTTGGCGATTTCGACCAGCTGCTGTTTTCCGACGCTGATGTGCTGGACGGGGGTGACCGGGTTTTCGCTGAGGCCTACCCGGGCCAGGAGCTTGGCTGCTTCGAGGTTGGTCTTGCGCCAGTCCACCCAGCCGTTCCTGGCCTGTTCGTTTCCGAGGTAGATGTTTTCGGCGATGGACAGGTACGGGCTGAGGGCCAGTTCCTGGTGGATGATGACAATGCCGCGCTTCTCGCTGTCGGAGATAGTCGAAAAGTTGCACGGTTCGTTTTCGAAGAGGATCTCTCCATCGAAGGAGCTGTGCGGGTATACACCGGACAGCACTTTCATGAGGGTCGATTTTCCGGCGCCGTTTTCGCCGCAGATGGCGTGTACCTCGCCGCGGTGCACGTCCAGGGTGACGTCCTGGAGGGCCTTCACGCCGGGGAAGGTCTTGGTGATTCCTCGCATTTGAAGAATGGGTGTTTTCATCGTCAATTCCCACTGACTGGTCGAAACTGGGCCGCCTGCGGCTGCAGGGGCTTGCGCTGAAGGTTGTGGCCGGGCGGGACGCCCGGCCACAACCTCGCGGCTTGGCTACTTGACGTCGGCGTCGGAGTAGTACCCCGAGTCGATGAGTTCCTTCTTGTAGTTGTCCTTGGTGATGATCACGGACTTGAGCAGGTAGGCCGGGACCACCTTGACCTTGTTGTTGTACGTCTTGGAGTCGTTGACCGCAGGCTCCTGGCCCTTCAGTACTGCGTCGACCATTTTCACGGCCTGGGCACCCAGCTGGCGGGTGTCCTTGAAGATGGTGGAGTACTGCTCGCCGGCGGTGATGGACTTCACTGAGCCCTTCTCCGCGTCCTGGCCCGTGACGATGGGCAGGCTTCCCTTGGCATAGCCGCCGGTGCTGGTCAGTGCTGAGATGATGCCGATGGACAGGCCGTCATACGGGGACAGGACGCCGTTCAGCTTGGTGCCGGAGCTGTAGGCCGCGGTGAGAATGTCTTCCATGCGCTTCTGGGCTACGGGAGCCTGCCAGCGGAGGATGGCCGCCTGCTCGAATTTGGTCTGTCCGCTGGGGACCTTAAGGGTTCCCGCATCCAGGTACGGCTTGAGGGTGTCCATGGCGCCGGTCCAGAAGAAGTTGGCGTTGTTGTCATCCGGGCTGCCGGCGAACAGTTCCACGTTGAACGGACCCTTGCCGTCCACCTTCTTGCCGCTCGCGTCAAGAAGGCCCAGGCCGGTCAGCAGCGATGTGGCCTGTTGGACACCCACCGTGTAGTTGTCGAAGGTCGTGTAGTAGTCCACATTGGGGGTGCCGTTGATGAGGCGGTCATACGCGATGACCTTGACGTTCTGTTCCTTCGCCTTGGCGAGGACATCCGTGAGGGTGGTGCCGTCGATGGCCGCGATGATGAGGGCCTTTGCCCCCTTGGTGAGCATATTCTCGATCTGCGACACCTGGGTGGGGATGTCATCGTTGGCGTACTGAAGGTCGGTCTTGTAGCCCAGCTTTGTGACGGACTCGGAGACGTTCTTGCCGTCCGCGATCCACCGTTCCGAGGTCTGGGTGGGCATCGAGATGCCCACGAGGGCGCCGGAGCTGTCTGCGCTGGCCGACGGACTGGCGCCGCCGCGGCTGCCACAGCCGGTGGCCCCGGCTGTGATTGCCAGGACGACGGCGAACGCTCCCAGGAGTTTCTTGATTCTCACGTTGTTCTCCTTCCGCGGACAGCACAGCCCGCGAACTGGTACTGGCTTGAGTAGCATCTGCGGCTATTCGAGGGCTCAGTATTATTTAGGTCCGGTTAGCCAGTTCCCGACGAGCCTAAACGACGCCCGCTTGTGTTAGCGCTAACAAGTTTGTCAAAATGAAACTAGCACCGGCCGGGCTTGTGAGTCAAGTCACATGATTTGACTGAGTCGTGAGGCCTGAACGGCCGGCCGTAGGATGTTTGGACAATACAGTGCTGCGAGTTGAAAGGTGCCACACATGGGGAACGCTAGCCCTACACGTCCACCGCGCCTGGAGGACGTTGCCTCGCATGCCGGCGTCTCGCACCAGACTGTCTCCCGGGTGGTCAACAACCACCCCAACGTCAGCAAAGCCACCCGGGAGCGGGTGGAAGCCGCAATCGCCGAACTCGGGTACCGGCGCAATACTGCCGCCCGGTCCCTCGTGACGCGGCGGTCCCAGATCATCGGTGTCCTCGGGACCGAGCTCGCCCAGTACGGCCCGGCCAATACGCTGCTCGGCGTGCAACAGGCCGCCCGTGAAGCGGGATACTTTGTCAGCATTGCTGCCCTGAAGGAGTCCGGGGCGGACTCCATTGCGGATGCCGTCCGCTACTTCACGGACCAGGGTGCCGACGGGATAATCGTGATCGTCCCGCATGACGGAACGGTCCAGACCCTCGAGGGCCTGAACCTGGCTGTGCCCGTGGTCGTGGTGGGAGCCGGGAGCCATGGTCGCTTCAGCGGTGCCATGGTTGACCAGAAGCGGGGGGCGCGGCTTGCCGTGGCCCATCTGATCAGCCAGGGCCACCGGCGGATCGGCCACATTTCCGGGCCCCTGGACTGGATCGATGCCGCAGCCAGGGCCGAAGGCTGGCGTGAGGAATTGACGTCGGCGCGCCTGGCTGACGACCTTCTGCTGGAAGGCGACTGGAGCGCCGGCAGTGGCTATCGGATGGGCCAGAGGCTTGCCGCAGGGCGCACGGCCACGGCGGTTTTTGTGGGCAATGACCAGATGGCGCTTGGATTGTTGCGAGCCTTCAGTGAGGCCGGCGTCCGGGTGCCCCAGGACGTGTCGCTGGTTGGCTTCGATGACCAGCCGGAAGCGGCATATTTCACCCCGCCGCTCACGACCGTGCGGCAGGACTTTGAGGAACTCGGGAGGCGCTGCATGGACGTGATGCGGACGCAGATTGAGGACGGTGCGGCAAGTAGCACCACTGTGGTTGATCCCGAGCTTGTCGTCCGGGGCAGCACCTCGCCTCTTCCCTAGCCGGAGCCTCCCGGCGGCCGATCGCTGACCCATCGCTTCGCGGACGGCTGTAGGCAGGTTCCTTGACAGGCTTCTTGTTAGCGCTCACAATTAACGCAGCCCGCGGAGCAGCGGGCATGTTATTGGAGGACTTTCATGGACGTCACAGCAGACGGCGGAGAAAACTTTGTAATTGGGGTGGACTACGGCACCCTTTCGGGCCGTGCCGTGGTGGTGCGCGTCAGCGACGGCAAGGAGCTGGGCAGCGGGGTCTTCGACTATCCGCATGCGGTCCTGTCTGATGCGCTTCCTGCGGACACAGCGGGCGACGGCGCCGCCCGGCTTCCCGGGGAATGGGCACTTCAGGTCCCAAACGACTACCGGGATGTCCTCCGCCACGCCGTCCCCGCCGCGATCGCCGACGCCGGGATCGCTGCCTCCGCCGTCGTCGGAATCGCCACCGACTTCACCGCGTGCACCATGGTCCCGGTCAAGGCAGGCGGCACTCCGCTGAGCGAGCTGCCGGAATTCGCCAACCGGCCGCACGCATACGTGAAGCTGTGGAGGCACCACGCCGCACAGCCCCAGGCGGACCGCATCAATGCCCTTGCTGAGGAACGGGGCGAAACCTGGCTGCCGCGCTATGGCGGGCTGATCTCCTCCGAGTGGGAGTTCGCCAAGGGGCTGCAGCTGCTGGAAGAGGATCCGGAAGTGTATGCGGCCATGGACCGGTGGGTCGAGGCAGCGGACTGGATTGTCTGGCAGCTGTGCGGAAACTACGTCCGGAATGCCTGCACCGCCGGCTACAAGGGCATCTACCAGGACGGCCGTTACCCTTCCGAGGACTTCCTCGCTGCCCTGAACCCGGAGTTCAAGGACTTCGTCAGCGCCAAGCTGGAGCACACCATCGGCCGGCTGGGGGATGCCGCCGGCTACCTCACCGCCGAAGCCGCAGCCTGGACAGGCCTGCCCGAGGGGATCGCCGTCGCGGTGGGCAATGTGGACGCCCATGTCACGGCGCCGGCGGCGAAGGCTGTCGAGCCGGGCCAGCTGGTTGCCATCATGGGCACCTCCACCTGCCATGTCATGAACGGCACCGGGCTGCATGAGGTCCCCGGCATGTGCGGCGTCGTCGACGGCGGCATTGTGGACGGACTGTGGGGCTACGAGGCCGGCCAGAGCGGCGTGGGAGACATCTTCGGCTGGTTCACCAAGTACGGCGTTCCGCCGGAATACCATCAGGCCGCGGACCGGCAGGGGCTCGGCGTGCACGAGTACCTCACGGAACTCGCTTCCGGCCAGGCGATCGGCGAGCACGGACTCATTGCCTTGGACTGGCACTCGGGCAACCGTTCGGTGCTTGTGGACCACGAACTGTCCGGTGTCGTGGTGGGCCAGACCCTGGCCACGCGCCCGGAGGACACCTACCGTGCCCTGCTGGAGGCCACGGCTTTCGGCACCCGCACCATCGTTGATGCCTTCCGCGACTCGGGCGTCCCCGTGAAGGAGTTCATCGTCGCCGGCGGGCTGCTGAAAAACCCGCTCCTGATGCAGATCTACGCCGACATCACGGGCCTGCAGCTCTCCACGATCGGGTCGAGCCAAGGACCTGCCCTCGGATCAGCCATCCACGCGGCGGTCGCTGCCGGCGAGTACCCGGACATCCGGGCCGCCGCGGAAGCCATGGGATCCGAGCCAGGCGCCGTTTACACCCCTATCCCGGACAACGTCGCGGCCTACGAGGAACTGTTCCGGGAGTACCGGAGCCTGCATGACTACTTCGGCCGGGGAACGAACGAGGTCATGCACCGGCTCAAGGCCATCCAGCGGAAGGCCAGGCCCGGCCTGGGCGACGCCGGACCCGTGTCCGGCGCAACCGATGCCGCCGAACGCGTAGAGGAGGTCTCGGCATGAGCGCGCTGCTGGAAACGATCGCCCGGATCCGCCGCGAGGTCTGTGACCTGCACTCCGAGCTCACCCGTTACGGGCTGGTGGTCTGGACCGCCGGCAACGTCTCCGCCCGGGTCCCGGGCTATGACCTGATGGTCATCAAGCCGTCCGGGGTTTCGTACGACGAACTGACCCCCGAGCTCATGGTGGTCACGGACCTTTACGGCAGCCCGGTGACAGGGATTTCCGCCGACGCAGGCGGAACCCCGGCGGAGTGGACCAACCCGGAGCTCTCGCCGTCCTCGGACACGGCCGCGCACGGCTATGTCTACCGCCACATTCCGGACGTCGGGGGAGTGGTCCACACCCACTCCACCTACGCCACGGCCTGGGCCGCGCGGGGCGAGGCCATCCCGTGCGTGCTGACCATGATGGGCGACGAATTCGGCGGAAGCATCCCGGTTGGCCCGTTCGCGCTGATCGGGGACGACTCGATCGGCCGCGGCATCGTCGAAACCCTGCAGGCCTCCCACTCGCCGGCCGTCCTGATGCAGAACCATGGCCCGTTCACCATCGGCAAAGATGCCCGCTCCGCCGTCAAGGCCGCCGTTATGTGCGAGGAAGTGGCCCGCACGGTCCACATTTCACGGCAGCTGGGCGAGCCGCTGCCGATCGATCCGGCCAAGATCGAATCCCTCTACGCCCGTTATCAGAACGTCTATGGCCGCTAGGCCGCCCGAATCCTTCCCAGAATTCCCAGGAGAAAACCCATGTCGAACGCGAACAACACTTCCCTCAAGCAGTACGAGGTCTGGTTCCTCACCGGAAGCCAGCACCTCTACGGCGAAGATGTCCTCAAGCAGGTGGCCGCGCAGTCCCAGGCGATAGCCCACCAGCTCAACCAGTCCTCCGACGTCCCGGTCAACATCGTCTGGAAGCCTGTCCTCACCGATTCCGAAGCCATCCGCCGGACCGCGCTCGAAGCGAACTCCGACGACGCAGTGATCGGCGTGACCGCCTGGATGCACACGTTCTCGCCCGCCAAGATGTGGATCCAGGGCCTGGACCTGCTGCGGAAGCCTCTCCTGCACCTGCACACCCAGGCCAATGTGGAACTGCCCTGGGCCGACATCGACTTCGACTTCATGAACCTCAACCAGGCCGCCCACGGCGACCGCGAGTTCGGCTACATCCAGTCCCGCCTGGGCATTCCCCGCAAGACGGTAGTGGGCCACGTTTCCAATCCCGAGGTTACCCGGCAGGTGGGAGTGTGGCAGCGTGCCTCGGCGGGCTGGGCGGCGGTCCGCATGCTGAAACTGACCCGCTTCGGCGACAACATGCGCAATGTCGCCGTCACCGAAGGTGACAAGACCGAAGCCGAGCTGCGCTTCGGCGTCTCGGTGAACACCTGGTCCGTCAACGAGCTTGCCGACGCCGTGCACGGCGCAGCTGAGTCCGACGTCGACGCCCTCGTCGCCGAATATGAGCGCCTCTACGAGGTGGTTCCCGAGCTCCGCGCCGGCGGAGCGCGGCACGACTCGCTGCGCTACAGCGCCCGCATCGAACTCGGCCTGCGCAGCTTCCTCGAGGCCAACGGCTCCGCCGCCTTCACCACGTCCTTCGAGGACCTCGGCGCGCTGCGGCAGCTTCCCGGCATGGCCGTCCAGCGGCTGATGGCCGACGGCTATGGCTTCGGCGCCGAGGGCGACTGGAAAACCGCCATCCTGGTCCGCGCGGCCAAGGTCATGGGCGCCGGACTGCCCGGCGGTGCCTCGCTTATGGAGGACTACACGTACCACCTGACGCCCGGACAGGAGAAGATCCTCGGCGCGCACATGCTGGAGGTCTGCCCGTCCCTGACCGCCACCAAACCCCGCGTCGAAATCCACCCGCTGGGCATCGGCGGCAAGGAGGACCCGGTCCGCATGGTCTTCGACACCGACGCCGGACCCGGGGTGGTCGTTGCCCTGTCCGACATGCGCGACCGCTTCCGTCTGGTCGCGAACGCCGTCGACGTCGTCGACCTGGACGAGCCGCTGCCCAACCTGCCGGTGGCGCGAGCGCTCTGGTCCCCCAAGCCCGACTTCGCCACGTCCGCCGCTGCCTGGCTGACCGCCGGGGCGGCACACCACACCGTGCTGACCACGGCTGTGGGCATGGATGTCTTCGAGGACTTCGCGGAGATCGCCCGCACCGAGCTCCTGACGATCGACGAGGGCACCACCATCAAGGGGTTCAAGAAGGAACTGAACTGGAACGCCGCCTATTACAGGCTGGCCGGCGGACTGTGAGGACAAGCGAATACAAGATCCAGGCAGGGGAGTACGCCGCCGTCGTTACGGCACGCGCCGGCGCCCTCCGCGAGCTGCGGCACCGGGGACGGGACCTGATCGTCCCGTTCCCGGCGGGCGGGCCCATTCCCGATTTCCGGGGAATTATCGCCGCGCCCTGGCCCAACCGGATCCCCGACGGCAGGTACACCTTCGACAGCGTGGACTACGAGGTGCCCGTCAACGAACCCGAACGTGCCTGTGCCCTTCACGGCTTCGCTTTCGGCACGGCATGGACCCTGGAATCCCGCGACGAGTCGTCGGTGGAGCTCTCCTGCACCTTGGAGCCGACACCCGGCTACCCGTTCCGCCTGCACCTCACGGCCCGCTACCGGCTGTCCGCCGAGGGGCTGCTCAGTCGCGTAACAGCAGCCAACACAGGTGTGGATGCGGCGCCCTTCGGCGTGTGCCCGCACCCCTACCTGCTGGCTGGGCCGGCGCCACTGGATGAATGGACACTTCAGATCCCGGCGGGTTCCTTCCTTGAGGTGACACCGGACCGGCTGCTGCCCGTTGCCACCCGGAGCGTGGTGGGCCACGCGCTCGACTTCCGCACGCCGCGCACCATCGGCGCCACGGAAATTGACCACGCCTTCACAGCCGTCGCCTTCGACGCTGGCGGCCGCGCACAGCTGACCGTCAGGGACCCGGGCGGAACCGGCGTCGGCATGGCCTGGGACCGGAGCTGCCCCTGGCTGCAGGTCCACACCGCGGACAAGCAGCCGCCCTCGCCCAACCGGCTGGGACTCGCCGTCGAACCAATGACCTGCCCGCCGGATGCCTTCAACAGCGGCGAGGACCTGGTGCGGCTGGAACCCGGCGCGACCCATGAAGCCGCCTGGAGCATCTTCGCCGCCTGACTGGGCCCAATGGCCGGCAGCCCCACTCCCCGCCGGGCGCTACACGGTAGTTTCGGTAATCTTCGGGTGCTGCCCGCCCGGATCACCTGGGTTCGCCGCGGCGGACCGCGACGTATTCCGCCGGTGCCGGCGGACAAGGACAATCACCAGGATGCCGGTCACCGCGCCCACCAGGGTTTCCGCGCCGCGTTCCGTGATGAGGATGTACGGGTCTGCCGGAGCGGCAAGCTGTGTCATCAGCAGGATCACCGGAGTGAAAGACACCATGGCCACGCCGTAATGCCGGGTCATGAAAAGTTCGGTGGTGAATTGGAAAATGATGACCAGCACCGCCATCACTGCGGCCTCCGCCCCCGGGAAGAGCTGCAAGAGGGCCCACGGGCCCGGAAGAAGCACGACGGCGACGAGCACCAGGCCGAGGAACGTGCCCATGATGCGGTGAAGCCCGCGGTGCACGCTGCTGGGCAAATCGGCGCCCGCCAGCGGGACCGCCGCCGCTGCCATGGCCCAGTGCGGATGGCCGCTGCCGCTGAGAACGCCGATGGTCCCCGCGGCGCCGACCGCCAGGACGTACCGTGCCGCGTGGATGACCGCCAGCTGCCTCCGGGGTCCGCGCAGGGGCGCCGCCACCCGGAGCGCTCCCGGGTTCCACGCCCGGCCGCGGACCCAGCCGCCAAAACCCACTGCGAGCGAAAGCCCGGCAGCTGCGGCGCAGATGAGAAGCGCGAACGGCCAGGGAACCGCCGTGGGAACGGAAGCGCACGCACCCAGGGCAAGGATGCCGAAGAACGGGCCGTTGGGCTTGAAATTCACCCTGTCGGAGAATACCGAACCGACGCCGGCCAACAGCGCTTCCACACCCACCAGCCACCACGAGTGCAGATGATTCACGGACAGGAAGACCCCCACGCCCACGCCGGTCAACAGCACCAGCGCCGCTTGCGCCTGGTGCCTGAGACGAAGCTGGTGGGGTTCGGACCGCCCGTACATTCCCGTCAGGGCGCCGAAGACGGCGTAGATAATCAGCTCGGGACGCCCGACGACGAGGAGAACCAGTGACGGAACGGCTACACTGACGGCCACGCGCAGCGCCGACAAATGATCGTTGTTGGCCGGGGCGAGGCTGTGCAGGGTACGGAAATGCCGCAGCAGGGACTGCCTCATGCCTGCCTCCACCCTTCCGGAAACTCATTCTGGTACTGGTTGCCGGACGCGGGTGCAACCGATCGCCCGGGCATACATAAGCAAACCGTTGTTTGCCCGGATCCGAAAATCGAGAACTCACAAATCGAAACTTGCGCCCTGCAGATGATCAGGCGGCGCTCCCGACGGCGGCTGGTCCGCCCTGTGGCGGAGCGGCAGGCTGTGGTGCCGACAGCGCCCGTTCCTGCAGCGGGGCGGCAGCGCCGGACGTCCGGATATTATTCGTCCGGGTTGGGGCTGCGGACATCCTTTTCGCCGATATCGGCTGCGCCGAGAACTTCCGCCGCAGGCGAGTGGGTTGTCTCGTGCGAGCGGACCCGGAGTTCGGGGTGGTGCAGGTCCAGGGCCGGGCGTTCGGAACGGATGCGCGGCAGCGAGGTGAAGTTGTGGCGCGGCGGCGGGCAGGACGTGGCCCACTCGAGCGAGGCGCCGAAGCCCCACGGGTCATCGACCTCGACCCGTTCGTTGCTGCGCCAGGTGATGTACACGTTCCAGAGGAACGGGATCAGCGAGGCGCCCAGGAGGTAGGAACCGTAGGTGGAGAACTGGTTCATCCAGGTGAAGTTGTCCTGCGGCAGGTAGTCCGCGTAGCGGCGGGGCATGCCGCTGACGCCCAGCCAGTGCTGGATCAGGAAGGTGGCGTGGAAGCCCAGGAACAGCATCCAGAAGTGGATCTTGCCGAGCCGCTCGTTGAGCATCTTGCCGGTCCATTTGGGCCACCAGAAGTAGAAGCCGGCGAACATCGCGAACACCACGGTGCCGAAGACCACGTAGTGGAAGTGCGCCACCACGAAGTAGGTGTCCGAGACGTGGAAGTCCAGCGGCGGTGAGGCCAGGATGATACCGGTCAGGCCGCCGAAGAGGAACGTGGCCAGGAAGCCGATGCTCCACAGCATGGGGGTCTCGAACGTGATCGAGCCGCCCCACAAGGTGCCGATCCAGTTGAAGAACTTTACGCCCGTGGGCACGGCGATCAGCATGGTCATGAAGGAGAAGAACGGCAGCAGGACCGAGCCGGTGACGTACATGTGGTGGGCCCACACGGTGACGGACAGGGCGGCGATCGCGATCGTGGCGTAGATCAGGCCCTTGTAGCCGAAGATCGGCTTGCGGCTGAAGACCGGGAAGATCTCGGACACGATGCCGAAGAACGGCAGGGCGATGATGTAGACCTCGGGGTGGCCGAAGAACCAGAACAGGTGCTGCCAGAGGATGGCGCCGCCGTTTTCGGGATCGTAGATGTGCGCGCCGAAGCGGCGGTCCGCGCCGATGCCGAACAGTGCCGCGGCCAGCGGCGGGAACGCCATCAGGACCAGGATGGACGTGACCATCGCGTTCCAGGTGAAGATCGGCATGCGCCACATCGTCATGCCCGGGGCGCGCATGCAGATGATCGTGGTGACGAAGTTGACCGCGCCGAGGATGGTGCCGAAGCCGGACAGCGCCAGGCCGAAGACCCACAGGTCCCCGCCGATCCCGGGGGTGAACGTGGTGTTGTTCAGCGGCGCATAGGCGGTCCAGCCGAACGACGCCGCGCCCTGCGGGGTGATGAACCCGGACATGGCGATGGTGGAGCCGAAGAGGAAGAACCAGAAGGCCAGCGCGTTCAGCCGCGGGAAGGCGACGTCGGGCGCACCGATCTGCAGGGGCATGATGACGTTGGTGAAGCCGGCGAACAGCGGCGTCGCGAACATGAGCAGCATGACGGTGCCGTGCATGGTGAACAGCTGGTTGTACTGTTCCTTGGTCTGCAGGATCTGCATGCCGGGCTCGAACAGCTCGGCACGGATCAGCAGCGCCATCACCCCTCCCAGGCAGAAGAACACGAAGGACGCGATCAGGTATAGGTATCCGATGGTCTTGTGGTCCGTCGAGGTGATCCACTTGACGACGATGCTGCCTTTGCGCTCCGGCACCACAATCGGGGCTGCCGCGGCCGTGGCGGCCGGGGATGAGTATTCATATGTGGCCAATTTCATCTCCCCTTACTCTGAGGATGGGTACCGGCCGGGCGGGTCTGGCGCTCTGCACCCTCACACTGAGGCGGCCCTCCGCGCCGGTTCACCGGCAGGCCTGTCCCCATATGATAGGCTCGCCGGCCGGATCGCAACAGGCCGGATCGCAACAGGCCGGATCGCAACAGGCCGGATCGCAACAGGCCGGATCGCAACAGGCCGGATCGCAACAGGCCGGATCGCAACAGGCCGGATCGCAACAGGCCGGTTCACACCGGGGTGCCTGCCGGCTCCTCCCTCATCCGGAGTGGCGGCAGATGTCAGCGTGCAGCCGCTTCCGCCGCTTCTACAGCTTGAGTCTGTGCGGGCTGCCTGCCCGTTCCTGTTGCACTGGCGGAACGGTCGCGGGTCAGCAGGAAGAACGCCGCGGCGGAGATGGCGGCGGCCACGGCCATGGCGATGCCCATGGGGCGGGCGTCGTGGTCGCCGGCCAGGCCGACGAGCGGCGAGACGACGGCGCCGAGGACGAATTGGAAGGCTCCGAGGAAGGCCGAACCGGTGCCGGCGTGGTGGCTGGCTTCCCCGAGGGCCAGGGTTGTGGCATTGCCGTAGATGAACCCCACGGAACCCTGGAAGACGAAGAGCAGCACGAGGGTCGGGAACATGGACACACCGGTCATGACGACCGCCAGCAGCGCCACCGAGGCGAGGAGAAGCGCGATGACGCCGCCGCCGAGCATCTTGCGGTAGGCGACGCGGCCCGCCAGGCGGGTGGCGATGATGGCGGAGATCATGATGGCCAGGGAATTGACGCCGAAGACCAGCGAGTACGTACCGGGGGACAGGCCCAGGATGTTTTGCAGGACAAACGGCGACGCCGAGATGTAGGCGAACATGGCAGCGAAAGCGAAGCAGAACGTGACCAGGTAGCCCACATAGTTCCGGTTCGAGAGCACGGCCCGGCCGCTGCGGAACATGGCCTTCACGCCGCCGGACTGCCGCCCGGATGCCGGAAGGGATTCCTTGATGAAGCACAGCACGGCGACGAACATCAGGGCGACCATGAACGCGAGAACCCAGAAGACGCCGCGCCAACCCAGCCCGGCGATGATGGCGCCCCCGAGCGCCGGGGCCAGAACCGGGGCGATGCCGCCGATGATCATCATCAGGCCCAGCAGCTTGGCGCCGCGGACGCCCTTGGCGGAGTCGGCGATGATGGCGCGGGACAGGACCACGCCGGCAGCGCCGCTGAAGCCCTGGATGAAGCGTGCCACGATGAGGAATTCAATGGTCGGGGCAACGGCAGTGGCGATGCTGGCCAGGAGGCAGATCGCGGCACCAATGATCAGCGGCTTGCGCCGTCCCGTGCCGTCGGACAGGGGGCCGATGACCAGCTGGCCGAGCGCCAGGCCGACGAGAAAGGTCGTGAGCGTCAGCTGGATGCCGGTGGCCGAGGCTCCGAGATCGGTCGCCATCTGCGGGAAGGCGGGCAGGTACATGTCGGTGGACAGCGGGCTCACGGCGGTCAGCAGGGCCAGGACCGCGATCACCAGGCCCGGCAGCTGGGCGGCGCCCCGCGGGGATGTTGTGGTCACAGGTGGTTCCTAACCAGGAGGGGAGTGATGGTCCGCGAGCACTGTACTTATGAATCTATATATATGTCAATATATGGGTTAAGCTGGGACCATGACAACGACCACCGGCGACCTTCGATTGCAGGACTTGGGCTCCCAGCTCCATACCCTCGCCTGGACGATCCACCGCGTTCTGCCCTCGGCTGCCGGTCTCGATCCGCTGCCCGCTTCGGAACTGGCCGTTTTGAAGCGCGTCATTGCGGAACCCGGGATGACCGTTTCGCAGCTCACCGCTGCGTTGGGGTTGCGTCAAAGCAATGCCAGTGCGGCCGTCAGGGCACTGGTCGACCGCGGCCTGGTCCGCCGGAAATCCAGTCCGTCTGACCGCAGGCTGGCGTTGCTGTATCCCACCGAGGCTGCGCTGAAGAACAAAAGGCTAGTGGCGGAAGCCTGGTCCGGTTCCATCAGCGCGGCCATGATGCGGCTTCCGGCAGATCAGGTGAACGCCATCCTTGACGCGGCAGAGGCCCTCGCGGCCCTCGAAGTGGAACTTCGGACCGGACTGGCGGCCGCGCCCTGACACGGATGGGCGCCCCCGGCGCACCGCGATCGACGACGGCGGGACGTCCCGCCGTCGTTCCCGCTGCCCCTTGTGCCCGGCAGGGACCGAGGCCAGCATTGAAGCGTCGGCCGATCACCTGGCGGTGGGAGGCCGAAGCTCCGGAGGAGGTGCGGCGGCGTGTCCCAGCAGCAGAACGGTGTCCCGGACCCGGGGGTGCCACCCCTTGTCAGCCCGGGTGATTTCGCCGGGCTTCCCGGGCTGTGCCATCTGGCGGCCGCGGGGGAGACGCCCATGCTCGCCTCGCAGGCGGCCGTGTTCAGCGAATTCATGCAGGACAAGGCCCGGGGGATGGGAGGGCGTGAACGCATCTACGCCAAGGTGTCACGGGCGGCGGATTCGCTGGCGGCCCTGCTCGGGTGCCGGGCCGCGGAGCTGGGGTTCCCGCAGAATGTCGCGCAGGCCGTGAACATGGTGGCCCGCAGCATCGACGCCGCCGGGGGAAACATCGTGATGCCGCAATGGGAATACCCCTCCGACCTGTTTCCGTGGCGGACCGGCACGGACCTGGAGATCCGTCTCGTCACGAGCCCGGACCACCTGATGGATCCGCAGCGCTACGCCGACACCGTAGACGGCCATACCCGGGCCATCGTGACCAGCCTGGTCTCCTACTACACCGGCGAACTGATCGACCTCAGCGAGTACCGGGCGATTGCGGACTCGTGCGGGGCGATGCTGGTTGTGGACGTGTCCCAGGCCCTCGGCGTGGCGGACTTCGACATCACATTGACCGACTTCGCGTTCTCGTGCGGCTACAAGTGGGCCCTGGGCACGCACGGCGCCGGAATCGCGTACTGCAATGCGGAACGGCAGCCGGACTGGCAGCCGCGGGAGTCCGGGTGGACGTCCGCCGCGTGGGTCGACGCCGACGTCCGGGACACCACGGTGACGCCGGTCCGGGACGGACGGCGCTTCGAACTGGGGAATCCTGCGGCCCTGTGCGTGCAGATCCTGGGAAACGGCATCGACTACCTTCGCGCCAGCGGACTGGCCAGAATCGAAAGCCACGTGCGTGCCCTCACGGATGTCCTGTGGACGGAGCTGGACGCCCGGGGAATGGGCATGCTCACCCCTGCGGACTCCGGCAAACGCGCGGGCATCGTCGCCTTCAACGTCGACGACGAGAGCCGGTGGCGCCGCGGCCTCGAGGCCCACGGGGTGCTTGCCTGGACCGGCGACAAGCGCGTGCGAATCTCTCCCCACCTCTACAACGGGATGGCGGACGTCCGGCTGGCCCTCGAGGCGGTCGAGGCTCTTCAAAACGGGGCCTGGTCTGGACCGTTTGGCTCCTCATCAGTGCGTGGCGGATGAAGGACGGACCGGCGCCGGGACAGCGGAGCCGATAGCTTGAGCGGGGTCTGCTTCCGCCCGTCGATGCGGGGGAAAAAGATGGGCGGCAATCGATTGCCAAAAAATTGCCATGCCGCTACTGTTGATGTCAGACGAGCGGCGCCGGCGTGGGGTCTGGTCAGCTCGCGAGCAGAGCGCAAGGATCTTCCCCGATCTCCACCGAGCCAACTCAAGGATAGACCGATGACAACCATCACCCCTGAACTGCCCCTGACGATCACCGCCACCGATCGCGCCAGCATGGACCGTCAACTCAATGATGCAGTGACGCTCGCCCAGGCGAGGGCCATGCACGAGCACCGCGGCATCCTGGTCACCCGCCACGGCCACGATTCCTTCACCATCGCCGTCAGCGATGCCGTCCCCTTCGGCCTGACCCGCGAACACCAGGCCTGGTGAATTCGTAGCGCAGGTGCGTAGATCCGCGGCAGGGCACTAACTCGCCCGCTGCAAGGCAAGAGGACGACGGCGGGAATATCCGCCGTCGTCCTCTTGGGTGAAGGGCTGGTCCACCCTCAAGGAACGCTGCCGGCCCGGAACGGGGCGCCCGTCCACCGCCTGCGCCGGTTTCACCCTCCATTGGTGTGTTTTCCGCCGGCGACGTCCTGATCAGAAATTGGCGACCTGGGTCAGGTACCCGTAGTAGTGCGCGTCGATCGGGCGGATCGGATCGCCGCCGAAACCGTAGTCACGGTGGGCCCTGTTGTAGTCCTTGGTCACGTCCAGGAACTTCTCCATCACGGCTTGGCCCGAGCCCTCGCATTCCCCGCGGCTGATGCACAAGGCCACCGATCCTGCCACGGCGGGGCTGGCAAAGCTGGTCCCGTCCATGACGGCAGTGCCGCCCGGCGCTTTGGACAGCGGCGCCGTGGACAGCATGCAGGCGCCTGGGGCGGCGACCGTGTGGGCCTTGTCCTTCGGCTGGGTGGCGAAGTTGGAGAAGAACGCCGGCTGGTCATCCTTCTGCCCATAGGCGGCGCCCCAGGCCTGGGTCCCGCAGACGGGTGCCGCCAGCCCATCCGGCCGGCCGTCGAAATCCGCCATGGCCGTCACAGTCAGCACCTGGTCGTACGTGGCCGGCACCGTTCCGGCGAAATCCATACCGGCATTGCCCGCAGCCACGGTGTAGGCAACTCCGGCGCTGACCGAGCGGCAGATGGCGTAGTGCATCGGGTCCGTGCCCTTGCCACAGTTGTCCGTGTCGGTGCCGGGGCCGGCGATGCTGATGTTGGCCACCTGGATATCGTTGTGCCGGTCCTTGTCCCGGCGCGTGGATGTCACCCAGTCGATGGCGCAGATCATGCTCTGCTCGGAGATCAAACCGGCGTCATCGACCACACGGACGGACCACAGCGGGGTGCCGGGTGCGGTCCCGATCACGCCGGTGCGGTTGTTCCGGGCGCCGATGACGCCGGCCACGGCGGTGCCGTGGCCCAGGACATCGACGGGGGTCACCGTGACGGGCGAGCCGGAGGTGCAGTCGATGCCGCCCCGCACGTTCAGGTCCGGGTGGGTGGCATCGATCCCGCTGTCGATGACCGCCACGTTGACGTCGGCTGAATCATGGCCGCCGTCACCGGCCCTGGTGCTGCCGCCCTCGGACGCGGCGCCCCCGATGCGCTGCCGCCACAGCGGAGTCACCTGGGTGCTGGGCGGTTCGGCGTCCCGCGGTTTGTGGAATTTCCGGCCCATGGTGACGAAGTCGACGCCGGGATCAGCCTGGACGCGCTGGGCTTCGGCCGCCGTCATCGTGGCGGCGTAGCCGCTCACGGCGTCCCGGTAGATCCCCGACGTCGTGAACCCGTACGTGCTCTGGTGGGCCGCGGCGGTGGCAGCGGGGTCCACGGCGCTGTCCTTGAGGACAACGATGTAGTCCTGCTTCGGCTCCGCGGCGCCTGAGGGAGCGGCGGCCGCGATCCCGCCGCCAATGGTCAGGGCCGCTGCCGCCAGGCCGGCCAGGACCCGGCGGGACCATGATCTGTCCGTCGGCGGGCGGGCCACGTCCGTGGGCCGGTGGCTGCGCAGACCGGCGGCGACGGTTGCTGGCTGCGATGATGATGGCTGGCGGAATTGGCTGAACATCGTGGCCTCCCATTAAGCGTCTTCGCTGGCGAGTGCCCCCCGGCCAATCTTAAGCCTCCGCCCGCATTTTAAGCCCGGACCTTGGGAAAAACTTGGAAATGGTTCCGCGCGCTCGCTGCACGGCTGCTTACAGCTGCGGGACGCAGGTTCCGCTTCCCAGCAGGGCCAGGCCGGCGCGGTCACCGGCGGCGAAGTCCGTGAGACCGGAGTTCTCGGCGTTCATCAGCTGGCTGGGGTCGGCTACATGGTCGAGCCCGACGACGTGGCCCAGCTCGTGCATGATGACGGCGCGGACATGGGCGGGCCCTTCCGGCCGGTGCATGGCGTCTGCGAGGGTCGGTGCATCCAGTGCCACCTGGCCCGCCACCAGCACCAGCGGATGTCCGGGAGCCTGCGCATAGCCGCTGCCGCCCAGCCCGGCAATCCTTCCCGCGAGGCCCGGGGTTTCCTCGGGGTTGGACCATGCGATCAGCACCGGTGCCCAGCGTTTGCCGTAGCGGTCGTCCTGGTAGGTTGTGCGGTGCTCGCTGGGGGCCTCGGACGTGGCTCCGTCGTCCTGGAACCGCAATCCGGTTGCGGCGGAGACTTCGGCAATGGCCTGCCGGATCAGCTGGTCTGAGCCGGGAGGCGCGTTGTCGGGCCGGACGACGTAGTGGACCGGCCGGCACGGATCGTAGGCGACGAAGGGCTGGCCCGGGTCCGGGGACGGTTGAAGCGAGTAGGCACGTGACCCCGTGCCCGCGGGCGGGCGGCCGAGCGGGGACTGCGCGGCCTCGACCCCTGGTGGCGGCATGGTGGCACCCGGCAGGTATGGCCGGACTGCCGGCAGGACGAACCGCTCGAACAGGGCAGGGCTGAAATACAAGCCCACGACGAGGGCAACGCCGAGGACCGTGCCGGATCTCCTGCCCCGGCGCCGCGCGCCGGCGGAACGCTTCGTGCGGGCGCGGGAAGCCGGCCTCTCCACGTTCTTGCCGGGGACAGGGGCGCCACGCCACGGGGAAGGAACGTCCATCTGTTCCAGGGCCTCATCGATCGCCCACTGCGGGATGCGTCCGCTGGCGGAACGCCGCACGGTCCCTGGCCTGCCGTCGTCGGCCGCGCCGAAATGTGCCGGGGACGGATCGTCCCGGTTGCCGGAATTCGAACGCAACAGTGTCCCCCATCGCTGCACACCCCATCTCCCCGGATGGATGACCCCAGCTTAGGGGAAGGGATGACGAGGTGCCTGGATTCAGATGGTGCGCGGCGCCTTGGCCAGGTTCTCGGTGAGTTCGACAGCGTTCTGCCGGACGACGTACGCCGGGCGGTCCCGCTCCACGCGCCAGCTCTCGGACAGCGGGCCGATGGTGACCGTGTCGAAGCCGAACTCGTCGTAGAGCCTCGCCACCAGCTCGCCCGCCTCGGGGTAGTCGCTCGCCGTGGCAAGCGCCCGGCGGTTGGGCGTGTCAGCAGGGGTGCCATCGGTGGTGATCTGGGTGGACATGATGTGGTTGAATCCCTTGGCTACCTTGGAGGTGGGAAGGTGTTCCTGCAGCAGCCCCGAGCTGGTGGCCTCGCCGTTGTCGAGGGCGGGGACGTGGCCGTCGCGTTCCCAGTAGTAATTGTTGGTGTCGATCACAATCTTGCCCGCCAGCGGCTCCACGGGGATGTCCGCGAGGCTCTTGAACGGGACAGTGACGACGGCGAAATCGCCGGCCGCCGCCGCTTCGGCGGCCGTCGCGGCCCGGGCATGCCGTCCCAGTTCCGCGACGAGGTCCGCCAGCGTTTCCGGTCCCCGGGAATTGCTGATCACGACTTCATAGCCCAGCTGCACCGCCTTGCGGGCGATCTGGCTGCCAATGTGTCCTGCACCGATGATTCCGATTGTTGTCATACCGGCGCCAACAGCGTGCCGGGCCCGGATATTTCCACGGTTACGCGGGAGGACGACGGCGGAGGCGTGCCGCCGTCGTCCGCGGCGGCTTTCAGCATCCCCGGGAACGAATCCCGCCCCGGCTCGGTTACTCCATATAGAGGAAAGTACGATGAGCACAACTTGTATTGCACTGATAGTTCCGGACCAGCTCAACCAGCCGCTCCGGGTGGAGTCGTTCGAGCCAAGCCTGGCGAACCTCCGGCGGCTGGTCGGGGGAGACGTGGACTGGGTCGCCCGCGGCGACTGGCATATCTACTTCAACTCGGTCGGCAGGATCAGTAACCTGCCGCCCAACCTGCGGGCCGCCCAGCTGATGCACGAGTGCGGCCTGGACCTCGCCGATGCGGCCCGGGGCACCGCAGTTTTCCTCGGCCACGCGTTGCACGGCGCCGAGGCCGACGTGCCGGACTATCTCATCCGCCGGGCTACCGCGTTGTTCGGCGCGCCCCTGGCAGCCTAGGGTGGGCCGCCCGGCCGGACCGGCCGGGCGCAGGACTGCTCACCGAAGCCAGCCCTGCTCGAAGTCCGGATGGTCGTAGTAGGGCAGTGCGAGGGCATTGAGGGACTCGGCCATCCAGCCGATGGACTGCGGAATCCACTGTCCGTCCCCGTCCGGGTCGCTGACCATCGAAGCCAGGGCGGACTGCCGGGCCGATTCCACGATATGGATCAGCCTCTTCTTGGCCTCGCACTCCAGCAGCAGGCGGCGCTCGTACCATTGGCCGGACTCGGAGACGGACCTGTCGAGCAGGAGTCTTCGCGCCGCCGCCTCGTCCTCCTTGATCCGTGCGGAGAGGAACTCAACAATGTCCACAGACCGAGCGTACGCGGTCCCTGGGGCAGCTGCTCGATGCCGACGTCAGGCGCGTTCTCGACACCTATTCCCGGCAGGCCTACCGTTGTCACATGAGCAAAAACCCGGATGAGGTCCCGGTCCCGGACGAGACGGAAAGTGCCAGCGGATTCCGGGCGGAGCCGCTGTCCACCGAGGTGGATCCGGACTTTATCCCGGACACCGATCACTCAACGCCCGAGGAAAAAACCGCCCGCGGGAAACCCGAGGAAACGGGAAGCTGACGGTGGGACCAATGACGGGCGGGGCAGCGGGCGAGTTCAAACGCCGCGTGGAGCGTGCCGCGGAGTTCCGGGCCTTCCGGGCCGCCGGCGGGACAGTGCAGGAGGACCCGGAGCTGGCGGCCGCCGGCGGGACAGTGCAGGAGGACCCGGAGCTGGCGGCCGCCGGGGAAGAAGTCCGGCAGAAACGAAATAAGGTCGATGATGCCGCCAGGGCCGAATACCTGATCCGGGACGCCATGGCGCGGGGGAAATTCGACAACCTGGAATACGCCGGCAAACCGATTCCCGGACTGGGGGAGGGTTATGACCCCGACTGGTGGGTCAAGGGCCTGATCCAGCGCGAGAACATCAGCGGGCTGGGCCCGAAAGCCATCCTCCTCCGCACCGAGGACGCAGGACTGGATGCCCGGCTCGACGCCCGGTATTCGGAAAAGCAGGTGCGCGACATCGTCGAGGACTTCAACGCACGCGTGATCGATGCCCGTCGGCAGCTCCAGGGCGGCCCGCCCGTGGTCACGAAAACCCGCGACGTCGACGTTGAAGTGCAACGCTGGCACGAGCGCCGGGCCGCCGTGGACGCCACCCCGGACCCGCCGGAGCCTGGACCCGAACGCCGCTGGTGGCGGCGCATCTGGAGCTAGGCCGCCCGGACGCTCCGGGCTGCGCGCCGCCCGGACGGGAGGCGACGCGCCTTAGGCGTACGCATCTTCTTTCACCTGCTGCGGCTCCGCGGGTGCAGGCACATGAGGATGGAAGGGGCTGAAGCGGCTGAGGCCCAGTTCTGCGAAGCAGTAGGCGCTCTCGGCGTGCTCGGAGCGGTCCACGCCAGGTTTCAAGAACGGCCGTTGCGTGAAGATGGCGTGTCAGGTTTGTTTCGGGAACGTTAACGGGGCCTCTTCGTCATGGTGCCGGGGCCGGCGTCGGCGGCTTGGTCATGGATTCGGGCGGCGGGGGAAAGGCGGCGGCCGGGTAGAGTCCGGCGACCTGCAGCATGTAGTTCGCCCACTGCGGGCCGGCGAGCATGTAACCGTCGATGTTCTTGTAGAACTTGCCGTTGATGGTGATGTTCTGGCCGGGCCGTTTCTGGCCTTCCAGGGTGTCGCCGAAGAAGGAAGCGGTGGCAAGGCCGGTGGTGTAGCCGGCCACCCAGGTCGCGCCGTTGTTGTTGGAGGTGCCGGTCTTTGCCGCCACCGGAACCTTGTCCTGGACCTTGGGTGCGATGTAGATGCCGGACCCCCGTTTCAGCACGTCCTGGAGCACGGAGTTCACGCCGCGGGCAACCTCGGGCTTGACGGCGTCACGGCAGCTGCTGGTCTCGGCCGGAAGCTTCCGGCCCGCCGCATCGGTCACGTCCGCAATGGCGATCGGGGTGCAGTACTTGCCGTCATTGGCGAACGTGGCGAACGCGTTGGCCAGGTGGAGCGGCGCCACGCCAATGGCACCCAGCAGGTTGCCCAGCTGAAGCATGTTCACCGGGGCGTTGTCCACGCCGCTGTGGAGCCCTACGGTGTCGACTATTTTCTGGATGCCGCAGAAGTCCAGTTGGGCGGCCTCGGCGAAGGTGGCGGTGTTGATGGAGTTGTAGAGCCCGTAATTGACGGGCATCATGCGGTAATAGCCCGCATCGTTGTTCTGGAGGTCGTCCGCGGCGCCGAGGGCTTTCTGCGCCGTAGCGTAGGCGCCGAGGACCTTTCCGCAGCTGGACCTCCAGGGAAAGTCCAGCGGATAGGTCCGCCGGGAGGCATCCACCTCGGCGACCAGGGACTTGCCCTCATTGAGCCATTCCGCGAACGTGAACGGTTTCATGGTGGACCCGGGCTGGAACCCGCCGGCGCCGTTCAGGTCATTGCCGCTGGCGTCCTTGGAATCGACGTTGAAGTTCAGCTGCGTGTCGAATTTCCCGGGATCGGGAAGAAACACCGTGTTCTGCGCCATGGCCAGGATTTTGCCGGTGCCGGGCTGGATCGATACCAGGGAAGCCCCCCACTTGTCCGGGTTGGCCCCGGCGGTGGCATCGACCTGTGCCTGCGCGGGGGCCTGCAGCCTGCTGTCCAGTGTGGTGGTGATGGTCAGGCCGCCGCGGTACAGCCTTTTCTCGCGGTCGGCGGCGTCGACGCCGTACGCCGGGTTGTTGAGGATGAGGTGGGAAACGTAGTCGCAGAAGTACGGCGCCATGTCCGCGGCGGCGCAGCCCTGCTTCGCGGGAGCGATCTTCAGCTCGACGCTGCTGGCGACCGCGGCGTCATGGTCAGCCTGGGTGATTTTGCCCTGGCGGAGCATCGCCTCCAGGACCTGGTTGCGCCGCTTGATGGAGTTTTCCGGATGGACCGACGGATCATAGAAGGTGGGGCTGTTAACCAGCCCGGCCAGAAGGGCGGCCTGAGGCAGGGTGAGGTCCTTGGCCGTGGTGCTGAAGAAATGCCGCGCTGCGGCCTCAATGCCGTAGGCGTCCCGGTTGAAGAACACGATGTTGAGGTAGCCCTCGAGGATCTGGTCCTTGGTGTACTTCTTCTCCAGTTCGAGGGCGAGCTTCATCTCGCGCAGCTTGTCGAGGACATTCTTCTGCCCGCTGAGGATGACCTGATCGCCCCGGTTCGCCGACAGCAGGGACTCATTGACCACATTGGTGACGTACTGCTGGGTCAGCGTGGATGCGCCCTGCCGGCCGCCGCCGGCCAGGTTGGACGCCAGCGCCCGGAGAATCCCCTGCGGGTCCACACCGGCGTGCTGGTAGAAGCGGCTGTCCTCGATCGCGACAATCGCGTCCTTGATGTACGGGGACATCTTGTCCAACCCGACCTTCACCCGGTTCTCCGCATAGAAGGTGGCGATCGGCTTCCCGTCCGCGCTCAGCACCTTGGTTGACTGCGACGGCGAATCAACCGTCAGCTCAGAGGGGAGGTCATTGAAGAATGTAATCGAAGTTCTCACGGCAAGGGCGGCAGCAGCGACACCGGGGACCACCAGGCTGGCGGCCAGCACGCCGCAGATCGCGCTCATGATTGAGAATCCCAGGACCCTCCAGAGGGCCGCGGCCAGACGGGATCCTATTCGGTTCTGCGGCGCCATTTTCTGTCCAGCCATCACGCTCGAAACGTGGATTCAGAATACGCCGGAAGGCCACTCAAGTGCCAGACCGCGGGAACCGATTCTCCGGGGGAATGAAATTCAATACTTGAATGTTCAATCAATATGGACTTTGGCATTTTTACCTTTGGCGAGCTTTCCCGCAACATCAGGACCGGCAGCGCGCTGTCCCCACAGCAGCGCGTGAAGGAGATCATCGAACTGGCCAAGCTGGCCGACCAGGCCGGTCTGGGCTTCCTCGGGCTCGGGGAGCACCACCGGCGCGACTTCGCCCTCTCCGCCCCCGAAATCGTGCTGGCCGCGATCGCCCGGGAAACCAAGAACCTGCGGCTCAGCACCGCCGTCACCGTGCTCTCCACCCAGGACCCGGTGCGGCTCTTCGAGCAGTTCGCCACCCTGGACCTGATCTCCGACGGGCGGGCCGAGATCATCGCCGGCCGGGGCGCCTTCGTGGAGTCCTATCCGCTGTTCGGCCACAAGCTGGAAGACTACGACGCGCTCTTCGACGAGAAGCTGCGCATGCTGCTGGAACTCCGGGACCACGCCGTCGTGGACTGGCAGGGACAGCTGACCCAGAGCCTCGCCGGGCTGGACATCGCCCCGCGGCCGGTGCAGGACAAGCTTCCGGTCTGGGTCGGCGTCGGCGGCACGCCGGCGAGCTTTGCCCGCGCCGGGCGGCTGGGACTGCCCTTGTTCGTTGCGCTGCTGTCCGGCCCCGCCCGGTTCCGCCGCCTCGTGGAGCTCTACCGCCAGAGCGCTGCCGACGCCGGCCATGACGCCGCCGGGCTGCAGGTCGGGGCAGGCGGCCACTTCTATGCCGCGCCCACCTCGCAGCAGGCGCGCGACACGTTCTACCCCTACTACCGGGCCTACTTCGAGCAGAACATGCCCCGCCCGGTGGACCATTTCCCGCGCGCGACCTTCGACGAGTGGACCGAGCCCGGCGGCGGGCTGCTGGTGGGAAGCCCCCAGCAGGTCATCGAGAAGCTGCTGGAAATCCACGGGACCCTCGGCAACAGCCGGTACATGGCCCAGATCGGGCTTGGCGGCCTGCCGTTTGCGGAGACGGCGCGGTCCATCGACCTGCTCGCCACCGAAATCATGCCCGCCGTGAACCGGGAAATCGGCGCGGCTGGCCTGGCCGAAACCGGTACGTCCACGGGAAACTGAAGGGCTACCGGACGGCAATGCCCTCTGCGGCGTGCGGCTCCACGAACGCGCACGAGCCCCGGTGGCGCTCAGGCTGGATGCAGATGCGGCCAGTGGGAAGGTGGACATTGCCGCAGCAGCCTGCCTTTGCGACGTCCTCGCGGATGTGAAGACTGCTCAGATCGGGGCGATCTTCATGGTGTTCCTGCACCCCGGGATCGCGGGATTCGTCTCGTTCCGGACTGTTCACGTCTGCATGACTCCCTGGAGTGCCTGCCTTGCAGCAGGAGTATAAACAGTCTCTGTTGAGCCCGATGCCCAAGTCTCACACAGCCGCCTAAAGAAAAGAGGCTTGCGGGAGGGCAGATTCTGTGATGGGCCACGTGACCGGGCTTCACAGCACGGATCGTAAGAGGGCCGGCTCTGAAATTTCTTCTGCCCGGCTGCTTTTCGCCGCAGGTTTAGGGCGCGGGCTCCTGGCCGATCGGGATCTCCAGGAAACCGCCGGCAGCGTTCCAGCGGCTCCGGGTGCCGAGGTCCTGGCAAAGCCGCTGCATGCGTCCGGCTATCTCCCCTGAGCTGCCGCGCGCCAGGCGGGACTGGAAATCGGTGATGAGCGTCGGATGCAGCCGCAGCGTGTGGGGCGCGTTTCCCCGGGTTTCCAGCATGAAGATGAAAGACTGGTCGTTGCGTTCAACCGGGTCCACGGCGTAGTCGTCCACAAAGTCGCCGGCGCTGTAGATGATCGGCCGGTCCCGGTAGAGCCCGACGCCGCGGAAGATGTGCGGCGAGTGCCCGAACACAACGTTGGCCCCCGCATCTATCAGCGCCCGGGACAGGTCCTGGTGCCCGGGCGGGGCCTCGGAACCCCAGTTGGGACCCCAGTGCGCGGAAACTATCAGCAGCTGGACGTGCGTCTTGGTCCTGCGGACCAGTTCCAGCAGCTCCGCCACCCGGCGCCCGCCGTCGCCCACGGGAACAAAGTGGACGCCGGGCGAGGCCTGCGAAGCCTCCCAGTCGGGCTGGTTGTCGGTGAAGGCGATGAAGCCGACGGCGGTCCCCGCCACCCGCCGCAACGTGGGGCGCCGGGCCGCTTCGCTGTCCAGGCCGGCCCCCGCATGCAGGATGCCGGCAGCGTCCAGCGCCGGCAGCATCTCCCGGAACGCGTCGGCGCCGAAGTCCAGTACGTGGTTGTTGGCCAGCGACACCACATCCATCCCGCCGCGCCGGAGGGCCTCCACGTTCTTCAGGTCGGAGCGGAAGTGGAAGACCTTGCCGGGCTCGGGTGCGCCGCCGTCGGCGAGGACGCATTCGAGGTTGGCGAAGCGGGCGTCTGCCTGCCGCAGGACGGGGCCCGTGTCTCCCCAGGGATAGTCCGGGCCGGTTGTCCGCAGCCGCTGGTTCACCAGCCTGCCCAGCATGACGTCCCCCAGGAGTGCAATCTGCACGGCGCACCTGCCCGTCTGCGGTGTGGGCGGCCCGTCCGAGGGCCCGGCCGCTCAGCTGGTGTAGTCCTCCACCTGCTTCGCCGGGCGGGTCCGGGCCTCGTCGGGGTTCCCGCCGTAGTCTTTCATGGCCCGCCGCTGGCGGAGGAGGTCCCAGTACTGGTCCAGCTGCTCCTCCAGCTGCCGGAGCCGGTGGGGATCGGGGATCCGGCCGGCCTGGACCTCATTGGACTCTTCCGCCGTCTCGCGGAGGCTGCGTTCTTCCTCCACCAGCGCCTTGATGCGTTCCAGGATGTCTTGGTTGTCCACTGTTTCCTCTTCTCGTCGGGCGGCGGTCCCTTTCCCAGCCTACGGACGCTGACCGGCCCTGACCAGAGGGCGCTCCAGCCGTTCCAGCGCTCAGCCCGGCAGCTCAGCCCAGCAGCTCGTCCGCGTAGCACCACCGCCAGTCTTCGCCGGGTTCGATGCTCCGCATGACGGGGTGGCCGCTGGCCTGGAAGTGCCTGAGGGCATGGGTCCCCGGGGACGAGTCGCAACAGGCGACGTTTCCGCACGCCACGCACATCCGCAGGTGCACCGTCGTCGTGCCTTCCCGGAGGCACTGCCTGCAGGCGGCGTCCGACGGGACCGCCGGATCGGGAGCCGACCCAAGATGTTCGCAGACTCCGCCCGGCCTGGCGAGCCCCTCGCCGCGGCCGCCGGGGGACATGTCCAGTTCATCCAGGCTGGCGTCGAGCATGGATTCCTCGACGTCGAGCCTGTCGAGCACCTCGCTGAGGACCTCGTGGGCATACTCGCCGCCGCGCCGCAGTTCCAGGACCTTGGCACGCTCGGCCTCCAGCATCGCCAGGCGCAGCTGCGCGTAGCGCTGGCTGGGCGTGGCGGCCTCCGCCGACGGCCGGCCGAGCCGCTCCCACGCCGCCAGGCCGCGTTCCTGGGTCCGGCGTTTGAGCATCGCCACGACTTCCGGCGGGTCGCTGTCCGTGCGCAGCTCGTGCAGGCGCCGCACCCCCGCGGCCGTGGCCAGCTGCATGAGGGAGGCCTGGTTCAGGGCGTCCTCGCGCGGGTCTGGGCCCTGCACCCGCAGCAACCGGACCAGGGCAGGCAGCGTGAAGCCTTGCAGTGCCAGGGTGCCGGCCACCACGACGAGGGCGGCAAGGATCAGGACGGAGCGGTGTTCGATCTCCGCCGGCAGGACCAGGACGGCCGCGAGCGTCACCACACCGCGCATGCCCGCCCACGACACGATGGCCGGGAACTGCCAGGACGGTGCCGGGTCATTCCGGCGGACGGCCGGGATGAGCCGGGGGAGATAGGTTGCCGGAAACACCCAGACCGGACGCAGGAGCAGCACGGCCAGCAGCACCCCCGCGCAGCCGAGCCAGATCCGGTCCGCGCCCAGCGAGTCATCCCGGACGCCCTCGATGATGGTGCGGACCTGCAGCCCGATCAGGAGGAACACGGCATTCTCCAGCAGGAACTGGACGGTGTTCCAGTTGCTGCGCTGGCTCAGCCGCGCGGCCCCGTTCGGCATCGACGGAGCCTTGGTGCCCATGACCAGGCCTGTCACCACCACGGCCAGCACGCCGGAGGCATGGATTGCCTCGGCCGGCAGGTAGGCGACGAGGGGCGCGATCAGGGAGATAGAGGTGTTGATGGCGACATTGCGGATCCGCTGGCGGAGCTCCGTGAGCACGTAGGCTGCGGCGATGCCGACCGCCAGGCCGCCGCCGGCGGCAAGCAGGAATCCGGCAGCGATCTCCGTGGCAGAGACGGCTCCGGAGATCGCGGCGATGGCGGCGCGCAGGCAGACCAGCGCGGTGGCGTCGTTGACCAGCGATTCGCCTTCCAGGATGTTGACGATCCGGCGGGGCATGCCCACTTTGCGCGCGATGGCTGTCGCCGCGACGGCATCCGGCGGTGCGACGACGGCCCCGAGTGCCATGGCCGCGGCGAGCGGGATCTCGGGGAACAGCCAGCTGACAACGAAGCCGACGGCGACCGTGCCGAAGATGACGTAGCCGACGGACAGCAGCCCGATGGCGCGCCGGTTGGAGCCGAAGTCGAACAGCGAGGTCCGCAGTGCCGCGGCGTAGAGCAGCGGCGGCAGCAGCCCGATGAGGACCAGCTCGGGAGTCAGCTCGATCCTGGGGACGAACGGCAGGAACGAACACCCGACGCCGGCCAGCACCAGCAGCAGCGGTACCGGGACATTGAGCTTCCGGCCCAGGGCGCTTCCCGCGCACACGACCGCAACGAGGGCCAGCACTCCCAGGGCGACGTCCATGGAACCATTGTTTCAGGTGCGGGGACCGCCGGAGCCCTGAGTTCATCTCCCTGACCCCCTCCGTTCGGATCGCCGCCCTAGCCTTGTCCAGGAATCGGATGCCCTGAACGAGGAGAACGAGATGCACCCCCTGAACCGTGTATTGATGGCCACCGCCGCCGCCGCCATGATGTCGGCATCGCTGCTGGCAGCCCCGGCGCAGGCGACAGAAGGAAATGCGCCAGGCGGGCAGGGCCAGGAAAGCAACAGCACCGCGGGCCGCAACGACGGCGACAACGGCTCGCGGAGCCCGCTCAGCTTCGCCATGATCGGCGATGTCCCCTACGGTGCCGCCGAAATCCAGGCCTTCCCGTCCTACATCCAGGACATCAACGCCCATAAGGAACTGTCCTTCGTCGGGCATGTCGGGGACATCAAGAACGGCTCCTCGCTGTGCGCCGACGAGTACTTTGCCGGAATCCGCAAGAACTTCGACACGTTCACGCTGCCGCTGGTCTACACCCCCGGGGACAACGAATGGACGGACTGCCACAGGACGAACAACGGTGCCTACAACCCGCTCGAACGCCTGGCGAAGGTCCGCGAAATCTTCGTCCCGCAGCCCGGAATCACGCTGGGAGCCCCGATGAGGGTCAAGTCCCAAGCGCGCCAGGGCTTCCCGGAAAACGTCAGCTTCCAGAAGAAGGACATCGCCTTCACCGCCGTGAACATTCCGGGCAGCGACAACTCGATGCTGCCCTGGTCCGGGCTGGGCAAGACGGCGCCCACCGCCGAGCAGCTCAGCGAAGTCCGTGCACGGACGGCGGCGGCCATCCAGGAACTGAAGGAATCCTTCCGGAAGGCCCGCGGGGACGGCAACCGGGCCGTCGTCGTGATGACCCAGGCCGACATGTTTGACCCGACTGTTCCGAACCCTTCGCAGGCTGACTTCGGCGCCTACAAGCCGCTGGTCCAGACTCTGATCGAGGAGTCGAACGCCTTTGGCGGCCCGGTGTACCTGATCAACGGCGACAGCCACGTGTTCAACCAGGACCACCCGCTGGCGGCCGGATCCCCGTGGCTGGCCTTCTACGCCCAGCAGGCCCCGGCGAAAAACCTCACCCGGGTCACGGTGGACGGCTCAAACAACGCCCAGGACTGGCTCAAGGTCACGAGCACTCCGGAGGGGACCCGGGAAGCCCTGAGCTTTGAGCGGATTCCGTTCACCCGCCCGGCGTCCTGACGCCGAACGCGGGTCCGGGGTCGGGGCCCGCGGTGCCGCGCAAGAGGACGACGGCGGGAGGTTTCGCCGTCGTCCTCTTGCGACTGCCTAACCGGAGGACTTGGGCAGGCTCCAGGCTGTGACTGCCACATAACCGCCGTTCACCATGTCCAGGTCCATGGCCAGGCTGCTGCGGACCGCACCGGGGAACAGCGCGACCAGGACGGTGCCCACCCGGGTGTCGCCGGCGCCGGCCATGGCGTTCATGAAGGAACCGCCGCGGACCAGCAGGACCTCCATGGCCCATCCGGCGGTGTCATTGAAGGCGACATCCGGATAAGAGTTGAGGACGCAGGGACTGCCGCCGGTGTTCACGAGCCGGACGGGCATGCCCCGGTGCCCGGTGGCGGCGTCCGGTTCCCCGAGGGAGACGGTGACGTGTTCGCCGCGGCACCAGGCCGGATCCGGAGCCTGCAGGGAGGGGCCCGCCATCGGCGAGCCGTAGACCACCGGGGGCTGGGACGGGACCGGTGAGGGGGCCGGGCGGACCTGGCCGGCCTTGGCGGCGCGGCCGCCACGAGCAGCACGCCGCAGGCAGCCGTCGCGCCCAGCAGCAGGGTGCGCGCCAGCGTCGGGCGGGCGGTGCGTTCCGGTGCGTCGCGGGGCTGGCGGATGCTGGGCCGGCGGCGGGCCATCAGCGTCCACACCAAAGCCGGGATCCAGCCCCAGATGATTCCCCAGTACCGTTCCTAATCAGTACGGATTGGTCCCGTACTTGCTCCCCGAACGGTCCTGGGAGCCGCACACCTTCCGGTTCCTGGCGGGCCGGGACGGTTCGTGACCGTCGGGCGAGCCAGGCCTGTGAAGGGTGCCATGCCGGGCGGTGCCGCACCGGGCCTGGGACTGGGCTGGCCCGCACTCGTCCTCTGTCGGGTGCGGGGTCCGTCCTCCCGTCGCCTGATACGGAAACC
>NZ_JAGPOT010000074.1 GCF_018224015.1 Pseudarthrobacter albicanus
ATCCAAATATCCGCGCTGGGCCGCCTCAATTCCTTGCATACACCCAGTCTTAAGGACCACTGCGCGAAGTCCAGCAGGCGCGCCTTAAACCACCCAAATTGTTCAGCGCAGTCCTAGGACAGCGAACTGTCTCGTCGGAGTGCGCCGGGCTATCCAGACGCCACAGCTCGTTTCGCGATGTGCGATTATCCGAGGCTCTCGAACACCATCGTTGCCTGGATGCGGTCACCGCCGCCGATTCCCTTGCTCCCGCTGCTCGCGGTGGTTATGGTGTGGAGTCGATAGCCCTTCGCGGCCTGATCGTTGATGGCCTTCTCCAGGGAGGTCAGGTTGCCCGAACCGGTTCCCCACAGTTTCTCTTTGAGGATCACCTGCACGACGACATACCGCATGACACGACTTCCTTCCGTTGCTGGCCAATTGGGAGCAATGCTACTCGACGCGGCGGGGCGCTCCTCCGGGGCGTGAGCGACGGCGCCTCAAGGGTATCGACGGTGCGCGGTGTCAACGTCACGCCAGCGACACTGAACAAGACGGCGTCACGATTCGGCGCCGAGCAGATCGGCGCGCGCACCAACATGTACTTCCGCGGCCCGCGGTATCCCGGCCAGCACTTTGGCATTGCGAGGCACGATGAGCTGTCCTTCGTCCCAGCCCGTTAGCCGGTCGTTCAGCGGCGCAAGCGCCACCCAAAATTTTCGGATCTCGATCGCCGTATTTCCGCGGCCGGCCGATTCCCGTAAGACCGGCCCGAGATAATGCCCGGTGACGGGGGGACAAACGGTACATTCAAGACCATGACCGGACTCCTGATTTGTGACTGTTAGCCGGGAATGGCGGTTAAATCGCACCTCAGAGTGGCGGTTTTGCGATCCCGTTAGAGGACATAGACGGCCGACCGCCCAAAAGAGTGGTCGGCCGCCTCGACCCTTTACTGCGGTTGCTTGGATGGTTATGGCGCTGAATTGACCACTGAGGTCTGGACTGAGGTCCAGGCGGTCGCTGTTCCGGCGGGGAAGGAGGTTTTGCCGGCTGTCAGCGTGACCACCCGTTCTCCGATTAGCAGCCCGGTGGCGGGATCAATGATGATATCCATCCGGGTTTCTCTGTCCGGATGCTCGATCCCGATCGCTGTGCCTACCTTGCCGTCAAGGTTCGCTTGCCTGTCTACGACGGTGACTCCGGGAATGAGCGCGGCCGCTTTGTACAGTGCAGCGCGGAGGTCTGCCGGGACGACTCCGGTCGCTAGGGCTTCCGCGATGGCTTCTAGCGTTTCGGCCTCCGGCCTGCCTTGCTTGCCTCGCTGACGAATTATGTCCAGGAGCGCCTGGGGGTCGCGGGGCAGAGTCTTCACCCCCTCGAGCAGGGGCATGCCGGCGAACAGCCGCGCCTGTTCTCCGTAGAAGTTCCCCCCCGGTGCCCGCAGCAGTTCTCCCGTCCTGATGGGGTCGCCGGCCTGGGACTGCTGGTATTTGGTCGCCTCTGCCTTGGCTTCCTCGCTGAAGAACGTCGTTGGGATGCGGGCTTCGCGGTTCCAGATCCATTCGGCTGTTTGGTCGGCGGGGACGTAGAGATGGTCGGAGGACTTGTCCAGCCACTCCACCGTACGGCGGTCTCCTCCAGCGTCCCCCAATAGGACGCCCGCGGCGTAGACGGCCGTGGTATCAATCTTCAGGTACTGGCCGGATCCCACCACCGGGTCGGAGGTCTGGATGGTTGCTGCCGCCGCGTTGTTCAGGACCTCGGCGGCTTCGGCGGTTGCTCCCGGACCACTGGGCCTGACAACATCTGCCACTACGATTCCCCCCACGAGCAGAGCCGCAGCTGCCGAAGCGATCAGGACACGGCGCCGGACCGGACGGGGCTGGCGATGGGGGCCGGACGTGGTGTCAGTGGCCAGGATTTGCTGCAGTCTGGCCTCGGACCGAAGCCGGGCGGTAGGGTCGGTTGCTGCCAGCGGGGCAGGATCGAGGGCGCGCAGTGCGTTGAGGTGCGTGTCAGTCTTCATGTCAGTTGCTCCGTAACTGAATATTCTGGGTGGAACGCCGTTGAGGTCGTGTGTTTGAGGACCCGGCGCAGTGCGAGCCGGGCGCGGTAGAGGCGGATCCGGTAGGCGGCCGCGGTGATCCCGAGCACCCTGCCGGCCTGCGGGGAAGGAAGGTTCTCCCAGATGGCCAGAGAGAGGACTTCCTGGTCTTCCGGGCGTAGTTGATGCCAGGCACGGGACAGATCCACGTGGAAGGCAACCAGATCATCCTCTGATTCGGTGATTTCCTTCGTCACTTCAGCGATTCTCACCTCGAGGGCGCCCCGTCTGGATTGGCTTCGCTGGTCGTTGAGCAGGCAGTGCCTGGCTGTGCCAAACAACCAGGCACGTGCGTCATCCATGCCGGCCGGCACATCGTCGAATCGCCGCCAGGCAACCAGGAATGCTTCGTGGACGACGTCTTCGGCGCGGTGTGGCCCGGCCCGTCTCTGCACGAACCGCAGCACATCTGCGTAGGCGTCGTTATAGAGGGCCGCGAATCGGCCCTCGCGTTTCTCTCGTGTTTGCGGTGTCCCCATACCTATACCTGTCCGGTCCGTCCGCAACTGTTACAGGTAATTCAAGACCCGTGGTGAGGCCCGACGGTTGTTGCCAAGGCCGAAACGGGAGTGATGAGCTGGTGTATGACCACCATCATGCCGGACAACCCGGCAGAGGCAGCTTCCGGGTCAAAAACGACCGTTTTCGACACAAAGTCCGGACAGGCAGGCCGCCAGAGTCGGAACAGCATCATGAGTAATGCGGCTATCGGTCACCGGTACGCTTCGGTGGAGATCCATTGGGCGCGAAGAAGGGGAAGCTCCGTGAACCCTTTTGCGGCCAGCGGGCAATACATAGTGTGAGCACAGACAACGACATCATCAGGCGGTCCCGGGACAGCCCCCCAGTTTTCGGGGAGTTGTACGACAGACACGCGTCAGTCATCTACAGATACGCCGCCAGACGGGCCGGCGACTTCGCCGCCGACGACGTCACGTCCGAAACCTTTCTGGTCGCCTGGGAACAGCTGGAAACCTACGACCTTGACCGGGAAGATGCCCGGCCCTGGCTGTTCGGCATCGCCACCAATCTGCTCCGACGGCACCACCGTGCTGAAGCCAAGGTGCTGAAAGCGGCAGCGAAAGCGGCTTCACGGGAAGCCGTCGCTGACACTTCGGACCGGATCGCCGCCCAGGTGGACGCCACCGTGGCGAATGGACGCATCGCCGGCACCCTGAAGTCCATGGCCGCCATCGACCGCGAAACATTACTCCTCTATGCCTGGGCGGACCTGACCTACGAGGGCATCGCCCTGGCCATGGACGTTCCGGTGGGCACCGTACGGTCCCGATTGAACCGCGCCCGCCGGACCCTGCAAACCCAGCTCAACCCCGGAATACTTGATGAAACGGAGAACGACCATGGACGACTTGCAGCTGCTCCGCGAAATGCGTAGCGACATCGGCTCGGCCCCTCCGGCGACCCTGGCCCGCGGCCGCACCAAACTCATGGCCAGGATCGGCTCCGCTACCCGTCCCGGGGCAACGACCAACACGCACGCCCCGGCCAAGGTGAGTCCGGTCCGCATCCGGCGCCGCATCGTGATGGCCTCGGCAGCCGCAGCTTTCCTCGTGGGCGTCATCGTGGCCGCTGACGTTGTCCTGCCCGACCGTCCGGGAGCAACTGCCGAAGCAGCCGAGGTCCTGAACAACGCCGCGGCGGCAACCATCAAGACCTCCGACCCGGTGGTGGGACCGGGCCAGTACTTGAAAATCGAAACGACCGCCCTCTACGGCGCAAGCAGTGGTGGTACGGGGGGAAGCGTGTCCTGGCGGGAAAAAACCGGAGGCCAGGTCTATGTTCCGGCAGACCGGGAGGGGGAATGGGTCTGGAACCGCGAAGAAAGCGTCCCCGTAGAGTTCTCCAGCGAAGCCGCCAAGGCCGTAGAAGCCGAGATAAGGAAAGCACGGCCGACGGAAGGGCGGCCCCTGCTGGCCGGGATTCTGCGTGCCCCAGGGGGCGCCTTCTACGGGACCGAGCAAACCGCCATTCAGGGCACGCCACTCAACGAAGCCGGCAGCCTGCCCAAGGATCCACGGGCCCTGCTGGACGTCATCTACGAGCGGACAAAAGGCGCCGGGAAGTCCCCTGAAATAAAGGCCTTCGGTACGATCGCGGATGCCCTGCGCACCGGCGTCATCCCCGCCGACCTGCGCGCCACCCTATACAAGGCCGCCGCGCTCATCACCGGCGCCACCGTCGTGGATAAGCAGGCAACAGTCGACGGCAGGACGGGCATCGCCATCGGCATCCCGTCCCCGGATGGAGGATCCCGGACGGAGATCATCATTGATCCGGCCACGGGGCTGGTGATCGGCGAACGGGACGTCCTGCAGAAGGATTACCCTGATTCCCCCGCAGGAACTGTCATGTCCTGGACATCCGTGCGGACATCCGTGGTGGACTCCGCCCCCTGAGCTCCAACGGGCAAGAATGGCCGCCTGGAAGCTCAATTCCAGGCGGTCATTGCCCATCCCAAGTGTCCAACGGTATGGAGACCGCCCGGTCCCGACCCGGGAGAGCGGACTACAGTTGTCAGCCCCTGCGGTCCCGTTCCGCTCGGCGGGCTTCTTCCTCTGCCCAGAATGGTCCGTCGTTGCGACGGACGCGGAGTAAGTACACGAAGTATGTGCGCACGGTTGACGGGAGAGTCGTTCAGGCCATGTGCAGCACGGCTGCGCCGGTGATCCGGCCATCCGCCAGGTCCCCCAGCGCCCTGTCCGCGGCCGAGAAGGGGTAAGCGACGGTGGTGGGGCGGATCGGAATTTCCGCGGCGATCCGGAAGAACTCCTCGCCGTCGGCCCGGGTGTTGGCCGTGACGCTGCGGAGCTGGCGTTCCTGGAAGAGCTCGGCGGCGTAGTGCAAGGGGGGAATGTCGCTGAGATAGATGCCGGCGACGGCGAGGGTACCGCCCCGGTCGAGGGCACGCAAGGCCGCCGGCACCAGTCCGCCGGCGGGCGCGAAGAGGATGGCGGAGTCCAGCGGATCCGGCGGAGGCTCGTCGGCCCCGCCGGCGAAGGTCGCCCCCAGCTCGACGGCGAGGCGGCGGGCTTCCTCGGACCGGGTCATGACGTACACCCGCGCGCCGCGGTAGAGGGCGATCTGGGCGGCCAGATGCGCCGAGCCGCCGAAGCCGTAGATCCCCAGCCGGCCGCCGATCGGCAGCTCCGCCCGGTTCAGGGCGCGGTAGCCGATGATGCCCGCGCACAGCAGGGGAGCGGCCTCCTCGTCGGTGAAGACCTCCGGAATCCGGTAGGCGAAGTCCTGGCCCACCGTGACCAGCTCGGCATAACCGCCGTCGCGGTCCCAGCCCGTGAACGTGGGGGACAGGCACAGGTTCTCCTGGCCGCGCAGGCAGAAGCGGCAGGAACCACAGGTTCCGCCCAGCCACGGGACTCCCACCCGTTCCCCGGACCGGAACCTGGTGGCCCCGGGACCGAGCGCGACCACTTCGCCGACGACTTCGTGGCCCGGGATGATGCCGGGGTGCCGGGGTTTAAGGTCGCCTTCGGCCAGATGCAGATCCGTGCGGCACACCCCGCAGACCCGGACCTGGAGCAGTACTTCGCCGCGCCGCGGCGAGGGATCCGGGCACTCGGCGGCCACCAGGGGACCGTTGCTCAGGGGCCCGGGATGTCCAACCCGCCAGGCTCGCATGGCGGCCTCCCTTTTCTTGCACTCTTTCGTGAATTTGCGGCCCGGGGCCGGTGCTCCCGGGGCCGGTTCAGCGGGTAACCAGGACGTTGCAGGGCGCCTTGTGCAGCACCGCAGAGACGGTGTTGCCCGGGCCGCCCCCGCGGTTGTGGGTGCCAAGCACCAGGACATCCGCCTCGGACGCCGCCGCGAGCAGTTCAGTGGCCGCGGAACGGCCTTCCCTCAAAGTACCCGACACGGTCAGCCCGGGAGCAAGTTCCCTGGCCTCGCGCAGCGCGTGGTCCAGCAGTTCCTGGCCGTGGAGCGGGGCGTGGCGGCCGTGCGCTTCCTTGCCGCCCGCGCGCGCGTGGTCAACGTGGACGAGCCGCAGCGAGGTGCGGAGCGCTACGGCCAGCCGGACGGCGCCGGCCAGTGTGGCCAGGCCCCGGGCCGACGCATCGACTCCCGCCACGACGGGGGCGCCCGGGGCACGGGGACGGCGGATGACCATCAAGGGGCACGGGGAGGAGGCAGCCAAGTCCAGGCAGACCGACACCGCCAGCTGGCCCATTACGCCGCCGACGCCGCGGCTGCCCACGACCAGCAGCCGCGCGCCGGCCGCTGCCTCGCGCAGCACCGGGGCCGGGAGTCCGGTTTCCATCACGCCCTCGACGTCGACGCCGGGGGCCGGAGCGCCGGGGACGCCGGCGTCGGCGGGCGGCCCGACGTCGACCCCGACGGCGGCGGCGGGCGCCCCGGCGGCGGATGCGCTGGCGAAACCGCGCGCCAGTTGGACGCCTTCGGCCAGGATGGCTTCCCCGGAGTGCCGCAGGCCGCTGCCCGGGATGCCTTTGACGGGCCCCAGGCTCTTGGTGAACAGGGGCCACACCCAGGCGTGGATCACGCGGAGGCGGCACTGTTCGTCAGCGGCGTATTCGGCCGCCCACCGGACGCCCAGCCGTGCGGTCAAGGATCCGTCATAGCCCACGGCAATAGTGGAGCGCGGGTACTCTGCTGCGGGTGCCAATGCTTTCCTCCCGGCTGGGCAGCCTTACCCCGTCCCCCACCGGTACCTGGATCCAGTACAACCTGCGCGGGCAGGGCAGGGGTAGGGGCTTTGGTCCCGGAGGGCGGGCTTATCGGGCGTGGGGATCCCGGTCCTCCCCGGCGTCCTGACCGCCGTCGTCCGGCCCGGCGCCGCCGTCGCGCCAGCCGTCCGGTCCGGCCCCGCCGTGCTGCTCCCGCAGTGCGCGGCCGCGCCGGATATCGTCTTCCTCGCGGTCCTGCAGCTTGTCGCTTTGCTTGGTATCCCGCGGCGGCAACTGGATGGTCTCCTCCGCCTCGATGCCGGCCTGCAGTTCGCGCCCGCGCTCCATCTCGGCGTCGAACTCGGCACCGAACAGCAGCGACATGTTCAGGATCCAGAGCCACAGCAGCATCACGATCACGCCGCCGATCGTGCCGTAGGTCTTGTTGTAGTTGTTGAAGTTCGCGACGTAGAAGGCAAAGCCGAGGGATGCCAGGACGGACACCACGAGGGCGATGAAGGACCCCATGCTCATCCAGCGGAACTTCGGCTGCTTCACGTTGGGGGTGGCGTAGTAGAGGATCGCGATGGCTGCCACGACGAGCACCACCATGGCCGGCCACTTCAGGATGTTCCACGTCGCGAGGAAGGCACCGCCGAGCCCGACGGCGTTCCCCACCGCTTCGGCCACCGGCCCGGTGAGCACCAGCATGGCCGCCAGTACGGCAACGATCGCCAGCGTGGCAACGGTGACGCCCAGCATGGTGCCCCGGAGCTTGATGAAGGGCCGGCCCTCGTCGACCTCATAGACCCGGTTCATGGCCCGCGCGAAGGCTCCAACGTATCCCGAGGCGGACCACAGGGCGGTCAGGATGCCGATCACGAGGGTGAAACCGGCCGCCGGCGATCTGGTCAGTTCCTCGATGGGTTGCCGGATGATGTCGACTGTGGTTCCGGGCGCGATGTTCCGGACGATGTCCAGGAGCGCGGCCGTGGTCTTCTCGGCCTGGCCGACGACGCCGAGCAGCGAGACGAGGGCCAGGATCGCGGGGAAGAGCGACAGGACCGCGTAGTACGTCAGCGCCGCGGCGAGGTCGGGGCACTGGTCTTTGCTGAATTCGCGCAGGGTCTTGCGCCCGATGTACTGCCAGGAAGGCTTCGTGACGTCGGCGGGACTGTCCGGCTTCCGGGAATCGTCCGGTGCGGGGGCCGTGCGGGCCTTGGCGGTGCTGCTCTTCTCCGTTTCGGCGCCGGTCATGGTGTTCCTGCCTTGGTGAAGTTCTTGGCCATCGGAATCCTCCGTGGTGGGCTAGGCGCCGCGGCCGGCCGCCCCGCGGGAGCGGGGACGGCCGGCCGGGATCCCTGCGTGCCTACGCCTGCCTGTCGTTGTCCGCGGCCGATGCCGCCGTGTCCTTGACGTCCCCGACGGCGTACTGGCCCTCGGCCTTGACGTGCTCGGTGGCGTCGGCGGCGCTGGCCTTGACGTTTTCCATGGCCTCCTGGGCCGGCTCCCGGAGTCCCTCGGCCACGTTTTTCGCTGCCTCGGCCAGCTCGGTGGTGATCGGTTCGGCGGCCGTCTTAAGGGCGTCGGCGGCTTCGCGTTCCTTCTCGCTGGCGGGGATCAGCGAGGAGAACAGCAGGCCGGCGCCAAACGCGATCAGCCCCGCCGCGAGCGGGTTGCCCTGCGTCTTGGCGGCCACGCGCTGGGGTGCCTCGCCGATGGCCGCCCCGGCGTCGCCGAGGTGCGCCCCGGCGCTGCCCGAGGCGGAATGGACGTTACCGGCGGCGTGGTCGGCTGATCCCATGACTTTCTCCTTCACGCCGAAGACGGCGTCCTTGACTGATTCCTTGACCTTGTCTGTCTGCCGCTGCACTATGTGCGACGGCGTGACCTTGTCCGCCACGGCGTCGACATTGGTGCCGAGGCGCGCGCGGGTGGCTTCGATATCGGCTCGGATGGCATCCGGGTTTTCACTCATCGTGTTTCCTCGCAGGTCTAGGTGGTGGGTTTGAGTGTGGGCGGGATTTCCTGCAGCGTCTGCGCGGTCTGCGGCATGCCCTTGATCGCGCTGAGTTCCTTGCGGCCCAGTGCGGCCAGGATGGCGGCGATGATGGCCCAGATGACGGCGACGACGACGGCGGACCAGCCGAGCCCCATCACCAGTCCCAGCGCCCACCAGAGGGCGAGGGAGAGGAACAGGAGTACGAAGTGGCCCGCGACCCCGGCGCCGGCCAGCAGGCCGCTGCCCTTGCCGGCCCGGGTCGCCGACTGCTTGAGCTCGACCTTGGCCAGCTCCACTTCCTGCCGCATGAGGGTGGACATGTCCCGTGTCACATCTCCCAGCAGATCGCCGAGGGACGACGTCTCGGCCTTGACGTGCGCCGCGGTCGGAGGTACTTCCTCGCTCATCGCTGGCCCCCGTCAAAGGGGTCGTCGGGGCGTGGATCGTTGCGGCGTGGGTCGTTGCGGTAGGGATCGGCGGCCGCAGGATCCGCGGGCCACTGGTCCCGCTCGGTCCCCTCCGCGGCCACGGGGTTCGGCGGATACGTTTCGGCCAGTCCGGCCGTCGTCGTGGCCGGGGCTGGCAGCTGCACAGGCGCCGGCGGAACCGCCACGCCGGTGTCCGGGACGCGATAGGCGTGCGCGCCGGTGCTCGTGGTGCCGGTGCCTGTCGTGCCGATGCCCGCCGCAGTGGTGCCCGTGTCCGGGGCCCCGGCGGCGAGGCTGCGGCTGAGCCGCCCGGCCAGGATGCCTGCTCCGGCGGCGAGCATCAGGAAGGTGCCGGGGCGCTGGCGGGCGAAGGACTTCACCTCGTCCAGCAGCGAACCAGGGTCCCGGTCGTCCAGCCATGATGCGACGGCGGAGGACCGTTCGGCGGCCTGGCGGACCAGATCGGCGGCCACCCCCGGCTGGTCCGGGGCGGACGCCATGGAGTGCAGTTCGGCCGAGATCGAGCGGAGGCCCTGCGCGACCTTTTGCTGCTGGGTGGCGGCCTGCTCGGTGAGATCGGACTTGGCCTGGTACAGGAGGTCTTTGGCGTTGATTTTCACCTCGGCGGCGACATTGGCTGCCTCCGACTTGGCGGTCTCGGCCACGTTCCGGGCCGAATCGGCGGCCTGCCGGGCAACTTCCCCGGCCTGTTCCTGGGCCGCGACGGTCTGTGACGTCCCGCCCGCCGCCGTCCCGTCGTCAGGGGTCGGGGTGTAGCCTTCGTCGCCCGGGACCGGGACCGGGACCGGCACCGTCGGAGGCTGGCCCAGGTCGCCCTGCCGGGTGGCCGCCGGCGTGCGGTAGCTGGCGTCCTGGGGCCATTGGTTCTCTGTCATCTTCGCTCTCTTTCAAAGAAGATCGGCTGCTGATCACAAGCCAGCACGGTTGGCACTTAAATACTAAGCATGATTACTAACGGTTAGTAAGTGCTCTTCGCTTCTATTTTCAGGATGGGCTGGACCGGCCCGGGCCCCGGTGGCCGGGCCCGATCCCGGCCGGCCCGGCGCGGCCGGTGAACTAGGGTTGATGCATGAACAAACCGGTGCACGGCTGATGGCGAAGCGGGGCAGGGCCGCCGGCCGGAGCACCGGAAAATCGACGCCGGGAGTCGTGGAGGTGCCCAAGGGCACCCGCCCGGACGGCCCGGTGGAGGGTGTCTACTACATCGACACCGGGGACTGCGAGCTGGTCCCGGACCAGGACAACTCCAACGGCTGGCTCCTGCGCATCAACGGAGTCATGAGTTCCCACATCGACCTCGCGGATCCGCTGTTCCTCGACTTCGAGTACATGCGGTGGATCTCGGCGCTGGTGGAATCGCGCTGGCCCCGCCAGTCAAAGCCGAAACTGCGCGCCCTGCACCTCGGCGGGGGAGCATGCTCACTGGCCCGGTACTTCCATGCCGCCTATCCTGACGCCCGCCAGGTGGTGGTGGAGCTGGACGGCAAACTGGCCGGGTATGTCCGCGGCTGGTTCGACCTGCCCAAGGCGCCGCTGCTGCGCCTGCGCGTGGGGGAGGCCCGCGAAGTCACCGAAAGCCTCACCCCGCACACCCGGGACCTCATCATCCGGGACGTCTTCGCCGGCTCCCTCACGCCCCGGCCGCTCACCACCAGGGAATTCAATGAGCACGCCAAACAGGTCCTGGCTCCGGGCGGGATCTACGTGGCCAACTCCGGCGACGCCCCGGACCTGGTGAACGCCCGCGAGGACGCCGCCACCATCGCGGCCACGTTCGAGCACACGGTGATCATCGCCGACCCCGCCATGCTCAAGGGCCGCCGCTACGGCAACATGATCATGGCCGGCAGCGACCTTCCGTTCGACGGCGATCCCGGCCTGGCCCGGCGCCTGCTGGGCGGAGCCGTGCCCGCGCACATCTGGGACGACGCGAAGGTCAGGGCGTTCGCGGCCGGCGCCCCCGTCCGCCACGACCCGTCCGGTGATTGAGCTTGTCGAACGGTGATTGAGCTTGTCGAAATCCGGGATTTCGACAAGCTCAATCACCGGAGACAATTACCCGCGCCGCGGGCCGCCCCAGCAGGGCGTCGCGGTGGGCGGCGGTCTGTTCCCGCAGGGCCTGCACCACGGCGGCCACCGCCGGGCGGCGCATGGAGTCGGGCCGGAGGACCATCCAGTAGGGGAGCAGTTCCGCGAACTTCTCCGGCAGCAGCCTCACCAGGTCCGGGTGCAGGTCCGCCGCAAAGCACGGCAGGAACCCGATCCCGGCGCCGGCCCGCGTCGCCTCCACATGGACAAAGACGTTCGTGGAACTCAGGCCGTCCCGCATGGCCGGCACCAGCCGGCGCGGGGCGTCCAGGACGTCCACCTGGAGCATCGAATCCACGAAGTACACCAGCGGATGGGCGGTCAGTTCCTCCACCGTTGCCGGCGTCCCGTATTCGGCCAGATAGTTCCGCGACGCGTACATGCCCAGCATGTATTCGCCGAGCCGGGCAGCTTCCGCCCGGTGCACCTGGGGCTCGCCGACCACCACCTCGATGTCCAGCCCGGAGCGTTGCTGCAGCGCCCGCCGGGTCACGGTGACGATCTCCACGCTCAGTCCCGGATGGTGGCGGCGCAGCCGGGCCACCGCGGGGGCCGCGATGTAGGCGCTGAAGCCGTCCGTGGCGGTCATGCGGACGACGCCGGTGATCGGGTCCGGGGTCCGGCCGGGCTGTTCGAGGGTGCGGAGGGCCCATTCCACCTGCTCCGCCACCTGGACGGCCTCCGCACCGAGTGCCGTGAGCTCCCAGCCGCCCGCGGCGCGCGAGAGCACGCGCCCGCCGAGGGCCTTCTCCAGCGCCGCTATCCGTCGGGAGACGGTGGTGTGGTTCAGGCCCAGGGCCTGGGCCGCCGTCGTGAATTTCGCGGAACCGGAGACCGCCAGCAGCACCAGCAGGTCATCGGGATTGGCCTTCATATCTGCAATTGTGCACATAAGCGGTGCCGCTTTGGCCATTGAACCGCCCCAACTGTGCAGCAATACTCAGTGGGAGCCATTTGCAGTGCTGTGCATCACAGCACGTGTCACCGTGGACACTAAGGAGCACCAGATGAGCGTAAACCAGCGCTCGGCATCACCTGCCGCACCCAAGGGTTCCGGCCTCAAGAAAATCGTCGCCGCGTCAATGGTCGGCACCGTCGTGGAATGGTACGAGTTCTTCCTCTACGCCACCGCCGCCACCCTGGTGTTCGGCAAGTACTTCTTCCCCGCCACCGGCAATGAGCTGGACGGCATCATCCAGGCGTTCCTGACCTACGCCGTCGGCTTCGTGGCCCGCCCGTTCGGCGGCATTGTCTTCGGCCAGATCGGCGACAGGCTGGGCCGCAAGCCCACCCTGCAGCTCACCATCATCATCATCGGTGTCTCCACCTTCCTGATGGGCTGCCTCCCCGGCTTCGCCGACATCGGCTACCTTGCACCGGCCCTGCTGGTCCTGCTCCGCTTCATCCAGGGCTTTGCCCTGGGCGGCGAATGGGGCGGCGCCGTGCTGCTCGTCGCCGAGCACAGCCCCAACAAGTCCCGCGGCTTCTGGTCCAGCTGGCCGCAGGCCGCCGTTCCGGTCGGCAACCTGCTGGCAACCCTGGTCCTCTACATCATGTCCAACGTCCTGAGCAGCGCCGACTTCCTGGGCTGGGGCTGGCGCGTGGCGTTCTGGCTCTCCGCCGTGATCGTGTTCGTCGGCTACTACATCCGCACCCATGTCACCGAGGCGCCGATCTTCCTGGAAGCCAAGGCGCAGCTGGAGAAGGAGCAGGCCGTCAGCTACGGCGTCGGCGAGGTCATCCGCAAGTACCCCAAGGGCATCCTGCAGGCCATGGGCCTCCGGTTCGCGGAAAACATCATGTACTACCTCGTGGTCAGCTTCGCGATCGTCTACCTCAAGAGCGTGCACAAGTACGACACCTCCTCCCTGCTGCTGGCCCTCCTGATCGCCCACGTCATCCATTTCCTCGTCATCCCGCAGGTGGGGCGCCTGGCGGACAGCTGGGGCCGCAAGCCCGTTTACCTCGTGGGCGTCCTCACGGGTGCGGCCTGGCCGTTCTTCGCCTTCCCGATGTTCGACACCCGCAACCCGGTGGTCATCGTCCTGGCCGTGACGATCGGCCTGTGCCTGCACGCGTTCATGTATGCCGGCCAGCCCGCCATCATGTCCGAGCTCTTCCCGACCCGGATGCGCTACGCCGGCGTCTCGCTGGGCTCGCAGGTCACCTCGATCTTCGCCGGTTCGCTGGCGCCGCTCCTGGCCACCCAGTGGCTCAAGGACACCGGCTCCTGGCTGCCCACCGCGGTCTACCTGGTGGTGGCGTGTGCCATCACCACCGTCGCCGTGCTCAGCCTGAAGGAAACCAAGGGCATCGCCCTTGAGGAAGTGGACCGGGCCGACGCCGAACGCGAAGGCCTTGCCGTGCCGGCCACACGCTGAGCTGCTCGTGCTGAACTGCTCGTGCTGAACTGCAAGAGGCGGCCGGCTCCAGTGCGCTGGAGCCGGCCGCCCCGCCGAAATCTTTGAACAGGAAGACAGATTATGGAAAACACGCTGAACGGCCGCAAGGCCCTGGTCACCGGCGGCGCCAGCGGGATCGGCGCGGCCAGCGTCCGGGCCCTGGCCGCGCGGGGCGCCAAGGTGGTGGTTGCGGATGTTGATGCGGCCGCCGCGGCGGCCCTCGCCGACGAGGTGGGCGGCACCGCGTGG
>NZ_JAGPOT010000075.1 GCF_018224015.1 Pseudarthrobacter albicanus
CCGGGCCCTGGCCGCGCGGGGCGCCAAGGTGGTGGTTGCGGATGTTGATGCGGCCGCCGCGGCGGCCCTCGCCGACGAGGTGGGCGGCACCGCGTGGGCGGTGGACCTGCTCGACGTCGAGGCGCTCCAGGCCCGCAGCCTTGACTGCGACATCCTGGTCAACAACGCCGGGATCCAGCGCATCAGCCCCATCGAGGACTTCGATCCGGCCGATTTCCGCCGGATCATCACGCTGATGCTCGAGGCGCCGTTCCTGCTGATCCGTGCCGCGCTGCCGCACATGTACGCCAACGGCTTCGGCAGGGTCATCAACCTGTCCTCGGTGCACGGACTGAGGGCCTCCCCGTTCAAGGCCGCCTATGTCTCCGCCAAGCACGGCCTGGAAGGCCTCAGCAAGGTGACCGCGCTGGAGGGCGGGGCGCACGGGGTCACCTCCAACTGCATCAACCCGGGCTATGTCCGGACGCCGCTGGTCGAGAAGCAGATTGCGGACCAGGCCAAGGTCCACGGCATCCCGGAAGCCGAGGTGCTGGCCAGGATCATGCTCACGGAATCCGCCGTGAAGCGGCTCGTGGAGCCGGAGGAAGTGGCCTCTTTGGTGAGCTGGCTCGCGTCCAACGACGCCGGCATGGTCACCGGGGCCAGCTACACCATGGACGGCGGCTGGTCGGCGCGGTAGGAGCCGGCCGCGCTTGCCCGTTTAAGCCGCCGAGGTGAGACTCCGCGCCCATGTCCCTGGAGATCATGTCCCTTGGGAGCATGGGCGCCAGGCCTCACCTCGGCGCTAGATTCGCGGCAGTCCGGACCAGCATCTCAGGGTTCCCCAGCCTAGCTCCCGCTGTCCGGTGCCGCCGTGAATTCACTGTAGCCGCGATGCCTCGCGAGTAACACGAGTAACTTCTACCCCTTGTCCATCGGGCACCACTTGGGTTGCTACTTGTCCGGTCGGAGCTCCGCGGTGTTGCCCAGCAGGGCCACGATTCCGCCGAGTCCTATCATCATGACGCCGCCCGTGGTGCCCAACGTGGCGATTCTGCGGGGCGATCTGGCGAACCAGTGCCTGGCCGTTCCCGCGGCCAGGGCCCAGGCGCTGTCCGAAACGAGGGCGATGAGCAGGAACACCGCCCCGAGCGTGCCCAGCTGGAGCGGGATGACGCCGGCGGAATAGTCCACAAACTGCGGGAGCACGGCCACGAAGAAGACCACCGACTTCGGGTTGGTGGCGCCCACGATGAATCCCTCCCGGAGGATACGGAAGGTGGACGCCGAACGCGACGGGTCCGCCGCTGTCGGGCCTCCGCCGCGGTGCCGGATCGCCTGGATGCCGAGGTAGATCAGGTAGGCGGCGCCGGCGAACTTGACCACACTGAAGAGCATGACGGACTGGGCCAGCAGCACTCCCACGCCCAGGGCCACCGTGGCGATCTGCAGCAGCTCGCCGATCGCGTTCCCGAGCACGCTCAGCAGCCCGCCCTTGCGCCCGAGGGCCAGCGTCCGTCCGATCACGAACAGCACGCTGGGCCCCGGGACCGCGATGAGGAGGAGCGCAGTCAGCGCGAAGGCCAGCAGGTTGGTGGACGGGACCACGCCTGATCCTAACCCCGCCGCGGTACCGCGCGCAGGGTGCCCGGCGCCGGGCTCATCCTCCCGCGGACACCTGCGGCAGTTGCGACGTTTCGTCCGCCAGTTCCGCACGGGCCCGGCCGTGGCCGCGGACCCAGAGCCGGTACGCGAGCACCAGCAGGCCAAGCCAGACGGCGCCCACGTAGAGCGCCACGCGGGTGTCCTCGAAGGCGCCCAGGATTCCGATCACCAGGGCCATGAACGCGATGGTCAGCACGGACGCGGCGGGCCACCACGGCGAGGGGAACTCCGACGCCGGCAGACCCTTGCGGGCGATCTCGCGTTTCATGGCCACGTGGGAGGCCAGGATCATCACCCAGACCCACACCGTGGCGAAGGTCGCAATCGAGGCGATCAGCAGGAACACATCCTCGGGGATGACGGCGTTCAGGACCACGCCCACCAGCAGGATGACCGTCATCATCACCACCGTCATCCACGGCACGCCATGGCGGGATACCTTGCCGAAGCTCGCGGGGGCGTGACCCTGCCGGGCCAGGCCGAAGAGGATCCGGCCCGCGCCGAAGATGTCGCTGTTGATGGCGGAGAGGGCGGCGGTGATCACCACGGCATTGAGGATGTGCGGGGCGGCAGGGATGCCCAGGCCGCTGAAGATCTGCACGAACGGGCTGCCGTTGGTGCCTATCTCGTTCCACGGGAACAGGCTCATCAGCACGCCGAGGGTCAGCACGTAGAACAGCAGCACCCGCACGGGGACGGTGTTGACGGCCTTCGGGATGACGGTCTTGGGGTCGGCGGCCTCGCCGGCGGTGATGCCCAGGGTTTCGATCCCGCCGAACGCGAACATCACGACGGCGAAGGAGGCAAGGAGCCCTTCGAAGCCGTTGGGGAACATCCCGCCGTGGTCCACCAGGTTGCCCAGGCCGGGCGCCACGGTGGCGCCGCCGGCTTGGAAGCCGAAGACGATGATGGCCGCGCCGCCCGCGATCATGGCGATGATGGCCGCCACCTTGATCAGCGAGAACCAGAATTCCAGCTCGCCGAAGACCTTCACGCTCAGCAGGTTCAGGGCGGCCAGGAAGAAGATGATGGCCAGCACCCAGATCCAGCGCTCCACCTCGGGGAACCAGAATCCCATGTAGATACTGAAGGCGGTGACGTCCGCGATGGCCACGATCGCCATCTCGAAGACGTAGGTCCAGCCGGTCACAAAGCCGGCCAGCGGTCCGAGGTAGCGGCTCGCGTACTGGCCGAACGAGCCGGAGACCGGGTGCCGCACTGCCATTTCCCCCAGGGCGCGCATCACCATGAACACCGCCGCGCCGCCGATCATGTAGGCGAACAGCACGCCCGGCCCGGCTTTCTGGATGGCGGACGCCGAGCCGTAGAACAGCCCGGTTCCGATCGCCGACCCCAGGGCCATAAAGCGGATATGCCGGACGTTGAGCCCCCGGCTGAGCACCGTTTCGACGGCGGCGCTGACGGTTCTTCCGGCGGTGCCGGCTGGCGTTCCATCGGTACCGGCGGGCGTGGGCTTGGTGGCGGTTTGGGCTTGTTGCATGCGAATACCTTCTCGTCATTGGGAGGGGGATCGCCATCCAGCAGACCATCTTTGGCGAGGCTGTGAGGAGGCTCACGGCGGGTTGATGTCTTCGATCTCAGACTGTGCGGGTCTGGTCTCAGCCCGTTCAGCGCCGGTCAGCCCGTTCGGCGCAGGCCCGGGAAGGCGGACGCTATTGACTCCGGGTCAGGTTTCCTTAGCTTGGGGATGTCAGGTTTCCGCCCGACGGCGTGTCCAGCACGCCATGAGCACGCCGGCCATGAAGGAGAACCACCATGAAAGCGATCATCCAGGACGTGTACGGCTCCGCGGATGCATTGGAACTCCGCGACGTCGACAAGCCGGTGGCCGGCGAGGACGAGGTGCTCGTCCGCGTCCGCGCTGCCGGCGTCGACCAGGGCGTCTGGCACCTCATGGCGGGACTGCCGTACCTGGCACGGATCATTGGCTACGGGCTGAAGAATCCGAAGGACGGGATCCGGGGCCGGGCCGTCGCCGGGCACGTGGAGGCAGTCGGAAGGAACGTCGTCGGATTCCGGCCCGGCGATGAGGTGTTCGGCACCTGCGAGGGATCGTTTGCCGAATATGTGTGCGCCAAGGAGAAGCTGCTGGCGCGGAAACCAAGAAACCTCAGCTTTGAGCAGGCCGCCGCCGTCCCCATCTCCGCCAACACAGCCCTCCAAGGGCTCCGGGACAGCGGGCAGGTCCAGCCCGGACAGGAAGTCCTGGTCATCGGAGCGGCCGGCGGCGTTGGCACCTACGCTGTGCAGCTGGCCAAGGCGTTTGGCGCGCACGTGACCGGCGTTTGCAGCACCGCCAAGCTGGAGCTGGTCTCCTCGATCGGCGCGGACCACGTCATCGACTACACCCGGGAGGACTTCGCGGCAGCCGGTAAACGCTACGATCTCATGCTCGACATCGCCGGCAACCGTCCGCTGTCGGTCCTCCGGCGCGCGCTGGCACCCAAGGGGACCCTCGTCGTCGTCGGCGGGGAAGCAGGCGGGCGGTGGGCCGGTGGCCTGGACCGTGTACTCCGGGCTGCCGTGCTGTCCCTCTTCGTCGGCCAGAAACTCCGCGGCCTGGCGTCGGTGGAGCGGCAGGAGGACCTTGAATTCCTGACGACGCTCATCGAGGAGGGCAAGATCAGGCCCGTCATCGACAAGACGGTCACGCTCGCCGAGGCCCCGGCGGCCATCGAGTATGTGCACGAAGGCCGGGCCCGGGGCAAGGTCGTGGTGACGATCTGAGCTGCCGCCCGGCGGCGGGCGTCACGCGGCCGGCGGCCGGAACCGGGCGACGTACCACCGCTGCCATGGCGTCTCCACCGTCCGCCGGTGGTAATGCCGGCGCACGAAGGAGACGGCCTGTTCGGGCGGAACCCCGTCCAGGATGGCGATGCAGGCCAGCGCCGTGCCGGTCCGGCCGCGCCCACGCCAGCAGGCGACCTCAACCCGCTCGCATTCGGCGCGGCGCCACGCTTCGGCAAAGGCGGCCAGGGCATCCGGTTCGTCCACCGGCAACCGCAGATCCGGCCAGTGCACCCAGCGCGCTTCCCACTCCACCGGCGGCGGGCTCTCGCCCAGCAGGTACACGCCGAATTCAGGCGGCGGTCCCGCGGGAAGCGGCAAATGCAGCGCGCGGCCGCGGATGAGCCGGCCGGAGGGCAGAATCATGACGCCCTCCTGCCCTGGCTCCCACGTCTGCTTCATGGTCCAGATGTTAGCCGTCCTGCCGGATGCCTGACTACGGCGGCGCCTGACCACGGTGTCCGGATCTTCGCTCCCGGGTGATGCGGCCGGTGCATCCTTGACGGGCGCCCGAGCATCCGCCGGAAATGTCCGGGATCCCGGACAGGCGGTCCGACCCCGGCCTGTGCGAATCCCGTGGACCGGCGCATGCTTGAGTATGGGATACCGGACACCGCAAGCCTTCGAAGAGGACCCATGCCAGCGACCAGCACCACCGCCCTGAACACCGCCCGCGCAGCCGCAGCAGCCGCCGCCGCCGCCGCAACGGCTCCCAAAACAGCCGCCCCGAAGGTGGCCTCCAAGGTCCCCGCAGCAGAGAACACGCTGCGCATCCTCAAACTGCTGGCCTCCAGGCGGGGGCCGATGGCGGCGTCGAACATTGCCACCGCGCTGGGACTTCCGCGCTCCAGCGTCTACCACCTGCTCGGCGTGATGGAGGAGAACGGCTTCGTGCTGCACCTGCACGAGGAGCAGCGGTACGGGCTGGGGATCAGCGCCTTCGAGCTGAGCTCCGCCTATTCCCGGCAGGAACCCCTCTCCCGGCTGGGCCGGCCGATGCTCGCCTCGCTCGTGGACGTGGTCGGCGAAAGCGCGCACCTGGCCGTGCTGCACGGCCGCGACGTGCTCTACATCGTCGAGGAGCGGGCCAAGAACCGCCCGTCGCTGGTGACCGACGTCGGGGTCCGGCTGCCCAGCCACCTGACCGCCAGTGGGCGGGCCATCCTCGCCGCGCTGCCCAAATCCCAGGTCCGCGCGCTGTACCCGAACGCCGCCGCCTTCACCGCCCGGCACGAGACCGAATCGCCCATCATGAAGTACTCCGCGCTGTCCTCGCACCTGGACCAGGTCCGCCAGCGCGGCTACGCCACCGAACACGGCGAGGTGACGCCCGGCTTCGGCTCGATCGCGGCCGCCGTCACCGACCATGTGGGATGGCCGACGGCGGCCGTCGCCGTCACGTTCCTGGAGGACAAGCTGCCCCCGGAGCAGTGGCCCGCGCTGGCGGCACGGATCCAGAAGGTCGCGGACGAGCTCTCGGTGCGGATCCACGGCCGCCCCGCGCACTGACCCCCGGCCCGCCCCACGATGCGCCGCCAGCCCAACTGACTCGCAGCAGTTGTCGTTCTGGGGCCTCAAAACGACAACTGCTGCTACCTAGTTGGGGAAAGGTGAGCGGGTCTGGAATACCGGACAGCACCCGCCCGCAGGCCCTGTTTCCGCGGTTGCGGACGCGGTTTAGTTGATACAGAACCTCCCGCAACACCTAGATAGGAGCCCCTCATGGCACCCGCCGATTTCACCACCGGTGCCCGCCCGGTCAAAGCCGCCCGCGGCACCACGCTCACCGCCAAGAGCTGGCAGACCGAAGCCCCGCTGCGCATGCTGATGAACAACCTGGACCCCGAGGTCGCCGAACGCCCCGATGACCTCGTGGTCTACGGCGGCACCGGCCGCGCCGTCCGGTCCTGGGCCGCGTTCGACGCGATCACCCGCACCCTGGAGTCCATGGAAAAGGACGAGACCCTCCTGGTCCAGTCCGGCAAGCCAGTCGGGGTCTTCCGCACCAACGAATGGGCGCCGCGGGTGCTCCTGGCCAACTCCAACCTCGTCGGCGACTGGGCCACCTGGCCCGAATTCCGCCGGCTCGAGGCCGAGGGCCTGATGATGTACGGCCAGATGACCGCCGGGTCCTGGATCTACATCGGCACCCAGGGCATCCTTCAGGGCACCTTCGAGACCTTCGCCGCCATCGCCAGGAAGCTCACCGGCGACGAGGACGGCACCCTCGCCGGCACCCTGACCCTCACCGGCGGCTGCGGCGGGATGGGCGGCGCCCAGCCGCTCGCCGTCACGCTGAACGAGGGCGCCTGCCTGATCGTCGACGTCGACGAGGCCCACCTGCGCCGGCGTGCCGGCAAGCGCTACCTCGACGAGGTCGAGACCGACCTCGACGCCGCCATCGCCAAGGTCCTTAAGGCCAAGGAAGAGCGCCGCGGCTGGTCCGTGGGCTACGTCGGCAACGCCGCCGAGGTCTTTCCCGAGATCCTGCGCCGCCACAACGCCGGCGAGCTGACCGTGGACATCGTGACGGACCAGACCTCCGCCCACGACCCCCTGTCCTACCTGCCCGAGGGCATCACCGTGGAGGAGTGGCACCGCGAGGCCGCCGCCGATCCGGATGGCTTCACCAAGAAGGCCCAGGCCTCGATGGCCCGGCACGTCCAGGCCATGGTGGAGTTCCAGGACGCCGGCGCCGAGGTGTTCGACTACGGCAACTCCATCCGCGACGAGGCCCGCAAGGGCGGCTACACCCGCGCCTTCGAGTTCCCAGGCTTCGTCCCGGCCTACATCCGCCCGCTGTTCTGCGAGGGCCTGGGCCCGTTCCGCTGGGTCGCGCTCTCCGGCGACCCGGAGGACATCGCCGTCACCGATGCGGCGATCAAGGAGCTCTTCCCGGAAAACAAGCACCTGCACCGCTGGATCGACGCCGCCCAGGAACGGGTGGAGTTCGAGGGCCTGCCGGCCCGGATCTGCTGGCTCGGCTACGGCGACCGCGCCAAGGCCGGGCTGCTGTTCAACCGGCTCGTCAAGGAGGGCAAGGTCAAGGCGCCCATCGTGATCGGCCGCGACCACCTCGACTCCGGCTCCGTCGCGTCCCCGTACCGCGAGACCGAGGCCATGGCCGACGGCTCCGACGCGATCGCCGACTGGCCGCTGCTCAACGCCCTGCTCAACACCGCCTCCGGCGCCACCTGGGTCTCCATCCACCACGGCGGCGGCGTGGGCATCGGCCGGTCCATCCACGCCGGCCAGGTCTCCGTCGCCGACGGCACCGACCTCGCCGCGCAGAAACTCGAGCGCCTCCTCACCAACGATCCCGGCATGGGCGTCATCCGCCACGCCGACGCCGGCTACGACCGCGCCGTCGACGTCGCCAAAGAACGCGGCGTCCGCATCCCGATGATCCCCACGGACTCCCTAACCTCGCAAGCTCGGCCAGGGAACCCCGTCCGCGTGGCCCCAGAAACCCGCTAACCGGCCCCCAACCCCATATCGATTGCTCCGTAACTGCCGTTTTGAGCCGCCAAAAGGGCACTTACGGAGCAATCGATGAGAAGAATGAAGTAGGAATCATGACCATCACAGCCAACGCACCAACCCACGAACCACTCACCGTCACCCTTGGCTCGAGCGGGGTCACCCCCGAGGACGTCGTCGCCGTCGCCCGCCACGGCGCCAAGGTGGCCATCTCCCAGGACGCTCTCGACGCCGTCGCCAAGGTCCGTGCCCACATTGACGGCCTCGCCCACAGCGAGGTCCCGGCTTACGGCATCTCCACGGGCTTCGGGGCCCTGGCCAACCGGCACATCCCCAACGAGCTGCGCACCCAGCTGCAGAAGTCCCTGATCCGCAGCCACGCCGCCGGCATGGGGCCTGCCGTGGAACGCGAGGTGGTCCGCGGCATCATGTTCCTGCGCGCCAAGACCCTCGCCTCCGGCCGCACCGGTGTCCGCCCCGTGGTGCTGCAGACCATGGTGGACATCCTCAACGCCGGCATCACCCCCGTGGTCCGCGAATTCGGCTCGCTCGGCTGCTCCGGTGACCTCGCGCCGCTGTCCCACTGCGCCCTCGTGCTGATGGGCGAAGGCGAAGCCGCCGGCCCGGACGGCAAACTCTATGGAGGAAATAACGGTGGCCGAGGTGAGCCCCCGGTGGCGGAACTGCTCGCCGCACACGGCATCGAACCGGTGACGCTCGCCGAAAAGGAGGGCCTGGCACTCGTCAACGGCACCGAAGGCATGCTCGGCATGCTGCTGATGGCCATCGCTGACATCCGCCAGCTGCTCACGACGGCGGACATCACCGCGGCCCTCAGCGTCGAGGCGCTGCTCGGCACCGACCAGGTGTTCCTGCCCGAGCTGCACGCGGCCCTCCGGCCGCACCCCGGCCAGGCCGCCTCCGCCGACAACATGCTGCGGGTCCTGTCCAGCTCCCCGATCGTGGCTTCGCACCGGATCAACGACACCAAGGTCCAGGACGCCTACTCGCTGCGCTGCGCACCCCAGGTGGCCGGCGCCGTCCGCGACACCGTGGACCACGCCGCCCTCGTCGCCTCCCGTGAACTGGCCGCCGCGATCGACAACCCGGTGGTCCTGCCCGACGGCCGGGTCAGCTCCAACGGCAACTTCCACGGCGCCCCGGTGGCCTACGTGCTCGACTTCCTGGCCATCGCCGTGGCGGACCTGAGCTCCATCGCCGAGCGCCGGACCGACAGGATGCTGGATCCGGCACGCTCGCACGGCCTGCCGGCCTTCCTGGCCGCGGACCCGGGCGTGGATTCCGGCCTGATGATCGCGCAGTACACGCAGGCCGGGCTGGTCTCGGACAACAAGCGGCTCGCGGTCCCGGCGTCGGTGGACTCGATCCCGAGCTCGGCGATGCAGGAGGACCACGTGTCGATGGGCTGGCACGCTGCCCGCAAACTCCGCCGCGCCGCGGAGAACCTGCGCCGTGTCCTGGCCATCGAGCTGGTGACCTCGGCGCGGGCCCTGGACATCCGCACGCAGCTCTCCGGCGGAGATCTCACGCCGGGGCCGGCGGGCACCGCGGTGATCGCGGCGCTGCGCGGCGTCGTCGACGGTCCGGGGGCCGACAGGTTCCTGTCACCGGAGCTCGAAGCGGCGGACCGGCTGGTCGCCTCCGGCGCGGTCCGGGCGGCGGCCGAATCCGCCGTCGGAAATCTCGCCTGAGAAGAAACAAAATGCAGTACAGGTAAACAATTTCCGGCGCCCCCGAAATAGTTGGCGACACGCACGCCGGGGGCCCGGAAACTGTAGTAAAAATGGAAGTCCACACCAACGAAGTTGTGGCAGAGAACACATACAAAGGGGTAAGAGTTCAATGAAAGCACGCGAGACGGTTCTGTCCAGACGCCAGGCATCGGCCGCCACGGTTTCCGACTGGAGAAGCCTGAAGGCCGGCGACCGGGTCGAAATCCTCAAGCACGCACAGGTCCTGGCCGCCGGTGAGGTCGAGGAAGTCTCCGTGAGCGGCCACGTGCTCTGGCTGGTCCCGGCAGCCCCGCCTGAGACGCAGCTCTTCCTGAAGTCCGACGGCGTCGAGGTGCGGCGCAGCTAGCCACATCCAGCGTTATGCAACGGAAAGTCCCCGTCTCCGGGACCGATCTCCGCGTCCAGCGGCGCGGTCCGGGGGCGGGGACTTTCCGCGTCCGGCTGAGCCGGACGGAACTCCAGGCGGGTCACGGTCGTTGTACAGGGTTGGGGTGATATCGCGTCGCGCCCGGTAGATAGGATGGTGGCACGAAGTCTTGGGGGATAACTTCCGGGATGTTTTTCGCCGTCCTGCCGTCGTTGACTGGCAGGACCCGTAGTTCCAGGAGTTGTTCAAGCGTGTTTTTCAAGACTTTCGGCTGGTCGTTCGCGGTCACCATCATTGCTTTGGTGGTGGCTCTTCTTTATGGCGGCCCCCAGGCGCTCATTCTTTGCGTCATTCTGGGCATTCTTGAAATCAGCCTGAGTTTCGACAACGCGGTGGTCAACGCGCGGATCCTTGAGCGGATGAACCCGTTCTGGCAGAAGATGTTCCTCAGCGTGGGCATCATCATCGCCGTCTTCGGGATGCGCATCGTCTTCCCGCTGCTGATTGTGGGAGCCACGGCCCAGCTGAACCCGGTTGAGGCCGTCAGCCTGGCCCTGGAAAAGGGCGACCCCCACACGCCGGGAACCTACGGGTACCTGCTGCACGAGGCCCACCCGCAGATCGCGGCCTTCGGCGGAATGTTCCTCCTGATGCTCTTCCTGGACTTCATCCTTGCCCACCGTGAGATCAAGTGGATCAAGTTCCTGGAAATCCCGCTGGCCAGGTTGGGCAAGCTCGACAGCGCATCCCTGATTGTGGGCATGGTCGCGTTGGTCGTGGCCGGTGCCGTGGCGGGCGATAAGCAGGGAATCGTCCTGCTGTCCGGGCTCCTGGGCATGATCACCTACTTCCTGGTCAACGGCCTCGGGAACCTCTTCGACGTCGACGCCGCCGACGCAGACATCGCGGTGCACTCCGGCCCCACCGGCGCGGCCAAGCTGGCCGGAAAAGCCGCCCTCATGTTGTTCCTCTACCTCGAGGTAATCGACGCATCCTTCTCGTTCGACGGCGTCATCGGCGCCTTCGCCATCACCTCGGACCCGATCATCATTGCCCTGGGGCTGGGATTCATCGGTGCCATGTTTGTCCGCTCCCTGACGGTCTTCCTCGTCCGCCAGGGGACCCTGGACGAATTCGAATACCTGGACCACGGGGCCCACTGGGCCATCGGTGCCCTGGCCGTGATCCTGCTGATCACGATCGTGGTTCCCATCAACGAGATCGTGACCGGCCTGATCGGCGTCGTGTTCATCGGCGCCGCCTTTGCCGGCTCGGTCCGGCGCAACAAGCGGGCCGCCAAGCGCGACGACTCGCTGCAGTCTGCCGATGCGGGCAGCTAGTCCACTACGCTACAAGATCCACTACCACCACGATGAGAAGCGAGTAAAGCAATGGGTTTGAGTTTGCAGAAGGGCCAGTCACTGTCGCTGACCAAGCAGAACGGTGACTCCCTGACAAACGTCCGGCTGGGTCTCGGATGGGACTCCGCGGTTCCGGCCAAGAAGGGATTCTTCGGCGGAAGCAAGACTGTGGAGATCGATCTGGATGCCTCGGCCCTCCTGTTTGATTCTGCAGGGAAGCATCTCGACACCGTCTTCTTCAACCAGCTCACCAGCCAGGACGGGTCCATCCGCCACACCGGCGACAACCTGACCGGCGCGGGAGACGGCGACGACGAGACCCTCACGGTGGACCTGCCGAACGTCTCGGCGGCAGTCGGGCACATCGTTTTCGTGATCACGAGCTACAGCCAGCAGACCTTCGACATGGTCAAGAACGCCTTCTGCCGGGTCATCGACGACTCGGCCGCAGGCAGCCCCGAGGTCGCCCGCTATGAACTCGCGGAGTCGGGGCGGCACACGGCGATGGTCATGTCCAAGCTGTCGCGGAACGGGAACGGCTGGAGCTTCCAGGCCATCGGTACCCCGGCTAACGGGCGCACGCCCGGCGAGGTCCGCGACGTCGCGGCCTCTGCCCTCTAACGGCTCCTTCCACAACCCACCCAAGGAGGTAACGTGTCCAGCCTGACTCTGAGCAAGGGCAGCAACCTGTCCCTGACAAAAGCCGACCCCGGGCTCCGCAAGGCCATGATCGGCCTCGGCTGGGACCCCCGGACCACCGCGGGGGAGCAGTTCGACCTCGATGCCTCGGCGCTCCTCGTCCGGGCCGACGGCAAGGTCCGCTCGAACGACGACTTCATCTTCTACAACCAGCTGGCCTCGGCCGACGGTTCGGTGGTGCACCAGGGCGACAACCGCACCGGTGAGGGCGAAGGGGACGACGAGCAGATCCTGATCGATCTTGACTCCGTGGCCTCCGACATCGAGAAGATCGTCATCGTCGTCTCCATCGACCAGGCCGAGGCCCGCCGCCAGAACTTCGGCCAGGTGCGCGACGCCTTCTGCCGGGTGGTGAACCAGGAGACCGACAACGAGATCGTCCGCTACGACCTCACCGAGGACGCGGCCGCGGAAACGTGCATGATCTTCGCGGAGATCTACCGCCACAACGGCGAATGGAAGTTCCGTGCCGTAGGCCAGGGCTACGCCTCCGGCCTGCATGGCGTAGCCACAGACTTCGGCATCGCACTGAGCTAGCAAATTCACCCGACTGAAACAAAGGAGCATCACCATGGCCGGCCTGACCCTCACCAAAGGCAGTAACCTCTCGCTCACCAAGACCGATCCGGGGCTGAACAAGGTTCTCGTCGGGCTGGGCTGGGATCCTCGTACGACAACTGGCGACGCGTTCGATCTGGATGCCTCGGCGCTCCTGCTCGGAGCCGACGGCAAGGTCCGTTCTTCGGCGGACTTCATCTTCTACAACCAGCCGGCTGCAGCTGACGGCTCGGTGGCCCACAAGGGTGACAACCGCTCCGGTGCGGGCGAGGGCGACGACGAGGTGGTCGCCGTCGAACTCTCCGCCGTGGCGGCTGACGTCGAGCGGATCGTCTTTGTCGTCTCGATCGACCAGGCGGAGGCCCGCCGGCAGAACTTTGGCCAGGTCCGCTCCGCCTATTGCCGCGTCGTCAACCAGGACACTGACACTGAGGTGGTCCGCTACGACCTCAGCGAGGATGCCGCACCGGAGACCTGCATGATCTTCTCTGAGCTGTACCGCCACAACGGCGAATGGAAGTTCAAGGCCGTCGGCCAGGGATACGCCACCGGCCTCGCCGGCATCGCCGCCGACTTCGGCGTCCAGCTCGGCTAAGACCCCGCGACCACAGAAAGAGAGACAACAATGAGCATGCAACTCACGCCGCCGGACACCTCGGCGTCGACCCCGCTGGTCCTGAACGCTCCGGAAACCGTGGATATCGTCAAGGTCGACGACGCCCCGGGCATGGTTCCGGTCCCGGCTGAACGCCAGCAGGAGATCAACGCCCAGGCGCGGGCCTTTGTCAGCGAAGTCTCGGCAATGAACCCGCACAGCCCCGAGTACACGAGCAAAATCGACGGGATCAACCGGCTGGCGGGCGAGCAGCTGGTCTCCTCCGCCAGTACCTCGAGCCGGCTGCTGGAACGGTCCTCCACGTCGCTGGCCGGCGCGAAGAAGTCCGGCAGCAGCGCCCAGGTGCAGGTCGCCTCCACGCTCGGTGAACTTCGTTCCACGGTTGAAGACCTCACCCCCAACAACGCCGACCTGAGCGTGGGCCGGAAGATCCTGGGGATCATCCCGGGCGGCAACAAACTCGCCAAGTACTTCCAGAAGTATGAGACCGCCCAGACCCAGCTGGACAAGATCATCAAGTCCCTGATGTCCGGGCAGGACGAGCTGCTCAAGGACAATGCCGCACTCGCGCAGGAAAAGACGCAGCTGTGGGAGACCATGCAGGGGCTGAGCGAGTACGCCGTCTTCGCGAAGGCCCTGGACACGGCGACGGCAAACAGGATCGAAGAGATGAGGATGTCGGGCCAGATCGAGGAAGCCGGCAAACTCGACTCCGACGTGCTCTATCCGATCCGTCAGCGCCACCAGGACATTCTGACGCAACTGGCCGTCTCGGTGCAGGGTTACCTTGCCATCGACATGATCCGCAAGAACAACACCGAGCTGATCAAGGGCGTGGAGCGGGCACGCACCACGACGATCTCCGCGCTCCGGACCGCGGTCATCGTGGCCCAGGCCCTTGCCAACCAGAAGATGGTGCTGGACCAGATCGATGCCATCAACACCACCACCAACAACATGATCCTGAAGACTTCCGAGATGCTCAAGGACCAGACCGCCCGCATCCACCAGCAGGCGGCCAGCTCCGGCGTCAGCGTGGAAACCCTGCAGAAGGCCTTCGACAACGTCTTCCAGACCATGGACGCGATCGACACCTTCCGCTCGCAGGCGAACAAGAACATGGAAGGCACCGTTCACGCCCTTGAAACCGGGCTGGAACGCGCCCGTCCCTACCTGGACCGGGTCCGCAAGCAGGAGGGGAATTAGCGGCCGCCAGCCCTGAGCAATAGGCTTACGGGCTATGGTCGCAAAATTCTTAGGCTCGCTGTTCGGCAACAACGTTGTTCCTGCGCCTGTTGCCGAACAGCAGCCCCAGCACGATCCTCTCCAGGACGAGCTGGCCGCCACCTCGGCGGCTCTTGGGGAACTCCGGGCTATGGCGCTGGGCAAGGGGGCGGAGCTTCCGACCGTGGTGCTCTCGCAGGTGCTGCAGCTCGTGGACGTCCTTCGTGCCCTGATCCGCTACATCGGGCAATCAGGGGCGTCCACCGAGCAGCGCGTGCTCCTGGACGCGGTCATCACCGACTACCTGCCCGCCCCGCTGCGCGCCTACTCCATGCTGGCGGCGGACTCGCGGAGCGACGATTCGGCGGACACCGCGGTGCTGCTGGAGCAGCTGGACACCCTCTATTCCACCGCACAAAACCTGGACAACCAGGTCCGCACCGGCGCCATTACGGAACTGGCCGTCCACGGCCGGTTCCTCAGGGACAAGTTTGATATCGATGGTCTTCACCTGGAAGGACGCTAGTGGCTTCGATGGTCGCGGGCAGCAACGCCGCCCTCACCGCAGAGAACCCCGGCCTCGGCAAGGTGCTGCTGGGGATCGGCTGGGACATGGTGCCGAGCCGTGGTCCGCAGTCCGAGCCGGTTCCGATGGTCATCATGTGCGGACCGGACGGCCGCGCCGTCTCGGACGAACACCTCGTCTTCTTCAACCAGATCGCGAGCCCCGAGGGCAGCGTCGCGTTCGCCGGAACCGAAGACCAGGAACAGATCGACGTCGACCTGGTCCGCGTTCCGGAGGCCGTCACCAAGATCGCGGTGCTCGTCTACATTGACCCCGATGTCCGGGGCCCCGGCACCTTTGCTGCCGTCAGGAACACCTACCTGCGGGTCGCCGACGAGCGGAACCGGGAACTGCTCCGCTTCAACGTTCCGCCGATGAACATGGACAAGGTCAACGCCATGATTCTCGGGGAGCTCTACCGGCACGCCGGCGGCTGGAAGTTCCGGGCCCTCGGCCAGGGCTACGAAACCGGGCTGGCCGCCGTCGCCGCCGACTTCAAGTTGAGCCTCTGACATGGCCCTGGACCGAAGCAGCATCCGGACGGACCTGGGCTATCTCAGCCGCCGGCGGAAACCCGCGCAACACCCGCCCGTGACGCAAGCTGCGGCCGGCGGGCTCGGCGCGCCGTCGAACCCCGCGCCGTCGGGCTCCGGGGGACTCACCCTCCAGACCGGCCGTTCCCAGCCCGGCCCCGCGGCTCAAGCGTCTGCGGGCCCCGCGTCGGGGCCACGCCGTGCTCCGGCGTCGGGCCCCAAGGCGGCGGTGCAGGACCGCGTCTTCCCGGCCCCCGCCTTCGGGAGCGTCCGTCAGCTGGGTGAAGCGAACCCCCTGGTGCGGCTGAACGCGAGGCAGTCCGCCATCGGTTCCCTGCTGGTGGCCGGCGTCCGCTCCGTGGCCTGGGAGGATACGCACTTCACCACGGGCGCCCACCACGCCGACGGGCACAAGGCGGGAACCCCCGTCATGACGCCCGGGAACCGGCCCCTGGTCGGTTTCGAGGACTCGTCCGGCGTGGTGTCCCTGCGCCATGTCCGGCTGCTTCGCCGCGCGCTGTTCATTGCCGCGGAGAAGCCGCTGACCATCGGGGTGTTCGACGGCGCCGCCGCCGCGGTTGCCCCCCGGAACGACGACGGCTTCCGGACGGTGCTGCACCTGTGCCGGATCGGCGCGATCCTTGAAGTGCGCACCGAGTTTGTCCCGGCAGATGCCTCCGACGCAACAGTGTGGACCCTGTTCGGGTTCACGATGACAATTCCGCTGGACCAACGGGTCCTCCTGCGCTAATCCGGCACCACGCCGCAGCTACTACCTGGGGGAAAATGCAGCATTTCGGAGCCTTGACCGAGTCCGTCATGGAACGGCTTTTCCATGTGCGGCCCGAGGTTCTTCACCGGGCCTCGGATCCGGGACTGCTGGCGGTGGCGCTAGGCGCGACCCTCTACACGCCGGCCACCAGGGCCGCCCTCGCGCAAGGCATCCGGAAGCAGGCCGGATCCGGGTGCCTGAGCACCGTCATTTGCCTTGAAGACGCCGTGCCGGACGATCAAGTGGCCGCGGCGGAGGAGAACCTGCTGGCCGCCCTCGCGGAACTGCACGCCGTCGACGATCCGGGCGAGCTGCCGCTGATCTTCATCCGGTGCCGCACCCCGGAACAGCTGCTCGACGTCGGGAGACGGGCCGGTGCCGCCCTGGGCGTCGTTTATGGCTTCGTCCTGCCCAAGTTCGAGAACGAAACCGGCCGGGGCCGGGCCTTCATGGAGGCGCTGCAGCAGTTGAACGAGCACTCCGGCCGTGCCGGCGATCCTGACGCGCCGCCGCTTCGGGCCATGCCGATCATCGAGGACCTCTCCACGACGCATCTTCAGTCGCGGGTCCGAGTGCTGACGGACAACCTGGCCCTGATCAACGAGTTCCGCGGACTGGTGCTGTGCGTCCGGATCGGTGCAACGGACATGTCCAGCGCCTTCGGGCTGCGGCGCTCCCGCGACCTGACCATCTACAACGTCAAGGTGGTGGCCAACATTATCGGCGACGTCGTGAATATCTTCGGCCGCCCGGAGGACGGCTGGGTGATTTCCGGCCCGGTGTGGGAGCACTTCGTCAACACCGAACGGGTGCTGCGGCCGCAGCTCCGGTCCACCCCTTTTGAAGCCGTCAATGAGGGCAAACTCCGGCAGCGGATCCTGATGGAGAACCTGGATGGCCTCATCCGCGAGATCGAGCTGGACCAGGCCAACGGGCTGCTCGGCAAGACCGTGATCCACCCCAGCCACGTGCCGGTGGTGCACTCCCTGTGCGTCGTCAGCCATGAGGAGTACCTCGATGCCCTGGACATTGCCGGCGATACCGGCGGCGGCGTGAAGGCCTCCTCCTATGGCAACAAGATGAACGAGTCGAAGCCGCACCGGCCCTGGGCGGAGCGCACGCTGCTGCGCGCCCGGGCGTTCGGGGTCGCCAGGCCCGGCGTGAGTTTCGTCGAACTCCTGGAAGCGAGCATGCGATGAAGGCAGTAGAGACAGTAGCGAGGGACGTTGTGTGGAGCGGGGCGTATGTCCGGGACGAACTGGGCGTCGAAGTGGCCACCGCCCCGGGGCACGGCGTGCTGCCCGTGGAGGCCCTGGTCGGGTTGGCGCTCCGGCGCAACCCGAAGCGGGCGCATCTGCTCGTATCGCGGGTTCTCGCCAAGCATGTCCCGACCGAACCGGGAATCGTGACCGCTGCCGGCCGGCTGCTGGCCCTCCTGGTCCGGCAGGAGCTGCACGGCGCAGCCGAGGGTGCAGCCGGAGACGCAGTCAAGGGTGCAGCCCAAGGCCCGGTCGGCACGGCACCGCAGGCCCCGTTCGAGGCCGTCATCGGCGAGGCCGCGGCGAGGCTCGCCGGACTGCTTGCCTCGGATCCTGACGGCGATTCCGCCCGTCCCGACCGGGACACGATGCAGATGACGAGCGAGGCGCGGGAGACACGGGAGGCCAGGCTGTCCGCCGTCACCGGGCTCTGCGGACTGCTCGAAGGGCAGCAGACAGCGCTTCCCGGCGCCGTCACCATCGGCTACGCGGAAACCGCCACAGGGCTGGGACAGCTCGTGGCCGGGCAGCTGGGCACCTACTACATCCACTCGACCCGGCACGCAGCGGACGGCGACGGCGTGGCGGCCTACGGCGCGTTCGAAGAGCCGCATTCGCACGCCACGTCACACCAGCTCCTGCCGACCAGCCGCGCGGCCCTGGACCTGGCCGACACCGTGATCCTCGTGGATGACGAGCTGAGCACCGGTGCCACGATCGTCAACACCATCCGTGAACTCCACCGCACGGCCCCGCGCCGCCGGTATGTCATCGCGTCCCTCGTGGACCTGCGCTCCGCAGCCGACCGGGGAAACCTCGACGCCCTGGCCCTCGAACTCGGGGCCAGGATCAGCGCCGTGGCCCTGGCGGACGGCAGCATCCGGCTGCCGGGAACGCTGGCCGCGGACGCCGCGGACCTGATCCGCCGCCTCCCGGCCACCAGCCCGGTCCCGGACGGCCCCCGCGCGGGCATCCCGCTCCGGGGCATCTCCCGCCCGGACATCTCGCTCCCAGACACGGGACGGCCCGCCGCGGGGCAGATCCGGGTGCTGGACCTCAACGGCGTCGTCCCGCCCGTCCGGAGCGCCCGCTTCGGCATCGGCGGGCGGCCCGATCCGCAGCAGGCGGCCGGTATCGCCGCCGCCCTCGCGGCCTCCATCGACGGCGGAGTAGCGCCGGGGGACAGGCTCCTGGTGCTCGCCACCGAGGAATTCATGGCGCTGCCGCTGGCCGCCGCTGCCCGGCTGCAGGACCTCCGTCCCGATGTCGACGTCCGCTATTCCACCAGTACCCGGTCCCCGATCGCGGCACTGGACGAGCCAGGCTATGCCATCCGCTCGGCCGTGGCGTTTGAAGGCGGCGACGACGCACCGGACGGCCCCGGGCCGAGGTTCGCGTACAACTTTGCACACCCTGAAGGGCTTTTCGACACCGTGGTGATCATGGCGGAACCCGGGACTCGGGCCTCCCGGCTGACCGCCCCGGGCAGGATCGCAGAGGCCGTGGCGGCCAGCGGCGCCGCCGTCAGGCTCGTGCTGCTTCCCCGGCAGGCGCCGTTCCCGGCGCCGCTTGCCGGCCCTGCCTTCGGCTCCTACGCCCCGGAGGACGTGCAGTGGCTGCTCAAGGACCTGAGTTACGCGCGGCTGGAGGCGCCGCCGGCCGAACGCGAAGCCGCCATCCAATCCGGCAAGGCCAGCTACGCGGAGTCGTTGCCGCAGGAGTTCGAGCCATCCCCCGAGTACGGTGCCTTGTTCCAGGCGGCGCTGGACGGCTCGGCGGCGCGGCTAGCGCACGCCGTCGGCAGCCTCACCGAGCAGGTCCTGAAGCTGCGCGATAACGCCCCCGTGCTGGTATCGCTGGCCCGCGCCGGCACGCCGGTGGGGATCCTGATGAAGCGCTGGGCCAGGGACGTCCACGGCCTGGACCTGCCGCACTATGCCGTCAGCATCGTGCGCGGGCTCGGCATCGACCAGACCGCGCTCGGCTATCTTGCCGCGCGGCACAACCCCGGCCGGATCATGTTTGTGGACGGCTGGACCGGCAAAGGGGCGATCGCCCGTGAGCTCGCGGACGCCGTCGGGCTCTTCGAAAAGACCGACGGCGCGGCGTTCCCGCCGGACCTGGCGGTCCTGGCCGATCCCGGACACTGTGTGCGGATCTTCGGCACGCGCGAGGACTATCTCATCCCGTCCGCCTGCCTGAACTCCACGGTCTCGGGCCTTGTGTCACGCACCGTCTTCAACACGGAACTGATCAGGCCCGGCGATTTCCACGGCGCCAAGTTCTACTCGCACCTGGCCGGCAGCGATGTCTCCAACCGGTTCCTGGACGCCGTGACGGCACAGTTCGCGGCGGCGCGGAATGACGTCCTGGCCGCCGCGGCGAGCTTCCCCGCACACAGCGACGCACTCCCCGGAGCCGACTGGTCGGGGTGGGCCGCGGTGGAGGAGATCAGCCGGAGCTTCGGCATCCACAACGTGAACCTGGTCAAGCCGGGCGTCGGGGAGACCACCCGGGTGCTGCTGCGGCGCGTGCCGTGGAAGGTGCTCATAAATCCCGACGCGGCCGGCGAGATCACGCATGTGCTGCACCTGGCGGAAGAGCGCGGCGTCGAAGTGCTGGAGGTGCCGGGGCTGCCGTACAGCTGTGTCGGCCTGATCCATCCGCTCCACACCCCGGGCGCGACGGGCGCCGACGGAAAGACGGTGATCGACGTATGAGCGCCGGGACCGTGATGGCCATGCCCGGCACCGCGCCCGTCATGGTGGCCAGCGACCTGGACCGCACGCTGATCTACTCGGCGAACTCCATGGCGCTGCCCGGAGCGGACCATCAGGCGCCCAGGATGGTGGTCGCCGAGGTCTATGACGCGGCGCCGTTGTCCTTCATGACCCGGGCGGCAGAGGAGTTGCTGGAGGGGATCGCGGCGCGGAGTGTCTTTGTGCCGGTCACCACCCGCACGCAGGCCCAGTTTGCCCGGGTGCGGCTGCCGGGCGTCGGCCGCGGCTATGCCGTGACGACGAACGGTGCGGTGCTGCTGCGCGACGGCGAGCCGGATCCCGACTGGTCCCGCCACATCCAGCGGTCCCTGGGGGCGCATTGCGCACCCTTGGGCGAGGTGCTGGACCACCTCACCGGCGGCGCGGCGGTACCGGCGATCCTGCGGGTCCGGACGGCCGAGGACTTCTTCGTTTACTCGATCGTTGACCGGGAGAAGCTGCCCGACGCCTACCTCGAGGAGCTTGGCGCGTGGTGCCTTGAGCGTGGCTGGACCACGTCCCTGCAGGGCCGCAAGCTGTACTGCGTTCCGGTCCCGATCACCAAGGAAGCCGCTGTTGCCGAAGTGCGGCGCCGCAGCGGTGCCGGACTGCTGGTTGCTGCCGGCGACTCACGGCTCGACGCGGGCCTCCTCGAGCTGGCCGACATCGCGATCCGGCCCGCGCACGGCGAGCTGGAGAGCGACGGCTTCGCCCGGGCAAACTTGACGGTGACCTCGGCCTCCGGGGTGCTGGCAGGGGAGGAGATCCTGCGGTTCGTGAGCGGCGTCCTGGCGCAGAACCTGGCCACGGTCCCGCTGGCGATCTCCCCGGCCGGGCACGAGACTGTTTCAGCAGAGGTGTGATCACCTGACTTGCGACCTACTCCGGGCAATGACCTCGCCTCGATGGTGGATCTCATGTCAAAAAAAGTGGAAGGTCTGCTGAACGTGTTAAAAAACGGCCGAAAAGTTTAAAGCCCCTGGCGCGGCTGTAGGCATGTGCGTTGCCTGGACCCTCTGGAAGTCATTCTCTGCGGTTGCTGGGGCTGTTCTGCGTACGGCGCTTTCCGTGACACCTGGCGGGCAGGTTGTGCTGGGCACCGTGGATACGGTGGCGTTCGTTGCCAACGCGAAGGACGGGTTTGAGAAGTTCGCCAACACGGTCAAGGACGAGCGCGTGAAGGTGCCCGCAATGGTGGGCACACCCGGAAGCGGTCAACCGCCTCAGCGCCCAGTATGCCGCGTACGGGCAGGCCGTCGCCGACGACGCAGTGTCGGCCTGGTGGATCCAGCACTGGGACAGCCACGCCCGCATCCAGTTCTCCCAGCATGGGCCCTTCGAGAACTGCCAGTCCCGGCACACGATGGCTCACCTCGTAAAAAGAAGTTCCGGTTGACACTAACGTTTCTTCGAGAGAACGTTAGTCCATGAGTACCTTGACGACTGGCGAAGCGGCAAAGCGACTCGGCGTCACCCCGGTGGCAGTCCGTAAGCTGATTGGGACCGGCCAATTGATCCAAGCCGGCACCGTTGGCAGGACCATCTTGGTCGACACAGGGTCCGTGGATCAGCTCGCACGGGTAGGTACCCGCCATGGCCGCCCCTGGACAGAGGAAAACGCTTGGGCAGCGCTGACCCTGTTGTCCGGCGAAACAAAGGTCGGCTGGATCGGATCCTCGGAACTATCCCGGCTCAAAGAGAAGTTGCGCACCATGGAATCCGCGGAGCTCCCGATCCTGGCACGCAGGCGTGCCTCGGTGCGACACTTCCGGGGCACGCCCGACGTCGTGCAGCTGCTCCGTACCCACTTGCTTCTCAGTGGCGCCGCGGCCATGGCCGACGACGACATCGCCGAACGGTTCGGTCTTACCGGCGGCGCCGGAGCCGCAGAAGGCTACGCGGGGGCCGGTGACGCCGACGCCCTCCGGGACGCATACGGCCTGATCGAGGATCGGGAGGGCAACGTTGTGATCCGGGAAGTCACCGTCACCGGAGCATTCGCTGAGGGAAAAGTCCCCGTTGCTGCGATCGCCCTGGACCTGCTTGAATCCCCAGCCACGCGGGAACGCAGCGCCGGACAGCGTGTCATTAAGGAGCTACTGGCTGCCTGAGAACGATGCATCCGTGGATCGCCCGCTGTGGGAGGCCCCGGCGCCGCCTGGCGGATGGGGACGACCGTGGCCCCAATGCGTTGAGCTTGCCCGCGCGTTGCCCTCCAGTCGGTGGACACTCGTTGGGGGCCTGATGGTGCAGCTACATTCGGCGGTGGCCGGCCTGGCCGTTTCCCCCCCACGGCCGATATCGACATTGTGCTGCACATCGAATCCGGTGCGGCGACGACGTCGTCGGTCACCGGCGTCCTGCGCTCACTCGGCTACGAGCTCCAGACGTCCGTCGACCATGCAGCGCCGGCCCATCGTTTCCTCCGTGGCAAGGAGCAGATTGATGTCATGGTCGCCGACCACCTTGCACCGAAAATGATTCCCAGCATCGGAGGGCGCAAACCCTTCCAGATCACTGGCGGCACTCAAGCACTCCGGCGCACGGTGAACTGCCGAGTCGCGGTCGACGGTGGGGAACACGTACTCATCAGCGTCCCCAATACCCTCGGAGCACTGGTACTCAAGGGGGCCGCGTACCAGGAGGACTCGCGGGACGCCGGCCGTCATCTCGACGACGCCGCCGTTCTCTTGGCAACCATCACGAGCCCGCTGATCTTGGTCGCCGACATGGGAGGCAGCGACTGGTCCCGGATCCTGATACTGAACAGCGCACTCTCCGACGCCGGCCATGGATCCTGGAAGGTCCTCGACCTCGCTGACCGGACCAGAGGCATCAGTAACCTGGCCGTGCTCTGCTCCAATCCGGACCGCCTCCCGCTTAAGCGTCTGGGCATCTGACCGGCGGCACCATCAGCGCCTCCATTCGGATCAGCACTTGGTGAACGATGCCGCACCTATTGACCTGAGGTCGTTCCGGTCATGACGGGGTGGCTGGTGAAAAGTGAAATTTCCGACGCTAGTGCGGTGACCGGATAGGTTCGGGGTGTTTGGTCATGCCGCCCTCGGCGCGTCGTGCCGGCCCCAGCGGTGGCCCTTTTCGCTGCGGATGCGGGCCCGTTCGCGGCGTTGGGCTTCGAGTACGTCGGGGTGGCGGGCGTGGGCGTTGCGCCAGCGCAGGTACTCGTGCAGCCGGCGGGTCTGCACCACGTGGTTGGGGTGGTTGGAGTTGGCCAGGGTGAACTGGCGCAGCGCCCCGAAGTGAGCCTCGATCGGGTTGGCCCAGGAGGCGTAGGTCGGGGTAAAGCACAGCTCGACGGCGTGGGCCGCGGCCCAGCGGAGGATCCGCTGCCCCTTGTGGCCGTTCCGGCCGGCCCAGCCGGTCCCGGCGGTCGGGCGGATGCCCGGCGGGCCGAACTCGTCGAACGCGAAGGCCCGGTCCGGATGGTGGTCGAGCACGTCCTCGATCCTCTCCAGATTCGCCTCGATGTCCGGTCGGTGGACTCCTTCCACGTCGAGGTGCGCTGGAACGTGATCCGGTGCCGGTGCAGCAGGGTACGCAGCGCCTCCCGGCCAATGTGGACCGGCCGGGACGCACACCCGCCCAGATACCCGGCCAGCTTCCGAATCGACCAGTGCGAGAAGGGGCACCCCCAGTTTGCCCGGACGGGTGCTGGCCGTCGCGGCGACGAAGTCCTCGTCGCCGGAACAAAGCAGGCGGGGACGGCCTCCCGCCCACTCAGGGTCCAGGCAGTCCAGCCCGATCTCGTTGAACCGGTGGATCACCTCCCGCACGGTGTCCTCGTCGGCGGCGAGCAGCCGGGCAATGACCGGCACCGAATTCCCGCCCGCCGAAGCCAAAAGCATCGTTGCCCGCCGCCACCGGACCACACTCCGGACCTGTTTCGGCTCGCCCCGGCGCACGATCCGCAGCAACTGCTGCCCCTCCGCCGGACTCAACCGGCGCACTTTCACACGATCAGCCATGCCACCAGACTGGCACGTTCCCAAACCCGGTCAACCTTTCCGGTCACCGCACTAGCCATGGATCCGGGGCGTACGGCCTGATGGTCGTGGACGCTTTCTTTGCGGTTCGTGAGAAACGTAGAACGAAAGTTGGCGGCGTCCTGTCACCCCCGAATGTTTGACAGGACGCCGCTGGCCGTTTCGATAAGCGCTATTTCGAAGCAGTGGCACCTAGGGCTGCTGCGTTGGCGGCGGCGGTTCGGCGAATTTCCTTTACTTTTTCGATCTCCGGGGCAAGTTGCTGCATGCGGGTTGTCAGGTATTTGTCCAGGACCTTGTCGAGTGCTGCGTGGAATCCGGTTTTGTCGCGGCAGACGGCGTCGGTGACGGCGATTTTTATCTCCTCCTGGCCTCCGGCGCGTTTTCCTGCGTCGGTGGCCTGCCGGGTATTGGCGTAGGAGGAATAAGGGGTTTCGTTCATGCAGGCTTTCCAGTCCTGGTCGGCTTTGGCTAGCCCGGGGTCGCGGCTGGCGGAGTCGGTGGCGGGGTAGAAGGAGTTGTACGCGATGCCGGTGGCGAGCATGTAGTTTTCGGGACTGCCGTAGATCTGTGTCATGGCTTCGCCACGGCACCCGCCCGAGGACGTCCCCTTGCCTTGCACCGTGGTCATTGGTGCGGTTCCGGCGGGGCCGGTGAGTGCGTTGTTGAAGGCCGGATCGGCGAACAGCCTGCCGTCTGCCGAATCCGGTGCCGGCTCGTGCGGCCCTCGTGGGCCGCTGCTGGCGTATCCTCTGGCTTTGGCGGCCTCGACAGTGAGCCGCTTGGATCCGATGGCTTCGTTGAGGTCCAGTGTCAGGTCCCACCTGGGCGGCGTGTAGTCGAAGCCGGCCCTGGCCATGCAGAGCCGGATGGATTCCTGCATGCCCTGTTCGGCGACCGGATCGTCCTGGGCATAGGCCTCGGCCTGACGGACGATCCCTACGACGGGGTCCGCTGACGGGGCGATCGGCCCGGCCGGGATGGCGGCGGCGGCCAGTGCGGCACCGGTGCCGAGGACTAGGACTGCGCTGAACAATTTGGGTGGTTTAAGGCGCGCCTGCTGGACTTCGCGCAGTGGTCCTTAAGACTGGGTGTATGCAAGGAATTGAGGCGGCCCAGCGCGGA
>NZ_JAGPOT010000076.1 GCF_018224015.1 Pseudarthrobacter albicanus
GACAACCGCCAGATGGTCAGCGGTCAAAATGTCACACCCAAATGCCACCATAAGAACCATCAGGCAGCCGGTAAGCCCTGACCCACTGGAAACCACGCCTCATGAAAGATCGAGGTTAGGGCGGAGTCCGAGGCCATGGATACACGGACATGACGCCGGTCGCCAAACAGCCGCCGCGGCCGTTTGCAATGCCCGGGCAGACCGGAACGCCGAGACTCACCCGCAATAATCCCAAATCCGCTTGAGACGTCGGCGCCGCGCTGTGCACTATGAAAAGGCATGGTCGGGCGGCACGTCCCAGCCGAAGCAGCCCCCGAGCACTCCTACGCGAAGCGGAGGCAGTGGATTAGAGGCAAAGTTTTACCCATCCTGGTGGACGCAATGAGGCCAAACCTGTGAGCTCGCAGAGCTGCCCAAGGGTCACAGGCGTTCCTGGATTGGACCTACCGCAGCTCCGCAGTGGCGCGGCAGCCGGACATCCGGATTCATGAATGGAAGCACTGAACAATGACGTTTGAAACTGCCGACTCTGTAACCCACAAGCTCTGGGACCGCTCCACCATGCACCACGAGCTGGACGCCCTGGTCCACGACCTCTCGGAGCTCCACAACACCGCCAAGAGCAACATCGCGGTCCACGCCAGCGGACCCAACACCTTCACGCTCAGCCTGAACCACGGCGCATAAAGCCGGCGTCCAAGCAGTTAGCAGCGCCCAAGGACGACGGCGGGAGGCAACCCCTCCCGCCGTCGTCCTTTGGCGTTTAGCCCCTCATACCCACGCCGTCGCCTGGCTGGGTGTGGGACTCGAAGCGGTTTTCGCCGGAGCTTTCCTCGCTGGCATCGGAAGGCCGGCCGGCGATCGAGGAGCAGGTCACGCGGGTCACCGACGTACCGGCTCTGTCGTCCGAACAGTTCCGGCAGGTTTTCTTCAAAGGCATCCCAGACGGTCGTTCTCCGCAATTCAGCATGAAGGTTGAGACCCTCAAGAATGCGACTATCGAACTTGCCAGCGGCAGTGAGGTTGAGTCTGTTTTCAAAGGACGAAAAATCGATGGAAGGTTGGTTGACCACATCCGGGGTCTATCTCGATCCGATCTGGAAGAGATTGACACATGGTTTCCGGAGGATTCAGTCCACGTACGATACAAATCCGACGAAAGCTCTCCCTGGAGTCCAATTTCCGAAGGATCCCCTGGACAACGAACCGCCGCCCTGCTTGCCTTCGTTCTAAGCATGGGAACCGAGCCCCTCATTTTGGACCAACCGGAAGACGATCTCGAGAACCAACTCATCTATTCATTGGTTGTTGGCACTCTGCGGTCAATCAAAAGTTGTCGCCAAGTCATCGTCGTCACCCATAACGCGAATATTGTCGTAAACGGAAACGCCGAAAACGTCATCGTCCTCCAGAGATCCGCTGAAACGACGTCGATCCATGCGACTGGCGCGCTCGAAAGAAAGGATGTCCGAAGCGCTGTATGTCAGATAATGGAAGGCGGGGAGGCAGCATTTACCAAGCGATTTGAACGTTTGGGAATCAAGCTTCCTTCGCACATCGGCGCACTTCGCTAACTCCTTTTCGTGAAGATAAGGGCCAGGTCGCACGGCCCGGCCCTTATCTTCAGCAATTAACTACGCAACTTACCGCGTCCCCCGGCAAGGAGGTTCTACTACTACTAGTCGGCAGTTCAGAACGCTTAGGTGCGGGGCGCTCGTGGCCCACAGTGTCTCGTCTACCAATCGACATCGGACCGAGCTCAACATGGCAACACCGTTTCCTCCAATCTCAAGGATCCAAACGCCGATAACAGCGCACAGCTGAACCCTCGGGTGATGAGGCTACCCGCCCTGTCGCACCATGGATGGTCTACGCGTGGTCCCGCCAAGCGGCCAAGCGGAGCAGCGCACCTATACCTCCGCCACCGGAGCCGCGAACTGCGCGGCGTACAGCGCCGCGTACGCCCCGCCCGCGGCCAACAGCTCGGCATGGTTCCCCTGCTCAACGATCTGCCCGGATTCCATCACCAGGATGAGGTCGGCGTCGCGGATGGTGGAGAGGCGGTGTGCGATCACGAAGCTGGTCCGGTCGGAGCGCAGCGCACTCATCGCCTTCTGCACCAGCACCTCGGTGCGGGTGTCCACCGAGCTGGTCGCCTCGTCCAGGATCAGCACGGACGGACGGGCCAGGAAGGCCCGGGCAATCGTGAGCAGCTGCTTCTCCCCCGCCGACACGTTGGAGCCCTCGTCGTCGAGCACCGTGTCGTAGCCCTCCGGCAGGGACCGCACGAAGCGGTCCACGTACGTCGCCCGGGCCGCCTCCAGAATCTCCTCCTCCGAGGCCGAAGGCCGGCCGTAGGCGATGTTGTCCCGGATACTCCCGCCGAACAGCCACGTATCCTGCAGCACCATGCCCATCCGCGAGCGCAGCTCGTTGCGCGTCATCGCGGTGACGTCCACGCCGTCGAGCGTGATCCGCCCGGCGTCGAGCTCATAGAACCGCATCATCAGGTTCACCAGCGTCGTCTTGCCCGCCCCGGTGGGCCCCACGATCGCCACGGTCTGCCCGGGCTCCGCCACCAGGCTCAGGTCGGCGATCAGGGGCTTGTCCGGCGAATAGGAGAACGAGACGTTCTCGAACACCAGCCGGCCCCGGCCGCCGTTCGGCGCCACAGAAGGAACAGGATCAAGCGATTGCTCCTCCGTGTCCAGCAGCTCGAACACCCGCTCCGCCGATGCCACCCCGGACTGCAGCAGGTTGGCCATGGACCCGAGCTGGGCCAGCGGCTGGGTGAACTGCCGGGAGTACTGGATGAACGCCTGCACGTCGCCGAGCTGCATCGCACCCGAAGCCACCTGCAGCCCGCCCACCACCGCGATCCCCACGTAGACGAGGTTCCCGATGAACGTCATGGCCGGCATGATCAGCCCCGAAATGAACTGCGCGCCGAAGCTGGCCTGGTACAGCTCCGTGTTCTTCTGCCGGAACCGCTCCTCCACCTCCCGCTGCCGCCCGAACACCTTCACCAGCGCGTGCCCGGTGTAGGTCTCCTCGATCTGCCCGTTCAGCTCGCCGGTGTGCTTCCACTGCGCCACGAACAGCTTCTGCGAGCGCTTCGCGATCACCGCCGTGGTCGCGAGCGTCAGCGGAATGGTCACCAGCGCAATGATGGCCAGCGTCGGCGAGAGGATGACCATCATCACCAGCACCCCCGCCACCGTCAGCAGCGACGTGACCGCCTGGCTGATGGACTGCTGCAGGCTCTGCGAGATGTTGTCGACGTCGTTGGTCACCCGGCTCAGCAGCTCGCCGCGCTGCACCGAATCGAAGTAGCGCAGCGGCAGCCGGTGGATTTTCGCCTCGATCCGCTCGCGCAGCCGGTACATGGTGCGCTGCACGACGCCGTTGAGCACGTACGCCTGCACCCAGCCGAACGCGGAGGCCAGCACGTACAGCGCCAGCGCCCACAGCAGCACGGTGGACAGGGCGGTGAAGTCGATCCCGGTGCCGGGGGTCAGCGTCATGGCGCTGAGCATGTCCGCCTTCTGGTTCTCGCCCGCGGCGCGCAGCTGCGCGATCAGCTGGGCCTTGCTCACGCCGGGCGGGAGCTGCTTGGACACGACGCCGGAGAAGATCAGGTTGGTCCCCTCGCCGAGCAGCCGCGGCCCGATCACCGAGAACGTCACGCTGCCGACGGCGAGCACCAGGACCAGCACGAGCCAGAGCCGCTCCGGGCGCAGGGTCCCGAGCAGCCGTTTCGCCGAGGGCCAGAAGTTCATCGGCTTCTCCGCCGGGATGTTCATCCCCGCGAACGGTCCCCCGCGGCCCGGTCCGCCCGGCGGGCGCGGCGGCATGCGGACGACGGCGGGTTCCCCGCCGGGCCTGGGCGCGCCGGGCCCGGCAGCGGGAGCCGCCGGGGTGGGGGCCTTGTCGGTGCGGCTCATACCGTCTCCTCCGCGGCCAGCTGCGAGTTCACGATCTCGCGGTACGTTTCCGAGGTGCCGAGCAGCTCGCCGTGCGTGCCGTGCGCGACGATCCTGCCGGCGTCGAGCACGAGGATCTGGTCCGCGTCGGCGATGCTGGACACGCGCTGGGCGATGATCACCAGGGTGGCGCCGGCGGTGTGCCGTTTGAGGGCCTGCCGGAGCCGGGCGTCGGTGGCGGTGTCCAGCGAGGAGAACGAGTCGTCGAAGATGTACAGCTCGGGCCGTTTCACCAGCGCCCGGGCGATCGCGATCCGCTGCCGCTGCCCGCCGGAGACGTTGGTGCCGCCCTGCGAGATCGGCGCGTCCAGCCCGCCCTCCATCTCGGCCACGAAGTCCTCCGCCTGCGCGATGGACAGCGCCCGCCAGAGCTCCTCCTCCGTGGCGTCGGGTTTGCCGTACAGCAGGTTGCTGCGGACCGTGCCGGAAAACAGGTAGGGCTTCTGCGGGACCAGGCCGATGTGCCCCCACAGCAGGTCCGGGTGCAGCTCCTTCACGTCCACCCCGCCGATCCGCACCGAGCCGGACGTCGCGTCGAAGAGCCGCGGCATGAGGTTCACCAGGGTGGTCTTGCCCGAGCCCGTGCTGCCGATGATCGCCGTCGTCTGCCCGGCACGGGCGGTGAAGCCGATGCCGGCCAGGACCGGCCGCTCGGCACCCGGGTAGGCGAAGCCGACGTCGCTCATCTGAAGCTCGCCCCGCCCCCGGGAACCGTGCACGGTGCCGCCGGCAAAGCCGACCGGGTGCGCCGGCGGCCGGACGCTGGATTCGGTCCCCAGCACCTCCCCGATCCGGTCCGCCGAGACCGCCGCGCGCGGGATCATGATGGCCATGAACGTGGCCATCATGACCGACATCAGGATCTGCATCAGGTAGCTGAGGAAGGCGATCATGGTGCCCACCTGCATGGAGCCGTCCTCGATCCGGAACGCCCCGAACCAGATCACGGCCACGCTGGAGACGTTCAGGACCAGCATCACCACGGGAAACGCGAGCGCCATCAGCCGTCCGGCGCGCAGGGCCGTGTCCGTGACGTCCTCGTTGGCCTTGGCGAACCGGCCGGTCTCGATGTCCTCGCGGACGAAGGCGCGCACCACCCGGATGCCGGTGAGCTGTTCGCGGAGCACCCGGTTGACGGCGTCGATCCGGACCTGCATCAGCCGGAACAGCGGGACCATCCGGGTGATGATCACCCCGATCCCGGCCAGCAGCACCGGCACGCTGACGGCGATGAGCCAGGACAGCTGCACGTCCTGGCGGATGGCCATGATGACCCCGCCGATGCTGAGCATGGGCGCCGCGACCATCAGCGTGGCGGACATCAGCACGAGCTGCTGGACCTGCTGGACGTCGTTGGTGGAGCGGGTGATGAGCGACGGCGCGCCGAAGCGGGTGACCTCCTGCTCGGAGAACTCCGCCACCCGCGTGAAGACCGCCCCGCGCAGGTCCCGGCCCAGGCCCATCGCCGCCTTCGCACCGAAATACACGGCGGTGACGGCGCAGGCGATCTGCAGCAGGGTGATGACCAGCATCAGGGTGCCGGTGCGCAGGATGTACCCGGTGTCCCCCTTCGCGACGCCCTCATCGATGATGTCCGCGTTCAGGGTGGGCAGGTACAGCGACGCGGTGGACTGCGCCAGCTGGAAAACGACGACGGCGGACAGCAGCCGCCGCTGCGGCCGCAGGTATTCAACGAGCAGTCTCCAGAGCATCCGGTCTCCAACCATGCCTGCATGCGCTTCAGGATCTTCACGCACGGTGATTCGAAGGCCAGTGTACGTCCGGTTCCCGGTGGAAGCCGCGGTGATTCTCCACCTGGCCGCTCAAGGCCGTCCTCTGCGCCCGGGGCCGGGCCCTCACCCGCTACTGCCGGGACAAAGGCTGCCCTACCGTAAACTCGGGAAGCTGGTGGTCGCCGTCACCGACGAGGAGCTCCCCCGGCTGGACGAGATCGAACGCCGCGCCAGGGAAAACCAGGTCCCCGGCGTGAAGCGGCTCAACGCCGCGCAGCTGAGGGAGATCGAGCCGCACGCAGCGGGCGTGGCCGCCGTCCACTCGCCGGAAACCGCCGTCGTGGACTACGCGGCGATCACCGAAGCCCTCGCGCAGGACGTGCGGCTGGGGCGGCGGGTCCGTGCTGCTGGGCCAGGAGGTCGTGGCCGTGAAGAACGCGCACGGGCCGGCGCACGTGTCCACTCCGGCCGGCACGCACAGCTTCGACCGCCTGGTGGTGTGCGCGGGGCTGCAGTCCGATCTGGTGGCGAAACTGGTGGGGGCCAGCCCGTCCCCCGCGATCCTTGCGTTCCGCGGCGAATACTGGGTGATGGCCGCCGAGCGGAGCCACCTGGTGAACGGCATGATCTACCCGGTCCCGGATCCGCGTTTCCCCTTCCTGGGCGTGCACTTCACCCGCGGCGTCTACGACGACGTCCGCGTGGGCCCCAACGCGGTGCCGGCCGTGGCGCGGGAAGGCTACTCGTGGGGCCGGGTGTCGCTGAAGGACACGCTGGCGTCGCTGGGCTGGCCCGGGGCGCCGGCCCTGGCGCGGAAACACTGGCGGATGGGGGTGCGGGAAATTTCGGCGTCGCTGCTCAAACCGCTGTACTTCCGGCAGGCCCGGCAGTTCCTGCCCGCCCCGCAACCTTCAGACCTGGCGGCGAAGGCCGGCGCGGGCGTCCGGGCCCATGCCTGGGACGCGGACGGGTCCCTGCTCGACGATTTCGCCGTGGACCGGCTCGGCGCCGTCACCCTGCTGCGCAATGCACCCTCCCCGGCCGCGACCTCCGCCCTGGCGATCGCCGACCACGTCCTGGAGCACTACCTGCGGATCGCCAGGCATCCGCTGCCGTAGCCGGCACCCGAACGGGCCTTGCCCTGACGGGGCCGGGGCGCGCCCTCAACGTCTGCCAACTGATCTTCAAGACGCACAGGATGCCCGTTACTGGAGAAATCTGAAGGCACTCCATTTGGCGGGTCTGAGTCGACAGTCGTCGTGGTGTTGTGCCGCGAAGGACGGCTTCCGCTGCGAACCTGCCCTGTGAACGGCGGGAGCGTTGCAGGAGAGGCAGACAAGCATTTTGCGATGGCGGTTCTGCCATTGGTCGTCCTTTTGGCTGAACTCCTGTGCGTCCCAGTCGTGGCCGTCCAGCAGACTCTTAGCACGTTTCATCGCTCTTCCCTTTAGTCTGAATGGAAATTGGCTGCCTTCTTATCTGGCACTTAGCCGAAAAGGAGACTTGCTTCGTCCCAGCGTTCCTGAGGTACGGTTTTCAGGCTCCCTAGGGCGGTATCGAAATCAATGGATTCGATTGACGTTCCCTTGAGGGTGACCATGGTCCCCCAGCGGTTGTGCGCCACAGAGTCGACTGCGGCCATGCCCAGCCGTGTGGCCAGGACGCGGTCGAATGCAGAGGGCACTCCCCCACGTTGTATGTGGCCAAGCACGGTAGCGCGGGTCTCGATTCCGGTCCGTGCCTCGATTTCGGGGGCGAGCTTTTCGCCAATTCCGCCCAGTCGTGGCCGTCCGAACGTATCGAGCCCACGACCGGAGTGCGCCGCCTCCTGGCCCTGTTCGATAAATCCCTCTGCCACGACTACCAGGGGCGCGCGTCCGCGCCGCTGGGCTTCCTGGACCCACGTCGCGATTTGGGCTGCCGATACTGGTTGTTCAGGGATGAGAATGGCGTGTGCCCCTGCTGCCATGCCCGCGTGGAGGGCGATCCAGCCGGCATGCCGACCCATGACTTCCGCGACCATGCATCGGTGGTGTGATTCGCCGGTGGTTCGCAGCCTGTCGATGGCTTCCGTGGCAATCTGGACGGCCGTGTCGAAACCGAAAGTGTAGTCGGTAGCCGCCAGGTCGTTGTCCACAGTTTTCGGAACACCGACAATTTTGAGGCCCTCTTGCGACAGGCGCTGGGCCGCGGCCAGCGTTCCTTCCCCTCCGATGGCAATGAGGGCGTCGATGCCCAATGATACGAGGGTCATCTTTATGTTGTGGGCGCCGCCGTTGGGTCCGTCGAACGGATTCGTCCGTGAGGTTCCAAGGATGGTGCCTCCCTGTTTGGAGATTCCTCGTACTTTTTCTCTGGGAAGTTCCAGCACCTCCCCGTCCACTACTCCGCGCCATCCATCACGGAATCCGACGAAGGTGTGGCCGTAGGCCTTGATGCCTTTGAGCACGGCCCCGCGGATGACCGCATTTAGTCCGGGGCAGTCGCCCCCGCTGGTCAGGATACCTATTTTCATGCTGGATCTTTCTTCATGCTGGATGTGGATTGAATGCAGTTTCGGCCAGGTCCCCGGCGGCCTGTGGCGGCTGCTATCTGCAGGAATTCCGATCGGCCGATGTGACTGGTCTGCTCGTCCTGATGGTCGAGGGCCGTTCGATGAGTTCTGACCAACCGAACGGGTCGAACCCAATGCATGAATGCGCGCGAACATCGAGTCCGCTTCTGGTGTCGTGCTGCGGCTAAGAGACATGGGGGTGGACGGGCGCCCAGGGCGGCGGAGTTGTGCATTGTAGGTACTTAGGTGGATGCGTTCCGTGCAGCGGCGAGAGCTTCCTCAACGTCGGCGAGCAGTTCCTTCCAGCTGGCTACGAACTTCTCCAGGCCTTCAGATTCCAGCAGTGCCACGACGTCGTTGTAGGAGACGCCCACGCTCTCCAGTTCGCTGAGGGCCGCGACGGCATCGTTGAAGTGTGTGGAAACCGTGTCTCCGGCAATGACACCGTGGTCGAATGTGGCGTCGAGGGTCTTCTCCGGCATGGTGTTCACAACGCCCGGTGCCACGAGCTCTGTGACGTACATGGTGTCCGGGTAAGCCGGATCCTTCACACCGGTGGAGGCCCACAACGGACGCTGCGGCAGGGCGCCGGCTTTCGCCAAAGGCGCCCAGCGTTGGGTGGAGAAAAGCTCCTCGTAGACCTCGTAGGCCAGGCGGGCGTTGGCAATGCCTGCCATTCCCTTAAGCGACTTGGCCTGGAGGGTGCCGATGGCGTCCAGGCGCTTGTCGGTTTCCAAGTCCACGCGGGAGACGAAGAAGGATGCCACGGAGTGGATCCTGGAGAGATCGTGGCCATTGTCCATGGCCTGCTCCAGGCCCGACTGGAAGGCCTTGATCACGGCGCGGTAGCGTTCCAGCGAGAAGATCAGGGTGACGTTGACGCTGATGCCTTCGGCCAAGGTGGCCGTGATGGCCTCGAGGCCTTCAAGGGTTGCCGGGATCTTGACCAGTACGTTGTCCTTATTGACCTTCTTGTAGAGGTGCTTGGCTTCGACGATGGTGCCGGCGGTGTCCCAGGCGAGGCGGGGGTCCACTTCGATGGACACGCGGCCATCAACACCGTTGGTTGCCGCGGCGACGGGAGCGAACAGCTCGCAGGCGTCGGCCACATCGGTGGTGGTGATCTCGAAGACGGTCTCTTCAACGGTGGCGCCGGCTGCAGCCTGGGCGGCGATGACGGCGTCGTAGTCGTGGCCGGTGGTGATCGCGGCGTGGAAGATGCTGGGGTTCGTGGTGACACCGACAACGTTCTTCTCTTCGATCAGCTTGCGGAGGGTGCCGGTGGTGAGGCGGCCGCGGGACAGGTCGTCGAGCCAGATGGAGACGCCGGCGTCGGAGAGCTGCTGGGTGGGGTTGGTCGTCATGTCAAAGCTCCTGGGATATCTGGTGGTTCGGATTAGCAGCAGCGTCCGATCAGGTCTCTTTGCGGCGCTGCTTGTCATGTTCATGTGTTTTTGGTTGGTCTGCCGGGAGCAGGTGCTCCCGGCAGACCAGTGAGGGTGCTGCCGCCAGTCCCCGCGAGCTCTCGGTCTCAGCGGCGGCATTCCTGGGGTACCTGGCCGTTAGCGGTGTGCGTCGTGGTCCGTTTGGAGGATCTGCACGAGTGCATCGAGTGCTTCATCGGCGCCGGTTCCTTCCGCGCGGAGCACGACCGTGGTGCCGTGGGTTGCCCCCAAGCCCATCAGCGAAAGCATGCTTGAGGCGTCAACTGCTTCGCTGTCCGGGGCGCCTTCGACTGAGATGGTCACTTCGAGAGGAAGCTCGCCGGCTGCTTCGGCGAAGATCGCGGCGGGGCGGGCATGCAGACCCACCCGGCTGGCAATGGTGGTCGTGCGTTCTGTCATCGTGAAGGTCCTCTATATGAATGGAAGTGGTGGCGTCAGCAGGCGCATGCCTTCACGTTTGTTTCGGTGCGAGGGCGGCGGTGAGCGTTTCCGGCGGCCTATGACGCCGGGCTCTGTGCCGGCTCCTTCCGGGCGGCCTCCTTTGCGGCTGCTTTTTCCTCGGCTTCGGCTGCCTTTTCTTCGGCGATCCAGGCGTCTCGGTGCGCGCCGGGAATCCATCCGGAGTTGACGACCTTGAGTTGGAAGATGATGGCGGAAGTGACCAGTGCGACGGCGATCAGGATGGTCAGGACGGCGCCGACGGCAGTTCCGCCACGAAGGCTGAGACCGATGAGGGTACCGAACCAGCCAAAGTCGGCGTCACCAAACGTGCTGTTTGACAGGCCGAACTGGCCCAGCACCAGGAGGAGAACGGCGGGAAGGATCGTGATGATCACACCGTTGACGAAGCCGCCGACGGCCGCGCCGCGCCGTCCTCCGGTTGAGTTGCCATAGACCCCGGCGCCGCCGCCGGTGAAGAAGTGCGGAACCATGCCGGGGAGGATGAGCGCCAGGCCGAAGACCGGGTTCAGCCAGAGGGCCAGGACACCAAGTGCGAGGAGTCCGCCTGCGAATGAACTCAGAAATCCGATCAGCACGGCGTTAGCACCGAAGGGAAAGACAATCGGGATATCGAGAGCCGGTTTGGCGCCCGGGACGACTTTTTCTGCGATTCCCTGAAACGCGGGGACGAGTTCGCCAAGGACAGTGCGGACACCGTAGAGAATGACGGCCACACCGACTCCGAACTGGAGGGCCTGCGCGAATCCTGTCATGACGAAATCACCGGAGTCACTGGCCTTGAAGATCGCCAGTGCCTTGTCGAGGGGCAGTGCGATGAGTCCCCAAATGGTGAAGACCATGTAGATGAGAACCATTGAGAGTGACGTCGCGACCATTGAGTCACGAAGGAATTTGAGTCCTTGCGGGAACTGGATTTCCTCGCTCGATTTGCTGCGGCGCCCGACGGCTTGACCTGCGGCGCCGGCAGCGATGTATCCGAGCGAACCGAAGTGGCCGATGGCGATGGCGTCGTTTCCGGTGATTTTCTTCGTCCAGGGGTGGAGGAAGGCGGGCATGACCACCATGATGACGCCGAGCAGGACCGCGCCGATCAGGACGACAAGCCAGCCCAGGTTCTCCCCGAATCCCACGGAGAGCACGACGGTGATCATGGTTGCCATGAACACCATGTGGTGCCCGGTCAGGAACACATACTTCAAGGGAGTGAACCGTGCCAGGACGAGCATGACAAGGAAGCCAAGAGTCAGCACGTAGGCGCTTTGGGCGCCGAACTGCTTTTGGGCCATGGCCGTGATGACCTCGTTTGTCGGGATGACGCCCTGGGCGCCTGTCACCGCGAGGATGAGCTTGCCGAGGGGATCCAGGGAGCCGACCACAACGGTGGCTCCAGCACCCAGGATGAGGAAGCCCATGGCTGCCTTGAGCGCTCCGCCGATAACCTGCCCTGCGTTTCGCCGCAGCGCTACCAGGCCAACGGCGGTAATGATGCCAATTAAGTAGGCGGGCACATTCAGGATCTGGTGCCCGATGAAATTCAGTACAACTATGAGCCACTCCATGGCGGGTGGTCCTTTCGATTAGGTGGGGGGCGGGTTATCGGACGGCTTCGGTGAGCTTGTCCGTGATCTCATCGAGATCGAAGAAGTTGTTGATGATGATGACGTTTGCGGGGACCTGTCCGAGTTCGCCGGCGAGTTCGTCGGATGTGAGGACGATTTGGGCGGTCTGTGCCGCGCCCTTGGCGACGCCGATGTCGGCGGCTTCGACGTCCGCGTCGATTCCGAGCTTTGCGAGGACTTTTTCCGCGTTCATCTTGAGCAGAATTGATGTGCCAATGCCCATGCCGCACACTGCAACGATTTTCATGGTGGTGCCTTTCATTAAGGTGGATCTGGATTTCTTTGGGTTTTGGTCGAAGATCAGGAAGCCGAGGCGGCTTCACCGAGGATCGTGCGCACTTCTTCGTCAGTTGTGGCTGCATCCAGACGCGCTCGGACGGCTTTGTCGGAGAGCACACCCGCGACTGCCTTCAGGACGTCGATGTGGGTGGTGTGGTCAACGGCCGCCAGCCCGATGACCAGGGTTACGGGATCATTTTTCGGGTGCCCGAACTCGACTGGAGTTTCGAGACTGACCCAGCTGAGCCCGCCGTGGAGGACGGCATCGGAGGGGCGTGCGTGGGCGAGAGCGATTCCAGGTGCGATAACGATGTAGGGACCGTGCTCCACGACGGCGGCAATCATTTGGTCTGTGTACTCATCAGTCGTCGCCCCTCCCGAAACGAGGCCGTCGCCGGAAAGGCGGATGGCTTCACGCCAGTCGGATGCGGTTGCTTTCGTCGAGATGGAGCAAAGGGATTCAGCGAGGTTGAGGGTCATGAGAGGACTCTTTCCTTGAGGTTTTGGGCAGGGGGCATCGCGGAGGCGCGGCGTGGGCGTGATGGAGGTGAAGCGGGCACGACGGCATGGCCGCGGCGTCCGTGGAGGTCTAGGTGTTAGCGGGGAGGTGTGTTGGCAGTGGGGCGGCGGTTAGATGCCTGTTCCGCCGGAGTCCCGGACGATCAGCCGGGGGCTGAGGCGTATTTCGCGGGGTTTGAGATCGGGTTCCTGGAGCCGTTGGAACAGCATTTCGGCGGCCAGGGTTCCGAGTTCTTCGATGGGCTGGGCCATGACGGTCAGGCGGGGGTGGAACAGGTCTGCCCAGGGGAAGTCGTCGAAGGCTACGAGGGCTATGTCATCCGGTACCTGCAGGCCGAGGTCCCGTAGGGCTGCCATGGCTCCGATAGTCATTTGGTTGTTACCCGTGATGAGCGCGGTAGGTGGTGATTTCAGTGCCATCAGCGACTTGATGGCCTGCCGTGCGGGTTCGGCTTCGGAGTGTCCGTCCCGGATGAGGGTCTCGTCGACGCCGATTCCGGCCTGTCGCAGGCCGAGGAGGTAGCCATCGACTCTTTCGAGCGTGGTGCGAAGCCCTGGCCGGCCGGAGACCATTGCGATGCGGCGGTGGCCCCGTTCGGCCAGATGCCGGACGAGCTCCGCGGTGGGCTCGGTGTTTTCGACGCCGATGGCGTCGACGGGCTGCGACGGGTCCAGATGCTCGGGGACCCTGTCAATCAGGATGGTGGGGATTTTCCGGCGTGAGATCTGGCGCAAGGCTTCCTGCGGGTCCGCCGAGGGGGCAAGGATGATTCCGTCGGGACGGTGGGCGAGGAGGTCGCGGACGGCCCGGAGCTCCCGGTCGGGATCATCGTGTGTATCGGCCAGGAGGAGGCTGTAGCCCAGATCGGTGACATGTTTTTCGATGGAGTGGACAACTTCACCGAAGTACGGGTTCGACATCGCCGAGATGGCAAGGCCGATCGAGTGTGTTTTGCCGGTGCGCAGGGACTTCGCAATCCCGTCATTGAGATAGCCGGTTGCCTCGATCGCTGCGGCAACGGCCCTCTCAGTTTCCGGGGCGATGCGGCGGGTCTTGTTCAACACATGGGAGACCGTGGTCTGTGAAACGCCGGCGACCTGTGCCACGTCGCTCATGGTTACCATGTGATCTCCTTCCGCTGCATTCATTGTTCCATCTGCCTGCTTTTCCCATTGCACGCCGGGCGGTGGCGCCGTCATGAAAGCCTGATGACCAGGTCGGCCGAGTGCCTGGTGGTCCGGATGAACTCCGCGTTGGGTTCGTCGGACCGGTGTACCCATTCCACCGCTCGGGCCAGTGCCTTACCGAAGTGGACGTGCCGGTCAACGAGTCTGGCTACGCGGAGCTCGTCAGGGGTTTCCAGGTACCAGACCTGGTCCAGTTCGGCGCGGACCGCCTGCCACCGGGGATCAGGGGCCAGCAAGTAGTTCCCTTCCGTGATGACCACCGGAAGGTCCCGGGGCACAGCGATGGACGCCGCGATGGGTTCTTCGAGTCCCCGCCGGTACAGCGGCGCGTAAACAACGTCTTCATCGCGGGACCTGATCCGCTGAAGCAGGGACCGGTAGCCGCCGACGTCGAAGGTGTCGATCGCGCCTTTACGGTCAAGCTTCGGAGAATCCTTGATGACCTCGTGACCGAGGTGGAAGCCGTCCATGGGCACCACTACCGCACGGTCGCTGCCCAGCCGGTCCGCGAGCTGGTCGGCGAAGGTGGACTTGCCGGCCCCCGGCGCCCCGCACAGGCCAAGGATCATCCGGGAACCGGGTGCCAGGTTGCCCAGGATCCGTTGCGCCAGCTGGTCCACGTCGGCTTCCAGGATCTCTGGAAACGGCCGCTGCTTGCTCAGCTCCATGACTTTAACTCCTTGTAGTTGGTGCCTGCGGCTGGCCCGGGATGCCGGGCCAGCCGCAGGGGACATCAGAACGCGAATTCGTTCACGTTCGCGGTGGTGACAATCTTGGCCGGTCCGAGGATGACGGTCTTCTCATCGCCCACCGTGTAAGAGCCCAGCTTGCCGGCATCGAATTTCTCGCCCGCTTTTCCGGTCACGGTGCAGCTGGCGGCGGCTTTGGCGGCGTAGAAGGACAGGTAGCCCAGATCGGTGACGTTCCACCAGATGTCCTGTACGTTACCGGTCTGGATCTGCTTCTTGATCAAGGACGCGGGCGCCAGCCCGGTGAGCTTGACCTTGCCCAGGGCGCCGATTTCATCCAGGGCTGTTGCCGCGGCCGGCAGGGAAATTCCGGCGGGGACGATGATGCCCTTGAGGTTGGGGTGGGTGGTTACCAGCTCTTTGGCGCGGTTGGCGCTGACATCTGCCTTTTCTTCTCCGTAGACAACGTCGACCAGTTTCATGCCGCTGAACTTCGCTTCGCTCCCGAGACGCTTTTTGATGTCGGCGATCCAGGCGTTCTGGTTGACCGCCGTCTGGGTGGAGGAGAGGATGGCGAACTCCCCCGTGCCGCCGAGAAGGTTGCTCATGCTGTCCAGCATCCCGGTTCCCAGCTCATCGGTCTTAGCCTGGTTGATGAACAGGGACCGCGCGTCGGGGGCGACATCGGAGTCGAAGGTAATGACCTTGATGGCCTGGGCCTGGGCCTTCTTCAACTCCGCCGCCGCACCGTTGAGGTCACTGCCTGAGATGGCGATGACGTCAACCTTCTGTGAGATCAGCTGTTGGACAAACGGGATCTGGGCGGACCCGGTCGCTTCGCTGGGCGAGGTGTAGACGACCTTGTTGGTGCCGCCGAGTTCGGTGGCTGCCTTCTGGGCGCCGTCCCTGACGGTGGTCATGTAGGGGTCATCACCAAGTTTGGGAATGTAGCCGACGGTGATGTTGTCCTTGGGAGTGCAGCTGCCTCCTCCGGAGGCGGCTGTGCCTCCGGAGGGAGTGCAAGCAGTCAATGCAAGGCTTGCGAGGCTAAGAACGGCAAGGCCCGACAGTGCAGCCCGTGCAGGTGTACGCATGTAAATCTCCTGTGATTTCGTGTGGTTGAGGCTGGTTATTTGGTGGGTAGAACGATTGCGGCTGGTTCAGGGGCCGGGTTGCCGAGCTTTTGGGCCCGGGTCCGGCGGCTGGCCAGCATGGCCGAGGTGCGGTTGACGATGTTTGCCATCAGCAGGGAAACGATCAGGACCAGCCCGACGACGGCCGCCTGGCCATAGGCGCCGAAGTTCTGCAGCTGGAGCATGCTGCGGATGGCGATGACAACGACCAGAGCCCAGAAGACGCCGGTCATTTTGCCCTTGCCGCCCAGGAAACTCACCCCGCCGAGGAACACGACCGTGACCACGTCCAGTTCGTATCCGATGGCGCCGTCCGGCGCTGCCGAGGAGGTGATGCCGACGTGGATGATGCCGGCGAGGGCCGCGACCAGCCCGGAGGTGACGAACAGCTGGAAGACGATCCGCGATTTCCTGATGCCGGAGTACGAGGCCGTGCCGGGGTTGCCGCCGATGGCGAAGACGCGGCGGCCGAAGGGTGTCTTGTGCAGGACTATGTAGAATACGGGCGCCAGGAGCAGGAAAGGAACGATGGCTGCGGGGATGTAGGTCCCGAGTATTGAGTCATTGCCCAGCGAGATGATTTCCGGAGGCATATTGCTGATCGGTGTGCCTCCGACGAGCACGTAGCACAGCCCGCGGAACAGGGCCAAGGTCCCCAGAGTGACCACGAGGGACGGCAGACCGAGCACCGCCGCGAAGAAGCCGTTGAGGGCGCCGCAGGCAAGTCCTACTGCCAGTGCCACGGCAACGGCGGCCAGCGTTGATCCGCCGGACTGGACAGTCAGGCCGAAAGCGATGCCGGCCAGTCCGGCCGTGCTGGCGACGGAGATGTCGATTTCGCGGGCGATGATGAGGAACACCAGGGGCAGCACCATCAGGGCTTTCGCAGCCATGCGAGCAACGGATGATCCCAGATTGTAGCCGTCAGAGAAACCCGGGGTAGTGATGGCGGCGGTTACGATCAGAGCGATGGCGAAGGCTCCGAGGAGCCCTTCCCAGGACAGCATCCGGGATTGGAGCCGGTGGGGCCATCCGGTGGTGGTTGTTGTCGACATGGTCAGTGTCCTTTCGCCTTGTTCCGGCGGCCGTGGAGTACGACGTCCACGGAGACGGCGGCAATGATCGCAGCTCCGTAGACTGCCTGCAGGTATTGGTCCGGTACGCCGGCTATGGTCAGCACCTTCCTGATGGCCAGGAGTCCCACCGTGCCGATCAGGACTCCGACGACGGTGCCGGACCCGCCTCTGAGGGCGACTCCGCCGACGACGACGCCGGCGATGATGGCAGTCTCCAGGCCGAAGGCCACCTGTCCGTCCACGAAGGGGTAGTAGGAGGCCCACATGGCGCCGACGGCGCCGGCGAGGAGTCCCGAGATGGTGAAGGCGGCCAGGGTGCGGCGTTTGGCCGGGATACCGATCAGTTCCGCGCCGGCGGGGTTGGATCCGGCGAAGTAGGTTTCGCGGCCCTTGGCAGTCCACCAGAGAATGAAGCCGGCCAGGGCAAATACGGCGATGGCGCTGAGCTGGACGGGTGAGATGCCGAAGATGGCCGTTTTGGTCATGGAGAGCCAGTCATCTGAAACCTGTTCGGGCTTGACGCGGTCTCCTGAGGAGATGATGCTCAAGACGCCTCGGTACAGAGCCAGTGTTCCAAGTGTCACCACGATGGAGGGGACTCCGCCGTAGGCGATGACTGCCCCGTTGATGAGGCCGCAGAGCAGTCCGACCGCGAGGGCGACGCCGATGCCCAGAAGGATTGGAGCGTCCGGTACCGCCCGCATGGTCGCGGCGGAGGCGTACGCGGCAAGGCCGAGGGTGGAGGCGACGGAAAGGTCGATGTTCCTGGTGAGGATCACCAGCATTTGGCCGATCCCGACGATGCCGAGCATCGCCGAGTAGTCGGCCAGGTCGTGCAGGTTGTCACCGGAGTAAAAGTTGGTGTTGAGCAGGCTCAGGGGTGCCACGACGGCCGCGAGCGCCAGCAGGAGTCCCAGTTCGCGGCGTCCCAGTGCCTGTCGGATCCAGGAGAGGCCGCGGTCCCACGCCGTATCCGCGGGCCGTTTCGGCCGCGCCGGCCGTGTCTCCGGCGGTTCCTTGCCTGATGCGGGTTCCGCCGCGGTTTTCCTGGTGCTTCGTGTGGATGCGTGCAGGCCGGTGGCTGCGAGGCCGATGTCGTACTGGTTGGCGTGCTCGCGGTCGAATTCCGCGACGAGGTCGCCGTGTTTCATGACGTAGATCCGGTCGCATGCCCCAAGAAGTTCGGGCATGTCCGAGGAAATCAGCAGGATGGCGATCCCCTGTGCGGAGAGTTCCCGGATTATCCGGTGGACTTCCGCTTTTGCCTGCACGTCGATGCCTTGCGTGGGTTCATCCAGGATCAGCAGCTTCGGTTGGGTCGCCAGCCATTTGGCCAGGACAACTTTCTGCTGGTTGCCGCCCGAGAGGTTGCCGATCGGCTGGTCGTAGCCGGCGAACTTCAGTTTCATCCGCTCCAGGGGGCCCTGCACCATGGCGAGCTCGGCTTTGGTGCTGATCAGACCCCATTTTGTGGCCTTGCCGACGACGGGCAGTGTGGCGTTGTCCAGGATAGTGAAGTCTTCAACTATGCTTTGGCCGCGGCGGTCCTCGGAGACGTAGGCGATCCCTTCGGAGATGGCGTGGGCCGCGGATTTGATGGTCTGCTCGTGGCCGTGGATCAGGATTTTGCCGGACGTTGGCCGTTCCATCCCGAAAATGGCACGCGCCACTTCGGTGCGGCCGCTGCCGATGAGCCCGGCCATTCCCACGACTTCGCCTGCGCGGACGCTCAGATCGATATTTCTGAATTTTCCCTCGGAAGACAGTCCTTGGAGTTCCAGGACGGTGTCTCCGAGTACGGCTGCAGACCGTTCATACAGGTCGCCCAGTGCCCGGCCGACCATGAGCTTCACGATCTCTTCTTCGGTGACTTCCGATGTCCGGCAGGTGTCGACGACCGCGCCATCGCGAAGCACTGTCAGGCGGTCCGAAATTCTGAAGATTTCCTCAAGACGGTGGCCCACGCACATCATCGCGACGCCCTGCTCCTTGAGGCGTTCGATGACCTCGAACAGGCGGTCCACCTCGGCGGTGGTCAGGGCCGCGGTCGGCTCATCCAGGATCAGGACCTTCGATTCTGAGACCAAGGCCCTCGCTATCTCAACGAGCTGCTGCTCGGAGACGCGCAGAGAGCCGACGGGCATCGTCACGGGCCGTTCGAGTCCGAGCTGCGCCAGGACCTTCTGTGCCTCGGATTTCATCCTCGTGTGATCCAGCAGGCCCGTCCGGGAGCGCAGCGGCTGCCCGGCAAAAACGTTTTCCGCGATGGACAGATCAGCGAAGAGCCCAGGGTGCTGATGGACGACTGCCACTCCGTGTTTGTGCGCTTCCAGAGCGGTCGGAAAATGGACGTCCTCCCCCGCGATGCGTACGGTTCCGCCGTCGGGGTGATAGACGCCGCCAAGCATCTTCACGCACGTGCTCTTTCCTGCACCGTTTTCGCCCACGAGCGCCAGAACCTCTCCGGTGAACAGCTGGAATGACACCTCAGAGACGGCCACCGTCGAGCCAAAGATCTTCGAAACGCCTGCGAGTTCGGCCGCCGCGCCCTGGCCGTACGCCTCGGGCTCGCGGTTCCCGCCCACGGCTGGGGCGGCATGGTTTGTCCGTGTTACATCCACGATGATGTCCTCCAAAGATCTCAACGGCCGGGCAGTTCTTGAAGCAATCGAATGCGCATTCGTATGCGCGTTTAGGCAATCGTATGCGCCTGTGACTTGGATTACAAGAGAGGCGCGATGCTCAGTTCATAAACATGGGGCTGATGCGCCAGGTGCGTCCCGGAGCCCGGTAGCACCGTCACTTGATTCCAAGAATCCCCGGACTACTTGAAAGACAATGTGGCGTGACACCAGATGTCCTTGACGCCACTACCACCAAATGTCTCGTACGCGCCGTCGCGCGAGACTCTCGGATTGCAAGGCGCGACCCCGGCCTTCCGCGCAGATAACCCCCGGTCCACCAAGTTCCGAGACGACGTCGTGTCCGCCTGGGAAATGAGAAGCCACAGCGTAACCAGAGACATGAGAAGAGGGGCGGTCCGCCAGGACCACTCCATGCACCACTTGGCGCTGCGGTCATCGACATCGCGAACATAGGTCGCCAGCAGCTGTTCGTGCAGGAACTCCTCGACCGAGCCGAACACCGGCTGAGGTGCTTCTGCCGGCTCGGTTGCAGGGGTCCCGTGAGCGTGGCCACCGTCGTTGCGCACAAGAGTGGCGGGTGCTCCGGAGGCGAGAACGACGGCGCGGCCACGGTCCAGCTCCGCGAGATTGGAGACATCGAAGATGCGCTCCTTGCAGGCAGATCCAGACGTCCGCCGTTGCGCTCCGCCCGTTCCTCCATCGCCTCGGCGATGGCCACAGTGAGCGCTGTCGTCAGCGGCGCGGCCGAAGCGGCGCCTTCCTTGGACAGGATGTAGATCGTCTCCCGGGTCCGGGCGTCCGACAGCCTCGCCCGGGCCGCCCGGCTCGGCATCACCACCTCTCGGCATGGAAACCGTCGGGTTCCTCATGCTCGCCCACCGCGCCACCCCGGAAAACCTGGCGAAGCAGGCACGGATCATGGCCGACGCCGACTGCCAGTGCGTCTACGTCGTGGACTCGGCCGGCGCCCTGATCCTGGAGAACGCCTCCGAGGGCGTCTCCGCCCTGGTCACCGAACTCGGCACCGACGCCCAGGTGAGCTTCCACGGGCACCAGAACCTCAGCGTCGGCGTCGCCAACTCGGTCTACGCAGCACGCGCCGGAGCCGGCAACTCGCCCACCGAGGTCCTCGCCGCGGCCTTCGAACGCCTGAACATCCACACCGGCGTCGACATCCACGGCGTCATGGTTGCGGGCAGCACACGGCGCCGGGCAGGCGCCACCGGTGTGGACTCAGTCCTCGGCGACGGCGAACTGGTCTTCGCCTCCCTGACCAAGGAAGCCCGCGGATTAGGGCCTGGCCTCGCCCGGGGTTCCTGATTGCCACATATGGCCGCTACTAGCGACTTCATGGCGGCCATCTTCGTCCTATGGACTGAGGTAGCCCCTCGGCGGAGATTGAGGCCGTTCAAGTCGCTGAAACCGCCGCGGGTTGGGGCCCGGCCTCGCCAGGGACACCCGATGGACGCAGATGGCCGCTACGAGCGACTTCATGGCGGCCATCTTCGTCATATCGCCGGTGGCTGAGTCTGCCGGGCCGTCCATTCGTGGGTAAGGAGGGGGGCGCCGCCGTCGCGCATTGCTGGGAGTTTGCCCACACCTGCCGCGTGCCCCGCGCGGCCCGTGGACATGCCTGCGCCTGGCGCATAGGTTTTGGGAACCCCACCCGCCTGCACTGGAAGGTCCTGGCCTGTCCCCATGAACACCTCAGGACCGATCAGCAACCCAAGGGTGCTGGCATTGATGTGGCTGGCCACGCTGCTCGTCATTGTGGCCACGGTCCTCTTCGCCGTCGTCCGCACCGGCCCGGTGCCGAAGACGCCCTTCCTTGCCGTTGCGTCCGCGGCGGAGCTGCGCGGGGTGGCCCCGGCGTCGAACGCCGTGCCGAACGCCGGCGTCGATCTCGGCGCCAGGCTGCAGGGCATCCTGGACGAGAACGGGGACCACCGGATCGGCGTCGCGGTCGTGGACACCCGCAACGGGAAGCTGCAGGCCTTCGGTGACGCGTCGCCGTACGTGGCCGCCAGCACCGCCAAGATCATCACGGCCGCCGCCTACTACCATCTGGTGGAAACCGGCGAAAAGTCGCTGGACGCTCCCCTGGGCTCTTTCGACGCCGGATTCCAGGTCAAGGCCATGGTCAATACCAGCAGCGACGATTCCTGGCTGCTGCTCATGCAGGACATCGGCTACCCCCGGCTGATCGAGTACGCCGGCTCGATCGGGCTGGACTACGACCCCGAACAGAACCTCCTGACCCCGCCGGACATGGCGCTGCTGCTGACGGCGCTCTCCGCCGGGAAGCTGCTCAACCCCGGACACACGCAAGAGCTGCTGGGCTACATGCAGCAGACCAACGACGAGGACCTCATCCCCGCCGCCCTGGACCCGGACATCACGGTGCACCACAAGTACGGCGTCGTGGAAGGGTATGTCCACGACGCCGCCATCCTGAGCTCCGGTGACCGTTCGTACGCGGTGGCGATCTACACCTGGGGGCCGGACGATGCCGACAGCGAGGACCGCCTGGGCATCATCCACAAGCTCACCCGCGAGATCACCGGGGCGCTGTTCCGGCAATAACACTCCGAAATGCTTGCCGCAAAGGGGTGGCGCGGGCCCCGCCGCAGGAGCACCATAGGAGAACACCGGGTCCAACGCCCATCGCGGATGCCGGAACTTCGCGCACGGATGTTAGCAATGTCCGCACAACGCCCGTACTCCGGGCCGATCGAGGCTGCTGGGGCCTCCGATCTTCCTCCCAGCACATGCAGGAGACGCCGCAGTTTGGAGCAGGCCTGAATTCACGGGAATAGTGCCGGGAGCGCCACGGGCGACCCCTTGAACCGTTCCCGATCCGGGCATTTCCTTGGGGTTGTAGTGATCCGCATACTCATCGCCGAAGACGAAGAGCGCATCTCCCGGTTCATCGAGAAGGGTCTGCGGTCGGCCGGCTACGTACCCACCGTCGTCGCGGACGGCGTCACAGCCGTGGATTACGCCTCCAGCGGCGAGTTCGATCTCCTGCTCCTCGACGTCGGGCTCCCCCGCCTGGACGGGTTCACCGTCCTGACCGTGCTGCGCAAGAACGGGGTGGACATTCCGGTCATCATCCTCACGGCGCGGGGCTCGGCCGCGGACACGGTAGCAGGCCTTGAGGGCGGCGCGGACGACTACATGACCAAGCCGTTCCGCTTCGAGGAACTCGTGGCCCGCATCCGGCGCCGGCTCCGGCCCGGGGACAACAATGACCAGCCCGCGGACCACGTCATCCGCTACGCCGCCCTGGAACTGAACCTCCACACCCGCACGATGAGCGTCGGGGACAAGGTCGTGGAACTCTCGGCCCGCGAGTTCGCGCTGGTCGAGATGTTCCTGCTCCATCCGGGGCAGGTCCTGAGCAGGCAACAACTCCTCAGCCACATCTGGGGGTACGACTTTGACGGGACGTCCAACGTGGTCGACGTCTATGTGCGGCAACTGCGGCAAAAGATCGGCGCGGACCACATCGTCACAACGCGCGGCGCCGGATACCGGCTTAGCTAGGCAAGGGAGAAATTGTGACATCCCTGCATGACCGTCTACGTGGAAACGGCCACACTGCGCCCGTGGCGTCTGCCGCTGCTCCGGCGGCGGGAGAAGCCCCCCCCGCCGCGGACGTGGACCCGTCCGGCTGGGGCGCGAAGTTCCACTCGGTGCGCTTCCGCGTGGTGGCCGCCATGCTGGGCATGATGCTTGCGGGGCTGGTTGCTGCGGGACTGATCGCCTTCGTTGTCCAGTTCCAGGACTCCGATGCCAGGGTTGACCAGGCAATCCTGGACAAGGGCAATTCGCTGGTCAAACTGGTACAGACCAACAGCAAGTCCAGCGGCGAGTCATACAGCAAAAGGCTCCACGAAGCCGCCGAGGACATCGAACCCCGCAGCAACGAAGTCATGGCCGGAATCGTTGACGGGCGCGTTGACTGGATCATCGAGGGGAATTCCGACGAACCCCTCCTGACCCCAGGCCTGTACCCCGCCGCCACCCGGCTCCGGGACGTCTCGGGCGCCGCCTTCGGCGAGTTCAACGCCGGCGGGCGCCCGCTCAGGACGGTCGTCCTGCCGGTGAAGGGTACGGGGGCCGAAAACACCGGGACGTATCTGTTGCTGGGCCGGGACGCCGCCGACCAAAGGGCTCACAATCGCGCCTCGGTCCAGACGTACTCACTGGTGGCAGCCGGCACGCTGCTCGCCGCGGCACTGATCGGAGGCCGGGTGGCCGGCCGCCTGCTGGGTCCACTCCGGCGATTGCGCGAAGCCACCCGGGTGGTCAGCCATGAGGACCTCACCCGGCGCGTGGAAGTGCGCGACGGCGAGGACGACGTGACGCTCCTCGCGAAGACCTTCAACACCATGCTGGAAAGACTCGATGAGGGCGCCCAGCAGCAGCAACAGTTCCTGGACGACGCCGGCCACGAGCTGCGGACCCCCCTCACGATTCTCCGCGGACACCTGGAGCTGGTGTCCGTCGACGACCCCGCCGATGTCATCGCCACGAGGGAGGTGCTGCTCGAAGAGGTGGACCGGATGCAGCGCCTCGTGGATGACCTGCTTCTGCTCGCCGATGCCGGCCACCCTGACTTCATCATGCGGGAGCCCGTCCGCATCCCCGAATTCCTCCACCAGGTGATGGAGAAGATCCATGTCCTCGCGGACCGCCGCTGGCAGATCGATGAGACCGCCGATTACGTGGTCGAGGCTGATCCGCAGCGCCTTACCCAGGCCCTCGTCCAGCTGGCCGCCAATGCCGTCAAGTACACCGGGCGCTCCTCCACGATCGCGCTGGGCTGCAGGATCGAAGGCCCGACGGCGCCGGACGGCACCCCGCTGCCCGAGTCAGACACGCTGTTGCTGTGGGTGCGGGACACCGGCGCCGGCATCGCGGTGGAGGACCAGCAGCGGATCTTCGAGAGGTTCGGCCGGGCCCACCCAGGCCGCGGGCAGGAAGGGTCAGGCCTCGGCCTGGCCATCGTCACTGCCATCGCCGAAGCGCACGGCGGTACGGCCACCGTGGAATCCGCCTATGGCCAGGGATCGCGCTTCATGATCCGGATCCCGCTGCAGGCCGTTGGCGTCCGGCTCTGAACCGGCGGCAGCGGGCGCGCCCTTCATGAGAACTCCTTAATCTTCCCCTCATCCGTTCCTCACTCTTGCGCTGCAGGCTGGTTCCTAACATCAACCACCGCCGGCAGGGAATATCCCTGAGCCGCGGACCGTGGGCTTGGGAGGATCGCCGTGCAGCCTATGCGAATAGTGCTTTACTCACATGATTCAGTGGGTCTGGGGCATGTGCGCCGTAATCTGGCCCTGGCCCACGCCCTGAAGAATCAACTTCCGGGACTCACCGGCCGTCCTGTTACAGGCATCCTCATCACCGGCACTGCACTGGCGCCCGCGTTCCAGGCGCCGGAAGGCTGGGACTGGGTCCTGCTTCCCGGGGTGGAGAAAAGCCCGGATGGCTACCGGCCCCGGAACCTGGGCCTGCCCATGCACGACCTGGTGTCCATGCGGGCCCGGCTGCTGCAGGCCGTGATCGCCGGCTTCGGCCCCCATCTGGTGATCGTGGACCGCCACGCCACCGGGGTGCACCGCGAACTGGAACCGGCCCTGCGGCGTGCCCGCACGGCCGGCCCGGTGCGGGTGGTGCTGGGGCTCCGCGAAGTCCTGGACTCCCCCGAGGCGGCCTTCGCTGAATGGGCCCGTTGTGGCGGCCCCGGGCTGGTCAAGGCCTTGTTTGATGAGATCTGGGTTTACGGAGACCCTGCCGTCCACGACCCCGTGGCGGCCGGCGAGATACCGTTCTCCCTGCGGAAGCTGATCCGGTATACCGGCTACCTCGCCGCCGGGCGCCCTTCGGTTTCCGGGACGAGCTGCATGCCCGGCCCGTACTGCATGACGACGGTGGGGGGCGGTTCGGACGGCCATGCCCTGGCCAGCGTCGCCGTCGCCACTGCCCTGCCACCCGGGCTGGGACACCTGATCGTGGCCGGCCCGCAGATGCCCGCCGAGCAGCTGAACGATCTCCGCCGCCAGGCTGGACCCGGCGTGAAAGTCGTCCCCGCGGTGGATGACATCGTTTTCCACCTCCGGCACGCGGCCGCCGTCGTCTCCATGGGCGGCTACAACACAGTGTGCGAGATCATGAGCACCAATGTCCCCGCCCTGATCGTGCCCCGCACCCAGGCGCGCGCCGAGCAGCGCATCCGGGCCACGTCCCTGGCCAATGCCGGGTATCTGGAACAACATGAAATCGGCACCCTGACCCCCGATATCCTCGCCGGCTGGCTCGCGGCGAGGCTCGGCACCACGGTGGATCGCCGTCGGGCGGTCCTGGACGGGCTGATCCGCGTCCCGCAACTGGCGGCCGAGTTGCTCCAGCCACTCTTCCATGCGGATGAAAGCGAAACGGCAATCAATCCGACGGAGAGTGCCGGCCGTGTCGCCGTCTGAACCGGGGACTGCGTACGTCCTCAAGATGTATCCGCGCTTCTCCGAGACGTTTATCGTGTCGGAGATCCTGGCCCGGGAAGCAGCGGGAGACAGGATCGAGATCTTCTCCCTCCTGCCGCCCAACGACCCGAGGTTCCACGCCGATCTCGCGCGGGTCCAGGCACCGGTGACCTACATTGACCGGCCGCTGAAGACAGTTGACCTGTGGGAAAGCTTCAATGCGGCCGGTGCGGCCGGGCTCACGGGCGCCCTGGCCCGGAATTTCGCCGAACTCGCCGCCGCCGCGCCGGACGACGCCGTCCGGGCCATCAACCTGGCCGTTGCCCTGCAGCACCGCAATATCCGGCACATGCACGTCCACTTCGCGTCGGGCGCCACCAGCGTAGCGCGGCTGGCCTCGGCCATCACGGGCATCCCGTATTCCTTCACGGCCCACGCCGTCGACATCTTCCATGAATCGGTCAGCAGCGAAGACCTCCGGATCAAGCTCGAACAGGCCCACCACGCCGTGACGATCAGCCACTTCAACCTGCGATACCTGCGCCGCCGCTTCCCGGCCTCCACTTCCAGGCTCCATCTGGTGCGCAACGGCCTGGAACTGGGACGCTTCCCCTACCGCGATCCGCGCCCCCTCGGAACCACGGTGCGGATCTCCGCCGTGGGCCGGCTGGTGGAAAAGAAGGGGTTCCAGCATCTGCTGCCCGCAGCCGCCGAACTCCTTGACCAGGGCTTCAGCCTGGACATGCGCATCGCCGGAACCGGCGTGCTGGCCGAGGAACTGGCGTCCGGCATCGAACGGCTCCGGCTGGGCGACCACGTCCGGCTGATCGGCCCCCAGACCCAGGACCAGGTCCACGAACTCCTCAGTTCCTCCGACATCTTCGTTGCCCCCTGTGTCATCGGCGCCGACGGAAACGCGGACGGCATGCCCACCGTCCTGCTGGAGGCCATGGCCACCGGTGTTCCGTGCATCAGCACCGCGGTCACCGGGATCCCGGAGGTGGTCCGGAACGGATCCACCGGACTCCTGGCCCGGCCCGGAAATCCCCGCGCCCTCGCCCGGGCCATTCAGGCGATGAGCGCCCCAGGCGCCGACCGGGTGACGCTGGCCCGGAATGCCCGGGCCCTGATCGAGGACCAGTTCGATGTCCGCCGCCAGGCCGAAGCCCTGAGATCCCTCTGCCTCGCGGAAAGGAAGGCCGCATGATGCGCGTGGCCTATCTCTGCGCCGACCCCGGGGTGCCCGTCTTCGGCACCAAGGGTTCCTCGGTGCATGTCCAGGAAATCGTCCGGGCGTGGCAGGGAGCCGGCGCCACCGTCACGGTCTACTGCACCCGACGGGGAACCGACTGCCCCGCCGACCTCGCCGGCCTCGACGTCGTCGAAATCCGGCCGGGAGGCGCCCCCGGACCGGACCGTGAGCGGGCGGTCGAAGACGCTGCGCTCGCCCTCGCCGACGAGGTCCTCCGCCACGGCTGCGGCCTGATCTACGAACGCTATTCGCTGTTCAGCCCGGCACTCTCGGTGGTTGCCAGCATCCTCAACGTCCCGGCGGTGCTCGAAGTCAACGCCCCGCTCATCGAAGAACAACAGCGGTACCGCCAGCTGCTGGACGTGAAGAAGGCCGAAACGATCCTGCGGCGCAACGCCCGGACGGCCGACGTCGTCGCCTGCGTCTCGCAGCCGGTGGTCCGGTGGGTCCGGGACCGGGCGCCCACGGCCAGGACGGTGCTGGCACCGAACGGCGTCAACGTCGAACGCATCACTGCCCGCCGCCCCGGACGGCGCAACCCCGATCACCTCACGGTGGCCTTCGTTGGAACTCTGAAGCCCTGGCACGGGGTCCCGGCCCTGCTGTACGCGGTTGCCCTGGCCAATGCGCAAACGGCCGAAAAGGATCAGCGCTGGAGCGTCAAGATCATCGGCGACGGGCCGGGCCGGGCCGACCTCGAACACCTCGCCGCGAAGCTTGGCGTCGAAACAGACTTCGCCGGCGCGGTGCCGCCCGCAGCCGTACCGGGCCTCCTGCAGGAGTGCGACGCCGCCGCCGCCCCCTATCCCCCCGAAGCGGATGGCGAGGACGACTACTTTTCCCCGCTGAAGGTGTACGAGTACATGGCCGCCGCGATGCCGATCATCGCGAGCGCCGAGGGCCAGATCCCGTCCATCGTGGATGACGGGCGCACCGGGATCCTGGTGCCGCCCGGGGAACTGAAATCCCTCGCCGCCGCCCTCACCAGCCTTGCGGAGGATCCCGCGCTGCGGGAACGGCTCGGGGCAGAGGCCCGCCACGACGCCGTCGAGCGGTTCAGCTGGGACGGCGTCCTCGGCCGGATCATTGCGGCGTTGCCACCCGGACGGAAGGTGGCCCTGCAATGACCGCCCATCGCAGGCATCACAGCAGTAAGCCCGAATCCGGGCTGCGCCGGACCCTCCGGTGCGTCAGCCCGCACCTGCGCCGGCACCGGCTTCGGATGGCCGTCGGTTTCGCGGCCCTTGCCGCGGACGTCCTGTTCCGCCTGTTGGAGCCGTGGCCCGTGAAAATAGTGATCGACGCCGTTTCACGCTCGCTGGGCGCGACGATGAAAAGGCCCGGGCCAAGCATGGATGCCAGCCTGGAGACGCTGCTGCTGTGCGGCGGCGCGATCGTCGCCCTCAGCATCCTGCGTGCCATTGCCAACTATTGGTCCGCCATCTCCTTCGCCCTCGTCGGATCAAGAGTCGCCGCCGACCTCCGGGCCCGCACGTTCCGCCACGTACAAAGCCTGTCCATGCGGCACCACACGCGGGCCTCCTCTGGAGACACGGTCCAGCGGCTCGTGAGTGACGTCTCACGCCTGCAGGACGTCGCCGTCACCGCCGGCCTCCCCATGCTGGGCAACGCTGTCACACTCCTGGCCATGACCGTCATCATGCTGTGGCTTGACCCGATGCTGGCACTCGTGGTCTTCCTGGCAGCCGGCGTATTCGCCGTCCTGTCGCGTCGAAGTTCAGGATCGATCACGACGGCGGCCGGCAAGTCACGCAAGGGTGAAAGCGCGCTGGCCACCACTGCGTCCCAGACCCTTAGCGCCATGCGTGAAGTCCAGGCCTACGGGCTTGAGGAAACCATCAGCTCCAACTTCCGGAAAAGCAACACGGCGACGCTCGGGACGGGAGTAGTCGCACTCCGGCTCGCCGCCAGCCTTGAGCGGCGCACCGATGTGCTGATCGGCGTCGCCACGGCCGTCGTCCTGGCCGGAGGGGGCTGGCGCGTGCTGGACCACTCGATCACCCCGGGGGACCTCATCGTTTTCCTTACCTACCTGAAAACCGGGATGAAGCCGCTGAAGGATCTGGCCAAGCAAACCAGCCGGATCGCCCAGGCCACGGCTTCGGGGGAGCGCGTGGCGGACCTGCTCGAGGCCCAGACCGACCTGCCCGAAGCTCCCAACGCCCGTGCCCTGGAAAGCCGAAACCCCGACATCGCGTTCGAGAACGTCTTCGCCGGGCACGGCGAGGGGACCACAGTGCTGCACGGGATCAACCTCCGCATCCCGGCCGGGGAGCACCTGGCCATCCTCGGTCCGTCCGGTGCGGGAAAATCGACCCTGGCGAGCCTTGTCCTGCGCATGATCGATCCCACCTCCGGCACTGTCCGGGTGGGAGGCGAGGACCTGAAGGAGCTCCGGATCGCATCAGTGCGCTCTCACGTCTCCATCCTGCTTCAGGACTCCGTTCTGTTCGGAAACACCGTGCGGGAGAACATCAGGTTCGGCCGCCTCGACGCCTCCGATCAGGACATCGAACATGCCGGTGCACTGGCGCAGGCCGACGACTTTATCCGCGCCCTTCCCAGTGGCTATGACACGGTCCTGGGGGAAGCAGCCAAGGATCTCTCCGGCGGGCAACGGCAACGGATCGCGATCGCCCGCGCCGTTCTCCGGCAGGCGCCGATCGTCATCCTGGACGAGGCGACGGCAGGGCTGGACCCCGCTTCGCGCGAATCGATCCTGGATGCCCTCGAGGTCCTGACCCGGGGCAAGACCTCGATCACCATCACCCACGACGCCTTTGCAGCACGCCTGTGCGACAGGGTCATCTGGCTCGAGGACGGCCGCATCATCGAGGAGGGGCGCCCCGCCGAGCTGCTGCAGGATCCCGACAGCCGGTTCAGCAGGTGGATGGGGGAAACGCCCACCCCGCGCCCCGAACAGGATGTGGCCGGGCTGGAAGTGCAGGTGCCGACATGAACGCGCTGAGGACCGCATTGCGTGACGCCGAGCTCTCGCTTGCACGCCGCGACGAATCCCTTCCGTGCCTTGCCGTAGTGCTCGACGACGGCCGCCTCTCCGAAGTCATGGGCGAACCGGTCCGCATCACCCGGGTCCGGTACAAGCCCGGCACATCAGCCCTGGTTGCCTTCCGCCGTACCCGCGACGGCAAGGAGGAGTACGGTTGGGCCCTCACTACGGCCGGCAACGTTAAATTGGACGGACGCGCCCAGAAGTCGGCGCGACAGGGTGGGGGCGTGCTTCTGATCCGCCCTGCCCTGCGTCACACGGATGCGATCATCGCCGTAGGCGGTATCGAGGACGACTGGGCCTTGTGCAAGAACCTGCGCTGGCTCGAAGACCGCGGACTGGAACGCCTCGGCGCCGTGGAACGCCCCGGACCAGGCCTCCTCAGCGGCACCGCCAAGGTGCTGCGCTACAAGCCCGAGCGGCGGCTGGTCCTGCTGGAGCAAAGTCCGGATGCGTCGATCGTGGTCAAGACCGTGGCGCTGCCCGCCCCAGAGAACGTGGACCGGTTCCACCAGCGTCTGCAGCAGCATGGAGTTCCCGTACTTCCCATGCTCGGCGATGCCGATTGCTTCGGTCACGGAACGAGCGCCAGCCCCGCGTGGGGCGACCAGGACCTGGCGGCCAGCGACGACCCTGAGGGTGCCCGCCGGGCCGGGGAATCCCTCGCCCGGCTCCATAGCATTCCGGCAGAAGCGGACTCCGGCCCGGCCCCTGGGCAAGAAGCCCTCGTGGAGCGGCAATTGGCGGTAACCTGCGCCATGGTCACGGCACTCGTTCCCGCGCTGGAAGTGCCTGCGGCAAACGTGGCAGCCCGGATCCGCCGTCGGCTCGAAGAAGTCACGGACGGCGGGACCGCCGTCGTGGTCCACGGGGACTTCTCCGCTGACCAAGTGCTGGTCAGCGGATCGGAGGTCCGCCTGATCGACTTCGACCGCGCCCGCGCCGGAGCCCCGGAGTCCGATCTGGGCTCCTTCGCCGCCGTTGAGGAAATGAGCCAGTGGAGGGGGACCTCCGCGGGCCAGCAACGCACCGCAGACCTCATCGATGGCTACGTCCTGGCCGGTGGCCGGTTCACGCCGGCAGCGACGGATGCCTGGGCGGCGCTCCGGCTATTCGCCGGCAGCGTTGACCCGTTCAGGGACCGGACCCCGGACTGGGCCGCCGACATGTCCCGGCACATCGACCGGGCCTGCGAGCTGGTCCCATGAGCTGGCTCCCGCCGGTCCCGAAGTCCGCCGTGGACAATTCCGGCCGAACCTGGCAAGTCCGCCGGGCATGGCCCGATAAGACTCCCGGAGAGTACAAACTGGAGGTCCTGACGCCCGGACGGACGGGCGTCAGGGCAGCCTATCTCCGGTCCGGGCACTTTGAGTTGGTGCCCCGGGACGATCCCGGACTGCCGGCCCTGCGGGCGGAAGCGCGGAACGGGGAAATAGTTGCCCATCGGCCCCACGCACGCGCCGTCATCCGGGCGGAGGACTGCTACATCAAGATCTTCCGGCCGGGCGAGGCGATCGTGCCCGCCGAACGTTGCGCACAAACGGACCTCCTCTTGGGCGCCGGCACCTTCACAGCGCCCAGGGTCATTCGGAGCTCCGCGGACGTCATCGTTTTCAGTTCCGTCCCAGGACGGACCCTGGGCGAGCTGGGGCAGGACCACCTGACAATCAGTGATGAATCGTTCGCCCGACTGTGGGAGAAATGGTCGCACGCCTGGACCGCCCAAGTGGGCGGCCGGTACGACACCGCCAGGCGCAGCGCTCTTGCCACCCTGCCGCTCCACTCTCCGGACGTTGAAGTAACGGATTTGTGGCGGTGGGTGAACCGTTGGTTGCGCCACTATGGAAACGTCCCCGAAGCGTCGTCGCAACGCGATGCTTTGTGTGCCAGGGCAGAAGACGTGACGCAGAACCTGCTCCGGACGGCACCCGATCCGCTGGTTTGGGCCCACGGCGACCTCCACGACAAACAAATCATCGCCGTCGACGGCACATCCGCGCTCGGATTGCTGGACTTCGACGACACCGCCCGGGCCGAGGCCGCTCTCGATCTGGCCAATCTGGATGTCCATCTGGAGTTTCTCGTACGCCAAAACCGCATGACGCCGGCACGATACTTAACGGCCCACACACAGGTAATGGCCGCCGCTGACGAACTGCATGTCAGTCCGGGCCGGCTCCACGCCTATTCCGATGCCGCCTGGTTACGTCTGGCATGTTCTCCGCTCCCCGGACGCTTGTCCGTGGCCCTCGCCACTCTCGACGAACGTGCCACGCATCCGCCTGCCCGCCGGGCCCGGGAGCTGATGGCATGAGCTGGCAGCCGCCCGTCCCACCCGCCGTCGCGGACACGGAAGGAACGCAATGGCTGGTCCGGCGGGCGTGGCCCGAGATTACCGCAGGGGATTACACCATGGAGCTTGTGGCGCCCGAACGGGCGGGCGTCCGGGCCGCCCATCTCCGGGCCGGAAAGGTGGAGCTGCTGCCTGACGGCGGCGACCGGCGCCTGCCCGCCCTGGCGCAAGTGGCACCGCTGGGCGACGTGGTAGTGCACCGGGCCCACAAGCGTGCCGTGGTCAGGGCCGGCGACCGCTATTTCAAGATCTTCCGGCCCCGGCAGTCCGACGAAGCCGCGGACCGGCACGCCCGGATGAACGCGCTCCTGCGCGCCGGGGACTTCCTTACCCCTGACGTAGTTTCCTACACCACGGGCTGCCTCATCCTCACCGGCCTCCCGGGCCGCTCCCTGTTCGAGCTGGGCAACGACCCCGCGATCGGCGACGTCGTGTTCGAAAAAGCCTGGCAGAAATGGTCCCGGGGCTGGGTCCGGCAACAATCCCTGGCCAGGGCTCCCGCGTACCGTCCGACCCTCGAGGCGCTCGCGCCCCGCACGGCCGCCGTCGAACTGGAGAACCTGCAACGCATAGTGAACTTGTGGCTGCTGCACGCCCAGAACATACCGGCGGCGCAGGCGCAGCGCGACGCGGTGCAGGCGGCCGTGGGTCAGATCGCCCAACAGTTGCTCCGGACCGAACCCGATCCCCTGGTCTGGTCCCACGGGGACCTCCACGACAAGCAGATATTCGCCCAGGATCCCGGGGCCCCCCTGGGGCTGCTGGATTTCGACGAGGCAGGCCGGGCCGAAGCCGCCGCCGACCTGGCAAACCTTGCCGTGCACCTTGAGCTGCGCCTGCGTCAGGGGCGCCTGACGGCCGGGCGGTACCGGACCGCCCGCCGCGAGGTCATCGCGGCTGCCGGGGAACTACGGGTCACACCGGCGCGCTTCGATGCCTACGCGAATGCGACCCGCCTGCGGCTGGGCTGCCTCTATTCCTTCCGGCCCCGGTGGGCCCCCCTGGCCCGGGAATTCCTCCGCCAGCCAGGAGACGATGACGGGCCACTTCTTGCCCGCAGCTGCACGGCAGATCCGGATCTCCTCTGGTAGCTTTACACCGAACCGAACCCTACCGAGAGGACTGCCGGCATGGCTTGCATCAAGGTTGGAACCGAGAACAGCACCGATATCGAGCTCTACTACGAGGACCACGGGTCCGGCCAGCCGGTGGTCCTGATCCATGGTTACCCGCTGGACGGCTCGTCCTGGGAGAAGCAGACCACGGCGCTGCTCGCCGCCGGCTACCGCGTCATCACCTATGACCGCCGCGGCTTCGGCCAGTCCAGCAAGCCCACCGAGGGCTACGACTACGACACCTTCGCTGCAGACCTCGACACCATCCTCACCACGCTGGGCCTGAACCAGACGGTGCTCGTGGGCTTCTCGATGGGAACCGGCGAAGTGGGCCGCTTCCTGGCCACCTACGGCTCGGCCCGGGTGGCGAAGGCCGTGTTCATCGCGTCGCTGGAGCCCTACCTCCTGCAGGCCGAGGGCAACCCCGAGGGCGTCCCGCAGGCTGTCTTCGACGGGCTCATGGAGGCGGTGACCGCGGACCGGTACGCCTTCTTCACCGAGTTCTTCCGGAATTTCTACAACAGTGGCACCTTCCTCGGCACCCCCCGCCTCAGCCAGGAAGTCATGCAGGCGGGCTGGAACCTTGCCACCGCGGGCGGCGCCACCGCCTCGGCCGCCGCGCAGCCGACGTGGTATACGGATTTCCGGGCCGACATCCCGAAGATCGACGTTCCGGCGCTGATCGTCCACGGGACGGCGGACAACATCCTGCCGATCGATGCCACCGGCCGGAGGTTCGCCAAGGCCCTGCCCGGCGCCGAATACGTGGAGATCGACGGCGCCCCGCACGGCCTGCTGTGGACCCACGCCGCTGAGGTCAACGAGATTCTGCTGCGGTTCCTCGCGAGGTAAGGGCGGCTTTTCGGTCTTGCCCGGCGCCGTCCGGGGGCACTTTGACACGAAACTCCGGGCCGGCATCGTCCGTTTCGACGCCGGACGCCCCAAAGTAGCCCCGGACCGTGGCCGGACGGGCCCCGACAGCAGACTCCTAGAACAGGGCCCCGGCCACCGCCTGCGTCAGCCGGTGGATGACCCCGGTGCGCTGCGGGATGTCGCCGGTGTCCTCGCCCTTGGTGTAGATGACGAGGGCGTAGGCCGTGCCATCCTTGGCGAGGATCGCGGCGTCGTGCAGTTCCCCGTCCAGCAGCCCGTACTTGTGGAAGACGGTGATGCCGGCGGGGACGGCGGCGGGGATGAGGGATTCGTAGTTCGTGTCCTGCATGTAGGACAGCAGCTGCGCGGTGTCGTCGCGGTCCAGCAGGGTGCCGGAGTAGAGTCCGGCCAGGACCCTGGCCATTTCCGCCGGGGTCAGGGTGTTGCTTTCGGGGTCATAGCTGACCCCGATCGACGCCGCATAGCCGCTCAGTTCGTCGTGGCCGATCGCGTCCATGATGAGGGACCAGGACTCGTTGTCGCTGTCCTGGATCATTTCCTTGAGCTGGAACCCGGCCGTCCAGTCCCCCATCGGCTCGTCCAGGGAGGCTGCCCCGGTTTCGACGAGGTGGTAGTAGGCTGCGGCGGCCAGGACCTTGGCGGTACTGGCGGCCAAGAACGCCTGCCGGACGCCGTACTCATGGACCACGCCGTCGGACAGGTCGATCAGTGCCACGCCGATCTGGTACTGGCTGTTGGCATCGATGATGTTGCTGATTTCCGTGTCCAGGCCGGCGTCGGGGGTTCCCGCAGCCTGGGCGTTTACGTCCGGTCCCGCGTCCGACGCCGGCGCGCTGGCCGCCGCGGCGCTGGCCTCCGCGGCTCGGGGCGCCGCTGAGCGGGCCTCGCCCGAGGTGTAGATGGTGGCGGCCAACGCCACGGCCAGCACCGCGGCACCCGCGCCCAGAAGGAATTTGCGGAATCTCCGGAATCTCCGCAACCGGCCCGGCGCCCGGCGGTAGCGCCTGTCCCCGATGGACCCGTGACTTGGCTGCTGCGTTCGTTCTTCCATAGTGCCTACAATCTAGCGACGCGAGCTATGCCGGAGCTATGAACTGCCTGTCAGTCCGAGGCCCGGGGAGTTGACACCCGCACCGGCGTAGGGTTGACTTTTGCATATGCTGAAATAACAGTTCCACGATACGAAATAAACTGGTTTCGTATAACCCCGCACCGTGGATGCCAGCATCGACCCCTATGAGGACCTGGCCCATGCACATTGAACAGTTCAACACGGCCGACCGCCCGGACGCCGTCGCATCGCTGCGCCCCTGCCTGGACATCCAGCGCTGGCTTGATGAACTCGCCGACGCGCGGCCCTATTCCGGCATTGAATCGCTCCTGGACGCCGGACGCCGGGCGGCGGATCCGTTCACCCCGGCGGAGGTGGCAGCAGCCTTGGCCCACCACCCCCGGATCGGGGAGCGCGCGCCGGGCACCAGCACCGAGGCACGCCTTTCCCAGTCGGAACAGGCCGGACTCGGCAAGCCGGAGGCGGCCGTGGCCGAAGCCCTGGCGGACGGCAACCGCGCCTACGAAGAGAAGTTCGGCCAGGTGTTCCTGATCCGCGCGGCAGGCCGCAGCCGCGCGGAGATCCTGGCGTCCCTCAACGCCAGGCTGGCCCACACGCCGGAGCAGGAAGAACCCATCATCGGCCAGCAGCTGCGCGAGATCGCAGTGCTCCGACTCGAAGGACTGATGAGCAAGTGAGCGTCTCCCACGTAACCACCCACGTACTGGATACCGGCTCGGGCAAGCCTGCGGCCGGCGTCGCCGTGACGCTGCAGGCCCTCGACGGCGGGCAGTGGGTCCTGATCGCCACCGGTTCCACCGATGCGGACGGGCGGATCAAGGAACTCGGCCCCGACAGGCTGCCCTCGGGAACCTACCGGCTGGGCTTTGACACCGGGGCCTACTTCGCCGCGACCGGTACGGAGACCTTCTTCCCCGAGGTCACCCTCACGTTCGGGGTAGCCGAGGCGCAGGCGCATTACCATGTGCCCCTGCTGCTGAGCCCGTTCGCCTACTCGACCTACCGGGGCAGCTAAGCCCTGACCGCCGTGGACCACCCGAAAAAACCGATGTTCAAAGATGAAGAGAGGCCAAACGTGGCTGCAGGAGAAGAAACCTCCCATATCCTCAGCGGGTTGACAAACCAGCTGCCTGATCGTGATCCGGAAGAGACCGCCGAATGGCTGGAGTCCCTGGATGACCTGATTCAGGATCAGGGCACGGAACGTGCCCAGTACATCATGCGCAGCCTGCTCCAGCGGGCCGGGGCGCAGTCCGTGGGGGTGCCGATGGTGACCACCACGGACTACGTGAACACGATCCCGGTGGACCAGGAAGCCCCGTTCCCCGGCGACGAGGAGATCGAGCGCAAGTACCG
>NZ_JAGPOT010000077.1 GCF_018224015.1 Pseudarthrobacter albicanus
GGCGCAGTCCGTGGGGGTGCCGATGGTGACCACCACGGACTACGTGAACACGATCCCGGTGGACCAGGAAGCCCCGTTCCCCGGCGACGAGGAGATCGAGCGCAAGTACCGGGCGTGGCTGCGGTGGAACGCCGCGGTCATGGTGCACCGGGCGCAGCGGGCCGATATCGGCGTCGGCGGGCACATCTCCACCTACGCGGGCGCCGCGACGCTGTACGAGGTCGGCTTCAACCACTTCTTCCGCGGCAAGGACCACCCCGGCGGCGGGGACCAGGTCTTCTTCCAGGGCCATGCCTCCCCCGGCATGTACGCCCGGGCCTTCATGGAGGGCCGATTGAGCGAGGAGGACCTGGACGGCTTCCGGCAGGAGAAGTCCAAGGAAGGACATGCCCTGTCCTCCTACCCGCACCCGCGGCTGATGCCCAAGTTCTGGGAATTCCCCACCGTGTCCATGGGGATCGGGCCGATGAACGCGATCTACCAGGCGCAGTCCAACCGGTACCTGCAGAACCGCGGCATCAAGGACACCTCGGACCAGCAGGTCTGGGCGTTCCTGGGTGACGGCGAAAT
>NZ_JAGPOT010000078.1 GCF_018224015.1 Pseudarthrobacter albicanus
ACCCCCTGGACCCAGTTCCAGGCCGGCCACAGCCCGTTCATCGCCATGTTCTCCCTCGCCGGCCTCGGCGCCGCGGCAACGATCGTGAACCTGGTGGTCCTCAGCTCGGCCATGTCCTCCGCCAACTCCGGCATCTACTCCACCTCCCGCATGGTCTACGGCCTGGCCCAGGAGGGCGACGCCCCGACCATATTCAGCCGGCTGTCCCGCCGCAAGGTCCCGCAGAACGCCCTGTTCCTCTCCTGCGTCCTGCTGCTCTCCGGCGTCATCCTGATGTACGCCGGAGAGGACATCGGCAAGGCCTTCGACATGGTCACCACCGTGTCCGCCGTCTGCTTCGTCTTCGTCTGGTCCATCATCCTGGCCAGCTACCTGAAGTTCCGCTCCCGCCGCCCGCACCTCCACGAGGCCTCCAAGTACAAAATGCCCGGCGGCATCCCCATGGTCTGGGTGGTCTTCGCGTTCTTCGGCTTCGTTATCTGGACACTGACCACGCAGCCGGACACCCTCGTGGCGCTCCTGGTCACCCCGGTCTGGTTCATCGTCCTCGGCGCCGCCTGGCTCGTCCTGCGCAAGCGCCCGTCCCACCTGGCC